>NZ_NSFZ01000003.1:0-630601 GCF_002294915.1 Mesorhizobium sp. WSM3879 | reverse complement strand
GCAATCTGTTCTCCCTAACAGAATGCAGAAACTACTTCACTGCCGCAGGCTATGGACTCACATGAAAATCCGCCGCTCTAAACGTGTCGCAGATCAAAACCCGCCTCCGAGGCGGGTTTTTTGTTGGCCACAGACGCTGCGGGAAACCCGACCAGGTTGTACCTACCCTTCCACCAGCTCCCGCAGCGCCATGCGCTTATAGGCCGCGACCAGCCTGTCGCCCTCCTCCCGGTCGACGGAGATCGCCAGCCGCATGACCGCCTCGCCCATCTGCCAGACTAGCAGCGCCGCCGTCTCCATCGCCACGGTATTTGCGCCGGGACGCAACCGCTTCAGCACCGCGACGAGGAATCGGGCATTGGCCCGGCTGTCGGCCAGTTCGAGTTCGCGCAAGGCCTTGTCGGCCTGCGTGCCCGACCAGATGTCGCGCATCACCGGTTCGGCCAGGAACATCCCGTAATAGATGTCGACCAGCTCCGAAAACGCCTGCTTCAGCCCTTCGGCGTCGCTGACGTCCTTCAGCGCCGCCGAAATGCAGGCCTGGCTTTCGGCGGTGTAGCGCTCGGCCAGCGCCCAGACGATCGCCCGCTTGTCGGGAAAGAACTGGTAGAGCGAGCCGATCGACACCCCTGCTCTTTCCGCCACCTCGCCCATGCGCATGGCATTGCTGCCTTGCTCGGCGATCAGCGCCGCGGCAGCGGCAAGCATCCGCTCGACCCGCTCGCGGCTGCGCTGCTGCGTCGGCGCTCGCCGGGGCATTGCGATTTCCTGGTCGAGCTTCGCGGCTACCCTGCCTTGCATGAGCTTCCTCCGAAAGATCCTCGAGAAACTGGCTTGACTCACAAAATACGAGCGGTTATCACGTTTTGCAAACATGAGGACTACTCATATTAAGAAAACGAGGAGATCGAGATGACCGACACGTCACGGAAACCGATTTTGATCCTGGGCGGCACCGGCAAGACCGGCCGGCGGCTGGCCGAACGGCTGACCGCCCGCAGTATCCCGGTGCGGATCGGCTCCCGCGCAGGCACGCCTCCCTTCGACTGGTCGGACAAGAAAACCTGGGGCGCGGCCCTCGACGGCGTCGGCGCCGTCTACATCAGCTACTATCCTGACATCGCGGTGCCGGGCGCCGCCGAAACTGTCGAGGCGTTGGCCAAACTTGCCGTCGAGCGCGGCATCAAGCGGCTGGTACTGCTCTCCGGTCGCGGCGAGACGGAGGCTCAGCGCGCCGAGGAAATGGTCAAGGTCTCCGGTGCCGATTGGACGATCCTGCGCTGCTCATGGTTCTCGCAGAATTTCAGCGAAGGCTTCCTCATCGAATCCATACTCGAAGGCGAAGTCGCCCTGCCGGTCGGCGCTGTCGGCGAACCCTTCGTCGATGTCGACGATATCGCCGATGTCGCCGAAGCCGTGCTGACGGAGCCGGGCCATGCCGGCCAGCTTTACGAACTCACCGGCCCGCGTCTGCTGAGCTTTGCTCAGGCCGTCGCCGAAATCGGCAAAGCCACTGGCCGCGACATCCGCTATCGGCGGATCTCGCATGCCCAATTCATCGAAACGGTGGCTGCGCACAACCTGCCGCCGGAATTCGCCTGGCTGCTCAACGAGCTCTTCACCGAGGTGCTCGACGGCCGCAACGAATCGCTGACCGACGGCGTGCAGCGCGCGCTCGGCCGCCGGCCGAAAGACTTCTTCGCCTATGCAATCGAAACCGCAGCCAGCGGCGTCTGGAGTAACTGAGATGATGAAAATTCTTCCCGCCCTCGCCTTCATTGCCGCGATCGGCTCTGGCGTGGTCGGCGGCGTCTTCTTCGCCTTTTCCAATTTCGTCATGGCAGCACTTGCCAGGCTGCCCGTCCCAGCCGGCATCGCAGCGATGAATTCGATCAACATCACCGTAATTACGCCCGCCTTCATGACGGCGCTTTTCGGCACCGGCCTCATCTGCCTGGTGCTGATTGCCGCTGTCATCATGGGGCTGGAGCCAATCGGGCTCGTACTGGCTGCTTGCCGGCGCCGTAATCTATCTCGTCGGCAACCCGATCGTGACCATGGTGTTCAACGTACCGCTCAACGACGCCCTGGCCGCCGTCGACCCGGCCAGCAGCAACGGCGCCGCCGTGTGGGCGAACCATCTGCGCCAATGGGTCATGTGGAACCACGTCCGCACCATCACCGCGATCGTGGCGATGGCCTGCTTCATCCTGGCGCTGATTTGAAGAGAGCGGCCAGCGGATAAAACACCACCTCAGGCGGGGTCCGTCTTCTTGTGCGTCTTGCGGTCGGCGTGTCCCAGATCGCGCTCCGGGTCGATGACATCGCGGACCAGTTGCTTGAGCTTCGCCGCGTCCGGAAAACCGCCGTCGCGCTTGCGCTCCCAGACAAGCTGGTCGTTGCAGGAGATCGTGAAGATGCCGCCGGTGCCTGGCACCAGCGTCACCTCGCCGAGATCGGTGCCGAAGGTCGAGAGCAGCTCCTGTGCCATCCAGCCGGCTCTGAGCAGCCACTGGCATTGCGTGCAGTAGGTGATGCGGACGGCGGGCCGCGGCTTCTCGCTCATGTCGGATCGAGTTCCGCTCATACGGTCAGCCGATCAGGCCGCGCTGAGCTTGGCCATGGTTTCGTCGTCGACCTCGAAATTGGCGTAGACGCTCTGCACGTCGTCGTCGTCCTCGAGAGTGGCGACCAGCTTCATCAGCGACTGCGCCCGTTCTTCATCGACCGGCACATTGTTCTGCGGCTGCCAGATCGGCTTCACCGACTCCGCTTCGCCGAGCGCGGCTTCGAGCGACTTCGATACCTCGCCGAGATTTTCGAAGCTGCAATAGACGGTGTGGCCTTCCTCGTCCGACTCGACGTCGTCAGCACCGGCCTCGATCGCGGCTTCCATCACCTTGTCCGCGCTGCCGGCCGAAGCCGGGTAATAGATCTCGCCGACGCGGTTCCACATGAACGACACCGAGCCGGTTTCGCCGAGCGCCCCGCCGGCCTTGGTGAAGGCGGCGCGCACATTGGACGCCGAGCGGTTGCGGTTGTCGGTCAGCACCTCGACGATCAGCGCCACGCCGCCGGGGCCATAGCCCTCATAGCGCACGGCCTCGTAGTTCTCGGCATCGCCGGCGGAGGCCTTGTTGATGGCGCGCTGGATGTTGTCCTTCGGCATCGACACCGCCTTGGCGTTCTGCACCGCAAGGCGCAGCCGCGGGTTCATCGCCGGGTCCGGCGTGCCGGTCTTGGCGGCGACGGTGATTTCGCGTGCCAGCTTGGAAAACATTTTCGACCGCACCGCATCCTGGCGGCCCTTGCGGTGCATGATGTTCTTGAACTGCGAATGGCCAGCCATGGCACCCCTGTCGTGTTCGGCTAGAGCATTTCTCGGCCGGGCGCGATCACCCGGCATCGGCAAATGCTCGAATTCAAAAATTCAGAACGCTGCAAGCGTGCCTGCGAAGGCCCGCGGCGCTCTCTGTCGGAATGGCCGGCTTATAGATAAATCGGCTCAATTCGTCCAGCCGGACCGTCGACCCTGACGGCGTACACACCGAGATTGCCCTTGCAGCGCGGCATCATCCCTCCAGATCCGACTTCAGCCGGTCGAGGATGCTGATCGCATGGCCGGCATATTGGCCGATCCAGCGGTCGTGGATCTGCCTGATCGGCAGCGCGTTGAGATGGTTCCAGCGCTCGCGCCCCTCGCGCCTCGCCACGACCAGATCGGCCTCTTCCAGCACCTTCAGATGCATCATGACCGTGCAGCGATCCATGTCCGGGAAAGCCTCGCAGAGCGCCCCGGTGGTCTGCGGCTGATCCTTGAGGCGGTCGAGCAACTCGCGCCGGCGAGAGTGCGCCAAGGCCTTGAAAACACGATCGTCCGAGGTTTGGCTTGACATGTTATGTTTCTATAACATATTGTTTCACGAGGCAAGGAAGGAGCTGTGGATATGTCTCTTGGATTCAGGATTTCCGGACGCATCGGCAAGCCGGTCGCCGAAGTCTTCGACGCCGTGGTCAACCCGACGAAGCTCAGCGGCTATTTCACCACCATTGGCGGCGCCTCTGCTCCGCTGGTCGCCGGCACCACCGTCACCTGGTGGAAGACGGTGCCGGTCGAGGTCGACGAGGTGATCAAGGATAGGCGTATCGTGCTGCGCTGGGACGCGGCCGACACTGACGGCAAGCCGGCCTACAAGACACGCATCGAGATGAACTTCGAGCCGTTGGACGACGGCGGCACCTTCGTTACCATCGCCGAGGCCGGCTGGCACGAAGGCGAGGTCGGACTGAAGAAATCCTACCTCGATTGCGAGGGCTGGTCGCAGATGCTCGCCTGCATGAAGGCGTATCTCGAATACGGCATCAATTTGCGCGACGGCTATTATCGCGCCGAGATGAAAGGCGAGCCGGCCAACGAGACCAATATTTGACTCCCTTTGAGCGAGGAGGCCCGGCCGTGAAGGTAACGCCGTTTCCTGATGTTCGAAGGTCAGGCCGAGGAGGCCATGACCCTCTATTGCGACACCGTTCCAGAAAGCCGCGTTGTCGACGTCACACGCTATGGCGCCGGTGAGGACGGACCCGAAGGCACGCTCAAGCTGGCCCGCGTCGTGATCGGCGGCACGGAGGTCATGGTCTTCAACAGCCCCGTGCATCACGCCTTCTCCTTCACGCCGTCGTTCTCGCTCTTCGTCGACTGTTCCTCCGAGGAGGAGCTCGATCGCATTGTCGGGGTGCTGGCCAAGGACGGCGCGTTTCTGATGCCGACCGACGATTACGGCTTCAGCCGCCGTTTCGCTTGGCTCAACGATCGCTTCGGCGTTTCCTGGCAGATCAACCTGCCCTAGTTTAATGCCCGCCGCCGGACCGCTGCTTCTTTCGACGCCGCGCCAGCATGTTGAGGCCCTCGACCAGCGCGGAAAAACCCATGGCGGCGTAGATGTAGCCCTTGGGCACGTGATAGCCCATGCCGTCGGCAATCAGCGTCATGCCGATCATCAGCAGGAAGCCGAGCGCCAGCATCACGATTGTGGGGTTCTTGGCGATAAAGTTGGCGAGCGGCGTCGCCGCCAGCATCATCACGCTCACCGCCACGATGACAGCGATGTACATGATGGCGATCTCGTCGGTCATCCCGACGGCGGTGATGATGGAATCGATCGAGAAGACGAGGTCAAGCAGCAGGATCTGGAAGATCGCGCCGGCCAGGCTCATCTGCAGTGTGCCGCCCATCATCGAGTCCTGATGATCCTGCGGATCGACCGTGTGGTGGATTTCCTTGGTCGCCTTCCAGACAAGGAACAGGCCGCCGGCGATCAGGATCAGGTCGCGCCAGGAAAAGCCATGCCCGAACGCCGTGAACACCGGTGTCGTCAATTGCACGATGATCGAGATCGTGGCGAGCAGCACCAGCCGCATGCCCAGTGCCGCCGAGATGCCGAGTTTGCGGGCGCGGGCGCGCTGCGCTTCCGGCAGCTTGTTGGTCAGGATCGAGATGAAGATCAGGTTGTCGATGCCGAGCACCACCTCCAGCACCACCAGCGTCAGCAGCGCGATCCAGGCTGTGGGATCGGAGACAAAGGCAAAGTGCGGCGCCAGGAACTCGACAAGCTGCATGGAGGTCGTCCCCTCTACGATCTAGAGCAGTTTTCGCGGGTTTCGTCGCCAGTTAGGTACGACCGGTGCTCATATCAATATCATGACCAGAAGGACGGCGCGGTTTCCTCGAGTCTCGGCCCGCGGCGAAACGGCGCGATCTTCTCGGCGAGCCCGGTGCGGTCGGAAATTTCCACGCCGACGCCGCACAGCGTCGCCGGTCCATTCGCGGCCTCGAAACGACCTTTCGGCACTTTCGACAGGAAGCGGTTGAGCGGCTCTTCCTTGTCCATGCCAAGCGAGGAATCATAGTCGCCGCACATGCCGGCGTCCGAAATATAGGCGGTGCCGCCGTTGAGTATCTGATGATCGGCGGTCGGCTGGTGCGTGTGGGTGCCGACCACAAGGCTGGCACGGCCGTCGACGAAATGCGCGAAGCACATCTTTTCCGAAGTCGCCTCGGCATGGAAATCAATCACTACCGCGTCGGCCTGTTCGCCAAGCGGACAGGCGGCAAGCTCGCGCTCGCCGGCCTGGAACGGATCGTCGAGCTCGGGATGCATGAAGACGCGCCCCATGATGTTGGCGACCAGCACCCGCGCGCCGTTCCTGGCGATATAGACGCCGGAACCACGCCCCGGCGTGCCCTTGGGAAAATTGGAGGGGCGCAGGAAGCGCTCCTCGCGCGGCGCGAAGACCAGCGCGTCGCGCTGGTCCCAGACATGGTTGCCGGTGGTGACGACATCCGCGCCCGCCGCGAGCGTCTCGCGAAAAATCTCCTCGGTGATGCCGAAGCCGCCGGCGGCGTTCTCGCCATTGACGATGACGAAGTCGAGCTTGAAGTCGGATATCAAGCCCGGCAGCTGTTCCCACACCGCCGTGCGCCCAGTTTTTCCAACCATGTCGCCGAGGAAGAGAAGTCTCATACGATCCCGCGTCGAAAGTCCGCCAAGCAAAAGCTACATGACTTTCCGCAAAAGATCATGCGTTTCTCAACCGCTTTTCTACAATTGCGGCGTGAACCGGCGCAACCCGCTCCCGGTGAGTATTTCCGGGATGATCACATGATGGTCTTATACGGCACCACCGCCTCGTCCTAGCAGCCGAAGGCGACGTCTAACGCACGCTCCGTCCGCGCAGCCAGAAAAACCAAACGTAGAAGACGGTGAAGCCGCCGGTACCTGCAAGGATCAACAGCATGCCGCGCCAGCCCTTCATTCCGGCGGTATCGAGGATCGCTGGATCGCCAGGGTCGTAGTAGAATTTCACCTTGTCGCCGATCGACGCCTCGTGGAGACCGACAAGGTTTCCCTTTCCGGACCAGGTCATCGGCACGTCGTCAACCACATAGGCGAGGGCGACATTGATGCGCTCTATGGCGAGGCCATTTTTGTGCATTTCAGTGAAAGGACTGACATCCGTCACGGTAGCGACCGTCTGCCCCCAGGCGGCTTGGTGGTACAGGGTGGTTCCGGTGATATGCAATCCCATCGCAAACAGTGCTGCCGCGATCAGAGCAAACGGCATCAGGATGAATCGCATGAAGACAAAATCCCTTGCTAGGCCTCAACTTGGATTGGATAGCAGGAATACTGTTGGATAGGTATCGGAATCGCGCGAAGCGGATCGGAATACTCTAAGAGGCGGTAAACCGGCGTAACCCGCTCTCGGTGAGTATTTCCGGGATGATCACGTCATGGTTCTCATCCGGCACTTGCGCCACCTCTTGGCAGTCGAACGCAATGCCGATCAGCCGCGGCGGCAGCCCTTTGTCGGCCAGCCTGGCGATCGCCCGGTCGTAATAGCCGGCGCCGTAGCCGATGCGGTGGCCGCGCGCGTCGAATGCTGCGAGCGGAACAAACATGAGCGAGGGGTCGAGCTCTTCGGCCTCCTCGTGCGGTCCGACCGTGCCGAAACCCATCTCGACCATTGGCGCGCCGCGCACCAGCTCGCGGAAGACGATGGTTGTCTTGTCGAGGATCGCCGGCAGGCAAAGCCTGGCGCCTTTCTCGCGCAGCGCGAACATCAGCGGCCGCACATCGACCTCGGAGCGCATCGGCCAGAAGCCGGAGACGATCTGGCCCGGTTCGACGGCGATCTGGTCACGCGCCGTCTCAGCCATTTCGAGCGCGATCTCGACCCGCCAGAATTCGTCCAGCGCATCCCGCCGCGCCAGAGCTTCCTTGCGAAGCTGTTTTTTCAGGTCTTTTGATGAGGTCATGCGCAGACGTTAGAAAAGGTCGTATCCGGACGAAGTTGCAGGAGCGACGCTTTCTACCGCATCAAATTCAAAAACGGGAGAGTGGCGATCCACACAACCGGTGGAGAGGTCGATCCCGGGTGCCTACAAAGTAGGTGGGCGCCGTGTGAGAAAACCCACGGGTCTTCCCAGGGACAGCTCCCTAAGGATCGATAAGGCCCCGGGGATAAGTTTCTCCTGCCGGGAAGCGCAGACCGCCAAAACCAATATAGGCCCATGGTTGACCGAGCGCCAGAAGGACACCGCTCCAAGCGGCCGCAAATCTGCGTCATGGGCCTTGCGGCGTTGTCATGCCTTGCACAGCCTGGCCAGCGTCCTTAGGGTCGCGGCCCAACGATCAGGAGAAGAAATGCGTTTCGAAGGCACCGCGGCTTACGTCGCCGACAAGGATTTGATGGTGGCGGTCAACGCCGCGATCGCTCTGGAGCGACCGTTGCTGGTCAAGGGCGAGCCGGGCACCGGCAAGACCGAACTCGCCCGTCAAGTGGCGGCGGCGCTCGGCCTCGATTTCATCGAATGGAATGTCAAATCGACCACCAAGGCGCAACAGGGCCTCTACGAGTATGACGCCGTCTCGCGGCTGCGCGACAGCCAGCTCGGCGACGACCGGTTCAGCGACATCAAGAACTACATCAAACGCGGCAAGCTGTGGGACGCCTTCGCGGCACCGAAAAAGGTCGTTCTCCTGATCGACGAGATCGACAAGGCCGACATCGAATTCCCCAACGATCTTCTGCAGGAACTCGACCGGATGGAGTTCTTCGTCTACGAGACCGGCGAGACCATCCGCGCCGAATTTCGGCCGATCGTCATCATCACCTCCAACAACGAGAAGGAGCTGCCGGACGCCTTTCTGCGCCGCTGCTTTTTCCACTACATCCGCTTCCCCGATATCGAGACGCTGCACCGGATCGTCGACGTGCATTATCCCGGCATCAAGCAGAATCTCGTGCGGGCCGCGCTTACCCAGTTCTACGAGATCCGCGACGTGCCCGGGCTGAAGAAGAAACCATCCACCTCCGAAGCGCTCGACTGGATCCGACTGCTGGTCGCCGACGACATCGCGCCGGAGGATCTGCGCGCCGATCCGAAGAATATGTTGCCGAAGCTGCATGGGGCGCTGCTCAAGAACGAGCAGGACGTGCACCTCTTCGAACGCTTGGCCTTCATGGCCAGGCGCCAGCAATAGGCTTGGCAGCAATAGCGCTTTGTCCGTCTGTGGACCGTTGCCGACAGGCGGCGGTTGCCGCAGCTTCCGACCAAAACGTTGGAGAAAAACATGTCCGAGATCACCGTCCGCCCGCTTACCCAGTCCGACCGCTCCGACTGGCGCCGGCTATGGACCGCCTACCTCACCTTCTACGAGACCAAGCTGCCGGAAGAGGTCTACGACGTCACCTGGAAGCGCCTGTTCACGCCTGGCGAGTTCGAGCCGAAAGGCTTTATCGCCACGCTTGAGGGCAAGGCCGTCGGCCTGACCCACTATCTCTACCACCGCTCCTGCTGGTCCGAGGTCAACACCTGCTATCTGCAGGATCTGTTCGCCGACCCCGAAGTGCGCGGCAAGGGCATCGGCGCGGCGTTGATCAAAGCGGTGCAGGACGAGGCCGGCAAGATCGGCGTGAAGAACGTCTACTGGATGACGCACGAGACCAACGCTATCGCGCGCCGGCTGTACGACCATGTGGCGCGGCGCACGGGCTTCATCGAGTACGATCTGTTGTGAAACGGTTGAAACCGGTCCAGCTGCGCAATATATTGCGCATCGGAAAGCCGCCGTGCCGCTGATTGAGACTAACACGCGCAAGATCATAGCGCGGCTTTTGCGCGACGGCTGGTCGAGCGTCGGAGGCGGGAAGCACGACAAATACGAGCACCCCGGGAAAACCGGATGTGACCATCATCGTGCCGCGGCACCGCGAGCAATCTCCGGGCGTTGCACGCTCGATCGCCAAGCTCGCCGGATGGATTTGAGGCCTGATCGCATGACGCATTATATCGGAGTTCTGGACGGCGCAGATAATGTCTGGGGAATCCGGGTCCCCGACCTCCCGGGCTGCCATGGCGGCGGCGCCAGCCCCGAGGAGGCGATTGCCGATGCAACATCGGCGATACGCGAATGGGCCGAAACTCGGTTGGCAAAGCACGTCTCGTTACCCGAAGCACGAACGGTGGCGGACTTGTTACGATCAGGTGAGATCGATAGCGCCGCAGGCGAGTCTGCCGTCATGATCCCGCTGCTGATCGACTCCGGTCGGTCAGTCCGGGCAAACCTGTCGTTGGACGCTGGTCTGCTTGCGGCGATCGATACTGAAGCCAGCCGCCGGGGCCTGACGCGCTCTGCCTTCATTGCGAGTGCCGCGCGTGAAAAGATCGAGGGGCAGAGATAGCCGTCTGGCGATGTTCATCCCCTTCTTCCTTGAACTGAAAGCCGCGCGGGTTCCCGTTTCGCTCCGGGAGTATCTGTCGCTGCTGGAAGGCCTGGAAGCTGGGCTGGTCGACTACGACGTCGAGGGTTTTTACTACCTCGCGCGCTCGGCCCTGGTGAAGGACGAGCGCCATATCGACCGTTTCGATCAGGTGTTCGCGCATGTCTTCAAGGGCGTCGAAGCGCTCGCCGGTCCGGACGCTGTCGACGTCGCCAACATCCCCGAGGAATGGCTGCGCCGGCTCGTCGAAAAGCACCTGAGCGACGAGGAGAAGAAGCTGGTCGAGGCGCTGGGCGGCTTTGACAAGCTGATGGAGACGCTAAAGCAGCGCCTGGAGGAGCAGAAGGGCCGGCACCAGGGCGGCTCGAAATGGATCGGCACCGGCGGCACCTCGCCCTTCGGCGCCTATGGCTACAATCCGGAAGGCGTGCGCATCGGCCAGCACGAAAGCCGCCACCGTCGCGCAGTGAAAGTCTGGGACAAGCGCGAGTTCAAGAACTTCGACGACGCGATCGAGCTCGGCACCCGCAACATCAAGGTGGCGCTGAAGCGGCTGCGGCGCTGGGTGCGCGAGGGCGCCGAGGAAGAGTTCGACCTGCCCGGCACCATCCACGCCACCGCCGAGCACGGCTATCTGGACGTGAGAACCCGGCCGGAGCGGCGCAACGCGGTGAAGCTCCTGATGTTCTTCGACGTCGGCGGCTCGATGGATGGTCACGTCAAAACCGTCGAGGAGCTGTTCTCCGCCGCGCGCGCCGAATTCCGCCAGCTCGAGTATTACTACTTCCACAATTGTCTTTACGAGCGCGTCTGGAAGGACAATCGCCGCCGCCTGGCCGAGACGATCCCCACCTTCGACCTTATCCACAAATATGGGCCGGACTATAAGGTGATCGTGGTCGGCGACGCCTCGATGAGCCCTTACGAAATTGCGCATCCCGGCGGCTCGGTCGAGCACTGGAACCCGGAGGCCGGCGGCGTCTGGCTCGGTCGGCTGCTGCAGCAGTGGCCGAACGCGGTCTGGTTGAACCCTGAGGCTGAGAAGAACTGGCGCTACACCCATTCCATCGCGATGATCAGCGACATCTTCGGCGGCCGCATGTTCCCGCTGACGCTTGCCGGGCTCGAAGCGGCAACGAAGCAGCTATCGAGGAAGCATTGAGCGTGACAGTCATTCGCGGAAACCAGCGGCGATTGCGTTGTCAGTCCAAGCGCTGGTCAGTGGTGTAACAAACACCTATCTTCGTGCGAACATGACATGCCAACCAACAACGAGCCGCCAAGGCCGAGGAGATTTCATGGACACCCACGCCTATCCCGTCACCCGCACCGATGCCGAGTGGCGCGCCCGGCTGACGCCGGAGCAGTATGCCGTCATGCGCAACCACGGCACCGAGCGTCCCGGCAGCTGCGCCCTGCTCTACGAGAAGCGCGCCGGCACTTTCTTCTGCGTCGGCTGCGACCAGCCGCTGTTCGAATCCAAGCTGAAGTTCGAGAGCGGAACCGGCTGGCCGAGCTTCAACGATCCGGTCCCGGGCTCGATCGAGACCACCGTCGACCGCAGCTACGGCATGGTCCGCACCGAGTGCCACTGCTCGCGTTGCGGCAGCCATCTCGGTCATGTCTTCGAGGACGGTCCGCCGCCGACCGGCCTGCGCTATTGCATCAACGGCGTGGCGCTGCGCTTCGAGCCGGCGGCCTGACAGGCAGTTCGTCGTAGCTTTGTAAGGGCGGCTTCGGCCGCCCTTTTTCGATTCAGACGACGACCGTCGCGATCAGCCAGAGCGCCGAGCCCAGCATCATCAACTGCGCCTTGAACCCGCCGGCCGTTTCCGCCGTCCGCCAGACGGCAAGGGCGAGAAAGATGTTGTAGGGGGCGGGAAGGAAATGCACCGTGAGCACCAGCCAGAGCGGCAGCTTCAGCCCAAGCAGGACAAGCGCCAGCCCGGACGAAGCGATGTTGATCGCCGTGCCGGCGAGCAGCATGTCGCGCCAGAACAGCCGGTCGAGCGGCACAATGCCTTGCCAGCGCGAGCGGAAGAAGCCGGCAACCATCTGTGCTCTACTCCTGCCTCAGCACTTGGGTGACGGCTTGCTCGAAGCGCGAGCATTCCGTCGCCAGCCAGTCGGCCATGGCCGGCCAATTGTCCTCGGCAAAGCAGTTGACCCGCCACTGCGAATTTATGCCGAGATTCTGCGCGCTCTGCTCCGGCCTGAGCTTCAGCCGCGCCTCGATCGCCGGTTGGAATGGCATCAGCCGCGTCCAGACCTCCGTCGCGCCGAGCTTCTCGTTGCGGCCGAAGAAGACGCCGACCACGTTCTCGCTTGGCGCGACATACATGGACAGCACCAGGGCGAACTCCGGCATTCCGCGCTGCCAGAACCATGGCCCGCGTCGCGCCAGCCGCGCCCTTTCTTCCGGGTGCCGTTCGGCGAACAGCGCCCAGAACCCGCGATGCCGGAACTCCGAAGCGCGATGGCCGCCGAAGTCGAACTCACTCATGGCCGTCCCTAGAGGCAATTCCAGGAAGTGTAACGGTTTCCGTCCGGAATTGCGCAAAAGCAAATGGTTGGAGCAGTTCAGCGATTCCATCAAAACGCTGAACTGCTCTAGCCGCGAGCCTTAGACCATGCCGAGCGCGGCCTTGTACAGATCGAGGATCGACTCCTCCTCCTGGCGCTCGGCCTGATCCTTCTTGCGCAGCCGGACGATGGTGCGGATCGCCTTGGTGTCGAAGCCGGTGCCCTTGGCCTCGCCATAGACGTCCTTGATGTCGTCGGAAATCGTCTTCTTTTCTTCCTCGAGCCGCTCGATGCGCTCGATGATGGCGCGCAGCTGGCCGGCGGCTACAGTCTGGCTGGTCTCGGTGATCTCGTCGGCCATTTTTTCTCTCCGCGTTTTTTTGCGCCACGGCGATTCCCGCCCGGCAAAATTGGAGCGGGTTCGATGCCCGAGCAGGCGCGGCGGGTCAAGACATTATCGATGCGGCATGAAGGGTTGGAGCACCCCAGGCTGTGCTGAGATTCTGGTCAGGCCGAGCCGGAGTCGAAGACGGGCGCGAAGCGGCGAGAACGGTTGTTCCGAGAACCGGAGCCGAGCATGCTTGAAGTACGTGGGCACGGGCCTAAGCTGGCCGTAGCCTTAACTGCGACGTGCCTGGTGAGTGCTTCGGCGGCGAAGGCCGGAACCCCAGGAAGCCGGCGTTTGCAGGCCGGCCTCACCTGAACATCAGCACATTCAGCCAAAGGCGATGAGCAAATCCTTCGCATCGATCTGGTCGCCGGCCTTGACCAGCACCTCTGCCACTACGCCGTCGCGCTCGGCGTGCAACGCGGTCTCCATCTTCATCGCCTCGATCGAGAGCAGCACGTCGCCCGCCTTGACCGCCTGGCCTGGCGCCACGGCAAGAGCCGACACCACGCCCGGCATCGGCGCCCCGACATGCGCCTCGTTGCCCGGCTCGGCCTTGCGCCGCGCCTTGGCGGCCGAAGCGCCATGCGCGCGGTCCGGCACCTTCACGCGACGCGGCTGGCCGTTGAGCTCGAAGAAGACGGTGACCATGCCTTTTTCGTCGACGTCGCCGAACGCCTGGCAGCGTATCACCAGGGTCTTGCCCTTCTCGATGTCGACGAAGATCTCGTCTTCCGACTTCATGCCGTAGAAATAGGTCGGCGTCGGCAGCACGCTGACCGGGCCATAGGTCTCCTGAGCGGCGGCGAAGTCGGTGAAGACTTTCGGATACATCAGCCAGGAGGCGAATTCGAACTCGGTGAGCTTGCGCTCGAGCTTCTCCTCGATCTCCTTGCGGCTGGCCTTGAGGTTCGCCGGCTTGAGCAGCGAGCCCGGCCGGACGGTGATCGGCTTTTCGCCCTTCAGCGCCTTCTTCTGCAGCGCTTGCGGCCAACCGCCCGGCGACTGGCCGAGATCGCCGCGCAGCATCGAGACGACCGAGTCCGGGAAGGCGATGTCCTTCGCCGGGTTCTCGACATCGGTGACCGTGAGGTCCTGGCTCACCATCATCAGCGCCATGTCGCCGACCACTTTCGACGACGGCGTCACCTTGACGATATCGCCGAACATCAGGTTGACGTCGTGATAGGCCTGCGCCACCTCGTGCCAGCGCGTTTCGAGCCCAAGCGAGCGCGCCTGTTCCTTGAGATTGGTGAACTGGCCGCCCGGCATCTCGTGCAGATAGACTTCCGAGGCCGGTCCCTTGAGGTCGCTTTCAAAAGCGGCGTATTGGTTGCGCACCGCTTCCCAATAGAACGAGACGTGGCGGATCCACTGCGGGTCGAGGCCGGGGTCGCGCTCGGTGCCCTTGAGCGCCTCGACGATCGAGCCGAGGCAAGGCTGCGAGGTGTTGCCGGAGAACGAATCCATCGCCGCGTCGATGGCGTCGACGCCGGTCTCGACCGCCGCCAGCACCGTCGCCGCCGACAGGCCGGAGGTGTCATGCGTGTGGAAATGGATCGGCAGGTCGGTCTCTTCGCGCAGGGCCTTGAACAGCACGCGCGCCGCCGAGGGCTTCAACAGGCCCGCCATGTCCTTGACGGCGATGATATGCGCGCCGGCCGCTTCCAGTTCCTTCGCCAGCCCGACATAATATTTCAGGTCGTATTTGGCGCGCGCCGGATCGAGTATGTCGCCGGTGTAGCACATCGCCGCTTCGATCAGCTTGCCCTCGGCACCCACCGCGTCCATCGCGACGCGCATGTTCTCGACCCAGTTCAAGCAGTCGAAGACGCGGAACAGGTCGACGCCGCCGGCGGCTGCCTGTTTGACGAAATGCTGCACGACATTGTCGGGATAGTTGGTGTAGCCGACGCCGTTGGCGCCGCGCAGAAGCATCTGCAGCAGAAGATTGGGGGCTGCCTCGCGCACTCTGCTCAGACGCTCCCACGGATCCTCGGTGAGGAAGCGCATGGCGACGTCGAAGGTGGCGCCGCCCCAGCATTCCAGTGAGAGCAGTTGCGGCAGCGCCCGCGCATAGGTGCCGGCGATGCCGGCGATGTCGTAGGTGCGCATGCGGGTGGCGAGCAGCGACTGGTGTCCGTCGCGCATCGTCGTGTCGGTAACGAGCACCTGGGCTTGCTCGCGCATCCATGCCGCGAACTTCTGAGGCCCAAGCGCGTCGAGCCGCTGCTTGCTGCCGTCCGGCACCTTGCCGTTGAGATAGGGCACCACAGGCGCCGCCGCATCCGCCTTCGGCATTGGCCGTCCGCGCGTCTCGGGGTGGCCGTTGACACTGACGTCGGCGAGATAGTTGAGCAGCTTGGTGGCGCGGTCCTGCCGCTTGACCTGCTCGAACAGCTCCGGCGTCGTGTCGATGAACTTGGTGGTGTAGGAATTGTCGGCGAAGCTCGGGTGGTTGATGATCGCTTCGAGGAAGGTGAGATTGGTGGCGACGCCGCGGATGCGGAACTCGCGCAATGCCCGGTTCATGCGCGCGATCGTCTCGGCCGGCGTCGGCGCCCAGGCCGTCACCTTTTCGAGCAGCGGATCGTAGAACCGGGTTATGACCGCGCCCGAATAGGCGGTGCCGCCGTCGAGGCGGATGCCGAAGCCGGTGGCGCCGCGATATGCGGTGATGCGCCCGTAATCGGGGATGAAATTGTGTTCCGGGTCCTCGGTGGTGATGCGGCACTGCAGGGCGTGGCCGTTGAGCTTGATGTCCTTCTGCGCCGGCACGCCGGATTCCGGCGTGCCGATGGCGAAGCCGTCGAGGATGTGGATTTGCGCCTTTACGATATCGATGCCGGTCACCATCTCGGTGACCGTATGCTCGACCTGGATGCGCGGGTTGACCTCGATGAAATAGAACTTGCCGGTGTCGGCGTCCTGCAGGAACTCGACGGTGCCGGCGCCGATATAGCTGGTCTCGCGCGCGATCTTCAGCGCGTAGCCGCAGAGTTCCTCGCGCAGTTTCTCGCTGAGGTAGGGAGCCGGCGCACGTTCGACGACCTTCTGGTTGCGGCGCTGGATCGAACAGTCGCGCTCGAACAGATGCACGGCATTGCGCTGCGTGTCGCCCAGCACCTGCACCTCGACATGGCGGGCGCGCTCGATCAGCTTTTCGAGATAGACCTCGTCCTTGCCGAAGGCGGCCTTCGCCTCGCGCTTGCCTTCCATGACTTCGCGCGCGAGGTCGGCTTCAGCGCGGATGGCGCGCATGCCGCGGCCGCCGCCACCCCACGAGGCCTTGAGCATCACCGGATAGCCTATTTCCGCGGCGAGCTTTTTCACCTCGTCCATATCGTCGGGCAGCGGATCGGTGGCGGGCACGACCGGCACGCCGACCTCGATCGCCAGGTTGCGCGCCGCCACCTTGTTGCCGAGCCGGCGCATCGTCTCGGGCTTCGGCCCGATGAAGGTGATGCCAGCGGCAGCGCAGGCCTCGGCGAATTCGGGGCTTTCCGACAACAGGCCGTAGCCGGGGTGGATCGCATCGGCACCCGAGAGGCGCGCGACGCGGATCACCTCGTCGATCGACAGATAGCTTTCGATCGGACCCATGTCCTTGGTGAGATGCGGACCGCGCCCGACCTGGTAGCTTTCGTCGGCCTTGAAGCGGTGCAGCGAATATTTGTCCTCTTCCGCCCAGATCGCCACGGTTTTGAGGCCTAGTTCGTTGGCCGCGCGAAAGACGCGGATGGCGATTTCGGACCGGTTGGCGACGAGGATCTTCGTGATTGCCAAGGACTGGGCTCCAGTAGCGGAAGGTGAGGTGAACCGGCGCAATGATTAGCGTGAAAATGCTGCAGCGCAAACAAAATAGCGCGACACTTCAATCGATTTAAATCGTTTGTTTGCGCCAAACCTTCGCGACGGCCTCCGAGCGCCTGGACGACAACGCCGACGAACTCGGCGAGGGACACGAAGGCAGGCTGGATGCGCGGCCAACAAAAAATGCCCGGCGCTCAGCGCCGGGCATCTCGGAAAGTCGGCTCTTCTTTGCCGGCTTATTGCTCGAAGTAGGAGTACTTGCCGTCTTCGCCCTTCTTCCAGGTGTACATGACATAGTCCGGGCGGGTGATGTCGCCCTTGGAGTCATAACCAATGTCGCCGATGGCGGTCTTCCAGGGGCCGCCCGACTTGATCGTCTCGGCGACTTTCTGCGCATCGTCGGCGGAGCCGGTCTTCGTGATGGCCGCAGCGATGATCTGGATCGCGGCGTAGGAGTAGAGCGTGTAGGCCTCCGGTTCGAAACCGGCAGCGCGGAACTTCTCCACGAGCTCCTTGGCGTTCGGGTTCTTGCGCGGATCCGGCGCGAACGTCATCAGCGTGCCTTGGACGGCGTCGCCGGCGATCGAGGCGAGCTCGTTCGACACGATGCCGTCGCCCGACATGAACTGGGCCTTGAGGCCCTGGTCGGCGAGCTGGCGGATGATGAGGCCGGCCTCCGTATGCAGGCCGCCATAGTAGACGACGGAGATACCGGCTTCCTTCATCTTGGCGATGAGCGCCGAGAAGTCCTTGTCGCCGACATTGATGCCTTCATACATGGCTTCGTTGACGCCATTGGCGTTGAGCGCCTTCTTGGTTTCGTCGGCAAGGCCCTGGCCATAAGGGGTCTTGTCATGGATGAGCGCGATCTTGGCGTCCTTGAAGTTCTTGGCGACATAGTCGCCGGCAACCTTGCCCTGCTGGTCGTCGCGTCCGCAGGTGCGGAACGTATTCCACATGCCGCGTTCGGTGAACTTGGGATTGGTCGCGGCCGGCGTGATTTCGAGGATGCCATTCTCGGCATAGACCTCCGACGCAGGAATTGAGACGCCCGAATTGAAGTGGCCATCGACGAACTTGATGCCGTCGGCGACAAACTTGTTGGCGACCGAGATGCCCTGCTTCGGATCCGACACGTCGTCACCCACGCTCAGCTTAAGTTGCTGGCCGAGGACTCCGCCGGCCGCGTTGATGTCGGCGACCGCCTGTTCGGCGCCCTTCTGCAGCTGCGCGCCGAAGGCCGCGTTCGGACCGGTGATCGGACCGGCGACGCCGATCAGAATGTCGGCCCACGCGCTGCCGCTGAACGCGATGAACGCGGTCAGCGCCACGGCGGACAAGAGTGATTTTTTCATTGAAACGCTCCCATTTACGGAGTGGGCGTGGATGATACTTTCATGCGATGCCCACCCTTATCGCAGAAAGCATAGAATGCCGATTTTCAGGCACTTGTCACGCCAAATTCATTCCCCGGAACGGCGTTGATCATGAACGTCAACCCTTTGGTTTCCAGCTCAATAAGGAGGCTCTTTCGTAGAGCCAATTATACTGAGTGACCATCTGGTTCGTGCGCGTGTATTGATACCCAAGGAAGCCCAGTATCATCAGCACGATGGTGTCGACGATATAGTAGTGCAGCGAAAACATCGTGCCGTCGAACAGCGCGTGGTGGATGAACCTTATGCCGATGCCGAGTCCGAGCATATAGAGGAACAGCTGAAAGAAGCTGCGCCAGGTCTGCGCGCTCGCCTTGCCGGTCATCCACGCCGCCCATCCGCCGAGCAGGCAGGTGACGAACAGGAACTGCCAGATCGAGGCTTCCTCGTAGAGAATGCCCTGCATGATGAAGTCTCCTGAACTTAGTGGTGGCCGCCTTCGAGATAGGCGGCGCGCACTTCCGGATTGGCGAGCAGCTCCTTGCCGGTGCCGCTCATCGTCACATTGCCGTTGACCATGACGTAGCCGCGATTGGCGAGCTTCAGCGCGCCGAAAGCGTTCTGCTCGACCAGGAACACGGTCAGCCCTTGGGTCCGGTTCAATTCGCGGATTGCATCGAAGATCTGCTTGACGATCAGCGGCGCCAATCCCAGCGACGGCTCGTCGAGCAGAAGCAGCTTCGGCCGGGCCATCAGCGCACGGCCTATCGACAGCATCTGCTGCTCGCCGCCCGAGAGCGTGCCGCCGCGCTGGCCGATGCGCTCCTTCAGCCGCGGGAACAGCGCAAACACTTTCTCGGCATCCTCGTCAAAATGTTTTAGGTAGTCGAGGCTGGCGCCCATCTGCAGGTTTTCCATCACCGTCATGCGCGGAAAGATGCGGCGTCCCTCAGGCGACTGGGCGATGCGCATCCGCGCGATCTCGTGCGTCGGCAACTGCGTGATGTCGTTGCCGGCAAAGGTGATGGAGCCGCTGCGCGCACGCGGCGCGCCGAAGATCGTCATCATCAACGTCGACTTGCCGGCGCCGTTGGCGCCGATCAGCGCCACGATCTCACCTTGGTTGACGGTGACGTCGACACCGTTCAGCGCGCGGATGTTGCCGTAATAGGTCTGCACGCCCTTGATATCGAGCAGCGTTGTGCCGGCCATTACTTACGCCCTCCGCGCGGCTTGGCTGTCGAGGATTTCGCGGCCGGCTTGCCCGTGGCCCGCTCGGACGACTTTCTTGGCGCTTTGGCCTTGGCATCGACCTGAGCCGCTTTCGAGGCGCCTCTTGATACCATGACCCGTTCGCCCTCGTCCGCGTGTTCGACAGTATCGGAAACCGGCCCCGCCATCATCGAGGCGGAACTGCCCGGCCCGTGAGCCGCATCAGGCCCGGTATCGAGCTGCTCGATGACATCCTCGTCGCCGACTTCGGTCAGCACCTCTTCCACTTCCTCGTCGTCGACGCCGAGATAAGCGGCAATCACGCGCGGATCGGTCCGGACCGACTGCGGGCTGCCATCGGAGATCTTGCGGCCGTATTCCAGCACCACGACGTGATCGGAGATCTGCATGACCACCGACATGTCGTGCTCGATGAGCAGGATCGACGTGCCGGTGTTGTCCTTGATGTCCATCAACAGTTCATTGAGCGAGGCCGACTCCTTCGGATTGAGACCGGCGGCCGGCTCGTCGA
This sequence comes from Mesorhizobium sp. WSM3879, assembly GCF_002294915.1. Lineage (NCBI taxonomy): Bacteria > Pseudomonadati > Pseudomonadota > Alphaproteobacteria > Hyphomicrobiales > Phyllobacteriaceae > Mesorhizobium > Mesorhizobium sp. WSM3879. Next base: position 610,473 of record NZ_NSFZ01000003.1, on the reverse strand, counting down.
GGCACAAAAGCTCAGGTCCGGTGCACATGGCGCGCGCGATCTCCAGCCGCCGTTGCGCGCCATAGGGCAGGTCGCCGGCCGGATCGTCGGCGCGGTCGACGAGATTGGCCTTTTCCAGCCAGTGCTTGGCGAGATCGATCGATTCAGCCGAGGCCTGCCGGTAGCTGGAGAAGCCGAACAGGCCGAGGAAGGTATAGCCCGAGGCCTTCATCAGCTTGTTGTGCTGGGCGACCAGGAGGTTCTCCAGCAGCGTCATGCCCGAGAACAGGCGGATGTTCTGGAAGGTGCGCGCCACTTTGGCGCGCGCCGGGATCTCGTGATTGGGCAGGCGCTCGAGCAGATAGTTCGAGCCGTCGCGCCGGCTGAGCGTGATCATGCCTTCCGAAGGTTTGTAGAAGCCGGTGATGCAATTGAACACCGTCGTCTTGCCGGCACCGTTCGGCCCGATCAGCGCGGTGATCTCGCCGCGCTTGGCCTGGAACGACAGGTCGCCGATCGCGATCAGGCCGCCGAACTTCATCGACAGATGCTCGACCTGCAGGATGAAGTCGTTCATGGAAACTTGCGCGTTCATCAGCCGTGGCCCTCCTTGGTGAAGGAGCCTGAGACCGCTTTTCGCTCCTTGAGGAAGGCTGTTGGTTCTCGACTGCCGACGAAGCCGCGCGGCTTCCACAGCATGACGATCACCATCGCAACGCCGAACAATAGCATGCGGTAGAGCTCCGGCGTGAAGTCCGGACCGAACACCACCTTGAGGAAGCCCAGCTCGCGCAGGATCTCGGTGCCGCCGATCATCACCAGCGCCGCCACCGCGATACCGCCCAACGAGCCCATGCCGCCGAGCACGACGATGGCCAGGATGATCGCCGATTCAAGGAAGACGAAGGATTCCGGGCTGACGAAGCCCTGGCGCGCGGCGAAGAACGAGCCGGCGAAGCCGCCGAACATGGCGCCGGTGGCGAACGCCGTCAGCTTGGTGGTGGTGGTGTTGATGCCGAGCGAGCGGCAGGCGATCTCGTCCTCGCGCAGCGCTTCCCAGGCGCGGCCCACCGGCAGGCGGCGCAGCCTGATGGTGACGAAGGCGGTGAGGAAGCAGAGCGCCAGGATGAGATAATAGAGGAAGATCTTGTAGTAGGCGCCCGACTGGGCGATCCCCAGCACCTTGGCGATGTAGTTCGGGTCCGAGACGTTGAACGACATGAGCCCGAAGAAGGAGACCTTCGGGATGCCGGAAATGCCGGCCGAGCCATTGGTCACCTCACGCCAGTTGATCAGCACCAGACGGATGATCTCGCCGAAGGCGAGCGTGACGATCGCAAGGTAGTCGCCGCGCAGCCGCAACACCGGGAAGCCGAGCATGACGCCCCAGAAGGCGGCCATGGCGCCGGCGGCAGGCAGCAGGATCCAGAACGACAGGCCAAAATGCGTGCCGAGCAGCGCATAGGCATAGGCGCCGACGGCGTAAAAGGCGACATAGCCGAGGTCGAGCAGGCCGGCTAGCCCGATGACGATGTTGAGGCCCCAGGCCAGCATCACATAGATCAGGATCTGGATGCCGAAATTGTCGACCCATTTCAGCGAGCCCTGGAAGCCGAACAGAAGCACCATCGCCACTGGATAGAGGATCAGCACCGTGGCGCCGATCTTGTTGAAATTTCGCCGTACGAAGCCGGGCTCCACAGCGATCGCAGGCGCCTTGGCCCTTTCAGCCCTTGATCGTTCGAGCGCCGGAACCGCATAGGCAACATAGAGGAAGCGCCCGACGACAACGGCGAGGACCACCAGGGCGAGCAGGCCCCAGCGCTGCACCAGGATCAGCTCGTTGTTGATGTTCTGATCGGTCCTGAGACCGATGAACAGCACGAACAGGCCGAGCGCGATGGCGCCGGCGTAGAGCGCTTCGCGGAACGCGCGCTGGATGGGAGTAGCGACGACGTCGCGCTCCGGAGAAACGGTAACGGCCATGAGGATCAGACCTTTTCGACTTCAGGCCGGCCCAGGATGCCGGAGGGCAGGAAGATGAGCACGATCGCCAGGATCGAGAAGGCCGCGACGTCCTTGTAGTCGATCGAGAAATAGGCCGACCACATGCTCTCGATGAAGCCGATCAAAAGCCCGCCGAGCACTGCGCCCGGCAGCGAGCCGATGCCGCCAAGCACCGCCGCCGTGAAGGCCTTCACGCCCGGCACGAAACCGTCTGAGAAGACCACCACGCCATAATACATCAAGAAAAGCGTCCCGGCGACCGCAGCAAGCGCTGCGCCCATGATGAAGGTGATGGAGATTGTGCGGTCGACGTCGACCCCAAGCAGCGCCGCCATCTTGCGGTCCTGCTCGCAGGCGCGCTGCGCCCGCCCCAATGCCGTCCTGTTGACGAGATACCAGAAGATCGCCAGCAGCACGGCGGTGACCAGCACGATGATGATCTGCTTGAGCGAGACGCTGATGCCGTCGATCGTATAGACCTGGCTGACCAGCGGCGGGATCGGCTTGTTGCGCGGCCCTTGCGTGACCTGCACGAAGTTGGACAGGGCGATCGACATGCCGATGGCGGTGATCAGCGGCGCCAGCCGGAACGATCCGCGCAGCGGCCTGTAGGCCACCTTCTCGATCGTCCAGTTGTAGAGGCTGGTGAGCAGCATGCCCACGATCATCATGATCAGGAGCGCCACCACCACCGGCACCGAATAGAACATCGCGCCGAGGATCAGGAAGACGATGAGGGCCGTGAAGGCGCCCACCATGAAGATATCGCCATGGGCGAAATTGATCATGCCGATGATGCCGTAGACCATCGTGTAGCCGATCGCGATCAGCCCATAGATAGATCCCAGCGTCAGCCCGTTGATAAGCTGCTGGACGAAATACTGCATATTTAAGCGGCTCCCCTGGAATGTCGCCTTCGAGGACGCATTCCTTTTCGTATTGCCCCTAGTCGTAAAGTTTCAAGCCCGGATTGCAACGTGATTTTTCAATCGCCGCGCGTGGTTTGGAAGCACGCTGCCCGATTGCCCGCTTTTTCGCACCCGGCCCCTGGACTATCGCGGACCCTATCATTGGCACAACGCAATGTCTTTGATGATTCAGCCGTATCATGCGCGTCGTTTCGAAGAAATCGTCGTCAAAATAAATTGATGAGAAGATTCCTTGCGTCAGCGGCAGCGCTCGATTTTGCCGTCCCGCGCATTCCGCCAAGCAAGGAATTCTGCTCGGTATGACGGTCATGTGACGGCGAGGCGAACGGCGGCCGAAATCACCTTTGCCGGATTGGTTCGGTAGTCAGGTTTCGACGAACGACGAGGCGGCCTGACGCGCCGACCGGGAGCGATCAGGTGACGATGAACCCGTGCGCGAACGGATCGCGGTCGTCGATGAAGATGGTGTTCAGTCCGGTCATACGCGCCCAGCCGCCGATCGAGGGGATGATGGCTGGTTTGCCGGCAACGCTGACCTCCTTTTCGACCCTGCCCTTGAACAGCGAGCCGATGATCGACTCATGGACAAAACTGTCGCCAACCTTGAGCCCGCCCTTGGCGTGGAGCTGCGCCATGCGCGCCGAGGTGCCGGTGCCGCAAGGCGAGCGGTCGATCGCCTTGTCGCCATAGAATACGGCATTGCGGGCATCGGCCTCGGCATCTCTCGGCTTGCCGGTCCACAGCATGTGCGACAGCCGGTTGATGCCCGGATTTTCCGGATGAATGAACGAGTATTTCTCGTTGAGGCGCTGGCGCACAAGCGGGCTCCAGGCGATAAGGTCGGCGGCCGAATGGTCGGCCATGTCGCGGTAGTTCTCCTGCGGCTCGACGATGGCATAGAAATTGCCGCCATAAGCGACGTCGACGCTGATCTCGCCAAGCACCGGGCACTCCACCGACAGCCCTTGGGCGTAGAGGAAGGACGGCACGTTGGTGATCCGCACCTCCTCGACATATTCGCCGATCTGCTTGTATTCGGCGACGACAAGGCCGGCCGGCGTGTCGAGCCTGAGCACGCCCGGCGTCTTCGGCCTCACCAGCCCATGCTCGATCGCCATCGTCACGGTGCCGATGGTGCCGTGGCCGCACATCGGCAGGCAGCCCGAGGTTTCGATGAAGAGGATCGCGATATCGCAGTCCTCGCGCGTCGGCGGATAGAGGATCGAGCCGGACATCACGTCATGACCGCGCGGCTCGAACATCAGCCCGGTCCGGATCCAGTCATATTCGGCGAGGAAATGCGCCCGCCGTTCCATCATCGTCGCGCCTTCCAGCAGTGGGCCGCCGCCGGCAACCAGCCTCACCGGATTGCCGCAGGTGTGGCCGTCGATGCAGAAGAAGGATGTCTTGGCCATGATGGCTCCCTGAAATATCAGAATTCTGGCGAATTGTCAGAACCGTTGCGGGCGGAAAGGAGTGAGATCGAGCGGCGGCGCCTGCCCGAGAAGGAGATCTCGGATCAAGCGGCCGGTCGCTGCCGCCTGGGTCAGGCCGAGATGGCCGTGGCCGAAAGCGTAGACGATGTTCGGCGCCCGCGCCCGGCCGATAACCGGCAGCGAATCCGGCAGCGATGGCCGAAAGCCCATCCACTCGCGGCCGCCCGACGGATCGAGCCCGGGCAGGAAACGCTTGGCTTTTTCCAGCATCGCCTTCGAGCGCGCGAAATTAGGCGCTCGTTCGATGCCTCCGAGCTCGACGGCGCCGCCGACGCGCAAGCCGGTTTCCAGCGGCGTGATGACGAAGCCGTGCCCGGAAAAGATCAGCTGCCGCTTCACGTCGAAGGCCGACACCGGCAGCGTGGTGTTGTAGCCGCGCTCGGTCTCCAGCGGGATGCGGTCGCCGAGATCTTTAGCCAGCAGATGCGACCAGGCGCCGGCGGCGATCACGAGCTGCTTCGCCTTTCGGGCTGTGCCGTCCGCAAGCATAAGCGTGACGCCGTTTGTTCCGGTCCCGATACGCTCGATGCGCGCGTGCTCAAAGCGGGCGCCGAGCCCCTCCGCATATGCCCAGATCGCCTTGCCGAGCAGTTTCGGATCGGCGACTGTCTTCCAGCCCGGCACGAAGGTGCCCTTGACGAAGCGCGGCGAAAGACCCGGCTGCAGCGCCGCCATCCCCTCACCCTCGACATGGCGGAAGCCTATGCCGAAACGTTCGCGCGCCCTCCAGCCGGACAGCGAGGCGCGGAACTCGGCCTCGCTTTCGTAGAGTTCGAGCGAGCCGTCCTCACGCAGCATCGGCCGCATGCCGGAGCGGTCGAGCAAACCCATCCATTCGGCTTCGGCGAGCTTCATCATGCCGGCCTGCGCCGCAAGGCTCGCCTCGAAGTGCCGGGCGGCGCCCGCGCGCCAGAAGCGGAACAGCCAGGGAAGAAGCTTAGGCAGATAGGCCGGCGGGATGGCAAGAGGCCCCAGCGGATCGGCAAGCCATTTCGGCAACTGCCTGATCATCCCCTTATGCGCCAGCGGCAGCACGTCGGAGAAGGCGAAGGCGGCAGCGTTGCCGGAGCTCGTCTCCTCGCAAATGCCCGTCCGATCGAAAATGGTGACGCTGCGTCCCGCCTCCGCGAGCAAGGTGGCGGCGCAAATGCCGATGATGCCGCCGCCGATGATGGCGATATCTTCCCCTTCTCCCCGGTCACGGGGAGAAGGCGCCCGACGGGCGGATGAAGGGCGGCGCCCCTCTTCGGTCGGCTTGGCATTTCCTTGCACGCTGGCGCTGTCCCTCGTCTGTCTGCCGCCATCTGCTCCGCGTGAACGGGAGCAGAAAGCCATCAGAACGCCGGCAGTTCCGGCCGCGCGGCCAGCGTCTCCCTGACAATCTTTTCCACCGCCTTCCGGCGCTCGCCCGACAGCGGCTGGCGCGGCATGCGAACGCGGTCATTGGTACCGATCGCCAGCACTTCGGCAAGCTTGATGTTTTGGACCAGGTAGGTCGAGACATCGAGGTCGAGCAGTGGCCTGAACCAGCGGTAAATCTTCAGCGCTTCCTCGCGGCGACCTTTTCTCATCAACTGGTAGATGGCGACGGTCTCACGCGGGAAGGCCGTGACAAGGCCCGCCACCCAGCCGATGGCGCCGACCGACAGCGCCTCGAAGGCGAGGTTGTCGACGCCGGTGAAGAGGTCGTAGCGGTCGCCGAGGCGATTGATGATCTCGGTCGAGCGGCGGATGTCGTCCGACGATTCCTTGATTGCGACGAAGCGCTTGTCGGACGCCAACTCCTCCATCAGGTCGACAGTGACGTCGACGCGATAGGCGAGCCGGTTGGAGTAGATCATGACAGGCAGGTCGCCGGCCTCCGCGACGGCGCGAAGTGCGGCGACCGTCTCTTCGGCATTAGTGTGGTAGATCGGGCTCGGCACCACCATCAGGCCGTTGGCGCCTTCCTTGGCTGCGCGGCGTGCGATGCTTGCCGCCTCGCGGGTGCCGGGTTCGTTGACGGTCAGAAGCACCGGCTTTGTCCCGGCGACCTTCTGCGCCGTCTTCAGCACTTCGATCTTCTCGTCATGCGACAGCATTGGCCCTTCGCCGAGCGAACCGCAGACGATGATGCCGTCGCAGCCGGCCTCCATCTGCAGGGAAAAACAACGCTCCATCTCGGCATGATCGAGGAGGTCGTCGGTGGTGAACTTGGTCGTGACTGCAGGGAAAACTCCGGCCCACATGGCTATCTCTCCGTCTGATATATCAGCGGTATATTTATTAAGACGCGGTCTGTCAATGCTGAATTCGCTATGATATATGAAAAATATATCAGGAGCTGCCCATTGATATCCGCATTGATATCCAACGAAACGAGCGCGGCCTTCGAGCCGGTTGCGACCAGGGCCTATCGTGTGCTGGAGCACATGATCGTCACCCTCGAACTGGCGCCTTCAAGCTTCGTCACCGAAGGTGCACTGATCGAGCGGCTCGGCTTCGGCCGTACCCCGGTGCGCGAAGCGATCCAAAGGCTGGCCTGGGAGGGCTTGCTCGACGTCAGACCACGCGCCGGCATCGCGGTGGCGCCGCTCCACCCCGGCGACTGGCTGCGCGTCATCGATGCCAGGCGCGGCATCGAGGTGGTGCTTGCCCGCTCGGCCGCCCGCTACGTCACCCGCGAGGCGGCCGACCTGTTTCACGAGGCAGCCCTCGCCATGCAGAAGGCAGTGATCTCCGGCAACGTGCTTTCCTTCATTCAGGCCGACAAGCTACTTGACGAGGCGCTGGCGATCGCCGCCGACAATCCATTCGCGGCGCGCGTGGCGGCGCCCTTGCAGACGCACAGCCGGCGCTTCTGGTTCCGCTACAAGGCGGATACCGGGCTCGCCGAATCGGCCGAGCACCACGTCGCGCTGATCCGCTCTATCCTCGACGGCGACGAGGAAGCCGCCGCCAAGGACGCCAAGAAATTGATGGCGCTGCTGCGCCACCACGCCGAGGCGGCCGCGACGCGCTGACCAGAGCGGTTCCGGCTTAACTGAACTGTCCGGTTACGCAGTTCACCCGCCCGGGTGCCGGACCGCGGTGGCCAGCGTGTCCTCCCATCCCTCGCCCGCCGCCAGGATGCAACTCTGGCCCTTAACGTCGGTCATCAGGATGGTCCAGGTTCCGCTCGCCGACACAAACACCTCGAAGATGGCGATGTCTCCACCCAGGCCATAGCCCAGCCGCTTCTCTTCGAACGTCTCTGCCAGCCCCGCGACCAGATCGTCATGACCCCCGCAGAGGACTTGCGCCTGCACCGGGACTGCCGGCAAAGCCATGACGGCGCCGGCGACTGCCGCCTTCACCACTCGGAACGAAAATCTGCGTGCCATGGGCACCTCCTTCGCCGTGGCATTCCGGCAAAAGAGGCACATTCGGCCGCCTCAGTGTGCCGGAACGCTCCAGGCCGGACTCGACGTCGCCATCACGTCACTCCTTCTGGTTTCCGGTCTGTCGCAGGGAGATTTATCACTCCCTGCATTCGATATGGTGAAGCTGCGCCCGGTAGACAAGCGGGCGTTGATGCGGGCGCCGGCGCGGCTTTCACTGAACGAGCCGTGGCGCCAGTGAGTGTTAGGCTCCCGGCACGGCTGCCGTGATCGTCGGGCTGTCCCAGCCTTCGCCAACGGACAGGATGCAGCTCTGCCCCTTGGTATCGGAGGCAAGAACGGTCCAACTGCCTTGGTCGGAGACAAAGATCTCGAGCACGACGTTCGGATTGATCAGCCCGCGCCCTGCCTCGCTTTCGTGGAACTTGTCGCCGAGCGCTTTGATGATGTCGGCGCGTGGTGCGCATTGTGCTGCCGCATTGGCCTGGCCGACCGACAGCGCTGCCGCCGCAAGGCACATCGTCGCCATAAGAAATCGTGTCATCCGACACCTCCTCGCGCCAGACGAGAACCCCGGCTGCCACCGGCGCTGTTTGATTGGCCTGCACGCATGGCAGGAATACAGCCTAAGGCGAATGGCGGCCTGTTGGTTCCATCACACGGCGATGGAATCATTAGGAGGTGTGGATGCAGCCTCGACGTATCTCGTCGCAAATCATGCATCTGAAGTTGCAAGCGACGACCGGGCGAGACGACAAGCTACGCCAAATATCGATGAGGTGAAGGACAACCGGCCTCCTCTGCAAGGCCCCAAACAGAAAGCGCGGGTGCAAACCGCGCTTTCTCACGAGGCTCTCGAAAAACCGTCCGGTCAGTTCATCGTCGGGATGACGAACTCGGCGCCGTCCTTGATGCCTGCCGCGCGCCCGCAGCCGACGCGGCAAGGACGCGCGACCGAAAAACCGTCCGGTCAGTTCATCGTCGGGATGACGAATTCGGCGCCGTCCTTGATGCCTGCCGCGCGCCCGCAGCCGCAACGCGGCGAGGACGCGCAACCAAAAAACCGTCCGGTCAGTTCATCGTCGGGATGACGAACTCGGCGCCGTCCTTGATGCCGGACGGCCAGCGCGAGGTGACCGTCTTGGTCTTGGTGTAGAAGCGGAACGCGTCCGGGCCGTGCTGGTTGAGATCGCCGAAGGACGACGCCTTCCAGCCGCCGAAGGTGTAGTAGGCGATCGGCACCGGGATCGGCACGTTGACGCCGACCATGCCGACCTGGACCCTGGAAGCAAAGTCACGCGCGGCGTCGCCGTCGCGGGTGAAGATGGCAACGCCGTTGCCCATCTCGTGGTCGTTGGCGAGATTGATGGCGTTCTCATAGGTCGGCGCGCGCACCACCGACAGCACCGGCCCGAAGATCTCTTCCTTGTAGATGCGCATCTCCGGCGTCACGTTGTCGAACAGGCAGCCGCCCATGTAGTAGCCGTTCTCGTAGCCCTGCATCTTGAAGCCGCGGCCATCGACGACCAGCTTGGCGCCTTCCTTGACGCCGATGTCGACATAGCCCTTGACGCGTTCCAGGGCTTGGCGTGTCACCAGCGGGCCGAAATCGGCCGAGGAGTCGGTCGACGGACCGACCTTCAGGCTTTCGACGCGCGGCACCAGCTTTTCCATCAGCCGGTTCGCGGTGTCGTTGCCGACCGGCACAGCCACCGAGATCGCCATGCAGCGCTCGCCGGCCGAGCCGTAGCCGGCACCGACCAGCGCGTCCACCGTCTGGTCCATGTCGGCGTCGGGCATGATGATCATGTGGTTCTTGGCGCCGCCGAAGCATTGCACGCGTTTTCCCGCCGCGCAGCCGCGCGCATAGATGTACTGCGCAATCGGCGTTGACCCGACGAAGCCGACGGCTTTGATGTCCGGATCGTCGAGGATTGCGTCGACCACTTCCTTGTCGCCGTTGACCACGTTCAGCACGCCTTCAGGCAGGCCGGCCTCGATGAACAGCTCGGCGATGCGGATCGGCACGCCCGGGTCGCGCTCCGAAGGCTTCAGGATGAAGGCGTTGCCGCAGGCGATCGCCGGCGCGATCTTCCACAGCGGGATCATCGCCGGGAAGTTGAACGGCGTGATGCCGGCGACGACGCCGAGCGGCTGGCGCATCGAATAGGTGTCGATGCCCGGACCGGCGCCGTCGGTGAACTCGCCCTTCATCATATGCGGCGCGCCGATGCAGACCTCGACCACTTCGAGGCCACGCTGGATGTCGCCGCGCGCGTCGGCGATGGTCTTGCCATGCTCGCGCGCCAGGATGTCGGCCAGCTCGTCATAGTCGCGCTGGACCAGTTCGAGAAACTTCATCAGCACGCGCACGCGGCGCTGCGGGTTGGTGGCGCCCCACTTGATCTGCGCGGCCTTGGCGTTCTCGACCGCGGCGCGCAGTTCCTGCGCCGAGGCCAGCGCCACCGTAGCGCGCACCGAGCCGTCCATCGGCTGCATGACGTCCTGCTTGCGGCCGCTGGTGCCGGCGACACGCTTGCCGCCAATGAAATGACCGTACTCGATCATGGGTTCTCTCCCTGTTTTGGTGATGAGGCATTGTCCGCCTTTGCGGCGGCAATGGCAACGCGAGCAAGAACGCAACCGTTGTGCACGAAATAGACAGCGGCAGCCGGACGTGCATTAATTGCCGCAAAAGGTGATGATGATCGGTCATTGAAAGGATCGAAGATTGAGTTCCTTCACACCCCCCTCTGTCCTGCCGGACATCTCCCCCGCATGGGGGGAGATCGGCAGTTTCATCGCCGGGGCTCTTCCTGCAACGTTGGCGATTGGCGAAAGCGAACGCGACATCCGATCTCCCCCCTTGCGGGGGAGATGTCCGGCAGGACAGAGGGAGGTGGGCGGGAACGCAGCGCTGGCGACTAACCTGGACCATCCCCATGAACTGGGATGATGTCCGCATCTTCCTCGCCGTGGCGCGCGCCGGCCAGATCCTCGGCGCGGCAAAACGTCTGGAGCTTAACCACGCCACCGTCTCGCGACGGCTCGCGGCGCTCGAGGAAGCGCTGCGGACGAAACTCTTCCGTCGCCTGACCACCGGCAGCGAGCTGACGCCGGCCGGCGAGCGCTTCCTCGACATCGCCGAGCGCATGGAGAGCGACATGATTGCCGCGCGGTCGACCATCGCCGGCGAGGGCGACGACGTCTCCGGCACGGTGCGCATCGGCGCTCCCGACGGTTTTGGTGTCGCCTTCCTCGCCAAGCGTTTGGGCGAGCTGACGGCGCTCCACCGCGAGCTCACCATCCAGCTGGTGCCGGTGCCGCGCTCATTCTCCCTGTCGCGGCGCGAGGCCGACATCGCGATTACCGTCGAGCGGCCGACCGAAGGGCGATTGGTGGCGGGAAAGCTGGTCGACTATACGCTCGGCCTGTTCGCCTCCCGCACCTATGCGGAAGCCAACGGCCTGCCGAAGACAGCAGCCGAGCTCGATCGGCACACGCTGATCGGCTATGTGCCCGACCTCATCGTCAGCCCTTCGCTCGACTATGCCGCGGAGTTCAGCCCGGACTGGCGCACCAGCTTCGCCATCTCGTCAGCACTTGGCCAGGCGGAGGCGGTGCGCTCGGGCGCCGGCATCGGCATCCTCCACACCTTCGTCGCCCGCTCGATGCCGGAACTGGTGCCGGTAGACATCGTCGCGCCCATCCGCCGCGCCTACTGGTTGGTCTATCACGAATCGGTGAGGCCGCTGCGCCGGGTCCAGCTCGTCGCCAATTTCATCACCAAGGCGGTGGAGCGGGAAAAAGGGTTGTTCGTCTGATGCCGTCCAAAAAGGCCGACCCGCTTTGGAACCGCCATTGAGGCGCATCGAGGACGAAAGAATTCACAACCTTGTCGGCCTCAGCCGCGAACGCCGCCCACATCCCGGCCGGCTTCCTCGGCGCTGTTGCCCATCAGCCCGCAGGTGACGAAACCATAGTGGCCCTCGCGTATCGAAATCGCGATCCTGGCGTGGCCGTAGAAGCTGACATCGCCGTTGGCCGAGGTGGAAAATCCATGCCGGCCATCCGCACGGGATAGCCGTCCGGGAATCGCGCCAGCCTGTCGTTGCTGAAACTGGCCGAACCGAAGGCGGAGCCGACCCGCCTTGCGCTTGCCACAAAATCGGCCAGTGTGGCACCAGTGCTTCGCCATGCCATGGCAGGCGAGGGGAATCTTGGAAGCCGGCGCAGACATGCGAGCCATTCTTGCCATCCTGCCGCTGCTTTACCTCTCCGGCTGCGCCAATCCGTGGGCCAGGGTTCCCGAAGCTGAACTGCCGAAGCCGATCCGCTATGCGATGGCCCGCCCCTCGCCTTTCGTCTTCGGCAATTATTGCGGTCCCGGAACCCGCACCGGCGATCTCTCGGCCACCCCGGTCGACCGGCTCGATGCCGCCTGCCGGATCCACGATGCCTGCTATATCGCCCGCCACAATCATTGCGATTGCGACGGCGCGCTGATCGCTTCGGCAAGGACGATCCGCAACGACAAGACGGCGCCAAGGAAGATGCGCGGCCAGGCCGAGCTCTTGATAGCCACCTTCGCGCTTCCCGTCTGCAAGGTCTTTCCGCAGGGCTTCATGCCGCCGCGCGATCCCGCCCAGCTCAAGGTCATGAACGAGGCGACCGGGTGAGACCGGGAGCCGTCGTGACAAGGCTGCTGCTTGGCCTGGCGCTGACCGCGCTCGCCGGATGCGCCGGCATGCCGGGCCGTTCCGCCTGCGCCTTCTTTCCGGGAGACGAAGCCTGCGCGCGCCAGCCCATCTCGGCGGATCGAAGCGGCGCCGAGATCGCCAGCGCCGGTTACTTCGCGGACAATGGCAATGCCGCCTATGAAAAGCGATTCGAGGCGTTGCTGGCCCAAAGCCGAATCGATGCGCTCGACCGCACCAACGGCACCGGCCGCTTCGGCCGTGACTGGCGCGACGTCCACAATGATCGTTTCCAGGCAACTTATCCGGCGCTGCAACGGTTGGCGAAGCCGCTCGACAGCACTGAGCAGCCGCTGGCACCAGGCAAACCGGGCGAAGGCCATTTCACCGGTCGCTGGCGCATGTCGCGCCAGACGCTCTATCTCGACGCTGCCGCCAGGCCGTCCGCACCCAAGACCTTCGGCTTCTCCGGCCTGCAGGCGCGCTCGGTCGAGATCGTGCTCCGCCAGGTCGGCCGGCAAACGGTCGTGATCGGCGGCAGCTGCGACGGATCGCTGGCGATGCGCATCTCGGGCCGGTCGCGGACAATTGCCAAAGGTGCCGCGTTCCATCTCAGCCTGCCGGCGACCGAGACATCTGCCAGCCTGTTTCCAAGCGAAGCGCTCACCCGTTGCGACCTCACCGTCAGCTCCAGCCTCGCGCCGTCCGGCGCGAAGCTGACCATCCTGCGCGAGGAGGCCGCCGACCCATGGATCACGGCACTCGACAGCCGCTATGATCGTTGTCCGGTGCCAGATCCGGCCGGGCTCGAAGCGCTCGACCGCGCCTTTTATGTCGGTCGCTGGCTGTCGCAGACCTGCGCGCTGCCGCTCGGGTCGCCGACCCTGCTGCGCAAATCGCGCGACGGCTTCAACGCCAAGGTCGAGGCGCTGCTCGGCAAGAAACTGCCCGACAGCGCCTTCGACAAGGCCGATCCCGAACTGCCGCTCGATTTCTCCAACGCGCCGAGACTCAAGCTGATCTACCTGTCGTCGCTGGAGTTCAAGGCGGACTTCTCCGGCCGCATCATGGAGCGGCTGATCCGCCATCACGCGGCGCTCGGCACCAAGGTACGCATCCTGGTCACCGACGTGCTGGAGCGCGACAAGGACGACGCCCTGCTGCATCGGCTGGCGGCGGAGTTTCCCAATGTCCAATTGCAGGAATATCGCTGGCAGGCCGATCACGGCGCGCCGATCGACGAGCAGCTCTCACAGCTGCACAAGACCCATCACATCAAGATGCTGGCGACCCTGGCCGAGGAACCCGGCCGCTCGCGCGTCATCATCGGCGGCCGCAACATCCATGACGGGTTCCTGTTTCATAAGCCGATCGACCTGTCGCGCTACCCTCAGCTGCAGCAATACGGCAAGACCGACGGCTTCTCGCTCAACTACTATTCCAACTGGAGCGACTTCGACATCAAGATCGCCGACCCGGCGACGGTCGAAACGCTGGCCGCGCATTTCTCGACCGTCTGGCTGCGCGATGCCGACACCAATCTGTCACGGCCGTTTTCCATTCCGGTCCGTTCCGGTGGCCATCCGCAAGGCCTGGTGCGGCACTTCATTTCCGTGCCTTACGCGGACGGGCATGCACTGGAAAACTACTTCGTCGAACTGATCGACACCGCCGAGCATCGCATCGAGATCGTCAATCCCTATCTGAACCTGACGCCCAGTCTCGCCAGAGCGTTCGATCGGGCGCTGGCCCGCGGCGTCAGGATCGACGTCGTTGGGCGCATCGATCTCAAGGGCGACATAGGCGGCCGCTTCCTCACCGCGCTCAACAAGCTGTTCGTGGAGAAATATGGCGACCGCATCAACATCCGCGAATTCAAGGCGCCCGACGTGGTGCTGCATTCCAAGATCATGATGATCGATCAGCGCCTGGTGACGATCTCCTCGGTCAACCTCAACAATCGCAGCTTCGTCCACGACTCGGAAAACGGCATGATGGTGCTCGATCCGGCCTTCTACCGCCGCATGAAGTCGGTCTATGACGACTATCTCGCCCATTCGCAGCCGGTCGCCACCAATGTCACGATCGGCTGGGCTTACCGGCTGCTGTTCAGCAATGGGTGGGTGAAACAGGCCTTTTAAATCAAGCCTTGATGTAGCGGTCCGGGCTGAGGTCGAGCGCGTTGATCTCCGGCACCCGGTTGGAAATGATATCGGCAAGCACTTTCGCCGAGCCGCAGGCCATGGTCCAGCCCAGCGTGCCGTGGCCGGTGTTGAGATAGAGATTGGACAATTCGCTGCGCCCGACCAGCGGCGGCCCGTCCGGCGTCATCGGCCGCAAGCCGCACCAGAAACTCGCCGCCTTGAGATCGCCGCCGCCCGGAAACAGGTCGCCGACGGAGTGCTCGAGCGTGCGGCGGCGCGATTCATGCAGGCGAAGGTCGAAGCCCGAAATCTCCGCGGTGCCGCCGACGCGGATGCGGTCGCCGAGCCTGGTGATCGCCACCTTGTAAGTCTCGTCCATGATGGTCGATACCGGCGCCGCCGCCGCGTCCGTGATCGGCACCGTGATGGAATAGCCCTTGACCGGATAGACGGGGATCGGCCGTTTCATCTTGCGCATGAAGGGAGCCGAATAGCTGCCAAGCGCCATCACATAAGCCTCCGCCGTTCGCCAGCCCTTGTCGGTGCCGACCTGGACGACGCGGTTCCGGTTCCTGACGACGCGCCGGATGCTCGTGCCATATTCGAAGGCGACGCCGCGCGCCACGCAAAGCTCGGCCAGCTTGTCGGTGAACATCTTGCAGTCGCCGGTCTCGTCGCCGGGCAACCTCAGCCCACCGACGAATTTTTCCAGCACACCGGCCAGCGCCGGCTCGGCCGCGATGCAGCCGTCCCGGTCGAGGAGCTCGTAGGGAACGCCGTATTTTTTCAGCACCTCGACATCGCCGCCGGTGCCGTCGAGCTGCTTCTGCTTGCGGAAGAGCTGCAGCGTGCCCTTGGCTCGCTCGTCATAGCTGATGCCGATCGTAGCGCGTAGCGCCTTCAGCGTGTCGCGGCTGTACTCGGCCAAGGGCACCATGCGCGACTTGTTCAGCGCATAGCGCTCGGCCGTGCAGTTGCGCAGCATCTTCAAGAGCCATGTCCACATATGCGGATCGAAGGCCGGCCGCACCACCAGCGGTCCGTATTTCATCAACAGCCATTTGACGGCTTTCACGGGGATGCCGGGCCCGGCCCATGGCGAGGCATAGCCCGGCGACACTTCGCCGGCATTGGCGAAGCTGGTCTCCAGCGCCGGTCCCTGCTGCCGGTCGATCACCGTGACTTCATGGCCAGCCTCGGCAAGGAAGTAGGCGGTGGTGATCCCGATCACGCCGCCGCCCAGCACCAGGACTTTCATTCTATGCTCCCTCAAACCGATCATGCCGCCGAAGGGCCGGGATCGTCGCCTTCTGTCTGCCGGATTTTGCCGCCCCCGCCAAGGGGCCAACGATCGCCTGCGGCGCTGTACACCAGCCTCGGGCCAAGGGGTCGCTGTGCGGCAGTCCGAGCCGCCCGATGCTCGGCCTCCGGCTGGTAGGCCACATCCTCGAGAAGGATGCGCTCGCGGCTGCCGTCGGGGCGCTCGGCCACTACCGACTGGCCCGCCCTCATGCCGAGCAGGCAGAGGCCGCGCCAGGTGCCGAGCGGCAGGCCGAATCCGACAGGAGCGGAGGCGTCGCCCAGCATCAACGTCCTCGTCTCCGGGGCTCCGTCGTTGATCCGGAAGACTACCCGGCTGTTCAGCGTGGCGAGGTCGGGCTCGACCATGCCGACCGGGATGATGTTGCTCTCGGCGAGCTTGCGTTCGAGCATCGGCACGATCGCGTCGGCAGAGGCGCGCCGGCGCATCAGCATCGCTTCGAGAACCGCGAGATCCTTCGGCGTGAGGCGATAGATGATCCTGGTCATGGCGCTCTCCGCGACACGGATTGCTCGACCGCGTGGATGGTCGCCGAAAGCACCCGGCCGTCGCGGCTTCGCCAGGAGACTGTGCGGCCGGCACGCGCGCCGATCAGCGCGGTTCCGAGCGGCGTCAGCACCGAGATGCGTTTTTCGGCGATGTCGGCCTCGGCGGGATAGACCAGCGTGACGCGCTGAACGCTTCCTTCCCCGTCGTGAAGCGTCACCGTCGTGCCCATCCGCACGACATCCGCTGGCATCGCCGCTTCGGCGGCGATCCGCGCGCGGTCCATCTCGGCGAGCAGGTCCTCGGCCATCTCGGGCGTCCGCTCGAGAAAGGCTCTGGCAAGGCCGCTGAGCCGGTCGTGGTCCGCGTCGCTGACGAGGATCGTGTTTCGGGAACGCGATTGGGTTGTGGCATTCATGGCAAACCTCCTGGATTTGCACGTCGACGAACCGACGCGCGCTGCAGCCCGCTCAAAGGCGGCGACGAAGAGCCGACAGCCGCGAAAGGCTGGCTGGCTCGATGACGATGTCAGGAATTCAAATGCCCCGGCTCGGCGGTCGCCAACACGACCGCGCCGGGGCTACGCTCCCGCGATGGGGCAAACCCTGAAAAAGGTTCTGCTATGGGCGAGGTTGCTCATGCCTCGACCCTTGCCGAGATACACCGGCTTGTCAAGCAAGCCGCCCCTTTCACCCGCCGATGTACCGGCGGTGAAAGCGCGCACCCAGGCTGGCCAGCACCTCGTAGCCGATGGTTCCGGCATGCGCGGCCGCGTCGTCGAGGCTTTGCGACGGCCCGATGAGCTCGACGAGGTCGCCCTCGCCCAGTTGATCGACCGGAAGCGCTGAAATGTCGAGGACAATGGAATCCATCGATACCCGCCCGACGAAAGGCAGCCGCACGCCCTCGAGCCAGGCGGCCGAGGCGGCGCGCCGGTGCCAGCCATCAGCATAGCCGAGCGAGATTGTCGCCAGCCTGAGCGGTCCGCGCGCCTGATGGGTATGGCCGTAGCCGATGCCGGCGCCGTCATCGACGTTGCGCGTCTGAGCCACCTTCGCCTGCAGCCGCACCACCGGCAGCATCGGGTTCGCCTCGCCCGGCGTCGGATTGATGCCGTAGAGCGCCGCGCCCGGCCGCGCGAGGTCGTGGTGGTAGGCCGATCCGAGAAAGATGCCGGACGAATTGGCAAGCGAGGCCGGCGCCTTGGGCAGCATCCCGCGCAGCCGCTCAAACGCGAGCCGCTGCGCTTCGTTGGCAGGATTGAGCGGCTCGTCGGCGCAGGCGAGATGGCTCATCACCAGGCGGATGTCGATGCCGCCGAAAGCATCCGCCGCGAGCGCCTCGACGTCAGCCGGCGGCATGCCGAGCCGTGACATGCCGCTGTCGACCTGAACAGCGGCCGGCAGCTTTCGGCCGGCGGCAAGCGCCGCTTCACGCCACGCTCTCAACTGAGCGGTGCTGTTGATGACAGGATGAAGCCCAGTCGCGATCGCTTCCGGCTCGGAGCCCGGCGGCAGGCCGTTGAGCACAAAGATCTCATGTCCGGGTCCAAGCGCCTTGCGCAGCGCGATGCCCTCGCCGAGCAGCGCGACGAAGAAGATCTCGCAGCCTTCCTTCATCAGCGCCGATGCCACGCGCGCCGCGCCGAGGCCATAGCCGTCGGCCTTGAGCACGCCGGCGCAGCGCACGCCCGCCAGCCGCGCCTTCAGCCGCCGGTAGTTCTCGCGGATGGCGCCAAGATCGATGGTCAGGATCGCGCCGGCTGAAGTTTCGCCGGGCATAAAGCCGCTGGTGGCGGTCGTTTGCGGCAAAGACGTTTTGGTGCCGGTCATCGGGGCAATTGCGTCGGACAAAGTCGGGTCACACTTGTTGCGGAGCTGCGTGCTTCTCGACGCCGCCAAAGTGCGCTTGTCGCGCGTCGTTCATGTTTGCCTCTTTGCCTGCGGCGCATCTGCATCAACAAAGCATGATCTCGACTACGGTGCCAACCTCTTCGCTAACCGAACTTAGTTCGAAGCGCGCCTGCCAACGCCTAGCGAGCAAGATGCTGGAACGCGGCCGCCACCTGCTCGTAGACCTTGCGCTTGAACGGCACGATCAGGTCGGGCAGCTCCCGCATCGGCCGCCATGCCCATTGGTCGAATTCGGCCTTGTGGCCGCCCGGCGGCGGATTGATCTCAATCTCGCTCTCCTCGCCCTCGAAGCGGTAGGCGAACCATTTCTGCGTTTGGCCGCGATAGCGGCCCTTGAAGGCGACGCCGACCAGATGCGGCGGCAGGTCGTAATTGATCCAGTGCGGCGCTTCGGCAAGCAGCGACACGCTGCGCATACCGGTCTCCTCGTAAAGCTCCCGCTCCGCCGCCGGGAGCGGCTCCTCGCCCTCGTCGATGCCGCCCTGCGGCATCTGCCAGAGTTTCGTGGTGCCGGAGAATTCGCTGTCCGGCTCGGCGATGCGATGCCCAACCCAGACCAGCCCGGCCGGGTTGAGGACCATCAGCCCGACGCAGGGGCGATAGGGCAGCGTTTCAGGATCGATCTTTTTGGCCATCGTTCAGATTTCCAGCCGTTTTAGAGATTCACTCAGGCTAAGGGATCGGCGTTAGCCTTTTTGCGGATCGATCGCCACCGCCGAAATCGGCACGATCTCGATGCCGCGCTTCTTCGCCTCGGCGACCCAGGAGGCCACCGTGTCCACGGTAATGTCGAAGGCCGAACCGATGCCGACGGCGCTGCCCTTGGCGCGTGCCGTCGCCTCGAGGCTGTCCAGCTTCTTGAGGATTTCGCCGCGGTCCTGCACAGCATCGATCACCATGTCGCCGGCGACGAAAGGAACGCCATCCTTCAGCGCGAGGTCGGGCGCCAGGCTTCGCGCGGAGGAGCCGTCGTCGACATAGGCAAGGCCGCGCTTGCCGAGCTCGGCCATGAACGGTCCCATCGCGTTTGCATCAGCCGAGAAACGCGCGCCCATATAGTTCATGACGCCGGTATAGTTGGTAGTCCTCGACAGCGCCCAGTGCAGGCTCTTCAGGTTCTCGTCCGGACTCGCATCGACCGTCAGCGTGTTGCGTCCCGGATTGACGCCCGGATAATCGAACGGCTCGAGCGGTATCTGCATGACGATCTCATGTCCGCTCTGGCGCGCCGCCTTCATCCAGCGGTCGATGCTGTTGCCCTGCGGCGCGAAAGCCAGCGTCACCTCGGCGGGCAATTTGGCGATCGCGGCCTGCGTGCCGGTCTGGGAGACGGCGAGCCCGCCGATGACGATAGCCACGCGCGCGCCGCGCGCTCCGGACCAGGGCCGCGCATAGACGTCGAACGGTCGCCGGCCATCGGCGGAGCGCACCGGCAGCGGGCCGCTGTCGCTCGCCTCGATCAGCGCCCTGTCGGGAATATGCGCGACCTTGAGATTCTGGCTGAGTGTGGAAGGATCGCGGATGACGATACCGGCCTTCGGCGGACCATCGCCCTCTTCAGACTCGACATGGATGATTTGCGGGCCGTCGCTCTTCATCGGCGTGCTCGCATTGGGCTTCGCCGCCGCCACCTCGGCCGGTGCCGGCGTCGGCGCCGGTGCCGGCGCGGGAGCCGGCGCCACGATTACCTTCGGCGTCCAAACGGCCGTCTCTTGCGGTTTGCGGAAAGGTTTTTCACGCAACGCGATCGCACCGGAAATGCCCACTACAGTGAGGACGGCGACCGCCGCGCCAAGCGAGCCGGCGCCGAAGGTGCGCGAGGCAGGGCGCTCTGGCCGGAGCGTCTGTCCGAGCGGGCGTTCGATGTCCTTGCCGATGTCAGCCAAGCCGCATCCCCAGGCCCGTGACGCGGCTGATCGGATCAGCGCAGCTGATCGAATCGTCAGCGCTCACGCGCAAATTCAAAACCTTAGGCGACGCAGCGCCCGTTGCCGAACCACCCTGTCCCCGAATCAAACTGCCGGAACCTCGCGGTCCCGGCAGCATTGCATCGCTTCGGTCGGCCGGCCAGAGCGATCTGCCCCGGCCCTCCCCGTCTTTACTGGTTCAGCACAGCCTTGTCCGGGTTCGGCGGGAAGGCCGGATCGGTCTTTTGGCCGCGCAGCAGCTGTTCGGCATAGATCAGCTGCAGGTCGTCCTTCGGCTCCGGCGGCACATAGGCGGCCGAGCCCGAGCCGGTCGAGCTCTCGTCGGCCCCCTTGATGTGGCCCTTGAGGTCCGATTCGCCGCGGGTCAGGTCCCTGCCCTGCAGGTCCGGCGGCAGCGGCTGCTCGACCTTGATGTCGGGCGTGATGCCCTTGCCCTGGATCGACTTGCCCGACGGCGTGTAATAGAGCGCCGTGGTGAGCCTGAGCGCGCCGTTCTCGCCGAGCGGGATGATGGTCTGCACCGAGCCCTTGCCGAAGGACTGCGTGCCGACGACGGTGGCGCGGCGCAGATCCTGCAGCGCACCGGCGACGATCTCGGACGCGCTTGCCGAGCCGCCATTGACCAGCACGATCAGCGGCTTGCCGCCGATGTCGTCGTTCTGCTTCGGCTTGGCGTCGAAGCGGGTAACGTCCTTCGGATCGCGGCCGCGGGTCGAGACGATCTCGCCGCGCTTCAGGAAGGCGTCCGACACGCTCACCGCTTGGTCGAGCAGGCCGCCCGGATTGAGGCGCAGGTCGAGCACATAGCCCTTCAGCTTGTCGTTGGGCACCTGCTTCTTGATGTTCTCGATGGCGTTCTCGAGATCGTCATAGGTCTTCTCGGTGAAGGAGGTGATCTTCATGTAGCCGATGTCGTTCTCGACCCGGTACTTCACCGCCTTGACCTTGATGATGTCGCGCACGACCGTCAGCTCGATCGGCTTGTCGGCGCCCTGGCGCAGGATGGTGAGCTTGATCGGCGTGTTGACCGGTCCGCGCATCTTCTCGACCGCGTCGTTGAGGGTGAGGCCGCGCACCTCCTCGCCGTCGATCTTGGCGATATAGTCGCCGGCAAGCACGCCCGCCTTTGCGGCCGGCGTGTCGTCGATCGGCGTGATCACCTTGACCAGGTCGTTCTCCATCGTGACCTCGATGCCGAGGCCGCCGAACTCGCCCTTGGTCTGCACGCGCATATCCTGCGCCTGCTCGGCATCCATGTAGGAGGAATGCGGGTCGAGCGAAGCGAGCATGCCGTTGATGGCGTTCTCGACCAGCGACTTGTCGTCCGGAGGCGTCACATATTGCGCGCGCACGCGCTCGAAGATGTCGCCGAAGATCGCCAGCTGCTTGTAGGTCTCGGAACCCGCAGCATTCGCCGCCGAGCCGGGTGCGCCGTAGACCAGGCTCATTGCCGATGCGCCCATCAGCGCGCCGGCAAACAGAAGCGACAATTTCCGCATCATTTCACGTCCTTCCAGAAAATCGGTCCGCCCACCAGGGGTTCGGATCGACGGGTTTTCCATCCTTGCGGAACTCAACATAGAGTTCCGGCGTCGCATTTCCATTCTGCGAGGCCGAGGTGCTTGCCACCCGGGCCTCTCCCATCGCGCCGATCGGCTCTCCTGCGAGCACCGACTGTCCGGTCGCGACGCTGATTCTGCTCATCCCCGCCAGGACGACATGATACCCGTCGCCCGCATTGAGGATCAAGAGTTGACCATAGGAGCGAAACGGCCCCGCATAAAGAACGTTTCCATCCGCCGGCGCGGTGACGATGGCCCCCGATTGTGTCGCAACCATGTCTCCCTGCATCATTGCGCCATTGCCGTCGTCGGTGCCGAAGCGCCGTTTGATCTTGCCGATGACCGGCAGCGCGATCTGGCCCTGGAGCGCCGCGAACGGGGCGGAAGCGGTTAAACGATTGCCCTCCGGCACCGGCGACGCGGCGGGTTCCGCCGTCGATGCGGTCGTGTCGGCGTCCGCCGATTTCCGATCGGCCGCCTTGGCCTGGTCGGCCGCCTTGCGCGCCTTGTCGGCCTCGAGCGAGGCGATGAGGTCCTTGAGGCTGCTGGCCTTGTCCGCCAGCTGCTGCGAGCGCTGCCGCTCTGCTGCCAGGGCCGCTTCGGTATCGGCCTGCAGCTTCTGCTTGGCCTCGAGCAGCATGGTCAGTCGTTTCTTTTCCGCCGTCTGCTCGGTGACGGCAGCGGTAAGCCGCCCGCGTTCGGCCTCGATCGAGGCCGTCACCCGGGTCTGTTCCTTGAGATCGGCGAGCAGCCTGTCGGTCTGCTGGCGCAATTCCGGCACCACGGCGCCGAGCAGGATGGCGCTGCGCACCGACGACAACGCGTCCTCCGGCTTGACCAGGATCGCCGGTGGCGGATTGAGCCCCATGCGCTGCAGCGCGCCGAGCACCTCGGCGAGCACGTCGCGCCGCGCCACCAGCGAAGCGTGCAGCTTCTCTTGCTCGGCCTTCAGTCCTTCCAGTTTGGCGCCGATGTCCTCGATGTCCTGGCCGAGCTTCTGCTCGGTCATCGCCGACTGGATCAGCGCCGCACTGATCGAGGCATGGTCTTTCTTGACCGTCGCGACGTCGGCGGCAAGCTTGGCCAGCCGCTCGGAGGACAAGGAGATTTCCTTGGAGACCTGCTCGTATTCGACCCGGCTCTTGTCGGGGTCCGGCGGGACATCGAGCGAATTTTCCGCGGCCATAGCCGGCCCGAGCGCGATCAGCGCGGCGACAAGTGTCAAGCCGCAGCGGCTGCGCCAGGCGCGCGTTCTCGAATTCCAGCCTTCAGACATCAGGCCTCGACTCTATCCGCCGCTTCGTTAACGAACCATCAACCATGTTGGAGCACCCGCAACAACCGTGATGTCGGTTCATTGAGGCGGAAATCGGTGCAAGCGGACGTGATCCCCAGCTTTCGGGGTCACAGCGCGAACGATGACTCACGAGCGGTGATAGGGATGCCCGGCAAGGATGGTGGCGATGCGATAGAGCTGTTCGCCGAGCATGACGCGCACCAGCTGATGCGGCCAGGTCAGCGCTCCGAACGACAACACCAGATCGGCCTCTTCGCGCAAGGATTTGTGATGGCCGTCCGCGCCGCCGATCGCGATGACCAGCGCCTTGCGGCCGCTGTCGCGCAACTGGCCGATGCGGGCCGCCAGGTCCTCCGAGGACAGCGCCTTGCCGCGTTCGTCGAGCAGGAACAGCACGTTGCCTTGCTGCAGCTGACCCTGCAGCTTCTGGCCCTCCTCGCGGCGACGTTCGTCGGCGCTCTGGCCGCGGCTCTCGGATGTCTCGACAATGCCGGCAAATTCCAGCCCGACCGCGGGCCCGCTCTTGGCGAAGCGCTCGAAATAGCGGTCGGCGAGCTCTCTCTCGGGGCCGGTCTTCATCCGGCCCACGGCATGAACGGTGATCTTCATCCTCGCCTCGGCGAGCTCTCGATCGGCGCCGGACCGGAACGGTCACGGCCCGCGATACGGCTCAGTGCAAGGTTTCTTCCTCGAGATCCGGCGCCTGCCACATCTTTTCGAGATTGTAGAATTCGCGGACTTCGGGACGGAAGACATGGACGATGATGTCGCCGGAATCGATCAGGACCCAGTCGGCGCTGGCCAGCCCTTCGACGCGCGCCATGCCGAGACCGGCATCCTTGAGCGCCTTGAGGAGATGGTCGGCGACCGCCGAGACATGGCGGTGCGATCGGCCCGATGCGACGACCATATAGTCGCCGAGGCTCGATTTACCCTGGATGTCGATTGAGACGATGTTTTCGGCCTTGGAGTCTTCCAGACTGGCAAGGACTGTCTTGATGGCGAGGGAGGCAGCATCGCTTCCGCTGATCCCGGCCGGCGAAGGCACGATATCGGCCTTCTTCCGCAGTGCTGTTCTCAGTGTGTTTCCTTTCCCAATAAGAACAACCAAATCACCCGGCAAATCAGGTGACCCTGCTTAGATAGGCAGAGTTCCATTGCAGTTTCAAGACGGGCGCGCTCTCAGGGCGGCCTCGGCAGGCCGGACAGGCCCTCGGAAGGCTGAAAAGAGCGGAACCCCTGCGCGCCGCATGGGTTATCGGCACACCGGACAAAGGGGATTCCCAACCATGCCAATCGACCCGCAGAGCGCCCTCATCACGATTCAAGCCGGGCTTGCGCAGCTCAGCTCGCTGATAGTCTCCTATTCCTTCTCGGCAATCGGTGCTGTGATCCTTCTGGTTGTCGGCTACCTCGTTGCCGGCCTTGCCGAGCGATCGATCTATGCCGGGCTCGGTCATATTCACGGCTTTGACGAGACGCTGCGCCACTTCTTCTCCCAGGTCGTCCGCTACGGCATCCTGATCCTGGTCGTTATCATGGTGCTCGGCCAGTTTGGCGTGCAGACGGCTTCGATCATCGCCGCGATCGGCGCTGCCGGTCTGGCGATCGGCCTTGCACTGCAAGGTACGCTGCAGAACATCGCCGCCGGCATCATGCTGCTTGCGCTGAGGCCCTTCCGCATCGGCGAATATGTGGAGGTCGGTGCGATCGCCGGCATAATCGAGGAGATCGGCCTGTTCGCGACCAAGCTGCGCACTGTCGAAGGTATCTACATCCTGGCGCCCAACCAAACGCTGTGGAACCAGCCGGTGCGTAATTTCACCCGCAACGGCGTCAGACGCACCGATATCAGCTTGAGCATCGGTTCATGGAACGACATCGACCGCGGGCAGAAGACGCTGCTTGCCATCGCCAATGCCGAGAAGCGCATCCGGCGCGAGCCGGCGCCGATCGCCTTCATCGCAGGGCTTGGCGAGAGCACGGTTTCACTGACCCTGCGCTACTGGACTTCAGCGGCCGACTATTTCGCCACCCAGATCGACTTGACCAAACGCGCCAAGCTGGCCTTCGACAACGAGGGCATTTCGATCCCCCTGCCGCCGCCCGAGATACCGTCCCAGGAAGTCCGCAAGCAATAATCTCGTCAGTCCTTGGCCGGCTTTGCCGGCTCCTCCGGCGCGAAGGCGAGCTCCACCGGCAGGGGCGTCTGCGCCGACATCGGCGCGAAGCTGCCGGTTGCGGCAGCAGGCATAGGTCGCGCCGCAAACACCCGCCACAGCACGAACAGGCAGAACGCGGAAGCGATGGCGATGCCGACATAGATGAAGGTCCCGGTGCCGAAGACGGCGGAAAGCGCCGTCACGATGCCGGGTACGATGAAGCCGGACAGCGACCAGGCAAAGAGCAGCGAACTCGACAGCGCCAGCAGCTCTTCCTTCCTGGCGCGGTCGGCGGCGTGGGCGCTGGACAGCGAATAGATCGATTCCGATGCACCGTCCCAGATCAGGTAGATCGCCACCAGGGCCATCAGCGCCCCGCCGTCGAAGGCGATGGCGAGCAGGCTCGCCGCCACCGCCAGCGCTGCCGTGCCCGCCAGCACATAGCGGCGGTCGGTACGGTCGGAGAGCCAGCCGAGCGGTATCTGCAGGATCAGCGTGCCGACCGGCATCGCCGACAAGAGCAGCGCCACCTCTGCCTGGCTGTAACCCTTGGCGGTGGCGTGGATCGGCGCAAAACCGGAAATGATCATCGACAGGCCGCCCACCGCCAGCATGCCGACGACGCCGACTGGCGAGATCCTCCACGCTTGGCCGAGCGCCACCGAAGCGGCCTGCGGCGCGGGCGGCTGGGCAAGCCGCGTCATGCCCACCGGCAGGATGGACAACGCGGTGAAGGCGATGCCGATCAGCGGCGCCGCCGCCGTCTGGATGTCGATCGCGGCGAGAGTCGCATAACCGACGCCCAATCCGGCGATATAGGCGACGTAGAACACCGCCATCACCCGGCCACGTATGGCGTTCGGCAGGGCGTCGTTGAGCCAGCTCTGCGCGACGATGAAGAGGCCGCATATGGCGAAGCCGTAGAGCGCCCGCGCCGCGATCCACAGCAGCGGCATCGGTCCGGCGCCGATCGCCACGTTGGAGAGCGCGATCAGCGCCGAAAGCACCATGAACGCGCGGGCATGGCCGACCCGGCGCACCAAGGGTCCGGTCAGGATGCAGCCGGCGAGCCCGCCGGCCGAAAGGCCGGTGACGATCAGTCCGGCCCAGGTCGGATCGAAACCATCGGCGCCGAGCCGCACCGGAATGAAGGCGAACATCAGCCCGTTGCCGATCGCGATCAGCGCCATCGACACGATGACGCTGGCAATGGCAATCAGCGGCGCCGATTGTCCGGGATCGGTTTGGGTCTGCTTCAGCATGCCCTCGCAGCTTGGCTGATCGGAATGCGAAAGGCCGCCGTAAAAGCGACATCGCTCGGCCCCTTGTGGAAGAAGGGTGGCCTCAGCCCTTCGCCGCCTTGCGGATTGCGGTGGAGGAAAGCGAAGAGCGCGGGCCGTGGATGAAGGTCCAGGCCGGCGCTCGCATGCGGGCAAGCAGCGGGGCGTCGCCTTCGTCGACGCGGGCATAGTCGAAGGTCTTGGCGACGACCGAGGACAGGAAGGAGAGCGTGGCGCCCGGTCGGTCGATGACGGCGATCGGGAAGGTCAGCACGATCTCGCGCCAGCGCTGCCAGCGATGGAAGTCGCGTAAGGAATCCGCACCCATGATCCAGACGAAGTCGACGCCCGGATTGCGCGCCTTGACCAGCGCCAGCGTGTCGGCGGTGTAGCGGACATGCTGCGCCGCCTCGAAGGCGGTGACCTTGATCTTCGGATTCCTGGCGATCCTTTCGGACAGCACGATGCGCTCGGCGAGCGGCGCCAGCTCGCGCGCGCTTTTCAGCGGATTGCCGGGCGTCACGATCCACCAGAGCTGGTCGAGGGCCAGCCTTCTCAGCGCAATCTCGGCGACCAGCGCGTGGCCCGCATGCGGCGGGTTGAACGAGCCGCCGAACAGGCCGACGGCCAGCCCTTTGCCGGCATGCGGCATGTGGAGATAGGGCGCGGGGACGGGCTGCTCGGGCTGGGAAAGCATGACGCTAGGCACCCCCCTCTGCCCTGCCGGGCATCTCCCCCGCAACGGGGAAGATTGGCAGCTCCTTCGCAGCCGCAAATCTTGCAGTGTTGGCGACTGGCGAAACCGGGAAAATCAGCTGATCTCCCCCCTTGCGGGGGAGATGGCCGGCAGGCCGGAGGGAGGTGCCTAGGCGCAAGCTTCAGCCTCTTGGGGCAAGCGACATCAAGGCCTCACTTGCCCCGACCCGCGCACGCGGTACTTGAACGAGGTCAGCTGCTCGACGCCGACCGGTCCGCGCGCATGCATCTTGCCGGTGGCGATGCCGATCTCGGCGCCCATGCCGAACTCGCCGCCGTCGGCGAACTGTGTCGAGGCATTGTGCAACAAAATCGCCGAGTCGATCTCGCTGAAGAATGTTTCGACCGATTGCGCATCCTCGGCGACGATCGCCTCGGTGTGATGCGAGGAGAAGGTCTCGATATGCTCGATCGCGCCGGCCACGCCATCGACCAGCTTCACCGCGATGATCGCGTCGAGATATTCCGTCACCCAGTCGGCGTCGGTCGCCGGGCTGGCGTCGGCAAAGGCTTTCATCACCTCGGCGTCGGCATGGACCTCACAGCCGGCGGCGCGCAGGGCCTCCAGGATCGGCACCAGATGCGTGGACGCGACCGCACGGTCGACGAGCAGCGTCTCGGCGGCGCCGCACACGCCGGTGCGCCGCATCTTGGCGTTGACGGCGATCTGGACCGCAATGTCGAGCTTCGCCGAGCGATCGACATAGAGATGGCAGATGCCTTCGAGATGGGCAAAGACCGGCACGCGCGCCTCGGTCTGCACGCGCCCGACCAGGCTCTTGCCGCCGCGGGGGATGATGACGTCGAGATTGCCGGCTAGGCCCTTGAGCATCTCGCCGACCGCGGCGCGGTCGGTGGTCGGCACCAATTGGATGGCGTCTTGCGGCAGGCCGGCTGCCTTCAGCCCTTCGACCATGCAGGCATGGATAGCCGACGACGAATTGATCGAATCCGAGCCGCCGCGCAGGATCACGGGATTGCCGGCTTTCAGGCAGAGCGCGCCCGCATCGGCCGTCACGTTCGGTCGGCTTTCATAGATGACGCCGATGACGCCGAGCGGCGTGCGCACGCGCTCGATATGGAGGCCGTTCGGCCGGTCCCATTCGGCAATCACCTCGCCGACCGGATCCTTGAGCGCCGCGATCTCGCGAATGCCGTCGGCCATCGCCTTGATACGTGAGGGGTTGAGTTTCAGCCGGTCCATGAAGGAACCGGACAGCCCGGCTTCCTCGCCGTTCGACATATCGATGGCGTTGGCCTCTAGGATCGCCTGCTCGTTGCGCAGGATGGCGTCGGCCATCGCGGCCAAGGCGTCGTTCTTGGCCTTGGTCGATGCGACGGCCAACGGTCGGGCAGCGGCGCGGGCGCGGGGGCCGATATCGGCCATCAGCGTCACCGTATCTTCCCCGGATTTGTCATGCAGCTTCAGCATGGTTCATCCTCCGCTGGGTCATTCGTCGGCCAAAACTTGGTCGTCGGCCAATACTTGATCACTGGATCGACTTACCACAAGGTCGTCGCGATGGATCATCGCCGAGCGCGCCTCGTAGCCGAGCACATTTTCGATCTCGGCCGTCTTCAAACCCGCGATCCTTACGGCATCGGCGGCATCATAGGCAACCAGCCCGCGCGCGATCTCGCGGCCCTCGGGCGACAGGATCGCCACCGTGTCGCCGCGCGAGAAATTGCCGCTGACGAGCTTGACGCCGGCCGGCAGCAGCGACTTGCCCGATTTCAGCGCGCCGACAGCGCCGGCATCGACGGTGAGCCTCCCGGCCGGCTCCAACTGTCCCGCGATCCAGGTCTTGTAGCCCTTCACCGGGTTGGCGCTGGGCTTGAAGAAAGTGGCGCGTTCGCCGCGCTCGATCGCCATCAGCGGCGACAGGCGCGTGCCGGCGGTGATGATCATCGCCGTGCCGGCGGCGTTGGCGATCTTGCCCGCGTCGAGTTTCGTCCGCATGCCGCCGCGCGAGAGTTCCGAAGCGGCGGCGCCCGCCATCGCCTCGATGTCCGGCGTGATGCGCTCGACCACCGGAATGAACTTGGCTTGCGGGTCCTTGGCCGGCGGCGCCGTATAGAGCCCGTCGATGTCGGAAAGCAGCACCAGAAGATCGGCGCCCATCATCGTCGCCACCCGCGCCGCCAGCCGGTCGTTGTCGCCATAACGGATTTCGGAGGTCGCGACCGTGTCATTCTCGTTGATGACCGGCACCGCCTTCATCTTGAGCAAGGTCGAGATCGTGGCGCGGGCGTTAAGGTAGCGGCGGCGCTCCTCGGTATCGCCAAGGGTCAACAGAATCTGCCCGGATTTGAGCCCGTCCCTGCCCAGCGCATCCGACCAGGCGCCCGCAAGCGCGATCTGGCCGACGGCGGCCGCTGCCTGGCTTTCCTCGAGCTTCAGCGCGCGTTTGCCGAGCCCGAGAATGGTGCGGCCGAGCGCGATGGCGCCCGAGGAGACGACGAGCACCTCCGCGCCGGCATTGGCGAGCACCGCGATGTCTGCGGCTAAAGAGGTCAGCCAATCGCGCTTCAGGCCGGTCGCGCGGTCGACGAGCAGCGCCGAGCCGATCTTCACGGTTATGCGCCGGTATGCTTTCAGCGATTTCATGGGTTTTGCCGCCAGCGCGTATCGACTGGAGCGGGAACGGCATCGCGTGCCTCGGCGACCACCGCCATCAGCGCGCGCTGCACAGCCTCGACGCCTTCGCCGGTGACGGCTGACAACAGCATCGGCGCGCGGCCGGCGGCGCGTTTCAGCGAGGCAGCCTTCTTCTTGCGCGCGTCCGCGTCGAGGATGTCGACCTGGCTGAGGGCGATGATCTCAGGCTTGTCGGCCAGCCCATGGCCATAGGCTTCGAGCTCGGCGCGCACGGTCTTGTAGGCCTTGCCGGGATTTTCCTCCTGCGCCGAGACGAGATGGAGCAGGACGCGCGTGCGCTCGACATGGCCGAGGAAGCGGTCGCCGATGCCGACGCCCTCATGCGCGCCCTCGATCAGGCCGGGGATGTCGGCCAGCACGAACTCGCGGCCGTCAATGCGGGCGACGCCGAGGCCCGGATAGAGCGTGGTGAAGGGATAGTCGGCGATCTTCGGCTTGGCGGCGGTGACGGCCGCAAGGAAGGTCGACTTGCCGGCGTTGGGCAGGCCGACAAGGCCGGCATCGGCGATCAGCTTGAGCCGCAGCCAGATGCTCAACTCCTCGCCCGGCTGGCCGGGATTGGCGCGGCGCGGCGCCTGGTTGGTCGAGGTCTTGAAATGCTGGTTGCCGAAGCCGCCATTGCCGCCCTTGGCGAGCAGAAAGCGTTGGCCGACCTCGGTCAAATCGCAGATCAGCGTCTCATTGTCCTCGGCGAATACCTGGGTGCCGGCCGGCACTTTCAGCGTCGCGTCGGCGCCCTTGGCGCCCGTCATGTTGCGGCCCATGCCGTGCATGCCGGTCTTGGCCTTGAAATGCTGCTGGTAGCGGTAGTCGATCAGTGTGTTCAAGCCATCGACGGCTTCGACCCAGACATCGCCGCCGCGGCCACCGTCGCCGCCGTCCGGACCGCCGAACTCGATGAATTTCTCGCGGCGGAACGACATCGATCCGGCACCACCGTCGCCGGACCGGATGTAAACTCGGGCTTGGTCGAGGAATTTCATCGGATTTTCAGGTTTCTGCTATTGCGCTT
Source organism: Mesorhizobium sp. WSM3879 (assembly GCF_002294915.1). NCBI lineage: Bacteria > Pseudomonadati > Pseudomonadota > Alphaproteobacteria > Hyphomicrobiales > Phyllobacteriaceae > Mesorhizobium > Mesorhizobium sp. WSM3879. Next base: position 579,486 of record NZ_NSFZ01000003.1, on the reverse strand, counting down.
GCGGGATTGCTCTAAACCAAGGTGGAGCCAAGGGCGAGGCCCGTTTGCAACTAAAGCGCCGGATGCACTTTAGCCAGGGGCGCGGTAGCACTGTTCGCGGGCGAGACCGGGAGGCGCGAATGAAGCTTGTCACCTACAACATCCAGTATGGCATCGGCCTCGACGGCAAATACGATGTCGGCCGCATCGCCGACGCGGTGCGCGGCGCCGATGTCATCGCCCTGCAGGAAGTCACCCGCAACAACCCGCGCAACGGCGACCGCGACATGGTGGCCGAGATCGGCGAGGCGCTGCCGGACTATTTTGTCGCCTATGCCAGCAATTTCGAGGTCAATATCGGCTCGCGCCTGGATGCCGGCCGCGCCGTCACCCGCACCTTCCAGCTCGGCAACATGGTGCTGTCGAAGACGCCCATTCATCTGTCGCGTAATCTCCTTCTGCCGCGCAGCCGCAGCCTGGAGCGGATGAACTTCCAGCGCGGCGCGCTGGAGGCGCTGATCGAGACGCCGCTCGGTTTCATCCGCTTCTACTCCACCCATCTCGACCACCGCAGCCCCGTCGAGCGTCAGAGCCAGATCCGTTTCCTGCGCCAGCGCCTGCTCAACTACGCGCTGGAAGGCGGCGGCCTTTCCGGCATTCCCGAAATCGGCCTGCCGGACCTGCCCTATCCGGAAGCCTTCATCGTCATGGGCGACTTCAACATGCTGCCTGGATCGCCCGAATATGTCGAACTCGCCGGACGCCCGGACCATGAATTCGGCATGCCGCTCACCGCCGATCTCGCCGTCGATGTCGCCCAGCGCCTGGACGTTTCCGGCCTCTTCACCTGGATCGACCCCAATCGACCCAACGATGCGGGCCGCCACAAATGCATCGACTACGTCTTCACCAGCGCTTCGCTCGCCGGCTCGCTGAAGCGCCTGTGGGCCGACCGGCAGGCGCGCGGATCGGACCACCTGCCGGTCTGGGTCGAATTGGGCTGAGTCGTCTTTGAGCGCCGACGCCTAGGCGTGTTGCTATTCAGGTCAGGCTGAGCCGAAAATGACGGCTTCCGAGAACCGGAGCGGAGCGTACTGAAAGTACGCGAGCACCGGAAGCGCAGGAAACCGTCATTTGCGGGCCGGCCTCACCTGAATTTCAACATGCCTAGAAGTGCACCCAGTTGCGCAGGCTCGTCCAGGTCTTGCGGTCCAGCCGGTAGCGCTCGACCGGCACCTGGCCGGCGACGATCGAGTTCAGCATGCCCTGGCCGGCATACTGAAAGCCGCACTTGTGGATGACGCGGCGCGATGCCGGATTGATGACCCTGGTCGAGGCATGCAGCACCTGGATCGAGGTCTTCTGGAAGGCAAGGTCGACCAGCGCGTGCGCCGCCTCGGTCGCATAGCCGCGCTTCCAGTAAGGCTCGCCGATCCAGTAGCCCAGCTCCAGCCCGCGATCGGTGGTATTCAACCCCGCGCAGCCGACGAAAGTGCCGGTTCCGGCGAGCGTCAGCGCATAGGCGATGCCGGCGCGGCGCGACGAGGCCATGGCGAGGAAGGCGCGGGCCTCGGCTTCGCCGTAAGGATGCGGCATGCGGGCCAGCATTTCGGCGACGTGACGGTTGTCGGCCAGAGCGACGAGTTGCGCGAGATCGCTCTCGCGCGGAGCGCGCATGACCAGGCGCTCGGTGGCGAGCACCGGGCAATCGATCGCGTAACTTTCGTCTTCGGTGTCTTCCGCTTCGGCAACCATTTTAGTCCTCCAGGGCAAAGAAAAATGAAAAAGGAGAGATGGAAGCCCATCTCTCCTGATCCTTTTCCTGGCCTGGCCAGACACCGGTTCCCGAGATGGGCGCCGGTGTTATGGTGCGGAACCGGCTACTCCGCTGCTTTGGTGATCGGGTTTACCGAGACGTAGGTTCGGCCGTTGGCTTTTTTGTTGAAGGTGACTGCGCCGGCTTCGAGCGCAAAAAGGGTGTGGTCGGTGCCCATGCCAACGTTGGTGCCCGGATGCCATTGCGTGCCGCGCTGACGAATGATGATGTTGCCGGCGACGACGGCTTCGCCACCGAACTTCTTCACGCCGAGACGCTTGGAGTGCGAATCGCGACCGTTGCGCGACGAACCGCCAGCTTTCTTGTGTGCCATCTAACTAACTCCGATGCGCCCTGAGGCGCTTGAATGGTCTTATGAACGCGTTCGCGTTCCGTTTCAAGTCCGTACCGGCGACGATTGTCGCCGGCCGTCCTTACTTCTTTTTCGCCAGCTCCTTGGCCTGCTCGCGCCAGTCCTTGATCTGGTCGGCGCTGAACGGCATGTGCTCGTCGATCTTGGCGACATCCTTCTCGGTCAGCTTGGCCAGCTGTGCGAAGGTGACGATGCCCTGCTCGGCGAGGTCCTTCGCCGCGACGGGACCGATGCCCTTGATCACGGTCAAATCGTCCGGCTCGCCCTTCGGTGCCTTGAACAGTGGCGCGGCCTTGGCCTCTTCGCTGGCGGGAGCTTCCTTGGGGGCGGCCTCTGCCTTGGCTTCCTTCTTGGCCTTGGCCTCCTTCGGAGCGGCTTCGGCCTTCGCCTCGGCGGCGACGTCTGCCTTGGCTTCGGGCGCCTTGGCCTCAGCCTTGGCGGTGGCCTTCTTCGACGGCTTGGCGCCGCCCAGCAGGATCTCGGAGATCCGGACGGTGGTCAGAAGCTGGCGGTGGCCGATCTTGCGGCGCGAATTCTGGCGGCGGCGCTTCTTGAAAGCGATGACGGTGCGGTTCTTGCCCTGCTCGACGACTTCCGCCGTGACCAGAGCGCCATCGACGAACGGCGCGCCGAAGGTGACATTCTCACCCTCGCCATGCGCGAGAACAGTGCCGATCTCGACGATCTCGCCGACCTTGGCTTCGACTTTCTCGATCTTGAGCAGATCGTTGGCGGCGACGCGATACTGCTTGCCGCCCGTTTTGATGACTGCGAACATTTTTTGCCTTTCGCTGTTCGGTCGGCCTCGATGAACCGCTTCAGGCGGTTCGGCCGTCTTTTTGTCAGTCTGCGGGTTCAAAAAACAAGCGGCGCGGAGAAGCCCCACGCCGAATGCGGGCTGTCCCTAACCGAAGGTCGCAAGGAAGTCAAGGCAAGCGGCCCCTGCTCCTGGAGCATGCCGCGGGGCGCGCGCCGGTCCGTCGCCTCGCCGACGCTTTTTTCAACAAGCGGGAAATCGGTCGACCAGGGCCTTGTAACTGCGGCGGTCAGCCGTTATCTAGTGCGCCGCGCCGGCAAACGGCCGACCATGACCTCGCGGAGAGGTGGCAGAGTGGTCGAATGCACCGCACTCGAAATGCGGCATACTCGCAAGGGTATCGGGGGTTCGAATCCCTCCCTCTCCGCCACGACCTCCAACAACTATCTGAAACTCAGAACGGCGGCATTGCGGCCCTTAGCGACTTCTGCCCCGGTTAAACTGAACACGATGCGGAAGGGCACTAAGGCCGCGCGGGCTCTCCCGATGCAGCCTGGACGCGTAGACCGACCCCTCCCCCGGGCCTGCCCCGCCGGGCAGCTCGGGAGGCTTTCCGGGTCGGCTACAAAAGGCGTCGTTTTTCGAATCTTTGACGAAATGGACAAACGGATTCGGTTGACCGTTTTTCAGGGCCGATGGGCGACAAGCACTCAACTTGCAACGGCCGAAACCCCTTTAGGCTGCTCCGTAGCTTTGCGCCCCTGGGGCCGATCCCAAGTCCTGAGCCGCGAAATCTTGTAGACTGCGGCTGGCGGCACGTTCTGCAATGTCCGGCCTATGCGCGTGGCACGCAATTCCAATCCCTCCAGAATGGGACGCGGCACGGGACAGCGTGGACCATAGGTAAACTGATAGAAAGCGCCTCCGGGCCGCAGCAGTGAAAAGGCGCCACCCAGGATCGCGATGACCTTGTGGTCAGGCATGCTCAGAAGCGGTAGGCCGCTGATGACGGCTCCGGCTGCCCCTCTTTGAAGCGAGATGTCTCCGATGGCAGCCGCGTCCATCTGCAATACCCGCACCCGAGGAAAACGGGACTGGAGATGCTGTGCGAACTCCGCCCCGTACTCAACCAAGGTCAAGTCTTCCGGCCGCACGCCGCGCTCCAGCAGCCGCGAGGTGAAAACACCGGTGCCGGGTCCAAGTTCGACTACCAGCCCGGTCTCCGCGGTTATATCCTGCGTCATGATCCTCGCAAGCGCCTTGCCAGAAGGCGCGACTGCTGCCACGCGGAGCGGAGCGCTCAGCCAGGTTCTGAAGAACATCCAAAAATCGTGGCGCATCTTGCACACCTTTGGAAGCCGGAGCTTCGCTCACGTCGATGAATCCCTAGGCGGGTGTTAGCACTGGCGAAAAGGATGCTGATTAGCGCCAGGCGCCATTCGACTCGTGACTCGCGCCAATCCAAGCAAGTCGACATCACAGATGGGACAAATGCCTCCGGCCGTAGACCGCCAATTATCTCAGGCTAGTGCAAGCTGGTGCCACCAGGTCCCGACGCTCGACCCATATTCAGTTCGCGCCACCTATTAGGGGTAGTGCCTTCCCAGTCGCGGAAGGCACGATAGAATGAACTCGTGTCCTGGTAGCCGAGCAGGCAAGCGACCTCGTTGATGTCGGCAGAGGCATCGGCCAGAAGCTGGCGGCCCAGCTCGTGTCTTGCTTCCACCAGGAGTTCACGAAAGGTGGTGCCTTCCTCGGTGATACGGCGTTGCAGCGTTCGTTCGCTGAGGCCGAGATCGGTTGCAATGCCGGACAGTTCCGGCCGGCCGCTGGCCAGGTTCCTTTTCAGGACCATCTTCACCTGCTCGCGGATCGAACTGAGCGCCTGGAGTTCACCCAGGGCGGATGCAAGCGCCGGCGTGAGAATTTCCAAAAGCTCTGGATTGTGTCCCGGAAACGGACGGTTCAGATCGCTGCTTTTCAAGATCAGCACGTCACGCGGCGCGCCGTAGCGGATGGGACAGGAAAAGTAAGAGCTGAGAACGTCGCTGTTGGGATCGGCACGGGTGAGTTCGACCAGGACAGGCGCCAGGTTCTGCCCGGTTCCGCGCCGGCCCAGTTCGAGCAGAAACGCGAACGTAATGTCGACGGCAATGGCCGGCTCCGGCTCCGTCGCATAGAACCACTCGCTCGTGATCGCCACCTCGCCCCTTGTTTCGGAGATATGCAGTTGTTCGGGCGTGCAGAGTCTCTTGAACCTGGCGATCCTCGACAATCCGTCGCGGTAATCCCGCGCGTGGAATGCGGCCAAAGTAGACGGCGGATGGACGGCGGTATCGGCACTCTTGACCAACCTGATGCCGACGCCGGGGTCGGAGGTGAGTTCTTCCAGGGCCTTGAAAATCGCGAAGTACTGGTGCGTCGTCACCAGACTTTATGGGTTCAAGTGCAGCGTCGCCGGCAGCCGCGCCTGCCTCAGCACGGCAGCGGCCGGAAGCCCGAGGCCTTCGATCGCCCGCCAGAACGCCTGCGGGACCTTGCATTTGTCAGCAGGAGCTGCGCCCATGACCTGTTCTCCTGTACTCCACATCGTCGATGGGCCGCCGCCAAGCGGCCCATCCCGGTCTTGTTTATCGCATTTGGCTCATGATGATCCGGTCGAACATGCGGTCGCCGAACCATTTGCGGATAGCGATCATAGGCTTGGCGTATTTGCCGGCAGCGTAACGGGTCTTAGGCTTGCGCGCCCGGACGGCCTCCGAAACCACATCGGCAATAACGCCCGGGTTGGTGCCGCGGCCGTGGCCATAGGTGTCCCGCGTTGTCTTGGCGACCGCTTGGGAAACCTTGGCATAGGCGCTGCTTGCCGACCGCTTGACCAGGCCATCGGCGACGACATCGCCAAAGCCCGTCTCGATCAGGCCCGGCTCGACGACGATGACCTTGATGCCGAAGGGGGCTAGCTCGAGCCTCAGGCTGTCCGACCAGCCCTCAAGCGCATGTTTGGTGGCATGGTACCACGCGCCGAGAAGCGTATAGATCTTGCCGCCCATCGAGGTGATGTTGACGATGGTTCCAGCGCCCTTCTTGCGCATGGCCGGCAGCAGGAGCTGGGTCAGCCGGGCGGGACCGAAAACATTGACCTCGAACTGGTAGCGAGCCTCATCGATCGTCACGTCTTCCACCGGCCCGTAAAGACCAAAACCGGCGTTGTTGACGAGAACGTCGACACCGCCGGACTGGGCGAGTATCGTTTCCACGGCGGCCTCGATGTCGGCATTCACTGAAATGTCCATGCGCACCGGAATCGCGCCAAGCTTGGCAAGATCGGCCATTTTGTCGACGGTGCGGGCGGCGACATAGACCTTAAAGCCGTCCTTGATCAGACGCCGGGCGATTTCCTTGCCCATGCCAGAGGATGCGCCAGTGACGAGCGCGGTTCTGTTTGCTTTCTTAGCCATTTGATTTGTGCCTTTCCTATTTTGATGTTGAATTCTGGGGCAAAAGGGGTCGGCACGCATTGGCGATCGCTGCCACGGTACTTGCAATTTCCGCCAACCTCTGGGCGGCAGCCGCCATGGCTCACGAGGGTGCGGCGACGGGCAGCGACAACCCAAGCTCCGACAAGTGCGGGAGTTGGGCGGCCCGTCATTTTGCGGGGCCAGCCAACTCCCATCCACTGCCGTCAGACGCGATGGAAGGTGCGCGTCTGGCCGAGGGCCGGAAGGCCGATGTAGCCCCTGAGGTTCATCTTGCCATTCTTGATGCGCACCTCGCAGTTGTAGGTGCGTCCCGAGGAGCCGTCATAGAGGGAGCCGCCCGTCCATGCGCCGTCATCCCAATGGAGGCCGGTGATGAAGATGGCATTCTTCATCGACCGCGAGCGCAGCGCCGGATTGGGGTTCTTGGTGTCCTTCTTGAACGTCACGCCGTCGGGCTCGACCAGTTGGTTGCCATAGAGGAGACGGGCTTGGAATTCGGAGCCGGTCTTGAACGTCTCGAGCTTCACGCTGCCGTCGTCCGCCTGCCAGGTGCCAATGATTGCATCAGACGACGCCTGCTGGGCGTGAGCCGCAGGCGCAGCGGACAGAAGTGTGGCGCCTACAAAAATGGCCAAGGCGCCGCGGCGGGAGAAATTGTTCAGATCCATCTATCTTTCCTTTGTGTGGGATTGGCGGTGCCGGCAGCCGGCACGGATCGGACGACCCGTTTGTCGACCGTTCGCGAGATCCAGTTTTCTCATCTTTGCGAGACTGGATGAGCGTAAGCTAAACCGGCGTTGCGCCTCGATCAGTCGCGGGCGGCGCCATTTTACTGACGCCTGGCGCCATATTCGGTGGAAGAACGCTTGCCGCTACCGTTCGCAGAGCCGGCGATCGCTCGTCGGCGCTGCGCGCTTGGCGAAGGAGCGCGACAGTCGCCCTCAGCAATATCCGAAAAAGGTCATCAGCTCCTGGGCCTCACCTGCCTCGAAACGCGAGGCGAATTCCGCAGGCAGCTTCGATCGCCAGCCGCCCCTGTAGTCGGTGATCGGTTGGTTGACCTGCGCCGAACGGCGAGCCGAATGCGCCGTGCGAACTCTTCTTGCCCTTCCCCAGACGACCGGATGCCGGTGATAGTCCAGGATGGCAGCATCGAAGGCCACACCCATGAAGCGGCATAGCCGTTCGATGGAGAGCGCAGGCGACTCGATAAAGTCCTCGTAGCGCCACAGCATGGCCCCGCCCCTCTCGACGCAGAGCATCGAGGCCCTGCTGTCGGCGACCCACCTTTGGAAAGCTCTGTCGAAATCGCCCTCGTAGCGCTGCCCGAGCGATGCCACGACATCGCGGCCGTCGCGCGTCACCACAATGAAACGGGCGTCCGGGATCGTCTCGCGTATCTGACGGGTGTAATGAATATGCCCGGGGGTTTTCTCGACCCAGACGCTCCGGCGCGAAATCGCCGCCTCAAGCAAAAGCAAGCTTAGCTTGGTCCATCTGGCGCCTTTGTCCGAGACGAAAGCGCTTGTCTCCCGCGGAACACTGAAGACATCCGGATGCGCAGCCAATATCCGGGCGAGCAAGGTCGACCCGGTATGACCGCAACCACAGATGAATATTGAGGCCCTCGGCTTTGGAATAAGCCGTACCACACCCTTGTTCACAATTCTTGTTCCCCCGGAAAGAACTTTATTCGAGCTGTTTGCCTCGAAGATTGCAACAGGAATGTTTCCACAGGAACGGCGCGGAACCACCGATCGGCGCCGTTCACATTTCAGCGGCTTACCTTCGGCGATGCGCAACGAGCGCCCGCAGGGCCGCGGCACCATCGCCCGAAAATGACCGGCCGAGCATGAGCGCCAGCGTGCACTCTGGTGCGCGAGGCGGCTTGCAGCCCTTGGACGCTGTGAGAACCATGGTCGGGGCCATCCAAGGCGCAACTTGAGAGCGGGCGTTGCGCGTCGGCTGCGGGCAATCATCGTTTGAATGCGTGATCCGGTTTGTAGGTTGGGCCGGACGAGCGTGATGCGCCGGCCGATTTTGCCTCAACCTGATCCGCCGGATTGATGCTCCGCAATCGCGCTCAAGAAGACCTCGCCGAATTCCTTGAGCTTGGCTTCGCCGACACCGTTCACCTCGGCGAAGGCAGCGAGGTCGCGCGGGCAGCGCTCGGCCATGTCGATCAGCGTGCGGTCGGAGAAAACGACATAGGCCGGGACCTGGCGTTCCTTCGCCAGGCGCAGCCGCAGCGCCTTGAGCGTGGCGAGCAGCGCGGTGTCCAGGTCTTCGGCGTCCGCCGCGGCCTGGGCCGAACGCGCCTTGTCGCGTAGGGAACGGTGCCGCGTCTCGACGCGATACTCGAAGGCGATCTCGCCGCGGCCGAGCGCGCGGCCGCTCTCGGAAATGGCAAGGCCGCCATAGCCGTCCGGGTCCGGCACCAGGTACCCGCCCGCCACAAGCTGGCGGATCAGCGACAGCCACGCGGGGCGCTTGTGCGCCGCGCCGGTGCCGAAGCTGGCAAGCCTTTGATGACCTCGGGCCAGCACTTTCTCGGTCTCGTGGCCGAGCAGGATGTCGACGATGTGCGAGGCCCCGAACCGCTCGCCGGTTTGCGCGACGGCCGAAAGGATGATGCGCGCCTCGATGCTGCCGTCCGCGCGCGGCGCCTGGCTGAGGCAGTTGTCACAATTGCCGCAAGGCGAGGCGCCTTCGCCGAAATAGCCAAGCAGGACCTGGCGCCGGCATTGCGCCGTCTCGCAATAGCCGATCAGCGTATCCAGTCGGCCATGTGAGCGCCGCTTGTGCTCCGGCGAGGCATCCTCGTCGTCGATGAACAGGCGGCGCGTGCGAATGTCGCCGAGGCCGTAGAGCATATGCGCCTCGGCCGGCCGCCCGTCGCGGCCGGCACGGCCGATCTCCTGGTAATAGGCCTCAAGACTCGCCGGCAGGTCGGTGTGGAAGACATAGGCAACGTCCGGCTTGTCGATGCCCATGCCGAAGGCGATGGTCGCCACCATGACCACACCGGACAGCGTCATGAAAGCGTTTTGGTTCGCGTCCCGCGCCTCCTTGCTCATGCCGGCATGGTAAGCGAGCGCGGTGACGCCGTTTCTTTCGAGGAAGGCCGCCATCTCCTCTGTCTTCCTGCGCGACAGGCAATAGACGATGCCGCTCTGCCCCGCATGGCGTTCGACGAAACGCAGCAGCTGGCGCTTGCTGTCCTGCTTCGGCTCGATGGCAAGCTTGATGTTCGGCCGGTCGAAGCCCAGCACCAGCGTGTCGACACGCTCGGCAAACAGCCGCGCCGAAATGTCGGTGCGCGTCGTTTCGTCCGCGGTCGCGGTCAGCGCGATGATCGGCACTTTCGGAAAGAGGTCGCGCAGCCGCGCAAGGTCCTCATATTCGCGCCGAAAGGATGGCCCCCATTGCGAGATGCAATGCGCCTCGTCGACGGCGATCAGCCGGATGTCGAGCCTGGCCAGCGCGTCGAGCATCCGCTCGGTCATCAGCCGCTCCGGCGCCAGATAGAGCAGATGCGTCTGGCCCGAGGCGACGCGGCGCCACGCCGCGACATTGGCATCGCGATCCAGCGAGGAGTTGATCGTATCGGCGGCGACGCCGGCGAGCCGCAGCGCTGCGACTTGGTCCTGCATCAGCGCCACCAGCGGCGAGACGACGATGGCGAGCCCGCCAAGGACCAGCGCCGGAACCTGGTAGCAGAGCGACTTGCCGGCGCCGGTCGGCATGACCGCCAGCACGTGGCGGCCGCACAGCAGCGCCTCTATCACGTCGGCCTGACCGGGTCGAAAATCGTCGAAGCCGAACACGTCCTTCAGCACGCGCCGCTTCGGATCGCGCCCCTCCGCCGCAATGCCCGCCACCGATTCCCGCTCCGCCATCGCGTTTTGCATTGAGAGTGATTCCCGGTTTCGGCTGAGGTCACGTTCTTAAGGCGCGGATCGCCCGAACGCCATCGCCACCCGTGCTGTCCGCCGTTTTTGCCTGCCGGCGCCGCCGTCTCTGCCGGAGGTGTCGGCTCCTCCCTGCGCCGCAACCCGGCGATACTGAGATGGCAGGGCAAGGCGGTCGGCAGTGTCCACTGAGCCGAGGTTAGCAAAGGCAGGGCGCGTTAGACTTCAAGCCGGCTCCATAGATCCGCAATCGATTTTCGCAGCCCGGCAGCCCGGAGTTCCCCCGGTCGGATTTCGGCCAGCGCGATGCCGCTCTCGCCCGCAATGGCATAGAGCAGCCAGGTCCGGCCATCCTCCTCGAAAATGGCCGGATCGCGCAGCCCGTTCTCCTTGCTTCTTGCCACGCCCGCCTTGCTGCGGCGAACCGGCAGGCCGGCGCCCTCGTAGTCGGTGCCGGGTCTCAGCAATTCGGTCCTGCCGCGCACGACCCAGCGCCGCCAGTCCTTGGAAAGGTCGATGCTGCCGTAAATCACGCGCTCCGGCGCGTCGCCCTTGCGCGTATAATAGACAATCAGCGAATCCCCGCTCTTCTGCACCGCCACATGCCGCGGCCGAACCCGGCTCGAGCCCGGCAGCACGACCGGCCCTTCCTCGAAGCCAGAAAGACCATCCATCGAACGGCGAAGCCTGATGCTGCCGGTGCCGAAAAGCCCATACCACCAGCCGTCGTGCCGAAATATCCGCGCATAGAACGGCCCTAGCGCCTGGGGACTGGGGTTGAAGCAAAGGCCGTCGACCGATGTCGCCGCAAAGGTCGTCTGCTCGCGGCCATGTCGCTCAGGGCCGTGAAAATACATGACGATGCGTCGGGTCTGCTCGTCGACATGCACGTCGGGAGAGGCGATGTGATCCCTCAGAAAAGGACACTCGCCAAGCGAAAGCACGCCGCCCGGGTGAACCCGCCAAGGGCCTTGCAGCGTATCTGAATAGGCTAGACGGATGTAGGTGCCGTTGTGATGCGCGAAATAGAGGTGATACGTTCCGAGCCGGCCGGTCGCCCAGGCCGGCATCCTCACCAGCGATGGGCCGTTTATGCTGGCTCCCTCATCGCCCGACAGCATATCGGGCGTAATCAAAGGTCCGCGCCGTTCGGCTGAAAGACCGAGCATCGACGTCATGCGTTTGCCCACTCCGGCATGTCATAGCCGAACTCGTCACAGAACCCTCTCAGCCGGGCGAGGAAGGCGGGGGGCAGGGCTTTGAGATAGGCAAGGTATTCCTCGTTCCGTTCCCACTTCTTGAGCGATGTTGCCCGTATCGGGTTACCGGCATCCTCGCTGAAGCGGATATGCGGCCTGAGGTCGAATGCTCGCGCGATCCTCTCCTGGACCTCGTCCGGCCGAGCGATCATGTCCTCGTAACGGACATAGACGATCGCGCGCTCCGGCTGCGCCTTTCTCAGCCGCAGCAAGGCCTCGTACTCGGCCAGCCAGCGTTCGGAGGTGACATGGAATCGGCGCTCCGCCCTGCTTTCCGGATGCGAGCTGGTGAGCACGTCGAAAGGATGGCGAACGCAGTAGATCAGGCCAATGGCGGCGGGCAATTTCGCCAGATGCATATGACCCCGATCCGTGCGCTTGACGACAAGGTTGGTTTCGGAGCGGTCCAACATATCCAGCTGGGTGTATTTCGCTTCGGCTCGATGGACGAAGGTGTCCTCGAAACACCCCATCAGGCGCTGGGTCAGCGTCGTTCCGCTGCGCGCGCAGCCGGCAATGAATATCTTCTTGTAAGGCGCCGAGCGCCCAGCAAACCAAAGCCGCCACAGCCGCTTCACATCCAGCGCCAAGCGCCGAACCTCTCTGATCGGCCGCCTGATGGCCTTGCGCAAAAAGGCTTCTGATTTTCGTGCGACGTCCATTTCCGACTTCCGCTCCCGCCGGCTTAGTTCATCCGTTGCCAAAGCTGCGGCGCGCCGTCTCTTTGGCCGATATGCCGGCAGAGTGCCAGTCCTCTTCGTTAAACCTATCTTCACCATGTTGCGGCACCGTTGTCGTCCTGCGGCAATGTTTGAGTACCGCGGCGGCGCCACCTGCGCCCAGGCAACAAACCCGCGCCTCACGGCGCGGGTTTTTCTTTGGCAACAGGAATATCGCTATAGGAAGTCGGCCCGATAAGGCGCAAAACTGTCGACCAGCCGCCCCGCTTCCAGCGCCCTGACGCCGTGCACCAGGTTGGACGGCACGATGAAGCTGCTTCCCGCTGCCAGGATCTCTGACTTGTCGTCGATGGTGACTTCGAAGCGGCCTTCGGCGACATAGCTTGCCTGGACGTGCGGATGCGAATGCAGCGCGCCGAGGCCGCCCTTGTTGAAGGCGAATTCGACCATCATCAGTTCGGCCGTGTGCACCAGCACGCGCCGTCTGTTGCCGTCGGGCGTCGGCTCCCAGGCTTTTTCGCCGGCATGTGAAAAGAGAGGCGTCATCGCTTAGCTTCCGTTCGAAATTGGCAGAATGGTCACCGCGCCAGCCAGCCGCCGTCCACCGGCATCACCGCGCCATGCATGTAGTCCGACGCGGGCGCGAGCAGGAAAACGGCCGCGTCGCCGATGTCGCCCGGCCGGCCCCAGCGCCCCGCGGGAATGCGTCCGAGGATGGCGGCGCTGCGGTCGGGGTCGGCGCGCAAGGCTTCGGTGTTGTTGGTTTCGATATAGCCCGGCGCGATGCCGTTGACGTTTATGCCTTTCGCCGCCCATTCGCAGGCGAGCAGCCTCGTGAGGCCAAGCACGCCATGTTTCGAAGCGGTGTAGGAGGCGACGCGGATGCCGCCCTGGAAGCTCAGCACCGAGCCTATGTTGACGATCTTGCCGCGCCGCCCGGGCTCGGCCAGCAAGCGTCTGGCAAAACTCTGGCAAAGCCGGAAGACCGTCTTCAAATTGATGTCCATCACCTCGTCCCAGTCGGCTTCGGTCAGATCGACCGCGTCGGCGCGTCGTATGATGCCGGCATTGTTGACCAAGCCGTCGAGCGGTCCCTTCTCGTCCCATATCCGATCGAGCATGACGGCAGCCGCGGCAGGATCGCCGAGATCGGCGGCCACGGTTTCGAACTGGCCACCAATGGCCGCGATCTTCTCCGCGGTTTCATCCATCGCCGAGCGCCCGACGCCGATGACGGCGCCGCCGGCGCGCGCGACCGACACTGCAATGCCTTGGCCGATGCCGGTGTTGGCGCCGGTGACGAGGATGCGTTTTCCCGCAAGGCTGAAGGCGAAAAGATCGCTCACTTGAGCTGGTCCATCGCCACTTGGTCGACGTCGATATAGTCGACATTGTCGCCAGCCATGGCCCAGATGAAAGCGCCGGTGTGTGTCTGGTCCATCTCTACCTTGCTCGAATGATTATCCGGTCGACGCAGCCGCCACGGACTTTGCGTAATAGGCCTGCCGCGCCTGCAGGCGCTCGCGGTAGCGCTGCTGGCTCGAGGTGAGATGTGCCCGCATCGCCTCGCGCGCGGCTTCGGCGTCGCCCGCCGAAATCGCGTTGAGGATCACCAGATGCTCCCGTTGCAGGCCACGCTGGTACTCGTCGGACTGGACGAGCTCGGCCGACCAGGGCGAGGTTACGTCGCAGGGAATGGCGCGGCGGCCGAGCACGTCGAGCATCTCGACATAGAACGGGTTATTGGTGGCGCTGGCGATTGCCCTATGGAAGGCGAGATCCGCCGGACCGGTCGGCTGGCTGGCGAGCAGAAGCCGCTCGAACTCGAAGAAAGCCTCTTGGATCGCCGCCTCTTGCGCCGCGTTGCGGCGGATGGCGGCAAGGCCGGCCGATTCGATCTCGATCGCCAGTCGCACCTCGAGCACGTTGAGCGCGATCGAATCCTTGGCGCCCATGTCGGCGGCCAAAACGCCGAGCGTGGTGGAGATGTGTTCTGTGACGAAGACGCCGGCGCCCTGCCGCGCCTCGACGAGGCCGTCGGCGGCAAGCTTTGCCAGCGCCTCGCGAATGACGGTGCGGCTGACGCCGAAGGTTTCCGTGAGTTGCCCTTCGGTCGGCAGCTTGTGCCCGGGCGGGATCTCGCCCGCCAACAGCTGCTTGCGGATCGCCGCGACCACCGTTTCCGACAGCTTCGGCTTCCGTTCGACCCTGAAATCCGTCGTGGGCCCGGCCACGTCGCACTCCCCTATCTGAACGCCCTATTTGAGGACGCCTACTTGAAGACACTTGGCAACCACAGCGAGATCGCGGGAATATACGTCACCAGCGCCAGAACCACGATACCCGCGCCCTAGAACGGCCAGTTCGAGCGTATCGCTTCCCAGACCGTGATCTTGCCGAACTTCATGCCCTTCAAATCCTGGCGCCCGGCTCAGAGCCGGTACGCCTTCTTGGCAAGCGTGTAGGCAAGTTCGCGCGCCAGCTCATGCGCTTCCTCCTCGCGCAGCCGATGTTCGGCGACGAGCCGCGCCAGGAAGGCACAGTCGACACGCCGCGCGACGTCGTGGCGCGCCGGGATCGATGGAAAGGCGCGCGTGTCGTCGTTGAAGCCGACCGTATTGTAGAAGCCCGCCGTCTCGGTGGTCATCTCGCGGAAGCGGCGCATGCCTTCCGGGCTGTCGTGGAACCACCAGGCCGGCCCAAGCTTCAGCGCCGGATAGACGCCGGCGAGCGGCGCCAGCTCGCGCGCATAGCTCGTCTCGTCGAGCGTGAACAGGATGATCGTCAGGTCTCGCTCCAGCCCGACGCAGTCGAGCAGCGGCTTCAGCGCCGTCACATAGTCGGTCCGGGTCGGAATATCGAAGCCCTTGTCGCGGCCGAATTTCTGGCAAACAGCCGGCGAATGATTGCGCCACGACCCGGGATGGATCTGCATTACCAGCCCGTCGTCGCGGCTCATCTTGGCCATCTCGGTCAGCATCTGGGCGCGGAACAGTTTTCGCTCGCGCTCGTCCTCCGACCCGCGGCGGATGCTGTCGAACAGCTCCTGCGCCGCCGTGTCGGAAAGATTGGCGGTGTCGGCGGTCGGATGGCCGTGATCGGACGAGGTGGCGCCGAATTCCTTGAAATAGGCGCGGCGTTTTCGGTGCGCCTCGAGATAGCCGGCCCATGTGCCGGTGTCGCATCCGGTGATTTCGCCCAGGCGATCGAGATTGGCCAGGAAACCTTCGAAGTCGGGATCGACCACGGCGTCCGGCCGGTAGGCGGTAACGACGCGGCCCTGCCAACCGCTGTCACGGATCATCCGATGCCATTTGAGATCGTCGAGCGCCCCTTCGGTGGTGGCGATCACCTCGATGTTGAAGCGCTCGAACAGCGCCCGCGGCCGATAGTCGGCGCGCTGAAGCAGCGCGGCGATCGTGTCGTAGCACCGATCAGCGGTGCTGGCGTTGAGCGGTTCGTCGATGCCGAACAGGTGCTCGAACACATGGTCGAGCCAGAGCCGGGTCGGCGTGCCGCGGAAGAGATAGTAATGCTCGGCAAAGCGCCGCCAGATCGTTCGGCCGTCGGTCTCGACCGGCGCTCCGTCGAGCGTCGGCACGCCGAGCTCTTCCAACCGAACGCCCTGGCTGAACAGCATGCGGAAGATGTAGTGGTCCGGCACGATCAGGAGCTGCGCGGGGTCGGGAAAGGGCTCGTTGAGCGCATACCAGCGCGGGTCCGTGTGGCCATGCGGGCTGACGATCGGCAGGTCCTTGACCCCTGCATGAAGGGCGCGAGCCAGCGTTCGCGTTTCCGGCGCGAACAACAGGTCCGGATCAGTCAATGCAGCCACTTCGCTCCTCCCAGGCTGCCCCATTGGTGGATTAGCAAACAACATTGTCAACATACAAAAACCAGCCAGTTGTATGATGACTTTCGCATAAAGCCCGGCCATTGTACCGGGCAGCGGCGGGTGCTACGCCGCTGCCGCCATTCCTGCCCGGCTCGACGCGCCGATCGGAGACTTCAAACCAATGAACAGCCGTCTGTCGAACGCCTCGATCGCGCAGCTGCCGGGCGCAATCGCCATACCCCGCTACGATCGCGGCGCCGTGACGCCCGGCATCGTCCATCTCGGCCTCGGCGCCTTCCATCGCGCTCATCAGGCGGCCTATGTCGACGCCGTCCTGGCGGATGGCGATACAGGTTGGGGCATCATTGGCGTCTCGCTGCGCAGTCCCGATACACGCGATGCGCTGTCGCCGCAGGACGGTCTCTACACGCTGGCGGTGAGGGAAAGCGCCGGCAAGCAGTTGCAGATCATCGGCTCGATCGTGTCGTTGCTGGTGGCGCCCGAAGATCCGGACGCCGTGCTTACCGCGCTCACCGATCCGCGCACCCGCATCGTCACGCTGACCATCACCGAAAAGGCCTATCTGAGGGCCGCCGACGGCAGCCTCGACGAAACTCATCCCGATATCGTCCACGATCTGGGAAACCCCGGATCGCCCAGGACGGCGCATGGTTTCCTGGCCGAGGCGCTTGCGCGCCGCCGCGCCGCCGCCACGCCGCCCTTCACGGTGCTGTGCTGCGACAACCTTCCGGCCAACGGCGCCACGCTGCACAAGCTGTTGCTCGAGTTTGCCAAGCTGCGCGACTTACGACTCGCTCGACAGGGCGATGCCGGGCTCGCTCGACAGGGCGATACCGAACTCGCCCGCCATGTCGCCGGCGAAGTGGCCTTCCCGTCTTCCATGGTCGACCGCATCGTGCCGGCGACCACCGACGCCGACCGCGCCCGCATCGCCGGCGAGCTTGGTCTCGAGGATGCCTGGCCGGTGATGACCGAGCCGTTCCGACAATGGGTGATTGAGGATCGTTTCCCCACCGGGCGGCCGGCCTGGGAGAAATTCGGCGTCACCATGGTCGAGGATGTCGGTCCCTTCGAGGACATGAAGCTGAGGCTGCTCAACGGCGCGCATTCCGGCATCGCCTATCTTGGCCTGCTCAGCGGCCACGCCACCGTCGACCGCGCCTTCGCCGACCCGTCGATCCGACGGTTTGTCGACGCATTGTGGGCCGAAGCCGTGCCGACGCTGCCCCAGGATGCAGGTCTCGATACGGCCGCCTACACGGCCGAGCTCGCCCAGCGCTTCTCCAACACCGCGCTTGCCCACCGCACCGCGCAGATCGCCAATGACGGCAGCCAGAAGCTGCCGCAGCGCATCATTGCGTCAGCCATCGAATGCCTCGAAGCCGGGACCGAGTTCGTACACCTCACGCTGGTGGTCGCCGCCTGGATCGCCGCATGCGCCGCGCGCGGTGGCAGCTTGCCGGAGGGCCATTTCACCGATCCACTCGATACCGCCCTCAGCGACATCTTCGCCCGGATTCTGCCGACGGCGGAGATGACGGAGGCCGTGTTCGACCTCGCCGGCTTTGCCAAAGCTCATCCGGAGCGACAGAAGTTGATCGAGTCTGTCGCCACTCATCTCGTCCATTTCAAGCAGGGCGGTCCGAAGCTGGCTCTCGCGGCGATCGGCATCAGCAAAGAACCGCCCCAGCTGGCCGAATAGCGCGTCTGCACCGAGACTACTGGCCCGACCGTTCACGACCTGCCGTGTGGCATAGTCGGCCCCCGTTCGAGTTTCAGAACAGGCGCACTGCCTTGCCGACGAGATTAGAGCGGCTCGCCGTTTGCATGAAACGGCACGACACCCTGACAAGCAGGGCGGACCGTCTCCCAAACGAGAAAACGAGAAAACGGGGCAAACAAAAAAGCGGGGCAAGCCCCGGGGCAAGCCCGCTCTCTTTCAGTCCATCGTAAGAGGCCGCCGTCAGGCCGGCAGCAGCGCGCCTTCCAACGTGGTGAGCTGGCTGAGAAACTGCTCGGCCTTGCTGCGGGCCTCGTCGTCCTTGGCGTCGGCGGCGTCTTCCCTGGCTTCCTGGATGCGGCGGGCGAGATCAGCGCGGTCGATGTCGCCGACGGCGACCGCCGATTCGGCCAGCAGCGTGCAGCCGGAGGGCAGGATGTCGGCGAAGCCGCCGAACACGACGTAGCGCTCTTCCTTGCCTGCCGCGGTTTTCACCGTGACGACGCCGGGCTTGATCGTGGTCATGACCGGAGCGTGCTGCGCCATCACGGTCATCTCGCCTTCGGCGCCCGGGATGACGACGGACTCGACCTGCTCGGAAACGAGCAGCCGCTCCGGCGAGACCAGTTCGAACTTGAAAGCTTCAGCCATGCCAATCTAGCGAGTAGGGAATAGCGGGTAGCGAGTAGTGAAAAACTCGGCCGGCCCACTGATCCCTATTCGCTACTCCCTATTCGCTATTCGCTTCTTTACGCCGCTTCACCCGCCAGGCGCTGCGCCTTCTCGACCGCTTCCTCGATGCCGCCGACCATGTAGAAGGCGGCTTCGGGCAGGTGGTCGTAGTCGCCGGCGCAAAGGCCCTTGAAGCCCTTGATGGTGTCGGCGAGGTCGACCAGCTTGCCGGGCGAGCCCGTGAACACTTCGGCGACGAAGAACGGCTGCGACAGGAAGCGCTCGATCTTGCGGGCGCGGGCAACGGTCTGCTTGTCCTCTTCCGACAGCTCGTCCATGCCAAGGATGGCGATGATGTCCTGCAGCGACTTGTAGCGCTGCAGGATCGACTGCACCTGGCGGGCGACCTGGTAGTGCTCCTCGCCGACAACCATCGGGTCGAGCATACGCGAGGTCGAATCGAGCGGATCAACGGCCGGGTAGATGCCCTTTTCCGAGATCGCGCGGTTGAGCACGGTCGTGGCGTCGAGGTGGGCGAAGGACGTGGCCGGCGCCGGGTCGGTCAAGTCGTCGGCCGGAACGTAGATGGCCTGCACCGAGGTGATCGAACCCTTGGTCGTGGTCGTGATGCGCTCCTGCAGCGCGCCCATGTCGGTGGCGAGCGTCGGCTGATAGCCCACGGCCGAGGGGATGCGGCCGAGCAGCGCCGACACTTCCGATCCCGCCTGAGTGAAGCGGAAGATGTTGTCGACGAAGAACAGCACGTCCTGGCCCTGGTCGCGGAAATACTCGGCGACGGTGAGGCCGGTCAGGCCGACGCGGGCGCGCGCGCCCGGCGGCTCGTTCATCTGGCCGTACACCAGCGCGGCCTTCGAGCCCTGGCCGCCGCCCTTCTTGTTGACGCCCGATTCGATAAACTCGTGATAGAGGTCGTTGCCTTCGCGGGTGCGCTCGCCGACGCCGGCGAACACCGAGAAGCCGCCGTGGGCCTTGGCGACGTTGTTGATAAGTTCCTGGATCAGCACGGTCTTGCCGACGCCGGCGCCGCCGAACAGCCCGATCTTGCCGCCGCGGGCATAAGGCGCCAGCAGGTCGAGAACCTTGATGCCGGTGACCAGGATCTGCGCTTCTGTCGACTGGTCGACATAGGCCGGAGCCGGCTGGTGGATGGCGCGCATTTCGACGGCGTCGACGGGGCCGGCCTCGTCGACCGGCTCGCCGATGACGTTGATGATGCGGCCGAGCATGCCCGGGCCGACCGGCACCGAAATCGGTCCGCCGGTGTCATAGACATCCTGGCCGCGCACGAGACCTTCGGTCGAGTCCATCGCGATGCAGCGCACGGTGTTCTCGCCGAGATGCTGGGCGACTTCGAGGACCAGGCGGTTGCCGACATTGTCGGTTTCCAGCGCATTCAGAATGGCCGGCAAATGATCTTCGAACTGGACGTCGACGACGGCGCCGATGACCTGGCGCACCTTGCCGGCGGCGCCGACCCGCTTCGCCGCAACGCTGGCCGCCTTCGCCGGAGCCGCTGCCTTGGCCGGAGCGGCCGCCTTCTTGGCCGGAGCGGCATTCGCGGCTGCTGCCGGAGCCTTTGCCGCCTTGGGGGCCGGTGCCGCCTTGGCGGCGGTCTTCGGGGTAGCTGCTTTCGCCATCGTCTTTGCCCTTTTCGTCTGTCTGTTGCTCACGCCGTCTGCCGCGAGGTCGATGGCCTCGGCGGCGGGGCGCGCCTAGAGCGCCTCGGCGCCCGAAATGATTTCGATGAGTTCCTTGGTGATCTGCGCCTGCCGCTGG
Source organism: Mesorhizobium sp. WSM3879 (assembly GCF_002294915.1). Classification (NCBI taxonomy): domain Bacteria; kingdom Pseudomonadati; phylum Pseudomonadota; class Alphaproteobacteria; order Hyphomicrobiales; family Phyllobacteriaceae; genus Mesorhizobium; species Mesorhizobium sp. WSM3879. The sequence continues at coordinate 559,184 of NZ_NSFZ01000003.1, read as the reverse complement.
CGATTGTAGGTGATCGACAGCCTGTTGATCATGTCGCCGGCGTTGCGCGTCGCATTGTCCATCGCGCTCATCTTGGCGCCCATCTCGCCGGCCGCGTTTTCCAGCAGCGCGCGGAAGATCTGCACCGCGATGTTGCGCGGGATGAGGTCGGAGAGGATCTCGCCCGGCTCCGGCTCGTATTCGTAGACGGCCGTGGCGCCGTTGCTCGTCTCGGCAGCGGCGGAAGCCGGGGCCGCCGGGATGATCTGCTGCGCCGTCGGAATCTGGCTGATCACCGACTTGAACTGCGAATAGAACAGCGTGCAGACGTCGAAGCCGCCCTGGTTGAACAGGTTGATCACCTTGCGCGCGATCGCATCGGCATTGACGAAGCCGAGCGTCTTGACCTCGCGCAGGTCGACGCGCTCGAGGATCAGCGAGCCGTACTCGCGGCGCAGGATGTCAAAACCCTTCTTGCCGACGCAGATGATCTTGACCTGCTTGCCGTCGGCGAGAAGCTTACGAATATGCTCGCGGGCCAGGCGCGCGATCTGCGAATTGAAGCCGCCGCAGAGGCCGCGCTCGGCGGTGCAGACGATGAGCAGATGCACGTCGTCCCTGCCGGTGCCGGTCATCAGCGCCGGGGCATCGCCGCCGCCGCCGATCGCCTGGGTGATGTTGGCCAGCACCGCCCCCATCCGCTCGGAATAGGGACGCGCCGCTTCCGCCGCTTCCTGCGCGCGACGCAGCTTCGCCGCGGCGACCATCTGCATCGCCTTGGTGATCTTCTGCGTCGCCTTGACCGAGGCGATACGGTTACGAAGGTCTTTTAATGAAGGCATGCTTCAAACCTGATCCCGTGCGTCCGGCTGCTCGTTAAGCGAAGGTCTTGGCGAAGGCGTCGATCTCGGCCTTGAGCTTGCCGCGCAGGTCGTCCGACAGCGCCTTCTCCTTGCGGATGCCGTCGAGCACGTCCTTGCCGGCCGAGCGCATGTGGCTGAGCAGGCCGTGCTCGAACTTGCCGACCTGATTCAGCGCCAGCTTGTCGAGATAGCCATTGACGCCGGCGAAGATCACCGCGACCTGCTCTTCGGTCTTGAGCGGCGAGAACTGCGGCTGCTTCAGGAGCTCCGTCAGGCGCGAACCGCGATTGAGCAGACGCTGGGTGGCGGCGTCGAGGTCGGAGCCGAACTGCGCGAAGGCCGCCATTTCGCGGTACTGCGCGAGCTCGCCCTTGATCGAGCCGGCGACCTGCTTCATCGCCTTGACCTGCGCCGAGGAGCCGACGCGCGACACCGACAGACCGACGTTCACCGCCGGGCGGATGCCCTGGAAGAAGAGGTTGGTCTCGAGGAAGATCTGGCCGTCGGTGATCGAGATCACGTTGGTCGGGATGTAGGCCGACACGTCGTTGGCCTGCGTCTCGATGATGGGCAGCGCGGTCAGCGAGCCGTTGCCATTATCGTCATTGAGCTTCGCGGCGCGCTCCAGCAGGCGCGAATGCAGATAGAACACGTCGCCCGGATAGGCTTCGCGGCCCGGCGGGCGGCGCAACAGCAGCGACATCTGGCGGTAGGCGACGGCCTGCTTCGACAGGTCGTCATAGCTGATGAGGGCATGCATGCCGTTGTCGCGGAAATATTCGCCCATGGTGCAGCCGGCGAACGGCGCCAGGAACTGCATCGGCGCCGGATCCGACGCGGTCGCGGCGATGATGATGGAGTAGTCGAGCGCGCCGCGCTCCTCCAGCACCTTGACGAACTGCGCGACGGTCGAGCGCTTCTGGCCGACGGCGACGTAGACGCAGTAGAGCTTCTCCTTCTCCGGGCCGTTGTCGTGCACCGACTTCTGGTTCAGCATCGTGTCGAGGATGATGGCGGTCTTACCGGTCTGACGGTCGCCGATGACCAGCTCGCGCTGACCGCGGCCGACCGGGATCAGCGCGTCGATGGCCTTGAGGCCGGTCGACATCGGCTCATGCACCGACTTGCGCGGAATGATGCCGGGCGCCTTGACGTCGACGCGGCGGCGTTCGGTCGCCTGGATCGGGCCCTTGCCGTCGATCGGATTGCCGAGCGCGTCGACCACGCGGCCGAGCAGGCCGGGACCGACCGGAACATCGACGATGGCGCCGGTGCGCTTGACGGTGTCGCCTTCCTTGATGTCACGGTCGTTGCCGAAGATGACGACGCCGACATTGTCGGCTTCGAGGTTCAGCGCCATGCCGCGGATGCCGCCCGGGAATTCGACCATCTCGCCGGCCTGGACGTTGTCGAGCCCGTAGACGCGGGCAATGCCGTCACCGACGGACAGAACCTGGCCGACTTCGGAGACCTCGGCCTCCTTGCCGAAATTCTTGATCTGGTCTTTCAGAATTGCGGAAATTTCCGCGGCGCGGATGTCCATCAGCCGACCTCTTTCAGTGCAAGCTTGAGCGAATTGAGTTTGGTTTTGAGCGACGTATCGATCTGGCGCGAGCCCATCTTGACGATCAAGCCGCCGAGCAGCGACGGGTCGACGGTCATGGCGATGGCCACGTCCTTGCCGGCGATGCCCGTCAGCGTCGCCTTGAGTTCGGCCTGCTGCGCATCCGTCAGCGCATGCGCGGAGGTGACTTCGGCGGACGCCTCGCCGCGGTGGTCGGCGGCAATCTGGCGGAACGCCTTGATCATGCCGGGCACGGCGAACAGGCGGCGGTTGCGGGCGACGACGCGCAGGAAATTGCCGACGAGGCCGGTGATGTTGGCTCTAGAGATGATCGCGCCGATCGCCTTGGCCTGATCGTCGCTGGAGAACACCGGGCTGTTGATGAGCCGGGCAAGGTCGGCGCTGCCGTTGAGCATCGCCTCGAAATCGTTGAGGTCGGCCTCGACCTGGGCGACCGAATTTTCCTGCAGCGCGAGCTCGAACAGCGAGCTTGCATAGCGCTCTGCGACAGCTGAGATTGGCGATGACGATTGGGCCACGGACCGTCTTTTCTCTTGTCTGACAGGCCGCAGATTGTTGGCGCGAGCGAAAACTCTGGCTAAATCTTTGACCTTACTGCGATTTTTCCAAGCACGGAGGGATGGCTTCCGCTATCCCCGGCCGAAAGTCGATTGCCGTCTAGCACAGGCCTTTTGAGACCGCAATGCATCGTCCGGCATGGTTTTCAGGCACTTTTGTCGCATCAGGCGGCGAAGGCCGAGCGTGAGCGGCGGATTAGTCACGAATTCACGGCACGAAGCCGAAGGCGAAGGCAAGCGGCAGCGCCGCCAGGGCCAATTCAACCACGATGGAAGCCCAGTTGAAAGGTGTATTGGCGCCGTCCGACATCATCGACAAAAGCCGGCCGAAAGCGGTGAACAGCCATGAGAAGCCGAGCGCCATGTAAAGCAGCGGCTGCGCGAGCAAGATGCAGCACAGGCTGACGCCGAGGTAGAAGCCCGACATGCGGCCGCGCCCCTCGGCGATCGCCGCCGCTTTCTCCGGCTTTGCCTGCAGGCGCAGGATGCGGAAGGCGAGGTTCGGCGCCAGGAACAGGACGAGGCCGATGAGCAGCGTCACGACGGCGCTCGACCATGCCAGCCACTCGCCCTGGCTCGCCGGCCACGGAAACGCGAACTCCATCTGATCCCCCTCGGAAAGTCTTGTTCTGAAATTGCCGGCATTCTAGCCGAGGAAAATCCGCGCGCCAGATGGCGTCCGGCACATTTGGAAAGACGCAAGAGAAGAAGCGTCAAAGGAGGGACCGATCAGGACAATGCGAACTCGATCGCTGCCTTGGCATGGATGCGCGTGGTGTCGAACACCGGCATGTCGAAATCGCCCTGGCCGATCAGCATGGTGATCTCGGTGCAGCCCATGATCAGGCCGTCGATCTTTTCGTCGCGCCGCAGACGGCCGACTTCCTCGACATAGGCGGACTTCGAGTCGGCTTTGACGATACCCTGGCAGAGCTCATCATAGATAATCCGGTGCACCATGCCGCGGCCGGCCTGGCCGGGCACGACCGGCTGCAGGCCGTATTTGTCGGCGAGCCGTCCTTTGTAGAAATCCTGTTCCATGGTGAAGCGTGTCGCCAGCAGCGCCGGGCGCTTCACGCCTGCGGCGACAACAGCGTGTCCGGTTGCGTCGGCGATATGGATGAGCGGAATCGAGATGGCCGCCTGCACCGTGTCGGCGAGTTTGTGCATCGTGTTGGTGCAGATCATCAGGCCCTCGGCGCCGCCGGCCTCCAGCTTGCGCGCGGCTTTTACCAGAAGGACACCGGCGCCGTCCCAGTCGCCGGCATGCTGGCGTTCGGCGATCTCGGCGAAATCTAACGACCAGAGCAACAGCTTCGCCGAATGCAGCCCGCCCAGCCGCTCGCGCACGATCTCGTTGAGCAGTCGGTAGTAGATCGCCGTCGATTCCCAGCTCATGCCGCCGATAAGGCCGAGGGTTTTCATAAAGCGAGCACTCCGTTGGGGCTGTCTTTCTCGCTTATAGGAAGCTCTGCGGGTCGATGTCGACCTGCACCCTGACGGAGCCGCGCAGCTTCGGCCCCTCCGCCAGCATGGCTCGAATAAACCCTTGCATGTCGGCGCGCCGCTCGCCCTGGACAAGCAAGCGGAAGCGGTGGCGGCCGCCGATCAGCGACAGCGGCGCCTCGGCCGGTCCGAGCACGAAGAGATCGGAGGCTGTAGGTGCCGCGCGCCGCAAGCCCCGCGCATGGCTTTCGGCCTCCCCTCGCGTCGCGGCACTGACGATGATGCCGGCGAGCCGGCCGAACGGTGGCAGTGCGGCCCGCTCGCGCTCGGCGATTTCGCGCTCGTAAAAAGCTTCCGAATCACCGGAGACGATCGCCCGCATCACCGGATGGTCGGGCTGGTAGGTCTGCAGCAGGCCGAGGCTCTTCTTGCCGGTGCGGCCGGCGCGCCCGGTCACCTGGCTGAGCAGCTGGAAGGTACGCTCTGCGGCGCGCGGATCGCCATTGGCGAGGCCGAGGTCGGCGTCGACCACGCCGACCAGCGTCATGCCGGGGAAGTTGTGACCCTTGGCGACGAGCTGCGTGCCGATCACGATATCGGCCTCGCCATTGGCGACGGCCTCGAGCTCGAGCCGCAGCCGGCGCACGCCGCCCAAGAGATCGGACGACAATACGATCGTGCGGGCTTCCGGGAAATGCGCCACCACTTCCTCGGCGATGCGCTCGACGCCCGGCCCGCAGGCGACCAGATGATCGAGCGTGCCGCATTCCGGGCAGGCTTCCGGCCGCCGCTCATTGTGGCCGCAATGATGGCAAACGAGCTGGCCGCGAAAGCGATGCTCGACCAGCCAGGCCGAGCAGACCGGGCAGCCGAAGCGATGGCCGCAGACGCGGCAGAGCGTCAGCGGCGCATAGCCGCGCCGGTTGAGGAAGAGCAGCGACTGCTCTTGTCTCTCCAGCGTGCGCTGCATCTGCTCCAGAAGGAGAGGCGACAGAAAACCGCCGCGCGCCGGCGGCACGCGCCGCATGTCGATCGATTTCAGGTCGGGGAGCGCCGCCTCGGCAAAACGCGCCGACAGCACCGCGCGGTGATAGCGGCCGTGGCTGGCGTTGACCCGGCTCTCGACCGACGGCGTCGCCGAGGCGAGCACGACCGGGAAAGCGCCGATATGGCCGCGCACCACCGCCATGTCGCGCGCATTGTAGAAGACGCGGTCTTCCTGCTTGTAGGCCGGGTCATGCTCCTCGTCGACGACGATCAGGCCTAGCTCCTTGAACGGCAAAAACAGCGCCGAACGCGCCCCGGCGACGACGCGCACGCCGCCCTCCGCCACCTGCCGCCAGACGCGTTCGCGCATCCGGGGCGGCAGGTCCGAATGCCACTCCGCCGGTTTGGCGCCGAAGCGGTCCTGGAAGCGTTCGAGGAAAGCGTGCGTCAGCGCGATCTCCGGCAGCAGGATCAGCACCTGCTTGCCCTTGTCGAGCGCCGCCGCCACCGCCTCGAAATAGACTTCCGTCTTGCCCGATCCGGTGACGCCGTCGAGCAGGGTGACGTTGAAGGCGTCGGCGGCGATCGCCGCGCGCAGCTTCTCGGCCGCCGCCTTCTGGTCCGGCATCAATTCCGGCACGGCATGGCCGGGATCGGGTGCGGCGACCACCGGCCTTGGCGGGATCATCACCGTCTCGAACACGCCTTGTGCCCTCAAGCCATCGATGACGGTCGAGGAGACACCCGCAGCATGGGCGAGACCGGAGCGCGTCCAGGCAAGCCCGCCTTCGGCCGTTTCCAAAACGCGGCGTCGCGCATCGGTCAACCGGTCGGGCTCGGCAAGCGTGCGCTGCAGGCCTTCGATCCACGGCTCCGGGTCGAAAGCTTCCGGCGCCCTCAACAACATCCGCGCCACCATGCCGGGCGCCGACAGCGTGTATTGGGCGATCCAGTCGACGAAACGGCGCATGGCCTTGTCGATCGGCGGGCAGTCGAAGACCTCCTCGATCGGCCGCAGCTTTTTCGGATCGACGGATTCGACGACGGCGTCCCAGACGATGCCGGCGACCTGCCGCGGCCCCAGCGGCACGCGCACGATCGAGCCCGGCACCACGCGCATGCCTGGCGGCACGGCATATGTGTAGGGCCGTTCGGCCGGCATCGGCACCAGCACCGGCGCGGCCGCGACAAAGGGCGAATCTTCGATCATCGGGCGTGACCTTGCCCCGACTTTGCTCTAGATCAAAGGGGACCCCCGCATCTGCCTGGCCGGCGTCAGGCAATCCCCAAGGAGACAGCCATGAAGTTTTTTGTCGATACCGCTGACATCAAGGAAATTAAGGAGCTGCACGATCTGGGGCTGCTCGATGGCGTCACCACCAACCCGTCGCTGATCCTGAAATCGGGCGGCAAGATCGCCGAGGTCACCAAGCAGATCTGCGACATTGTCGAAGGCCCGGTCTCGGCCGAGGTCGTCGCGACCGAGTACAAGGAGATGATGGCCGAGGCCGAGGTGCTGGCCAAGATCGCACCGAATGTGGCCATCAAGGTGCCGCTGACGCTGGATGGTCTGAAGGCCTGCAAGACGATCCGCACCGAGATGAACCGCATGGTCAACGTCACGCTCTGCTTCTCGGCCAACCAGGCGCTGCTTGCCGCCAAGGCCGGCGCCTCCTTCATCTCGCCCTTCGTCGGCCGCATCGACGACACCGGCTCGGACGGCATGGAGCTGATCTCGGAAATCCGCACCATCTACGACAATTACGATTTCAAGACCGAGATCCTGACCGCTTCCGTGCGTACGGTGAACCACGTCAAGCAGGCGGCTTTGATCGGCGCCGATATCGTGACCGCGCCGCCGGCGACGTTGAAGGCGCTGGTCAACCATCCGCTCACCGACAAGGGCCTCGCCGCCTTCCTCGCCGACTGGGCCAAGACCGGCCAGAAGATTGGCTGAGGCCGGAGAGCAGACAACAAAAGGCCGGGGGTAACCTGGCCTTTTTTATTGCCTCGAATAGGGGAATAGCGCGGCGGCGCCCAGAGACCAGCTCAGGCCTTCTTGCCATTCTTGGCCAGGTCCTGGGCGATCGCCAGCCTGAGCAGATCGGCGAGCTCGCGGGCGGCGCGGTTCTCGGCATCGATCTGCGCCCGGTAGGCCGCAAACTCCTGGCGCGGCCGGTCGAAGGAGGAAGGAATCGAGCGCTTGCCGAGCGCGACCACAGTGCCGGTCGCGGCGTCTCTGAGCACATAATTGGCGGTGAGGGTCACGGTGCCCGCCGTCGGCTCGTCCTCTTCGGTCTGCACCTGAACGATGGCCGCCGACTCGACAAGCTCGGTGACGCCGAGGTCGAGCGTATAGGCAGGCGATGCCGGCTCGCCCGAGCCCTGGCCGAAAGCGAAGATCAGATTGTTGCGCACCTGCTGTGCAGGGCGCGTGCTGACCGGCTTGATCGAGATCGAGGCCAACTCGGCGGCGGCCCCGACCTGCGAGCCGGCAGTGAGCGGCGCGCTGGAATAGAGCGGCCGCACCGTGCAGGCGGAGACCAGTGCCAGCGAGGCGACCAGGCCGCTGAGAGCAGCGCGGCGCAGCAAACGCGCCGCCTGTGACTTTTCCGGATCAGGCAACGACATTGACGATCCTCTGCGGGACGATGATCACCTTGCGCGGGGCTTTACCATCGAGCGCTTTCTGCACGAAGTCGAGAGCCAGCACCGCTTTTTCGACGGCACCTTGATCCGCGTCGCGGGCAATTGTCAAATCCCCGCGCTTCTTGCCGTTGACCTGCACCGGCAGCATGATCTCGTTGTCGACGACCAGGGCCGGATCGTAGGCAGGCCACGGCCGTTCGGCGACCATCTCGGTGCCGCCCAATGCCTCCCAGCATTCCTCGGCCAGATGCGGCATCACCGGCGCGATCACATGGACCAGGATCTCGACGGCCTCGCGGCAGGCGCCCTTCAGCGCCGCGTCAGCCTTGCCTTCGGCGACGTCGTTGAGCGGCACGGCCAGCGCATTGGCAAGCTCGTAGATGCGGGCGATAGCCCGGTTGAAGCCGAGCTTCTCGATGTCCTCGCCGATCGCCTTCAGGATCTTGTGCGCGGCCTTGGAAACGGCACCTGCCTCGCCTTCGCTCGCCGCGGCCGGCTTCACGTCGGCAAGCTGTTCGGCCGCGATCTGCACCAGGCGCCAGACGCGCTGCACGAAGCGATGCGCGCCGGCGGCACCTTCGTCGGTCCATTCGACGTCGCGCTCGGGCGGCGAATCCGACAGCATGAACCAGCGTGCGGTATCGGCTCCGTAGCCGTCGGTGATCTCCTCCGGACTCACTGTGTTCTTCTTCGATTTCGACATCTTCTCGAGCGCGCCGATCGTCGCTTCCTCGCCGGTCGCGATCTCGATGGCGCGGCGCTTGCCGCCGGCATCCTCGATCCTGACCTCGCTCGGCGACAGCCAGCGCCCATTTGTCGACGGACCGCCGACGCGGTAGGTCTCGTGCACCACCATGCCTTGCGTGAACAGGCCCTTGAACGGCTCGGCGAGGTTCAAATGGCCGGTCTCGCGCATGGCACGCGTGAAGAAGCGCGAATAGAGCAGATGCAGGATCGCGTGCTCGATGCCGCCGATATACTGGTCCACCGCCAGCCACTCGTCCGCCGCCTTCGGCTCGGTCGGCTCGTTCGCCCAGGGGGCGGTGAAGCGCGCGAAATACCACGACGAATCGACGAACGTATCCATCGTGTCGGTCTCGCGCCGCGCGTCGCGCCCGCATTGCGGGCATTTCACGTGACGCCATGTCGGATGCCGATCGAGCGGATTGCCCGGACGGTCGAACTCGATGTCGTCAGGCAGTTTCACCGGCAGATCGGCCTTCGGCACCGGCACCACGCCGCAGGCCTCGCAGTGGATCATCGGGATCGGGCAGCCCCAGTAGCGCTGGCGCGAGATGCCCCAATCGCGCAGGCGGAAATTCACCTTGCGCTCTGCCATCGGCCGGCCGCCGATCGTCCTCTGTTCGAGCAGCTTCGCCACCTCGTCGAACGCGCGCTGCGGCTTCATGCCGTCGAGGAAGCGCGAATTGATCATCACGCCGTCGTCGACATAGGCCTCCTCGATGATCTGGAAGCTTTTTGCGTCGCCGTCTTCCGGCATCACTACCGGGACTACCGGCAGGCCGTATTTGTTGGCGAAGTCGAGGTCGCGCTGATCGCCCGACGGGCAGCCGAAGATGGCGCCCGTGCCATACTCCATCAGCACGAAATTCGCGACGTAGACAGGCAGCGTCCAGCTGTCGTCGAAAGGATGGACGACGCGGATGCCGGTATCGAAACCCTTCTTTTCGGCCGTCTCAAGCGCCGCCACCGAGGTGCCCATATGGCGGACCTCGTCGATGAACTTGGCCAGCGCCGGATTGTTCTCGGCGGCTTGTTTGGCCAGCGGATGATCCGCCGCGACCGCCATGAAGGAGGCGCCGAAGATGGTGTCCGGCCTGGTCGTGTAGACTTCCAGCTCGTGCATGTCGCCAACAGGACCTGCGAGCGGCCAGCGGATCAGCAGCCCTTCGGAGCGGCCGATCCAGTTGTGCTGCATCAGCTTGACCTTCTCCGGCCATTCGTCGAGACGGCCGAGCGAATCCAGCAGGTCCTGCGCGAAATCGGTGATCTTGAAGAACCACTGCGTCAACTCGCGCTGCTCGACCAGCGCGCCCGAGCGCCAGCCGCGGCCGTCGATGACCTGCTCGTTGGCGAGCACCGTCATGTCTGCCGGGTCCCAGTTGACCTTGGAGGATTTGCGCGTCACCAGCCCCTTCTCGACGAAGTCGAGGAACAGCATCTGCTGGCGGTGATAGTAGTCGACGTCGCATGTGGCGAACTCCCGCGCCCAGTCGAGCGACAGGCCCATCATCTTGAGCTGCTCGCGCATGACGGCGATGTTTTCGTAGGTCCAGTCCTTGGGATGGACCTTGTTCTGCATCGCTGCGTTCTCGGCCGGCATGCCGAAGGCGTCCCAACCCATCGGGTGCAGCACGTTGAAGCCCTTGGCCCGCTTGTAGCGCGCGACGACGTCGCCCATCGTATAGTTGCGGGTGTGGCCGATATGGATCTTCCCTGAGGGATAAGGGAACATCTCGAGCACGTAGTATTTCGGCTTCGGGTCCTCGTTCCTGGCCTCGAACAGCTTCTTTTCGGCCCAGGCCTTCTGCCATTTGGGCTCTGACGTGCGCGGATTGTATCGTTCGGTTGCCATCAGATGTTTTTCACTTAAAAGCGGGTGCGCGGCGCTGGGCAAGGCCGGCAGCCGAGACAATGTCGTCGCGGTGTTCACCATGGATTGCCAGACCCGTCAACTGTGGCGATCCGGCGTTGGTGCTAAAACTATGGGCAGGATATGGACATTACGAGCCCCGTCGAACAGCTTCGCGCGGTCAAGGCGAAGATCGCAAGCGCCGAACGCGAGGCAAAGCGTGAGCCCGGCGCCGTCATGCTGGTCGCGGTCTCGAAGACCTTCGCGGCCGAAGATATCCGCCCGGTCATCGAGGCGGGCCAGCGTGTTTTCGGCGAGAACCGCGTGCAGGAAGCTCAAGGTAAATGGCCGGCGCTGAAAGCGGCGTTTCCCGACATCGAGCTGCACCTGATCGGGCCGCTGCAATCCAACAAGACGAAGGAAGCGGTGGCGCTTTTCGATGTCATCGAGACCGTCGATCGCGAGAAGATCGCCGCCGAGCTTGCCAAGGAGACCGCCAGGCAAGGCCTGGCGCCCAAACTCTATGTGCAGGTCAACACCGGCTCCGAGCCGCAGAAGGCCGGCATCGAGCCGCGCGACGCCGTCGCTTTCGTCAAACGCTGCCGCGAGGTGCACGGCCTCGCCATTGAGGGCCTCATGTGCATCCCGCCGGCGGACGAGAATCCCGGTCCGCATTTCGCGCTTTTGGAAAAGATCGCTGGCGAGGCCGGCGTCGCAATGCTCTCGATGGGAATGTCCGGCGATTACGAGACCGCGATCGCCTTCGGCGCGACCAGCGTCAGGCTGGGCTCGGCGATCTTCGGCAGTCGCTAAGCGCCTCGAGACGCTGGTAGCGATCTTGTTGCCGACCCCGACAATCGAACGATAACGCTTCCGCCGGCGCTTGAAACGAACCGGGCCGTTCCTACCAAGCCCGGGGATAACGAGTGATGGGCGTTTCCGCCAAACGTTCGACGTCCACAGAACCTCTGCGCCGCTCAGTGCAGCACGAACTCCCCGTCCACTTTCCGCCACTCGTTCGGCGCGATCAGCTTCTGGTGCGTGTACGTCACCGAATGCAGCGGGCCGTCGAGCTTGGTCTTCCAGAATTCGATGAAGCGGATCAGCACCGGAAACTCCGGCGCGATGTCGTAATCCTGCCAGATATAGCTTTGCAGCAGATGTGGATGGTCTGGGAAGTGATAAAGGATCTTGGCCGTGGTCAGCCCATAGCCGCTGAGCATCAAGTCCATTTCGAGATGATGGCGCATTGCCGTCCTCAGTTGATTCTCCTTTCCTCCCAACGCGAAACTCTGCGCCTCGTTGCTTAACCGTCTATTGATTTTCGCACATCAGACCCAAGTTTTCCATCGGAAAAACAGTCGGTTAGCAGCCCTAGGGCGAGAGTGCTGACAGGCGTTTGCACTTGCCCCTGCGTCATCCCGCCGCGCGAATCCAACGTCTAATATTGCCGTCACGGCGGAACTGTTAATAATGCCGCGAATTCACGGCTGCTTCGCCGTGATGCCGTCGGCACATCAAGCCGGCGGAACGGTTTCGGAGGAAAGCTAGAAAATGGCCGATGTCCATGTCCACCGCGTCCAGCCGGCGTGGAAGAAAAACGCGCTGATCGACAACGACACCTATCTCAAATGGTATGCCGACAGCGTGAAGAACCCGGACAAGTTTTGGGGCAAGCACGGCAAGCGCATCGACTGGTTCAAGCCCTTCACCAAGGTCAAGAACACTTCCTTCGACGGCAAGGTCTCGATCAAGTGGTTCGAGGACGGCCAGACCAACGTTTCCTACAACTGCATCGACCGGCATCTGAAGAAGCGCGGCAACCAGACCGCCATCATCTGGGAAGGCGACAACCCTTACGATGACAGGAAGATCACCTACAACGAGCTCTATGCGCATGTCTGCCGCTTCGCCAATGTGCTGAAGAAGCACGGCGTCAAGAAGGGCGACCGCGTCACCATCTACATGCCGATGATCCCGGAAACGGCTTACGCGATGCTTGCCTGCACGCGCATCGGGGCCATCCATTCGGTCGTCTTCGGCGGCTTCTCCCCGGACGCACTCGCCGGCCGCATCGACGACTGCAAGTCGACCATCGTCATCACCGCCGACGAGGGCTTGCGCGGCGGCAAGCCGATTGCGCTGAAGGACAACACCGACAAGGCCATCGACATCGCCGCCAAGGCCGGCACCAAGGTGGAAAAAGTGGTGGTGGTGCGACGCACCGGCGGCAAGACCGGCTGGGTGCCGGGCCGCGACGTCTGGTACCACGACGAGGCCGCGACCGTTAAGGCCGACTGCAAACCCGAGAAGATGAAGGCGGAGGACCCGCTGTTCATCCTCTACACATCGGGCTCGACCGGCAAGCCGAAAGGCGTGCTGCACACCACCGCCGGCTATCTCGTCTATGTTTCGATGACGCACCAGTATGTCTTCGATTACCATGACGGCGACATCTACTGGTGCACCGCCGATGTCGGCTGGGTCACCGGCCACAGCTACATCGTCTATGGCCCTTTGGCCAACGGCGCCACGACGCTGATGTTCGAGGGCGTGCCGAACTACCCGTCGCAGTCGCGCTTCTGGGAAGTCGTCGACAAGCACCAGGTCAACATCTTCTACACCGCGCCGACGGCGCTGCGCGCCCTGATGGGCGCCGGCGATTCCCATGTGAAGAAGACCTCGCGCAAGTCGCTGCGCGTGCTGGGCACGGTCGGCGAGCCGATCAATCCGGAAGCCTGGGAGTGGTATTTCAACGTCGTCGGCAACGCCAAGGTGCCGATCGTCGACACATGGTGGCAGACCGAGACCGGCGGCATCCTGATCACGCCGCTGCCGGGCGCCACCGACCTTAAGGCCGGCTCGGCGACACGGCCCTTCTTCGGCGTCAAGCCGCAGCTGGTCGATGGCGAAGGCAAGGTGCTGGAAGGCGCGGCCGACGGCAATCTCTGCATCACCGATTCCTGGCCCGGCCAGATGCGCACCGTCTATGGCGATCACGACCGTTTCGTGCAGACCTACTTCTCGGCCTACAAGGGCAAATACTTCACCGGCGACGGCTGCCGCCGTGACGCCGACGGCTACTACTGGATCACCGGCCGCGTCGACGACGTCATCAACGTTTCAGGCCACCGCATGGGCACGGCGGAAGTTGAATCTGCGCTGGTCAGCCACGACAAGGTCTCGGAAGCCGCCGTCGTCGGCTATCCGCACGATATCAAGGGTCAGGGAATCTACTGCTACGTCACGCTGATGTCCGGCACGACATCGAGCGAGGATCTGCGCAAGGAGCTTGTCGCCCATGTCCGCAAGGAGATCGGCGCCATCGCAACGCCCGACAAGATCCAGTTCGCGCCGGGCCTGCCCAAGACCCGTTCGGGCAAGATCATGCGGCGCATCCTGCGCAAGATCGCCGAGGACGATTACGGCGCGCTCGGCGACACCTCGACGCTCGCCGATCCCGCCGTGGTCGACGATCTCGTTGCCAACCGGCAGAATAAAAGGGCCTGATGAACGCGCAGGCCGCACTCGGCACCGTCAGCCAGCTATGGCGCTATCCGGCGAGCTCGCTCGCCGGCGAGCGGCTGGACGCCATCTCCGTTGGCACGTCGACTGTCGACGGCGACCGGCTGTTCGGCCTGGTCGATGCGTCGGATGGCGAGATCGCCAGGCCGGACCGCGGACCGAAATGGCACAAGGTGCCGCTGATCCGCACCCGGCTGACCGAAGACCGCCGGCTCGAAGTGGCCGTGCCCGGCGGCGACTGGCTGCCGGCGCCCGACCCGGAAAGCGACCGGGTTCTTTCCGGATTTCTTGGTTTCGACGCCTCGATCCGGCCTTACTTCCGCGAGCACGCGCCGGGCTATGCCGGCCCGCTCACGGCCGAGCGATACAGCAGGACGCCGATCCATCTGCTCACCACCGCCTCGCTGGCGCGGCTGAAGGCGCTGCATCCGCAAGGCGTGCCAGATTCGCGCCGCTTTCGCCCCAACATCGTCGTCGACATGGAGCCGGTGGAAGGCTCCTTCCCGGAGACGGAATGGCTCGGCCGCAAGCTCGCGATCGGCGATCTGCTGCTCACGATCTCCGAGCCCTGCCGCCGCTGCGGCTTCACCATCATCGCCCAGGACGGCTTCGACAACGACCCCGGCATCCTGCGCAACCTGGTCCGCTACAACGCCCACAATATCGGCGTTTATTGCACCGTCGACCGGCCGGCACGCGTCGAGATCGGCGCGGAAGTGCGGTTCGCCTGACCTGCCTGTCCCTACCGGTACAAATCCTCACGCGTCGGCGGCAGGCCGCTTGGTCCGCGCGCGCGCTTGGTGGCGACCGTCTGGAAAATCTGCGCCGAGGCGCGTTCGAAGGCGATCGAGCAGCCGGTGAGATAGAGCAGCCATAGCCGAGCTTTCGCCTCGCCGACCTCGGCGATCGCCTCGTCGAAGCGCGCATGGAGACGCTCGGCCCACAGCCGGCAGGTGCGCTGATAATGCTCGCGAAGGTTCTCGACATCATGGACGAGGAAGCCACGCGCCTCGAGATTGCCGAGCGTCATGCCGATCGTGTCGAGCTCTCCGCCTGGGAAGATGTATTTGATCAGCGCCTTGTATTCCGGGCCCTTGCGCAACGTCTTGCGGATGTCGCCCTTGCTGCGCCTGGTGATGGCGTGGTGCAGATAGACGCCGCCGGGCTTGAGCAGACGATGGACGGCCGAAAAGTAGGCGTCGTGATTGGCGATACCCAGATGCTCGAACATGCCGATGGACGATATCTTGTCGAACGCGCCGGAGAGCTCGGCGTAGGATTTGATCTCGATGGTGATGCGGTCCTCGAGACCCTCGGCGCGGATGCGCTCGCGGGCAAGCTGCGTCTGGGCCCGCGACAACGAGACGCCATGGCCGACGACGCCGTAATGCTTCGCCGCGTGGATCAGCATCGCGCCCCAGCCACAGCCGATATCGAGCAGCCTTTCGCCGGGCTTCAGCCTGAGCTTGCGGCAGATATGGTCCAGCTTGTCGACTTGCGCCTGGTCGATGCCGTTGGCGAAATCCTTGAAATACCCACAGCTATAGACCATGCGCTCGTCAAGGAAGAGCCGGTAGAAGGCATTCGAGATGTCGTAGTGATGCTGGATCGCTTCCTTGTTCGACCCGCTGACATAGGGGTTGCGGCCGGAGAGGTCGCTGCGCGCCGTCATCTGTTTTCGCGAGAACAGCACCACCGGCAGGTCGCGCAGGATCTCCAGCTTGGGCAATGATCTGAGCTTCGTCTTGAGCCTGCCCTGCGAGGGCACGGCGTAGAAGTCGAACAGCGTGCCCTCTTCGATGTCGACGGTCTTGGAAATCCACATCTCGACAAGCGTCGAGAAGGCAGGACGCCGCACCAGTTGCCAGACGATGTCCTGATCGTTGATGGCAAGCACCGGACCGCCGGCGGGCCCGATCCGCTCGCCGGTCCAAAGCCTGACCGCAAAACCCGGCTTCAACGTCTCGACGACCCTGCGTACGATCCGCGCGGCTCTGTCGGCGGCGTCCATTCCCACCTCCCAATAGGCGAACCCCGCCCTCGAGCGCCACTGTCGTCCACCGGCCCGTCGACCGCAATCCCGATCTGTTGCGCAAAAGCATCGCGCGAGGATGATCCTCACCCGATGCACGGCCATTCCGTAGCGTCATCTTGTGTTTTGCCGCGACGCACCCCATCATTTGGCTGTGTTCAACAAACCGAAAGGAGGTGATCCGATGTCGAGTGATTTCGTTTTCCATAACGTGAGCTCAGCGGATTGCACTTCCGGGAAGCAGTCTTCCCGTTAAGGCGCGAGACGCGCGGCAGGTGACCCGAAGGGGTCGCCGCCAGGAGCCGCGTCATGGACGGAAACACGGAAGGCCGCCTGCTTCGTCAAGAAGCGGCGGCCTTTTCCTTTTCTCGCGGCCTGCCCTGTGGGTCAGCGATTGATGGTGAGCTTCTCGATATTGCGGGTGATCTGATCGAAGGCATCTGACAGTTCGGCGCCCGTGGCGGCCTCGTAAAAATGCTTCAGCGACGACGTGTCGTCGGTCGCACAGTCCTTCAATACGGATCTCGCTTGATCCCTCTCCGTCGTCGTCATCGACGGATCGTTGAGATCGAAGCCGATGGTGAAAACCTCTATGCCGTCGTGCTTCATATTCTCGCAAATGGCTTCGGCATTGGCGCGCGATCTCCGGCCCTCGTCGTCGGACGCGGACGTGCCGCGCCCGCGGGCAAAGGCGGTGTTGAACTGGCCGTCCGTCATCAGGATGGCGATCTTTGCGACTTTCTTCGGATCGAAATTCGCCGGACCGGCGCCCAGGCGGGCATCGGCGATGGCCGAACGCCAGGACGGCGAAAGCATGTAATAGCCCCATTGCGCGGCAATGCCACCTGCCGTCACGCCTGCAGCTTGGAAATGACCGATGGCCGTGAGCAGCTTGTTCTGATCGGCCGTCAGCGGAACCAGCGCCGCGGATGGACACACTTTCATGCGGTAGTCGCGGTTGACCTTGGCCTGATAGGTCCTGCCATTGTTGTCCTGCCGCAGCGTATACGGGCCGTCGGACGAATAATCGGCATAGCCGTCCTTGTCCTTGCGCTCGGTGGCGCATTTGTCAGGCGCGGTCGTCACGGAAACGGCAAGGGGCGCATCGATCGGCGGCGGCAGCTTCGGTCCGGCCGACGTCTCGACGAAGACGGTGTCGGCGAGGCCGCCAGTGTTGACGGCCTCGGCATAGGGGACGATCGCCACCCGGACCCGAGGCTCGCTGCGATCCCGGTTCTGTCCCAGGAGATCCTTGACCGTCTGCGACGCGGCCGCCTGCAGGTCGCCGATCTTATTGGTCTTGGCGCGCTTGTTGGCCGCCATGGAGCCGGTGATGTCGAGCATCATCGCCACCTCGATCTTCTTGTCGGAATAGAGCGCGGTGGTCGAGGCGCCGACACGCTGCATATCGCCAACGCTGAACAGCGGAAAATAGAGGCCGAGATCGGCATGCGCATTCACCTGCACGGTCTTCGATGTCCTGTCGATGGTGAGCTTGTCGAGCACGATCTGGTCGGCCTGCAAGATGCCGGCCGCGCTGTTCGCGTCGAGAAATGCCTGTACCGACGCGTCGGCATCGGCTTCCTTGATGATGCCTAGGGTGAGATCGCGTGCCGTCGAGGTCACAGCGGCATCGACGACGCTCTGCAGACTCGATCTCGCATTGTAGACCTGCGCGATATTGACTGCGAATCCCACCCCCAGCGCCAGTACCGATGCGGCAGCCCCAAACAGAACCGCCAAATTGCCTCCGCGATCCCGCGCAAAGCCGTCCACCCCACGAACGAGACCTTTCAACTGCCGCATTCTCACCCCCGCCTGTTGCGGCTTCGGTGCCGCTCGACGGACGCGCTGCAGGATTTCGGCCAGACACGGCCACCCTTCTGTTCGAAGGCGCGGAGCGACAGGTTAACTCATTGTTTTTGCTGGAACACGGCAGACAGGAAGGTGAATGGCGGGTAAATGGAAACGCAATAGGGAAATGCCGTTCATAAAGCGCTTACCATGAGTGGCGGAGCGATTGCGGCCCTTCCCGCTTCGGCACAGCGCGCCCTGTGCCAAAGCGGGTCAGCGCTGGTGCTGGCGCCGCAGTGAAACAGCCGCCTGGCTTAGGCGAGCATCTGGGCGCTCGCGGTCCTGTCGATGCCGTGATGCGGCGGCTTGAACAGGTTGCCTTCCTGCTCATAGGTCCACACCTTGAACAGGGTAAGCCGATGCGGGCCGAAGCTGTGCAGCAGCGGCACGTCGGTGGCGTCGCGGCCGCGCGCGATCACGACGCGGCCGATCCTTGGACGATTGTGGCGCGGATCGAACGCGTACCATTTCCCGTCGAGGAACACTTCCATCCAGGCTGAGAAATCCATCGGCGCCGGATCGGCCGGCACGCCGATGTCGCCGAGATAGCCGTTCACATAGCGCGCTGGAATGTTCATCGCGCGGCAGAGCGCGATCGAAAGATGCGCGAAGTCGCGGCAAACGCCGACGCGCTCCTCATGCGCCTGCGCCGCCGTGCGGGTGGCGCGGGCATAGCCGTAGCCGAACGAAAGCCGGCTATGGACATAGTCGACGATCGCCTGCGCGCGCGCCCAGCCGGGCGGCAGGTGGCCGAACAGCTCCCAGGCGAGGTTGCTGAGGTGGTCGGTTTCGCAATAGCGGCTGCCGAGCAGGTAGACGAGCACCTCGTCCGGCAGCTCCGCCACCGGCATTTCGCGCGCCAGCGTGTTGATCTCGTCGGCCTCGCCGCTGTCCTCGACCACCCCATCAAAGAGGATGCGAAAACCGCCGGCCGGCGCCGTGAAGCGGCGGCAGATATTGCCATGGCTGTCGCGATAGGTGGTCGTCGGCACCGAAGGCGAGGTGAGAAAGCGCGTCTGCCGCTTGATGTCGGCATGGCGATCCGGGTGGATGTCGAGAAGCGCGATGATCGGCGTCGCGGCATCGCATTCGATGGCGATTTCGTAGCCGAGCCTGATCAGCATCACTTCCCCTTGTTGGTGGTCTTGCCCTTGTTGGTGGTCTTGCCCTTGTTGGTGGTCTTGCAAGACTGGTTGGAGAACGCCGCAATGAGGAGCGTTGTTCCGGCGGCGAGTCGAAATGCCGGCATGCGCCTTTGCAGGCTCCGCTTCGGAGGTTAGGATAGCGGTGCGTTTCGCGCTCCCCGAAAACGATTCCCCCAGGATATCCGATGTTCCCAGGCAGAAAGTTCGCCGCTTTCCTTTTCGACATGGACGGCACGGTCCTCAATTCGATCGCCGCGGCGGAACGCGTGTGGACCAAGTGGGCTCGCCGTCACGGCCTCGACGTCGCGAGCTTCCTGCCGACGATCCACGGCAAGCGCGCGATCGAGACCATCGCCGCGCTGAAGCTTCCCGGCGTCGATCCCGTCGTGGAAGCCGATGCGCTGCTCAAGGCCGAGGCGGCCGACCTCGAGGGCATCGTTCCGATTCCGGGTGCTGTGGCGTTTCTCAAGTCGCTGCCGCCGGAGCGCTGGGCGGTCGTCACCTCGGCGCCGCGGGAACTCGCGCTGCTGCGTATGGCGGCGGCCGGCATTCCGGTGCCGGCCATCATGGTCTCGGCCGAGGACGTCACCCGCGGCAAGCCGGCGCCCGACTGTTTTCTTTTGGCGGCAAAGCGTCTCGGCGTCGAGGCGCGCGATTGCCTCGTCTTCGAGGATGCCCCGGCCGGCATCGCCGCGGGCGAAGCCTCCGGCGCCTCGGTGATGGTGATCAGCGCCACGCATGTCCATCCGGTCGTGACGCAGCACGCCAGCATCGCCACCTACGATGCCCTCGGCGTCGCCACGGACGACAATGGCTGGATGATCATCGAGCCGCAGCGCGACGCGGCCTGACGTATGTCGCGGTGTGCAGCGGTTTTGCGAAGACGGCAGCACGAACAATGACTTAAAGTGCGTCGCCTGAATCCGCTTCAGCGCGACGCGCATCGAGTGTCATTAGAAATCGGTGGCCAGGCCCTTCACCTCCCAGTCGCCGTAGCGCCCGGGTTCCTTGCCGCCGCGTCCGCCGAGCTCTTTCGGCAGGCGGGCTTCCGCCTCGCGGTATGCCTTCCGCCGGGCTTCCGCTTCCGCCAATGCGCGCTGCGCCTCAAGCGTCAGCGTCCTTTGCGGCTTGTCGCCTTCGGCGGCTTCGGTTTTGTTGGGTTGTTCGGTCATGCGATGCTTCCTGCCGATTGAAACGGGGACCGGCCTTTCCCATCATATAGCCATGACAATGGCAGGATCGACCCCTATTCGCCACCACGCCAGACGGAAGAGACGATGAATACGCTTCGCACCGCCATGCTCCTTGCCGCGATGACCGCGCTGTTCATGGGCGTCGGCTTTCTGATCGGCGGCACCGGCGGCATGGTGATCGCCTTGCTGTTCGCCGCCGGCATGAACCTGTTCAGCTACTGGAATGCCGACAAGATGGTGCTGTCGATGAACCGCGCCATCGAGGTCGACGAGAGGAACGCTCCCGAATATTATGCGATCGTTGAGGCGCTGGCCAAGCAGGCGGGCCTGCCGATGCCGAAGACCTATCTGATCGACAGTCCGCAGCCGAACGCCTTCGCCACTGGCCGCAATCCCGAAAACGCCGCTGTGGCCGCATCGACCGGCCTGCTGGAGCGGCTCAGCCACGAAGAGGTAGCGGCGGTGATGGCGCATGAACTCGCCCATGTGCAGCATCGCGACACGCTCACCATGACGATTGTCGCCACGCTTGCCGGCGCGAT
This sequence comes from Mesorhizobium sp. WSM3879, assembly GCF_002294915.1. NCBI lineage: Bacteria > Pseudomonadati > Pseudomonadota > Alphaproteobacteria > Hyphomicrobiales > Phyllobacteriaceae > Mesorhizobium > Mesorhizobium sp. WSM3879. Next base: position 538,234 of record NZ_NSFZ01000003.1, on the reverse strand, counting down.
CTCGATGCTCGGCAATTTCGCCTTCTTCTTCGGCGGCAGCCGCGAAAACAACAATCCGCTGGGCTTCGTCGGCGTGCTTGTCGCCATGCTCGTTGCGCCCTTTGCCGCCATGATCGTGCAAATGGCGGTGAGCCGCACCCGCGAATACGAGGCCGACCGGCGCGGCGCCGAAATTTGCGGAAATCCGTTGTGGCTCGCCTCGGCGCTCGACAAGATCGCGCGCGGCGCCGAGCGCATTCCCAATCCGGATGCCGAGCGCAATCCGGCGATGGCACATCTGTTCATCATCAATCCGTTGCACGGTGAGCGCATGGACAATCTGTTCTCGACCCACCCGAGCACAGAGAACCGCATCGCCGCCCTGCAGCAGATGGCGCGCGAGATGAGCGGTGCCGCCCAAGCCGCGCGGCGCGAAGCCCCTTCGCCAGGCCAGCCGGACGAGCCGCAGGCAGGGCCATGGAGCCAGCCGGCCGAGCCGGAGCGGCCGAAGCCCAATCCCTGGGGTCGCAACCCGACCGGCCCCCGCGGCGGAAGATCCAAAGGTCCGTGGTCGTGAGCGGAGCGAAGCGCCGACCGCAAACCCAAGGCAGAGGTGACGCAAGTGCGAGCGAAAGGGTCCCCGGCCTCGCGGCGCGCAAGGCGGCCGCCCGCCTGCTTGCCGCCGTCATCGATGCCCATACCCCGCTCGACGGCCTGACCGACAACGAGCACGGCCACCCGCAATACAAGGCGCTCGACCAACGCGACCGCGCATTGGTGCGCGCCATTCTGGTCACGGCGCTGCGCCACCGCATGACCATTGTCGGACTGCTGGCAAGGCGTCTGGAAAGGCCGTTGCCGGCAAACGCCACCGTGCTCTCGCACATCCTGCACGTGGCCGCCGCGCAGATCCTGTTTCTCGACATCCCCGACAGCGCCGCCGTCGACCTCGCGGTCAACCACGCCAAGTCCGACCCACGCACGCTGCGTTTCTCCGGTCTCGTCAACGGCGTGCTGCGCTCGCTGGCGCGTGCCAAGGGCGCCGAGCTGGCGCCGACGCTCGCCGCGACGACCGAGGCGCCCCAGTGGTTCGCAGACCGACTGGCCACAGCCTATGGCGCCGCCAGGGCGGAGGCCATTCTTGCCGCACATCGCCATGAGGCTCCGGTCGATTTCACCGTTAAAACCGACCCTTCGCTCTGGGCGGAGAAGCTGGGCGGCATCGTGCTGCCGACCGGCACCGTGCGCGTCGAGAAGCTGCAGACCGGCGTCACCGATCTGCCCGGCTTCGCCGAGGGCGCCTGGTGGGTGCAGGATGCGGCGGCAGCCCTGCCCGCGCGCCTTTTCGGCGCCATCGAGGGGCAACGCATCGCCGATCTTTGCGCCGCGCCCGGCGGCAAGACGGCCCAGCTGATCCTCGCCGGCGCGAACGTCACCGCCGTCGACAGTTCAAAGAACCGGCTGGCCAGGCTGGGTGAGAACCTAAAACGCCTCGGCCTTTCGGCCGAACTGGCGCACACCGACCTGCTCGACTACCGGCCGGCAGAGCCGTTCGACGCCGTGCTGCTCGACGCGCCCTGCTCCTCGACCGGCACCGTGCGCCGGCATCCCGACGTGCCGTGGACCAAAACCATGGCCGATGTCGAGAAGCTCGCCACGCTGCAGCGGCGCCTGCTCGCTCACGCCGTCACTCTCGTCAAACCGGGCGGACGGCTCGTCTTTTCCAATTGCTCGCTCGACCCGATCGAGGGCGATGAGCTCTATCGCGTCTTCCTTGCCGGAACTCGCGGCGTGATCGCCGATCCGATCCAAGCGGGTGAATTCGCCGGCCTCGATCCCTTCCTCACGCCCGATGGCACGCTGCGCACCACCCCCGCCGATTTGGTGCTGAATTCACCGGGGGTTTCGGGGCTCGACGGCTTCTTTGCCGCCCGGATGAGAAGGACGATTTAGGACGTTATTGCATAAATCTTGCCGACTTTTTTAGCGACGCCCAGGCCATGGCCGCGTGAAGAGGTTCACTTCGGCGAAATCCGCCTTCGCATAAGTTCTTGAATCATATAAGCTTGTGCTTAGGGGCTGACGACTATCAGGAGGGGTTTTGGCACTTGCTGCCGGCAGCACGACGCGTCTTTGGACGCTTGTCGCGAGGGAGTTCTGGCGCAAAACGCGCCGGCGCCTTCGTGCCGGTCCTATCTATCGCTGGCGTTATTCCGGCCGCACGCCCGAGCGCGTCCTCATCGCGCCGCCGGATCTGAGGCTCGCCGACCCGCAGATCGCGCTCGAAATCTACTATGGCCGCTATCCGCTGTCCGGCCACATGGTCGAGACCGGCGGCAAATCGCCTTTCCAGATCAATGTGCCCAACCGCGGCTGGCAAAAGTCGCTGCACGGCTTCCGCTGGCTGCGCCATATGCGCGCCGCAGGCACCGAACTCGCCGCCGCCAACGCTCGCGCCCTGGTCTCGGACTGGATCGTCATGCACGGCAACCAGATATCGGGCGTCGCCTGGGAGCCTGGCACGACAGCCAAGCGGGTGATTGCCTGGCTCCAGCATTCCTCGGTCGTGCTGCAAGGCGCTGAATTCCCGTTCTACCGCGCCTTCCTCAAATCGCTCGCCATGCAGATCCGCTATCTCAGATCGATGGCGCGCGAGATGCCGGACGGCAAGGACAGGCTGCGCGCTCGCATCGCGCTCGCCTTCTCCACCCTGTCGCTACCCGCGCCGGCCTCGGCGCTGCGCGCCGCCACGCGCAACCTGGCCGAGGAGCTCGACCACCAGATCCTGCCGGACGGCGGTCACATCTCGCGCAACCCGATGACGGTGCTGGAATTGCTGGCCGACCTTCTGCCGTTGCGCCAGACCTATGCCAACCAGGCCGAGGCGCCGCCGCCGGCGCTGATCAACGCCATCGACCGCATGCTGCCGGCGCTGCGCTTCTTCCGCCACCAGGACGGCAGCCTTGCCCGCTTCAACGGCATGGGCGCCACCATCCACGATCGCATCGCCACCATCCTGCGTCATGACGACACGGTCGGCGCGCCGCTGCTGCACGCGCCCCATTCCGGCTATGAGCGCCTGTCGATTGGCGGCGTCACGGTGATTGCCGACACCGGCCTGCCGCCGCCTGTCGACATCTCCAACGCGGCGCATGCCGGCTGCCTCGCCTTCGAGCTTTCTTCCGGGCGCCAGCATTTCATCGTCAACGCAGGCATCGATACCTATGGCGCCGCCGAATTCCGGCCGCTCGCCCGCGCCACCGCCGCGCATTCGACAGCCACCGTCAACGACACGTCCTCGGCGCGCTTCAGTCACTCGTTGCGGGTCAGCGACCTGCTCGGCTCGCCGCTGATCGGCGGCCCCCAGCACGTGCCCTGCAAGCGCATCGACCAGAAGGGTGTGCAGGGCTTTGTCGCGCGCCACGACGGCTATGCCGCGCGCTTCGGCTTGCTGCACGAGCGGGAGCTGAAGCTGGCGGAGAACGGCAATGTGCTGACCGGCCGCGACCGCTTCCTTCGCCCCGGAGGTGCGGCGATCCGCAACAATGGCCGCGACTTCGTCACCGTGCGCTTCCATATCCATCCCGACATCGGCCTGCTGCACGACGAGCAGGGCCGCCTGACCCTGGCGGCCTCCCAGGGCGACACCTGGGTGTTCACTTGTGCCGAAGTGGCGCCGGAAATCGAGGAATCGATCTATTTCGCCGGGCTCGGCGGACCGCGCCGCAGCCGGCAGATCTTGCTTGCCTTCAAGGCCTCGGAGATCGCCGAGGTGCACTGGCAGCTGACGCGCGTCGCCGTCGCCGGCTATCCCGAGAACAACTGATTCGCGGCCAAGGAACCCGAGTTGCGCGCTTGATTTCCGAGCCTCATATGCTACGGCCCGCGAACGTTCCCAACCAGCCTTGAAAGGCCGCCAGCCATGGCCGTCCCCGCCAAGAACATTCCGGCGCCCGACCTCGTTCCGATTCGCCGCGCGCTGCTTTCCGTTTTCGACAAGACCGGTTTGATCGACTTTGCCAAAGCCCTTGCCGCCGCCGGCGTCGAGCTGGTCTCCACCGGCGGCACCGCGAAGGAGATCGCCGGGGCCGGCCTGGCCGTACGCGATGTTTCGGAGCTGACCGGCTTTCCCGAGATCATGGACGGTCGCGTCAAGACCTTGCATCCCTCGGTGCATGGCGCCCTGCTCGGCGTGCGCGACGACCCCGAGCACGCGAAAGCGATGCACGACCACCACATCCAGCCGATCGACCTCGTCGTGTCCAACCTCTACCCGTTCGAGGAGGTCCGCCGCTCCGGCGCCGGCTACGCCTCGATCGTGGAAAACATCGACATCGGCGGCCCGGCAATGATCCGCGCCTCGGCCAAGAACCACGCCTATGTCGCCATCGTCACCGACCCTGCCGACTATGCATCGGTGCTCAACGCGCTCGAGATGAATCTCGGCTCGCTGTCGCTCGATTTCCGCAAGAAGCTGGCGGCGAAGGCCTTTGCCCGCACCGCGACCTACGATGCGGCGATCTCCGGCTGGTTTGCCGACACGCTCGAAATCGAGCATCCGACCTGGCGCGCCTTCGGCGGCGGTCTCGACCAGGTGATGCGCTATGGCGAGAACCCGCATCAGGGCGCCGGCTTCTATCTCTCCGGCGACAAGCGCCCGGGCGTCGCGACCGCCAGGCAGCTGCAGGGCAAGCAGCTTTCCTACAACAACATCAACGATACCGACGCCGCCTTCGAGCTGGTCGGTGAATTCGATCCGACCCGGTCAGCGGCGATAGCCATCATCAAGCACGCCAACCCGTGTGGTGTGGCCGAGGGCGCGACGCTGAAGGCGGCTTACGCAAAGGCGCTGGCCTGCGATCCGGTCTCGGCCTTTGGCGGCATCGTCGCCATGAACCGCATGCTCGACGTCGAGGCAGCGGAAGAGATCGTGAAGACCTTCACCGAGGTCATCATCGCGCCCGATGCCACCGACGAGGCCGCGGCGATCATAGCGGCGAAGAAGAACTTGCGCCTTCTGGTCACCGGCGGCCTGCCCGACCCGCGCGCCGCCGGCACGGTCGCCAAATCGGTCGCCGGCGGGCTGTTGGTGCAAAGCCGGGACAATGCGGTGGTCGACGACCTCGAGCTCAAGGTGGTGACGAAACGCGCGCCGACTCCGGCCGAGATGGCCGACCTTAAATTTGCCTTCCGCGTCGCCAAGCACGTCAAGTCGAATGCCATCGTCTACGTCAAGGACGGCTCGACCGTCGGCATCGGCGCCGGCCAGATGAGCCGCGTCGATTCCTCGCGCATCGCCGCCCGCAAGGCGCTCGACGCTGCCGAGGCGGCTGGCCTTGCCGAGCCGCTGACCAGGGGTTCGGTCGTCGCTTCCGACGCCTTCTTCCCCTTCGCCGACGGCCTGCTGTCGGCCATCGAGGCCGGCGCCACGGCAGTGATCCAGCCCGGCGGCTCGATGCGCGACGAGGACGTGATCGCCGCCGCCGACGAGCACGGCATCGCCATGGTGTTCACCGGGGTGCGGCACTTCAGGCATTGAGTGCCACTACCCTCCCCTCGATGGGGAGGGTCGGTGCGCTCGCCTGCGAGCGCACCGGGGCGGGGTGATGGCGCCGACCCCACCCCGCTCCGCTTCGCGGATCGACCCTCCCCACAAGGGGGAGGGTAAATCACTCCACCGGCTTGTCCGCCGGATATGGCGTCCTGACCAGGATTGCCATGCCGAGGCCGAGGAACAGCGCAATCACCGCCATGCCGAGCCGTGCCGAGCCGCTGGCCAGGGTGATCGTCGACACCAGGAACGGCGCCAGGAAGCTCGTTGCCCTGCCGGCCAGCGCGTAGATGCCGAAATAGCGGCCGGACTCGGCGGCCGTGACGCTGCGCGCCATGTAGGAGCGCGAGGAGGCCTGCACCGGCCCGAAGGCGAGCCCGATCAGCAGGCCGTAGAGGATGTAGGCCTTTTCGGCCGCGGTGCCGAAGAGGCCGCCGGAATCGGTGGTGGGCAGTTGTATTAGGCCGAGCAGCGTGAAGCCTGGCCCGGTCGACACGACGCCGATCGTAGCCAGCAAAAGCAGCATCAGCGCAAACATCACCACGGCCTTCGAGCCGAGCGCAGTGTCGAGGCGCGCGGCGATCCAGCAGCCGAAGATCGCGACGACGTTGAGGATGATGCCGAACATGCCGATCTCGGTGATCGACCAGTTGAACATGCCGGCGGCAAAGGTGCCGCCGAGCGCCAGGAGCGCGTTGACGCCGTCCTGATAGATCATGCGGGCGACGAGGAAGCGGAAGATGCCGACGCGCTTGCGCACCTCGAAGAGCGTGGACTTCAATTCCGACAGGCCCTCTCGCACCGCCGGGCCCATTGAAAGCCCTTTGATGGCGTCCGGCGTGAAGATGAACATCGGCAGGATGAACAGGAAGTACCATCCGGCCGACATCGGCCCGGTGAAGCGCGCGTCCTCGCCGAGCTTAGGATCGAGCCCGAACAGCGGGTCGAGGCCGATGATCGTCTTGCCCGTTTCCAGATTGCCGGCCAGGAACAGCACCACGAAGATCAAGGCCACCATGCCGCCGAGATAGCCGAGCCCCCAGGCGATGTTGGAGATCTTGCCGATATCCTCCTTGGGCACCAGGCGCGGCATCATGGAATCGTTGAAGACGGTGGAGAATTCCGCGGCCACGGAGGCGAGCGAGAAGAGCAGCACGATCAGGAACAGGCTGGAGCCGGGCGCGGCGAACCAAAGCAGCGTAAGGCTGACGATCTTGACCGCCGCGAAGGAGGCGATCCATGGCTTGCGCGGCCCGGTCTGGTCGGCAATCGAGCCGAGCACCGGCGAAAGCACCGCGATGACGAGACCCGCGGCAGCGATGCCGTAACCCCAGGCCGCCTGCCCGGTTGTGGGGTCGCTCGCCATGCGCGAGACGAAGTATGGCCCGAAGATGAAGGTGGTGACGACGGTGAAGAAAGGTTGCGCCGCCCAGTCGAAGAACATCCAGCCCCAGATGCCGCGCCCCGTTGCCCGCTGCACTGCTACTTCGGCCATGTCCCCTCCGGCATCGTCCGCTCGCCCCGCGATCCGCGCATGTCTGCATGTTTTCGGGCGGCGATGCAAATGAACAAGCACGGCGCCGCCGCTCAGTGGCTTGCGCGTTTCCACTCCGCGTCAGCGGGAACAAGAGCGCCGGCCGCGACCTCTTCCTTCTGGGGAGATCGGGCCTCAGGTCCGGATGGAGGTCGGCGCTGCCTCCCGCCCCGCTGCTTCGCAGCGACCCTCCCCGCAAGGGGCGGGTAAACCTACATCCCCGTCAGGTCGCTCATCAGGCCGGACGCCACTGACAGCCGAGACACGGTGATGTCGCCGCCTTCGGTCAGCACCTGCAGCCTCTCGCGGATTCGCCCGACCTGCTCGCCGCCGGCTTCCAGCCAGGCCGCCACCGGATCCGCCGCCTTGCCGTGGCCGGTAAGCGCCGCCACCGCGATGCCGCGCCTTGCGGCGCCGATCGTGTCGGTCGCGCGCGACAGCGCCAGCTGGTCGTAATAGTCCGGCGGCATGATCGAGCGCGCGGCCTCCTCGACGCGTGGAATGCGAAAAGCGTCGCTGACGGCGAAGAAGGCCCTGGCGGCGCTGACGATATCGGCATTGGCCGTGCGTGCGGTGAGCGCGATGTCCGGGATCAGGTCGCTCACCTCGGCCAGCGCCAGCTTTTCGGCAAGTTTGTCGGGCGCGCCGCCCTCAGTCAGGTCGTGCCGCCGCGCCTCGATCCGCTCGCGCGAGAAGGCCGGCAGCAGCGAGATGAGCTTTGGCTCCAAAGCCTTGCGCGCTTCCTGCAAGTCGGCGATGCGCTGGCCGAGCGGCGCCGAGGAGAGGTCGTTCTTCAGGTACCAGCCGCTGGTCATGAAGATGAGCCGGCTGACTGCCTGGTAGAGATCGAGCTGCGTCTGGCCGTCGATCTGGTTGTCGAGGGCATCGATCTCCTTGTAGAGCCAAGGCAGCGCGAAACCGTCGCGCACCAGGGCGAAAGTGCGCACGACGGCGCCCGCGGTGCGGCCCGTCGCTTCCTGCAGCCGGTTGACGAAGGACGGCCCACCGCGGTTGACGAGATCGTTGGCGACGACGCGCGCGATGATCTCGCGCCGCAGCCGGTGGGCACGGATCTCGCCGGCGAATTTCTTCGCCATCCGCTCCGGGAAATAGCCCATCAGATCGCGGTCGAAATGCGGATCGTCCGGCACGTCGCTGGCGACGATGTCGGAGAAGAGCACGATCTTGGCATAGGCAAGCAGCACGCCGAGCTCGGCCCTGGTCAACGGCTCGCCGCGAGCCTCGCGCTCGGCAAGCGCCGCCGGCGAAGGCAGCGTCTCGACGGCGCGGTCGAGCAGGCCGCGCGCTTCGAGCGCCGTCATGAAGCGCGCCTGGTGCGCGATGTCGGCCAGTCCGCGCTTGCGCGCCAGCGACAGCGCCAGCGTCTGCTGGTAGTTGTTGGAAAGCACCAGCGTGCTCACCTCGTCGGTCATCTCGGCAAGCAGCTTGTTGCGCACCGGCCGCGCCAGCGAGCCTTTGCGCATGGCCGACGCCAGCGCGATCTTGATGTTGACCTCGACGTCCGAGCAGTTGACGCCGCCCGAATTGTCAATGGCGTCGGAATTGCAGCGGCCGCCCTTCATTCCGAACTCGATTCGCGCCCGCTGCGTGACGCCAAGATTGGCGCCCTCGCCGATGACCTTGGCGCGCACGTCGAGCGCGGTGACGCGGATGGCGTCGTTGGCGCGGTCGCCGACATCGGCATTGGTCTCGCCGGAGCCCCGGACATAGGTGCCGATGCCGCCGAACCACAAAAGATCGACGGGCGCCTTGAGGATGGCGTTCATGATCTCGACCGGCGTTGCCGTGGTCTTGGCGAGGCCGATCGCGGCGGCCGCCGCCTGCGGCAGCGTTATCGACTTCAGGCTGCGCGAGACGATGACGCCGCCCTCCGACAGCTTTGACTTGTCATAGTCCTGCCACGACGAGCGCGGCAGCGCGAACATGCGCTGGCGCTCGGCCAGCGAGGCCGCCATGTCCGGGTCGGGGTCGATGAAGATGTCGCGGTGGTCGAAGGCGGCGATCAGCTTGGTTGCCGGTGACAGGAGCATGCCGTTGCCAAACACGTCGCCCGACATGTCGCCGACGCCGACGACCGTGAAGGGCTCGGTCTGGATGTCGCGGTTCATCTCGCGGAAATGCCGCTTCACCGCTTCCCAGGCGCCCTTGGCGGTGATGCCCATCTTCTTGTGGTCGTAGCCGGCCGAGCCGCCGCTGGCGAAGGCGTCGTCCAGCCAGAAATTGTGCGTCTCGGAAATGGCGTTGGCCGTATCGGAGAAGGTCGCCGTGCCCTTGTCGGCGGCAACGACGAAATAGGGATCGTCCTGGTCGCGCCGCACCACGCCGGCCGGCGGAATGATGCCGTCGACACCGATATTGTCGGTGATCGAAAGCAGGCTGGAGACGAAATTCTTGTAGGCCAAAGTGCCGGCCTCGAAGATGGCGTCGCGGCCGGCGCTCATCGGCAGTTTCTTCGGATAGAAGCCGCCCTTCGCGCCGACCGGCACGATGACCGCGTTCTTGACCTGCTGCGCCTTGACCAGACCCAGTACCTCGGTGCGGTAGTCCTGGGCGCGGTCAGACCAGCGCAGGCCGCCACGCGCCACCGGGCCGAAGCGCAGGTGCACGCCCTCGACCTCCGAGCCGTAGACGAAGATCTCGCGCCAGGGCCGCGGCGCCGGCAATCCGTCGACCGCCTGCGAATCCAGCTTGATCGCCAGCGACTGTCCTTTGTCTTTCGTATCGGTAACGAAATGATTGGTGCGCAGCGAGGCTTCGATCAGGTTGAGGTAACGACGGATGATGGTGTCGTCGTCGATGTTGGGCACCTCTTCCAGCGCGTCCTTGATCTTGGCCTTGAGGTGCTTGGCGGCGACCACGCCCTCGGTCTCGGCCGTCGGGCCAAGGCGGGCAACGAACAGCTGATGCAGGCCGCGCGCGATCTCCGGATAGCGGTTGAGCGCGGCGGCGATGAAATCCTGGCTCTGCGGGATACCGGCCTGCTGCAAATAGCGGCCGTAGGCGCGCAGGATCGTGATTTCGCCCGACCAGAGACCCGCGGTCTGGGCAAGGCCGTTATAGCCGTCGTTGTCGACGTCGCCGCGCCAGACCGACAGGAAGGCATCCTCGAACAGCGCGCCGTCGCCGAGGTCGATCGGCTTGCCGTAGCTGTTCTCCAGCTCCATGTCGTGGATGAACACCATGCCGGAGGCTTCGTCGCCGACCTCGAAGGTGCGCTCGCTGATGACGCGGAAGCCGATATTCTCCAGCACCGGCACGCGCCGCGACAGCGCCACCGGACTGCCGTGGTGATAGATCTTCAGCGCCGCCTGGTGCGGCTTCTGGTCGGCATGGCGGTAATAGTCGATGGCGATCGGATTGGCCGCATCGATCCTGGCGATGCGACCTGCGTCGGCCAGCGCCACGGCCGGCGAGAACGAATCGCGATAGCTTTCCGAAAAGCGCGAGGCAATGGCCGTGAGCGTTGCATCGGCGCCCGATTCCGACACTGCTTCGCGCAGCGCATCGTCCCAGGTGCGCACGATGTCGCGGATCGCTGCCTCGATCGTTGCTGGCTCGACCTTTGGCGTCTTGCCGCCGGAACGGCCGATGATGAAATGCACACGCGCCAGCCCGCCTTCCGGGAAGGCCGGATAATATGCCGACAGCCGGCCCTGGAATACCGTCTTCAGGTAGGTGCCGATCTTCTCGCGCACGACGCTGTCGTAGCGGTCGCGCGGCACGAAGACGAGAATCGAGACGAACCGGTCGAACTGGTCGACCCGCACCAGCGCCCTGACGCGCGGCCGTTCGATCAGCCCCAGGATGGCTTCGGCGTGCTTCCTGAGGATCGGCACCGGAACCTGGAACAGCTCGTCGCGCGGATAGCTCTCCAGCACGTTGATCAGCGCCTTGCCGGAATGGTCATGTGGATTGAAGCCGGACTTGGCGATGACCGTCTCGGCCTTCGAGCGCAGATAGGGGATCTTCATCACCGAACGCGTGTAGGCGGTCGAGGTGAACAGGCCGACGATGCGCAGCTCGCCTGAAAGCACGCCCTTGGCGGTGTAGGTTTTGACCCCGATATAGTCGAGATAGATGCGCCGGTGCACCAGGGACTTGGCATTGGCCTTGGTGACGATCAGCGGTTCCGGCCCATGCAGGAAGGCGCGGATTTCCGGCGTTGTCGACACCGCCTCGGTGCCGCGCCTGAGAACCAGGACGTCGGGATCCGCGAGGATGCCGAGGCCGGGTTTGTCGGCGCGCTCCAGCATGCCGCTCTTCTCGCCGCCGGTGTAGTTGAACTCGCGCATGCCAAGGAAGGTGAAATTGTCGTCTCGCAGCCATTCGAGGAAGGCGATCGCCTCGGTGACATGCGCCTTGTCGAGCGGCACCGGCGCGTAGCGGAATTCCGAGATGGCCTGATCGAGCCGGGCAAGCATCGGCTTCCAATCGGCGACGGCGGCGCGCACCTGGTCCAGCAGCTTCTTCAGGCGGCCGGCCAGGGCTTCGGCCTGATCGGCCGAAAGGCGGCCGATATGGACGTGGACGACGCTCAGCCGGTCATGGCTGGTTTCGCCCTTGACGGAGCCGCCGTCACCGAGGATCTCCTCGATGCCGCTCTTGCCGTGCCGGACGACGATGACGGGATGGGTGACCAAAAGCGGCTCGCCGGCGCTCTCGGTGATCTCGCCGAGGATGGAATCGAACAGGAACGGCATGTTGTCGTTGACGACGGTGATGACCGTCATCGGCCGGCCCTGGCGCGTCACGCCGGAATCCACGTCTATGGCAATGATGCAATCGCCCTTTCTGTGCCTGGCGACCGCCCGGCCGGCGAGATCGGCGGCGCGTTCGAGGTCGGCGACGTCATAGGCGGCGATGTCTTCGGCCGGCGTGCGGGCGAGGAGATAGTCGGCGAGCCTGCCGGGCTTTTCGCCTGCCCTTGCCGCGCCTCCTTTTGCCGTGCTGGTCTTTTTCGGCTGGCTTGCGGTTTTCAGGCTGGCCATGATGTGAAGTCCCTCCCGTCACATGCTTTTGGGTCTATGGTAGCAGATGAGCGCTATTTGGCGACAAAGGTTTGACGACGCTTTAAGAAAATCGAACCGACGCTCACCCTGCGAGGAGAACGGATATGACCGACAGGATTACGGCGCTCGACCTGGCCCGGGCGGAGCTGAGCGAAGCGACGAAGGCTTATTTCGCCAAATGCGAGGAAAAGCTCGGCCTCGTGCCCAACGTGCTTCTGGCCTACGCCTTCGACGAGAAGAAGCTGCGCGCCTTCACCGACATGTACAACGAGCTGATGCTGGGCGAGTCCGGCCTGTCGAAGCTGGAGCGCGAGATGATCGCGGTCGCCGTTTCCTCGATCAACCAGTGCTACTACTGCCTGACCGCGCATGGCGCGGCGGTGCGCCAGCTTTCCGGTGAGCCCGCTCTTGGCGAGATGATGGTGATGAATTTCCGCGCCGCCGGCTTGCCCGAAAGGGAGACGGCGATGCTGGAATTCGCGGTCAAGCTGACGGAGGAGCCGGCCAAGATCGTCGAGGGGGACCGCGCCGCGTTGCGACAGGTGGGCTTCAGTGATCGCGACATCTGGGACATCGCCTCGACTGCCGCCTTCTTCAACATGTCGAACCGGGTGGCCGCTGCGGTCGACATGCGACCGAACCCCGAATACCACGCCATGGCAAGGTGAGGCTCACCGGCCTCACATTAGCAACGTCGAATTTCTCGTTGCCCGCCCCGCCGTTTGGGTCGATGATCAACGATTGCGGCTAGCCCGCATATCGATGATTGCGGCTAGCCCGCATTTCAACGATTGCGGCGTAGCCGCATATCGGATTGCGGTAGCCGCATACCGCCAGGCGGCGCTGCCGCATACCGGCTCGACGCTGCCGAAAAGGGAGGAGAACATGGCGAAATTTCTCTATGTCTATCACGGCTCCGGCAAGATGCCGACCGAGGAGGCCGAGCGCAAAGCTGCGATGGATGCCTGGACCGGCTGGTACGACAAGCTGGGTTCGGCCGTGATCGACGGCGGCAATCCTGTCGGCATGTCGAGAACGGTGCTGCCCGGCGGCGCGGTCGAGAACAATGGCGGCAGCAATCCAACCGCCGGCTACACGATCGTCGAAGCGAAGGATATCGACGATGCCGTCGCCAAGGCCAGGGATTGTCCGATCCTGATGAACCCGGCCTTCAGCGTCGAGGTCGCGCCGATCATCGAGATGATGTAGCGCCAAAGCGCCCGAAGGTCGTCACAGTGAAACACGGCGGGCGGCATACTCTTGCCCGCCCGCCGTCGCACGGCTAGAAGACCCGATCCTTTTCCGATTTCGAGTTTCACTTTGCCTCAGTAACCGCCGGTCTCGTCTACTCCCGAAAGCAGCGCAGGCGCGCTTTGGCGGCACCTGCATTCATTTCATGTGTTCTTCAGGCGGCGGCGCGAGACCGGTTTGGCATTGCTGAGCCGCCGTCGCGCAATCGCGCGGGCGCCTGATTTTCAACCGCTACAGCCTTTCGCCACACCGTGCCCGCATGGGCATCTCGGACATTGCCGCGCTGACGGACTTCCGACGGGAAGGGCCTATCGGCATGTCTCGAACTTTGCGCATTCGCTGGGCGATCTCGCCCGCAGTCGCGCCTCGACCTCTCATCAACTGCAATCGCTGCGGCGGCGTCAAACCTCACCAATGCAGCGGAAAGTTCCGCGTCAACGCCAACGGCAAGCGCATCGATGCCTGGCTGATCTATCGCTGCACCGACTGCGACAATTCCTGGAACCGCGCCATTTTTGAGCGATGCAACCGTCGCGACATCGCACCGGCGCTGCTGGCTGCACTCGAGCGCAACGATCCGACGCTGGTCCGACACTATGGCTTCGATGCCGTGGCGCTCAGAAATCGGGTCGGGCGGATCGAAGAATCTCCCGAAGTCACGGTGCGAAAGGAGCCGCTGGATGGCAGGCCGGAAGGCGCGACGGCGCTTTGGCTTGAGCTTCGGCTCGATGCCGCAACGCCCTTGCGGCTTGACCGCTTGCTCGCCGGCGAGCTCGGCATCTCCCGGTCGAGGCTGCAGGCCTGGGAGGCGCGGCGGTTGCTCGCCATCGAACCGTGCGGCGCCAAAGCCCTGCGCAGGCCGGTGCGCGACGGCATGGTGGTACGCGTCGACCTCTCCGGCGAGAGCGGCCGTGACGCTGTCGTTTCGGCCGCATGTGCATGAAGTGAAAAGAGAGGGAGCGCTGCTCCTCCCTTGAGTAACTGCCTGGGCTAAAACCCTACGCCGCGCCCATCACCTTGGCCGACTTCTCGAAGCGCTTGCGCTCGTTCGGGTCGAGATAGAGCTTCCTGAGCCGAATGGTCTTCGGCGTCACCTCGACCAGCTCGTCGTCCTGGATCCAGGCCAGCGCGCGTTCCAGCGTCATGCGGACCGGCGGCGTCAGCTTCACCGCCTCGTCCTTGCCGGCGGCGCGGATGTTGGTGAGCTTCTTGCCCTTCAGCACGTTCACTTCCAGGTCGTTGTCGCGGGAATGGATGCCGATGATCATGCCCTGGTAGACCTTGACGCCCGGATCGATGATCATCGGGCCGCGGTCCTCCAGGTTCCACATCGCATAGGCGACCGACTCACCCTGTTCGTTGGAGATCAGCACGCCATTGGTGCGGCCGGGCAGCTCGCCCTTGTACGGCTCGTAGGCATGAAACAGCCGGTTCATCACGGCGGTGCCGCGCGTGTCGGTCAACAGTTCCGACTGATAGCCGATCAGGCCGCGGGTCGGCGCGTGGAAGACAAGGCGCTGGCGGTTGCCGCCGGAGGGGCGCAGCTCGACCATCTCGGCCTTGCGTTCCGACATCTTCTGCACGACCACGCCGGCGTGCTCCTCGTCGACGTCGATGACGACTTCCTCGACCGGCTCCAGCAACTGGCCGTCATCGCCCTTCTGCATGACGACCCGCGGGCGCGACACGGCGATCTCGAAGCCTTCGCGGCGCATCGTCTCGATCAGCACGGCAAGCTGCAACTCGCCGCGACCGGAGACGAAGAAGGAATCCTTCTCCGGCGATTCCTCGATCTTGAGCGCCACATTGCCTTCGGCCTCGCGCAGCAGCCGGTCGCGGATGACGCGGCTGGTCACCTTGTCGCCCTCGGTGCCGGCAAGCGGACTGTCGTTGACGAGGAAGGACATGGTCACCGTCGGCGGGTCGATAGGCTGCGCATGCAACGGCTCGCTCACGCTCGGATCGCAGAAGGTGTCGGCGACGGTGCCCTTCGACAGGCCGGCGATGGCGACGATGTCGCCCGCCTGGGCTTCCTCGATCGGCTGGCGCTCGAGGCCACGGAAGGCGAGGATTTTCGAGATTCGTCCGGTCTCGATCTGCGTGCCGTCATGGTGCAGCACCTTGACCGCCTGGTTTGGCTTCAGCGAGCCCGACTCGATGCGGCCGGTGATGATGCGGCCGAGGAACGGATTGGCCTCGAGGATGGTGCCGATCATGCGGAACGGACCGGGATGCACCGTCGGCGCCGGCACATGCTTGACGACGAGATCGAACAGTGGCGCAAGGCCCTGGTCCTTCGGGCCTTCCGGATTTTCCGACACCCAGCCGTCGCGGCCCGAGCCGTAGAGGATCGGGAAGTCGAGCTGCTCGTCGGTCGCATCGAGCGCTGCGAACAGGTCGAACACCTCGTTGACCACCTCGATGTGACGAGCGTCCGGGCGGTCGATCTTGTTGATGACGACGATCGGCCGCAGACCTACCTTCAGCGCCTTGCCGACGACGAACTTGGTCTGCGGCATCGGCCCTTCGGCGGCGTCGACGAGCACGATCGCCGAATCCACCATCGACAGGATGCGCTCGACCTCGCCGCCGAAGTCGGCGTGTCCGGGCGTGTCGACGATGTTGATGCGGGTGCCCTTCCAGTCGACCGAGGTCGCTTTGGCCAGGATGGTGATGCCGCGTTCTTTTTCGAGGTCGTTGGAGTCCATGGCGCGCTCGGCGACGCGCTGGTTTTCGCGGAAGGCGCCGGACTGTTTCAGGAGTTGGTCGACGAGCGTGGTTTTCCCATGGTCGACATGCGCGATGATCGCGATATTGCGGAGGTTCATTGTCTGGTCTCGGGAGCGTTGCAGGCAGCAGGCCCGAAAGCGCCGCCTTTTTCGGTTGGGCGGCTCATACAAGGTTTTTCGCAATTGCGAAAGGGGAGGCCCCGCCCCAAATAAATGGTCACTGATTCTTAAACGTCTTGGTGTGAAATGATTCTGTTAACCAACGCGGAACCTTTGAGGGGCCGGGCAATTTCATGTTCATGACCGATCAGATGTCCAGATTGCGTCCGGTTTTCGCGTGGGCAGCGCTTGGCGTGCTTGTCGCGGCTGGCGCCGCGCAGTCGGCGGCTGCCCTGAGAGAAGCCGACCCCTCGCCCCCTGATGCCAAAACCGCGCAGCAGATGTTTGCCGACGCCCCGGACGGGGTCGACCCGATCGTCACCGGCCCGGTCAGCGCCGCCTTCAAGCAGCGCCAGAAGGCAGCCAACTGCGACACCGCCGTCTGGCCGAACATTCCCGCGACCTGCTATCCGGACTAATTGCGGACGGCTTTCTGACAACGGTAGCACTCCGGCACATGCCCCCGTGCCCTGCCGGACAGTCCGGCAGGAAATAGGGGGGTGCCTCGTCCCGACCCTAAGCCGACCGCACCGGATCGAGCGTGACCTTGTAGAGCTCGTTGTCGTCGCGATCCATCAGCCGCACCGTTAGTTGCTCGGTGGCGCCGGAAATGTCGACCAGGCCGAAGAACTGCAGGCCCGCTGATGGCGGCAGGTTCTGGCCCTGCTCGGCGCTCGGCGCCTTGATGAACTTCAGCTCGGGCCCGAAGGTCATGTCGAGATCGTTGGGACCGAAGGTGCCGGCGTGGATCGGGCCGGAGACGAATTCCCAGAACGGGTTGAAATCCTGGAACTGCGCCTTGTCCGGATTGTAGTAATGCGCCGCCGTATAGTGGACGTCGGCGGTCAGCCACACCGTGTTGGTGATGCCGGCGTTCTTGATGTAGCGCAGCAGGTCGGCGAATTCGAGCTCGCGGCCCTTCGGCGCGCCATTGTCGCCGTTGCTGACCGCCTCGGCGCCGGCCTTTTTGGCCGCGTCGTTCCAAACGACGAGGCCGAGCGGCATGTCGGCGGCGATGATCTTCCAGGTCGCCTTGGAATTCGCAAGCTCGCGCTTCAGCCACTGCGTCTGCTGCTCGCCGAGCATGCGCGACTTCGGCGTCAGCGTGTCCTCCATGTCGGGGCCGTTCGGGCCGCGATAGGAGCGCATGTCGAGGAAGAACACGTCGAGCAGCGGCCCGTGGGCGATCTTGCGATAGACGCGTCCCGGTTCCGAAGGTTCGTAGCGGATGGTCGTCATCTCGTGGAAGGCGCGCGCCGCGCGGGCCGCCAGCACATGGATGGATTTTTCCGTGTAGCGGTTGTCGGTCGTCAGGTCCTTCGAATCCGACCAGTTGTTCACCACCTCGTGGTCGTCCCACTGGTAGAAGGTCGGGCAGATGGCGCTAAGCGCGAGCACGTGCTTGTCCATCATGTTGTACTTCCACTGGTCGCGATACTCGTCCAGCGTTTCGGCAACCTTGCGCTTGCCGTCGATCATGACGACGTTCTTCCACTTGCCGCCGACGGGCAGGTCGACCTCGTCCTTCATGGCGCCGTCGGCATAGATCGTGTCGCCGGAATGGAGGAAGAAGTCAGGCGTATGCTTGGCGATGGTGGAGTAGGTCTTCATGCCGGTCTCGTCGATGCCCCAGCCCTGGCCGGCGGTGTCGCCCGACCACGCGAAGCGCACGTCGCGCTTCGACGCCGGCGCGGTGCGGAAACGGCCGACGATCGGCTCGGAGACGGCGTTGATGTCGGAAAGATCCGCGGCCGTCATCCGGTAGAAAATGTCCTGGTCGGCGGCGAGGTCGGTGAGCAGTCGCTTCACCGTATAGTCGCTGGCGGGCGAGGTATCCAGCGGCGCCAGCCTGACGGCGTCGGCGAAGCTTTCGGTGGTCGACACTTCGTACATCACGCGCGCCGGCCGGTCGGTGCGGGTCCAGATCACGCCGGAGGTGGCGTCGATATCGCCGGACTGGACGCCGTGGGTGAAGGCCGGGCGCTGATTGGCGCGCGAATAGTAAGGCAACGCGAGACCGGAGGCGCCGACTAGGCCAAAGGCGCTGGCCGAGGTGACGAAAGCGCGGCGGGTTAACGAGAGCTTGTTCATGGCTGTCTCCGGATGGCGTTGAACGGGACCGCAAACCTCCGGCCTCAATGTTTCAGGCGCATATCGGAACCATGAAATTTTGATAACAGGTCACAGCTCTCCCTTCTCCCCTTGCGGGAGAAGGGGAAGTCGCGCTTTAGGCCGCCTGCGGTTCCGGCTCAAAAGCCGGCTTGCTCGTGTTGATCAAGAGCGAAATACAGGCCGCGGCTATGCCGGTCATGCCGGCGATCAGGAAGGCAAGCTCGTAATTGCCCTGCAATTCGCGCATCGTGCCGCCGAAGGCCGCCGCCGCCGCGGCGCCCACCTGGTGGCCGGCGACGATCCAGCCGAACACGATCGGGCCGCTGCGGTCGCCGAAAGCTTCGTTGGCGAGCCTGAGCGTCGGCGGCACTGTGGCGATCCAGTCTAGTCCATAGAGCACGGCGAAGATGATCAGGCTGACCGCCGAGAAGCCGGAATAGGGCAGATAGATGAGCGACAGGCCGCGCACGGCGTAATAGACGCCAAGCAGCTTGCGCGGATCGAAACGATCGGTGAGCCAGCCGGACAGCGTCGTGCCGATCAGGTCGAAGATGCCCATCATCGACAATAGCCCGGCTGCCTGCACCTCGCCGATGCCCATGTCGCCGCAAAAGGCGATGAGGTGCGTGCCGACGAGGCCGTTTGTGGTGAAACCGCAGACAAAGAATGTGGCGAACAGGTACCAGAACACCCTGGTTCCCGCGGCACGGCGCAACGTGTTCAGCGTATGCGCCAGGAAATTGCCTTGCGCGGCCGGCGACACCGGCGGCACGTCGTCGGCATCGGCGCCATAACGCACCTGGCCGATGGAAGCCGGGCGCTCCGGCACCAGCAGAAAGACCAGCGGCACGAGAGCCGCCGTGGCAATGGCGATGGCAACGGCGACCGGCTTCCAACCTCCCGACTGAGCCAGCGAGGCGAGCAGCGGCAGGAACACCAGCAGGCCGGTCGCGCTGGAGGCGGACATCAGCCCCATCACCAGGCCGCGATTGGTCTTGAACCAGCGATTGACGATGGTGGCGCCGAGCACGGTCGCGACCGCGCCCGAGCCGATGCCCGAAAATATCCCCCATGTGATCAGCAGATGCCACGGCTTGGTCATCAGCAGGCTGAGCGCTGTGGAGCCCGACATGATCAGCAGCGCGGCAAGCAGTGTGCGGCGTAGCCCGATCCGCTCCATCAACGCCGCGGCAAATGGCCCGGTGAGGCCATAGAGGAAGATGCCGACCGCGGCGGCAAGCGAGACGACATCGCGCCGCCAGCCGAAGCTCTCTTCCAGCGGCAGCATCATGACCGCCGGCGCGGAACGGAGTCCGGCGGCGATCAGCAGGCAGAAGAAGATGACTGCGACGACGACGAAGGCGTAGCGCTGGCCAAAGGGACGGGAATGAGCTATCATGTTACTGACCGGTACGTTGCAATGGAGCGGCGCCACTCGTACGTACCGGTCAGTAACATTGTCAAGCGAGTTTGTTGAATGCCATCGGACAAAAAAATTGAAGCGTCGATCAGCGGAGCCGGCACGGCGCCGGCGCCGAAGGCTGCCGACAAGATCCTCGACGTGGCGCGCGACCTGTTCTATCGCGAAGGCATCAGGGCGATCGGCGTCGATGAGATCGTCAGGCGCGCCGGCGTCACCAAGCCCAGCCTGTACCGGACCTTCCCGTCCAAGGACGAACTCGCCGCTTCCTATCTGCGCAAGTACGACCTCGAATTCTGGCAGCGGTTCGACGAGGCCGTGGACGCGCATCCTGGCAATGCGCGCGCGCAGATCATCGCTTTCCTCACTCGCGTCGGCAAACGCACGCAGAGGCCGGACTATCGCGGCTGCGGCATGACCAATGCGGCGGTCGAATATCCCGAGCACGGCCATCCTGCGCGGGTGGTGAGCGAGAACAACAAGCAGGAATTGCGCCGGCGCCTGCGCGCCATGGCGGCCGCGATGGGTGCGAGTGATTCCGACACGCTGGGCGACGGGCTGCTGCTGCTGATAGAGGGCGCCTATATCAGCGGCCAATTGTTCGGCCTCGGCGGACCGGCGGCATCGGTCGCCCGTAACGCCGATCTCCTGATTGAAGCGAGCTTGAAGAAATAGACCTTGCGATCCGACCCAGCAGCAATCATACTGTATTGCTTGAGCTTTAAGCTATTGCGAACTGGCGGCTAAGATTTGAACATTGGTCGTATGCTCTTGGACGATCTGCAAAAGATGTTCCTGATCCACTATATGGGGCGGGGCAATCGAGGATTTATCGGCGAGCAAGAAAAGAAAGATATTGTCACGGTCCTGAACCTGAACGAATACACGGTCAAGGAAGCCGTGCTGCGCAGAGTGCTTTTCTTGCTGCTGATCTCGTCAGCGCTGAACTACTGTATCGAAAAGGCGCACGGCGCCGGCTCAGCGGCAAGCATCCTGACCGGGTCAATATGTACGATCGCTTTGGTGTTTTTATATCTGGATGCTTTTGTCCCCATTGTCCTGCTTGCCGTCTGGGTGTCACTGCTCGCGATCTGCTGGATGGACTATCAAGCGTTCCTGGCATCCGCTTTGTTTTCCACGTTGTACGCCTTGTATTTTTTTGCGAGGCTTAGAGCCAGATAACAAAATACTCACGGGAATGTAATCGCGATGCGTGCGCTTCTGGTCCCGCTTGCTTTCGCCGGTCTTAGCCAAGCGGCCCATGCGGGCGACATTTCCAGCGCCTATACCGACCTCGACTGGAAGAAGGACTGCGTGACCTACGCGCAATCGGAAGAAGGCGACGGCGACTGGGCGAGCCTCGCCTGCGCCGGCTATCGCGGCTATCCGGTGCTGATCGGCTACGACGACGCGCGCGAGTCCGTTTATTACGGCTTTCCCTCCGACGACATGACCGCCGTCTGGGAGAGTTTCTCCGGGCTCAACACCGCGGGCCGTAAGGTCGAGTGGCGCATCGAAACCAATGGCGACAAGGCGGTGCCCTTCGCCGCCATTCATCGTCGCGAGATCAGCAATCCCGAAAACGAAAACAAGCCGACCGAGGTGCTGGTCGTCGCCAAGGTCGCGCAGCCGGAGGAGCATGAGGGCTGCACAATCGGCCTCGTGCTCGCGACCGGCAATCCTCAGGCCAACGACCAGGCCCGCAAGCTCGCCGACGGAAAGGCGAAGGGTTTTGCTTGCGGCAAGGACAAGCGCGAGGTGATCGGCAACGTGCCGGACTTTGGGCGAGTAGATAACTAGAAATTAGAGGGTGTTCGACGAGTGCAAGACGGCGAAGGTTGCGCATTCGTCATCCTTGGGCGGAGCAAGGAGCGAAGCGACGCGGCGCAGACCCAAGGATCCATGCCGTTACATCAAGGCGTTGCCACGGTGCAGTAATTCCGTTCCGTAACGATCTTCGCGCGACCTCACGGCATGGATCCCAGGGTCTCCGCGACGGAGCTGCGCTCCTGCTTCGCCCTGGAATGACGACGTTGAGGGCTTCGCCCAAGCCGCATTGCCCAGGCGTTGGCTGCCGCTTACCTACTTGACCGCCTTCGCCCGTTCGATCGCCTCGACGATCATCTTCTTGGCATAGTTGGAATCGTGCCAGCCCTCGATCTTGACCCATTTGCCGGGCTCGAGATCCTTGTAGTGCTCGAAGAAGTGCTGCACCTGCTGGCGGGTGATTTCCGGCAGGTGCGTGTATTCGGTGACATTCTCGTAGCGCAGCGTCAGCTTCGGCGAGGGAACAGCGATCACCTTCTCGTCCTGACCGGCATTGTCTTCCATGATCAAGACGCCGATCGGCCGCACATTGATGACGCAGCCCGGCACGAGCGCGCGCGTGTTGCAGACGAGCACGTCGATCGGGTCGCCGTCTCCCGACAAAGTGTGCGGCACGAAGCCGTAGTTGCCGGGATAGCGCATCGAGGTGTGCAGGAAGCGGTCGACGAACAGCGTGCCGGCCTCCTTGTCCATCTCGTACTTGATCGGCTCGCCGCCGATCGGCACCTCTATGATGACGTTGATGTCCTCGGGCGGGTTCTTCCCCGTTGGTACGGCTTCGATGCGCATGCTCAAATCCCTCTCTCGATTTGTGAGATCGATAGCGGGCGGCGCTTCATGGTGCAATGCGGCGAATAGCACTGGACGCTAATGGAAGCGCACAGTTTGTGATGGATTGTAACCCAATGCATGCCGCCCAAGACTGCGCAGCGGTTTTGGGCGAACGATATGCATCAAACGAAGACTTGAAGCACGTCACCGCTACGCGCTTTAAGTGGCGGCCATCATTCCCAGACGAAGGCAACCTTCTTCAGCGCCTTCTGCTCGAAGACCTCGACGCCTTCGGCGACGTCGCGGCCGCCATTGCCGGCATAGAAGGCCAGCGCGTTGTAATTGTCCTCCAGCGCCCACACCACCAGGCCTCTGAGCCCGTGGTCGGCAAGGCGCGTCCGCGCCGCCTTGAACAGCCTGCTGCCGAGGCCGATGCCCTGATATTCCGGACGCAGGTAAAGCTCGTAGATCTCGCCTTGCTGCCTGAGCTCGCGGGCGCGGTTCCTGCCGATCGTGGCATAGCCGGCGATCGTGCCCCCGATCTCGACCACCAGCACGGTAGCTGCCTTGCGAATTGCGTTCGCCCACCAATCGGGGCCGCGGCGATTGATCATGGCCGTCAGCGTGCGATGCGGGATGATGCCGGAATAGGCGCCGCGCCATGCCTCCTGGTGCACGTCCGCGATAGCCATTGCATCGCGAGGGTCGGCTTTCCGGATGTCGATCGTCAGCGTGTTCATGATTTGTTAATCATAAACCCGCTTGGCCCGACTGCAAAGAGTCCGCGCTGTCGCGCCCGCGCTTTCTCACAAACGAGCATGGCGGCATCGGAGGCGCCGAAAACCAGCCCTCACCTGGCCCCGGCAGAGCAGATTTTCAGCCAGTTCCGTCAGATCTCGACGAGATGGTCATCCAATTCATTGGTGTCGCCGGCGGTAACCGGGAAATGCTCGGCCAGTACCGCGCCGACCGATTCGATCGCCTTGGCGAAACCGTCGGCGAGTCGGTCGTCGCCCGCGTGCTGTGTCAGGTCCCGCACCACGCCATCCCAGACATGCTGGCCGACCTTAGCATCGATGCCGCTGTCGGCAACGACCTCGGCATAGCGCTCGGCGATGGAGACGAAGATCAGCACGCCCGTCCTCGCCTGGGTGCGGTGGACGTTGCGGGCGAGAAATTGCTTCATCGCATTGGCATGCGCCGCCTGGTAGCGCAGCCGTTTCGGCACGAGGTGAATGCGCAAGCCGGGCAGCGCCCAGAGGAGCGCGAGCATGCAGCCAAACGCCAGAAGCTGAGCAAGCACGAAATGCGGCAAACGGATGGTCAGCCACAAGGCTTCCAGCCCGTAGGCCACTGCGAGGCTGACGACAATCGTGGCGAGCGCCGCCGCGAACGCGGCCGGGAAGAAATAGCCGTCGCTGGACCCCGCCACGACGCAGTATATCTCGCCGTCGGTCCTTGCTTCCGCGGCACGGATGGCACCGGCGATGCGGTCATGGTCCTCGGGGCTGATCGGTCGCGTTGCCATGGTTTCTCACCAGCTTCCAGAGGAGCCGCCGCCGCCCGACGAACCGCCGCCGCCGGAAAACCCGCCACCGCCGCCACCGGAGGACCAGCCTCCACCGCCCGACGACCAGCCTCCGCCACCGGACGACCATCCGCCGGAGGATCGCCGGCTGGGCTTGAAGGTCATGCCGAGCCAGCGGTAGCGGCCGGGCCCGATCTTCTGGCCGAAGATCGGCGGCAGCACCGTCAGCGCGATGCCGCCGAAGAAGATCAGCGCCCATATGGTGATGAAGATGGCGAAGAACAGGTCGTCGGAGTTGAACGGCGCCTGCTCGTTGCGCTTGCCGCGCGCCTCCAGCTCCTCCGGATTGCCCTCCAGCACCATGATGATGTCGTCGACGGCCTTGCTGATGCCGCCGGAGAAGTCCCCGGCGCGGAAGGCCGGCACCATGTCGTTTTCGATGATCAGCTTGGTGTGCAGGTCGGTCAGCGTGCCTTCCAGCCCGTAGCCGACCTCGATGCGCATCTTGCGATCGTTCGGCGCAACCAGGAGAAGAACACCATTGTTCTCTTTGGCCTGGCCAAGCTTCCAGAAGCGGAACAGCCGGTTGGCGTAGGGCTCGATCTCCTCGCCGCCGAGACTGGAGATTGTCGCGACGACGATCTGGTCGGAGCCTTTTGTCTCGAAATCGGCCAGCTTCTGCGTCAGCGCCGCGCGCGTGCCGGCATCGATAATGCCGGCATTGTCGACCACACGGCCGGTGAGCGGGGGCAGGTCGGCGGCAAGGGCGGCGATGGGGAAGAGGAGGCAGAAAAGAACGCCAAGGAAGCTGAGGTAAGCGTTCCTTCGCGCCCCCCTCTGTCCTGCCGGACATCTCCCCCACTTGGGGGGAGATTGGATATCGCGTCCACCCTCGCCACTCTCCAACGTTGGAAGCGGAGACACAGCGGTCGAGCTGCCAATCTCCCCCCTTGCGGGGGAGATGTCCGGCAGGACAGAGGGGGGCGCGAAGGAACGCAAGGCCTGCAAGCTCGATTAAATTTCAGTCGCGCCGCTCACCCGCCCTGCTTGGTGCTCGTGCCGAAATCCACTTTCGGCACCTGCATCTTGTCTTCCTCGACGGTGAAGTTCGCAAACGGCTCATTGCCGCGGAACCAGAATGTCGCCCACAGCACCGACGGGAAGGTCCTCAGCGTCAGATTGTACTCCCTGACCGCCTGGATGTAGTCGCGACGCGCCACCGCGATGCGGTTCTCGGTGCCCTCGAGCTGCGCCTGCAGCGCGAGGAAATTCTGGTTGGCCTTGAGGTCGGGATAGTTTTCCGAGACCGCGATCAACCGCGACAGGGCGCCCGTCAGCCCGGCCTGGGCATCCTGGAATCTTTTGAGGGCTTCCGGATCCTTCAGCGTCTCCGGCGTCACCGTGATCTGCGTCGCCTTGGCGCGCGCCTGGACCACCGCGTCGAGCGTGTCCTTCTCGTGCGAGGCGTAGCCCTTCACCGTCTCGACCAGGTTGGGGATCAGGTCGGCGCGGCGCTGATACTGATTGAGCACCTCGCTCCAGGCTGCCCTGGCATTCTCCTCCGCCGTCGGGATGGTGTTGTAGCCGCAGCCGGCAAGCAGCGGCAGCACGAAGGCCATCATCAGCAAGGCCGGCAAATTGCGGAAAGCGGAGGGTAGAAGAAGGCGCTCGGCGAACATGATTGGTCCCCTCGACAGAAGTTGTGATGCGAAGCATTACCACAATCCGTGCGCAAGAAAATGACCCGGTCGTGGCAGCGCTCTGATCTTGGCCGCTCGCCCCTGTGAATACGCGACCGAACAGGCTAAGCTCCGGGCCGGAAAGGACATTTGCCATGGCCGAGCGCCGGGACGACGAGAATGAATCGCGCCGCATACTCGAGCGCGTGGCGCGCGAAACGACGCCGGGCGGCGCTTCCTTCGTCGCCCGCACCGCGAAGGACGCACGCGACCACGTGACCGCGGCCGATGCCGACCGCTCCGATCCGATCGAAGTTTGGGGCACCCGCATTGGCCGAACGCTCGGCCTCATCATCGCCATTGGGCTGTTGGTCTGGCTGGTGTATGCCGCCACGCAGGGTGGCTAGGAACCGAATTTCATGAATGCTGATAAAACCGACGCGCCGCGCGCGGTCATCGTCATCTCCAGCCATGTCGCCCGCGGCTCGGTCGGCAACCGCGCCGCGGTCTTCGCGCTGGAGACGCTGGGTTTCCCGGTTTGGGCGGTGCCGACCGTGATCCTGCCCTGGCACCCAGGCCACAGCCGCGCCACCCGCATCGTGCCGCCGCTCGATCAGTTCAAGGCGCTGATGGCCGACCTCGAGCGCGCGCCGTGGCTGGGCGAGGTGAGCGCGGTGCTCTCGGGCTATCTCGGTGAGGCCGGCCAGGCGGAGGCCGTCGCTTCGCTGGTTGCGGCCGTCAAGGCGAGGACGCCGGATGCCCTTTATGTCTGCGACCCGGTGATGGGCGATTCGGGCGGCCTTTATGTGCCGGAGCCGACGGCCGTCGCGCTGCGCGACAGGCTGATGCCGATAGCCGACATCGCCACGCCCAACCGCTACGAGCTCGAATGGATGGCCGGCGCGCCGCTGCCCGACATCAAGTCGGTGACGGCGGCCGCCCTGCACGCCGGTCCCTCCACCATGCTGGTCACCTCGGCACCCTCGATGATGGCGGGCGGCACCGGTAACTTCCTCCTCGACGACCGACAGGCGCTGCTTGCCGAGCACCGCCTGATCGAGAAGCCGCCGAACGGGTTGGGCGACCTGACGGCCGCCGTCTATCTCGCCCGCATCCTTTCCGGCCAGCCGGCGGCGAAGGCGCTGCAGTCGACCACGGCCGCCGTCTACGAGATCCTGGCGCGCACGGCGAAACGCGGCGGCGACGAGCTGCAGCTCGAGACGGACGCGCAGAGCCTGTCGCATCCGATGGCGATGGTGCAGCTTCGCCATCTCCTTCACCCCGGGCGGGACAAGCGGGCGTGACGCCAGGCGGCGGCGTGCTGGCCGGCGTCGACGGCTGCAAGGCCGGCTGGATCGCCGTCCATCGCGAGCCTGGCGCGCCGCCATCGGCGTCGGTCTTCGCGACTTTCGAGGCTCTGCTACACGCCCTGCCCGAAGCCACGATCGCCGTCGACATGCCGATCGGCCTGCCGGATTTTTCCAGCCGCGGCGGTCGCGGGCCGGAGGCGCTGGTGCGGCCGCTGCTCGGAGCACGGCAGTCGAGCGTCTTTGCCATACCATCGCGCGCAGCGCTCTACGCCGATACCGGCAACTTCACCACGGTCGAAGCCTGGTATGCCGCGCACCGGCGGGCGAGCGAGGTGGCGATGACGACTTCCAATCCGCCGCGCGGCGTTTCCATCCAGGCCTTCGGCATTTTTTCGAAGATTCGCGAGATCGACCAGCTGTTGATCGCGCGACCGGATTTGCGCGGCCGCATCTTCGAATCGCACCCGGAAGTCGCCTTCTGCCGGCTGAACGGCGGCACCGCGATGATCCTGCCCAAGAAGATCAAGGGCACTATCAACCCGGCCGGCATGGAGGAGCGCAAGGCGCTGCTTTGCCGGCAAGGCTACGACAAGACCTTCCTCGACCAGGCGCCGCCGAAGGGTGCCGCCAGCGACGACTTCCTCGACGCGGCCGCCATGATGTTGATCGCCGGCCGCATCGCCAGCGGCGAGGCGCGGCCCTCGCCCGATCCGCCGCTGACCGACCGCTTCGGCATTCAGGTCGCCATCTGGGCATGACCGGTCGGAGCGGCCGGCATGCGTTTGCGACGCCGCCATCCGCAATTCGGCATTGCCCGCGACCGGCTTTTGCCGCTAGAGGCTTTTTCGATCGCAACGAGCTGCCGCCCCAAACCCGGAAAGGCGCCCATGCCCCATCTCCCCGAACATCTGCTGACCGGCTATCGCAACTTCATGAGCGGCCGCTATCCCGCCGAAAGCGACCGCTACCGCTCGCTGGCGCGCGAGGGCCAGGCGCCCGAGACCATGATCGTCGCCTGCTGCGATTCCCGCTCGGCCCCCGAAGCGATCTTCGATGCCGGGCCGGGCGAGCTCTTCGTGCTGCGCAATGTCGGCAATCTCGTGCCGCCCTATGAGCCGGACGGCGAGTTCCACTCGACCTCTGCTGCGCTCGAGTTCGCCGTGCAGAGCCTGAAGGTGAAGAACATCGTGGTGATGGGCCATGGCCGCTGCGGCGGCATCCGCGCCGCGCTCGATACCAATTTTGCGCCGCTGTCGCCTGGCGATTTCATCGGCAAATGGATGAGCCTGATCGCGCCGGCTGCCGAGACCGTCTCGTCCAGCACCTTCATGACGGCGACCGAGCGGCAGACGGCGCTGGAGCGCATCTCGATCCGCTATTCGATCGCCAATCTCAGGACATTCCCTTGCGTTTCGATCCTCGAGGGCAAGGGCAAGCTTACCCTGCACGGCGCCTGGTTCGACATCTCGACCGGCGAGCTCTGGGTGATGAACAAGGAGACCGGCGATTTCGAGCGGCCGGAGCTTTGATGGAGGGCTGATGGAGCGGATCTGGTGTAGGTTTCTCCTTGCGGCAGCGCTGCTGCTGTCCGCGACGATCAGCGCCAGCGCCGATGACAGCGCCGTCATCGATCGTTGGTATTCGGCACTCCTGGTCGCCGACCGCACCGAACTGTCCGAATTGCTTTCTGAAGAGGTGCACATGAAGCTCGACGATGTCGGCGTCGTCCAGGACAAGCAGGAATTCCTCGCGTCGATCGACGAATGGCAAGGCGCGGTTGCCGGCGCCGCCATTCGCCATCGCATCGAGAAGAGCGAAAAGGGCGAGACCACGGTGCTCGCCTGCTACGATTTCCCCGAGAACGACACGCTGATGCGCGAGACCTTCACCGTCGTCGGCGGCCGCATCACCGCCAGCACCCAGACGGCGGTCGCGCAGGACTGCAGCGCCTACTGATCCTGTTGTTGCGCGGTGCCGAGCACCGCCCTACATCGGGATAACCCGCCTGCATTCAGCCCCACCAAAAGCGCCTATGGATTTGCCCATGTCAAAGACCGTCGACCTCGCCGCCCATCCGCTGACGCTTTGGCAAGGCCCGCTCGGCCTGCCCGATTTCACCCGCATCGGCGACAATGATTTCGGGCCGGTCTTCGACGCGGCGCTGGCAGCGCACCAGGCTGAGATCGACGCGATCGCCGGCAACAGCGAGGCGGCAACGATCGAAAACACGCTGGCTGCACTTGAGCTCGCCGGCGAGCCGCTCGACCATGTCTCGTCGATCTTCTGGTGTCGTGCCGGCGCCCACACCAACGACACCATCCAGCAGCTGGAGCGCGAGATTTCGCCCAAGATGTCGCGGCACTTCTCCGCGATCTCGATGAACGAGAAGCTGTTTGCCCGCATCGACGACCTCTACCAGCGCCGCGACAGGCTGAGCCTCGATCCCGAGACGTTGCGTGTGCTGGAAAAGACCTGGAAAGGCTTCGTCCGCTCCGGTGCGAAGCTCGATGCGGACGGCAAGAAGCGGCTGGCGGCAATCAACGAGGAACTCTCCTCGCACGGCACCAAATTCGGCCAGAATGTGCTGGCCGACGAACGCGACTGGGCGCTGTTCCTCGACGAGGCTGATCTCGTCGGCCTGCCGGATTTCTTGAAGAGCTCGATGGCCGAGGCGGCCGAGATGCGTGGCCAGAAAGGTCGCTATGCGGTGACGCTGTCGCGCTCGATCTACGAGCCGTTCTCGACCTTCTCGGAGCGCCGCGACCTGCGCGAGATCGCCTTCCGCGCCTTCATCATGCGCGGCCAGAATGGCGGCGCCAGCGACAACACCGATGTGGTGCGCGACATGCTGAAGCTGCGCGCCGAGAAGGCGAGGCTGCTCGGCTATGAGTCTTTCGCGGCGCTTAAGCTCGACGACACGATGGCGAAGACGCCGAAGGCGGTGCACAACCTGCTCGATCCGGTCTGGGAAAAGGCGCTGGAAAAGGCGGCCGCCGATCAGAAGCAGCTGGAGCGGCTGGCCACCGAAGCCGGCAGCAACGAAAAATTCGCGGCATGGGACTGGCGCTTCTACCAGGAGAAGCTGCGCGCCGAGAAATTCGCCTTCGACGAGGCCGAGCTGAAGCCCTACCTGCAGCTCGAGCGCGTCATCGACGCCTGCTTCGACGTCGCGACCAAGCTGTTCGGCATCAGCTTCGAAGAGAAGAAGGGCATTGCCGCCTGGCATCCCGACGCGCGCGTCTTCGTGGTCAAGAACGCGGACGGCAGCGAGCGCGGCCTGTTTCTGGCGGATTACTTCGCGCGACCCTCGAAACGCTCCGGCGCCTGGATGAGCGCGCTGAAATCCGGCTACAAACTTGGGAAAGGCGCGAAGCCCGTCATCTACAACATCATGAACTTCGCCAAGCCGCCCGCCGGCGAGCAGGCCCTTCTCTCCGTCGACGAAGCAAAGACCCTGTTTCACGAATTCGGCCATGCGCTACATGGCATGCTGACCGACGTCACCTGGCCGTCGGTCTCCGGCACCTCGGTCAGCCGCGACTTCGTCGAACTGCCCTCGCAGCTCTATGAGCATTGGCTGACGGTGCCGGCGGTGCTGGAAAAGCATGCGCTGCACGTCAAGACCGGCAAGCCGATGCCGAAGGACCTGCTCGACAAGATGCTCGCCGCCCGCACCTTCGGCGCCGGCTTCGCCACGGTCGAGTTCACCGCCTCGGCGCTGATCGACATGGCTTATCACGCAAGGCCGGACGCGCCGGCCGAGCCGCTTCCGTTCGAGGCTGAAACGCTGGAAAAGCTGCATATGCCCGACACCATCGCCATGCGTCATCGCACCCCGCATTTCGGTCATATCTTCGCCGGCGAGGGCTATTCAGCCGGCTACTATTCCTACATGTGGTCGGAGGTGCTGGACGCCGACGCCTTTTCCGCCTTCGAGGAAACAGGCGATCCCTTCAACCCGGAACTGGCCGAGCGGCTGAGGAAGAACATCTACGCCGCCGGCGGCTCCAAGGACCCGGAAGAGCTTTACACGGCCTTCCGTGGGAAAATGCCTTCGCCCGAGGCGATGATGGTGAAAAGAGGGTTGGTGTAGCGCCAGCAAATCTCCCCCCTTGAGGGGGAGATGTCGCCGAAGGCGACAGACGGGGTCACCTCGACCGCAGCGACGCCTCCAGAAGGCAAAAAGGTCGGCGCTTCACGCGAGGCGCCCCCCTCTGCCCTGCCGGGCATCTCCCCCTCAAGGGGGGAGATCATCGGCGCCACGGATCCTTCACCCTCGGCCATATCGGTCTCTTCAGCTTCCTGTAATTCGTCACCGCCGGATTGCTGGGATAAGAACTCGGCGCCGCGACATAGATGACCTCGGCGGCGATCGGCGCGAAGCCGGCGTAGAAATGATTGGTCGACTTGATCAGCAGCATGTCCTTCGAGATCGGATCGACGCCGATATTGGAAAAGATGTCCGGCTCGAAGGTCTGCGTGCGGTTGGTGTTGAGGATGACGTCGACCTCGGTGCCCTCGATGCGAACCACCGCAGCCGGCCCAAGCGTCACCCGGCTCGGCCCGAAGCTTTGCCAGCTCTCGCTGACGGCCTTGAGCACCGTGACGCGCGCGTCGATCGGCTCGCCGGCCTGAGGCCCGGCCTTACCGCCGAAGCGCAGGTCGATGACGGCGCCCTCGCCGGCTGCCTGGCAGAAGGTCACCGCGATCGGATCCCAGATCGTGGCGACGCCGACACTGTCGATCCCGCGCGCCAGCAATTCGGAAAGCACGATGGTGCCGTCGCCCGGCACGCCGCCGCCCGGATTGTCCCAGATATCGGCGATCACCACCGGCTTGTCCTTCTGTGCCGCACGCACGGCAAGCGCCCGCTCGATGCCGGCGGAGGCGGAGAGCATCGTCATCGCCGTCTTTTCGCGCAGCGCATAGAGCTCGCGTCCCAGCACCTCGGCGAGTTGGTCGCCTTTTTCCTTGTCGTTGTCGGTGATTACGAGGATGCGCGTGCCCATCTCCGGCACGTCGGCGGCCATGAAACCGTGGATGACCGAGACCGACAGCACGCCGTCCTTGCCGTGCAGCGCTTTGATCTTGTCGATGAACGAGCGCATCGGCTCGCGGCTGGTCGGCAGCACCTGGATCATGCGGCAGTCGAAGGTCGAGATCACCGGCTTGATTTCGCCCCGCGCCGCGGCAAGGCCGAGCTCGATCACATGCTCGCCGCGCTCGTAGAAATCGGTGTGCGGGAATTCGAGGAAATAGGCCATGATGTCGGAGGCCGCGACGCGCTTGGGCGTCAGATGGCTGTGCGGATCGAATTCCGAGGCGATCACCACCTTCGGCCCGACGATTGCGCGCACACGCTCCAGCAGGTCGCCCTCGCAGTCGTCATAACCCTGCGCCACCATCGCGCCGTGCAGGCCGAGGATCACCGCATCGACCGGCAGGGCGGCATTGAGCTGGTCGAGGATCTCGTCGCGCAGCGCCTCAAAAGTCTGCCGCTGCACCAGCCCGCCGGGCTCCGCCCAGGTGGCGGTGCCTTCGATGACGGTCAGGCCTTCGCTGGCCGCACGCCGGCGCAGCGCCACGATCGGCGAGGAGCACAGCGTCGGCGTCTCCGGATGTTTTCCCGGGCCGGCATAGAAGGCCATCTCGAACGAGGCCCGGTCGGTCGGCACCGGCGAGAAGGTGTTGGTTTCCGTCGCCAGGGAGGCGGTGAAGATGCGCATCAAAACTCCGTGGACTATTTGTTTTTGGCAATTCCGGACGGAAAACCGCTGCACGGTTTTCCTGGAATTGCCGGGATTGCTATTTCACCGCTCCTAATGCCAGCCCGCGCACCAGGTAGCGCTGCAGCCAGATGAAGAGGATCGCCACCGGCAGCGTTGCCAGCAGCGTGGCCGCCATGACATGGTGCCATTCGATCGTGTAGCGGCCGGCGACCAGCGAGAAAACCTGGATCGGCAGCGTGTAGCTTTCCTGGCTGCGCAGCATGGTGAGCGCCACGACGAACTCGTTCCAGGCGTTGATGAAGGTGAAGATCGCCGTCACAGCGATTGCCGGCAGGCAAAGCGGCAGGAACACTTTGCGCAGCGTCAGCCAGCGGCCGGCGCCTTCCATCCAGGCGGCCTCTTCGAGGTCGCGCGGAATGGTGTCGAAATAGCTCTGCAGCATCCAGACGGTGAAGGCGACGTTGAAGGCCATGTAGATGAAGCCGAGTGCCGTCGTGCTCTCGACCAGCCCCCAGGCGGCCATCAGCCTGAACAGGCCAAGCACCAGCACGATCGGCGAGATCATCTGCGAGATCAGCAGGAACTGGCGGAAGGCGCCATAACCGGCAAAGCGGAAGCGCGACATGGCATATGCCGCCGGCACCGAGATCAGGATGGCGCCGATCGTCGCCAGCGCCGAGACATAGAGCGAGTTGAGAAGCGCCTGGCCGAAGCCGGTCGCCACCCACATATCGGCGAAATTCGACCAGCGGAATTCGCTCGGCCACCATGTTGGCGTCAGCACTTCGGTCCGCGGCTTGACCGCGGTGAGGAACATCACCGCGAAGGGGAAGATCGTCACCACGATCAATGGCGCAAGCAGCAGCCAGGCGATGATCGAGCGTTTCAGCTTGCCGTTTCTCATGCGCGTTGCTCCCGCATGGCGAGCCGCACATAGATCATGGTGAAGATGAGCAGGATGACGAACATCACCAGCGACACCGCCGAAGCCTCGCCCAGCTTGCCGATGCGGAAGGCGAGCTTGTAGAGATGGGTGACCAATATGTCGGTGGAGTTCGCCGGTCCCCCTTGAGTCATCACCCAGATGATCGGGAAGGAGTTGAAGACGTAGATCGTGTTGAGCACGATCGCGATGTTGACGAACGGTTTTAGGAGCGGAAAGGTGATCTCGCGGAACTGCTGTAAGGGGGTCGCGCCCTCCAGCGCCGCGGCTTCGTAGAGATCGTCGGGGATCGACGACAGGCCGCCGAGGAAGATCGTGGTAGTGAACGGCACCGTCACCAGTATGCCGATCAGCACCTGCATCGGGAAGGCGGTCTCGGCGCTCGCCAGCCACTGGATGTTCTGGCTGATCAGGCCGAGCTTCATCAGCCCCGAGTTCAGCATGCCGCTTTCGCCGTTGAGCGCCCAGCGCCATACCACCGCCGTCATGGTCAGTGACACCGCCCAGGGCAGCATGATGATGACGCGGGCCAGCCCACGGCCGTAGAAGTCGGTATTGAGGATGATCGCCACCGGGATCGACAAGAGCAGCGCCCCGCCGACCACCAGCACGGTCCATAGGCCGGTGCGCCACAGGGCGGCGACAAAATCGGGATCGGCAGCAAGCGCCCGGAAATTGGCCAGGCCGCTGAAGTCGCGCAGCTGGCCAAAGCGATTCACGTCATGCGTCGAGATCTGCACGAGATCCCAGACGGGCCAGAAGATCACCACCGCCGCCAGCAAAAGGCTGGGAAGCGTCAGCAGATAGGGCACGATACGGCTTTGCATCGGCTGGCTTGCACCGCGTTGCGGGTAGATGGCAGTGGCATTGGTGCTCAAGGCACGTCCCCATTCGAATTTCGCTGGCCTGCCGGCTTGGCTGTCGTTCTTCCTGGGCAATTGCGTCAGGATTTGCATTCCTCGCCGGCGTTTGCGCCGACATCGATGATTGTCCTTGTCTGAACCGATTGCCCGGTCGTTCTTAAACCGCGCCCGTTCTCCTGGGATTGCCACACCGGACAGATGTGGCGCGCCCCGACGGGTGGGGCGCGCCACGGGCGCAGGGAGATACGCCCTATTTCTTCAGCACGCCGTTGGCCTTGTCTGCCGCCTCCTTCAAAGCGGCCTCCGGCTCGGCGCTGCCGAGATAGATCTTCTGCATGGCGTCGGAAGTGATCTGGGCGATTTCTTCCCAGCCCGGGATGACCGGCGCGAAGCGAGCGTCGGGCAACAGCGCGGTGAAGGCGGCGAGGTCGGCGTTGTTGACGTAATACTCCATCTTCGCCTCTTCCTTGTTCACGGGCAGGAAGCCTTCGCCTTGCGTGAACTTGGCGCGCTGCTCCTTGGTGAACAGGAAGTCGAGCAGTTTCCAGGCCTCGTCCTTGTTCTTGGAGTTCTTGAACATGATTATGGAATCGGTGACGCCATAGGTGCCGCGCGCGCCGGTCGGCCCGGCCGGAATGGCGGCGACGCCGTATTTCAGGCTGGGTGCCTCTTCCTTGATCTGGTTGGAGAGGAATGGCGCGGTGATCATCATGCCGACCTTGCCCTGCTTGAACAGGTTCTGCACGTCCTCGCGGTTGTTGGAGGTCACGCCGGGCTCGGTCAGGCCCTCGTCGATCATCGACTTGTAAAGCTTGGCCGCCTCAAGCGCCCCCGGCGTGCTCAGGCCCGACGTGCCGTCCTTGTTGAGGATCTCCGTGCCGAATGACCACATCGCGTAGTAGTAATAGACGTCCGTCTCGATCTCCTTGCCTTGCAGGCCGTAGCCGAAGGCGCCGACCGCCTTGATCTTGCGCGCGTCCTCCTGCAACTCGGTCCAGGTTGCCGGCGGCTTGGCTATGCCGGCCTTCTCGAACAGCTCCTTGTTGTAATACATGGCACGCGCCGAGGCGGCGATCGGCAGGCCATAGGTATGGCCGTTCATGATCGAGGGCTGCAGGAAGGTATCTATGAAGCGGTCCTTGAACTCGGGCTTGATGTAGCTGTCGAGCGGCTCGGCGACGTCTTGCTGCACGAAGTCGATCAGCCAGCGCGTGCCGATGATCGACAGATCGGCATTGGTGCCGGCAGTGATGTCGGTGGTCAGCTTCTGCAGGAGCACGTCCCACGGCACCACTTCATATTTGATGGTGATGCCGGGATTGGCCGCCTCGAACTCCTTCTTCACCTCTTCGAAATAGGGGCCGGTCTTGGCGCTGTATTCGGCGACGGTGACGCGCACCTCGCCCGCATCGGCCGGCGCGGCAAGCGCCAGCATGCTCATTCCGGCCAACAGGCCGACAGTCCATTTCGCAAGGCTCATCTGATCTCCTCCCATGATGCGCATTCGCGCCTGGCCCGGTGGGCACAGGATTTATGTTACTTTCCTACATTATCGATGGTTTTCGGGGAAGCAAGCAGTTTATCATGTTGCTTAATTACATTTCCTTGAGTAGCGTTCTCTCCCTGTCTGAAGAGGCGAGGAGCACTGATCGTGGTGTCGCAGGGCGATTTCGAGGGCAAGACAATTGTCGTCACCGGCGCCGGCGGCGGTCTTGGCTCGGCGATCGTGGCGCTGATGGCCGAGCGCGGCGGCCGCATCGTCGGCTGCGACCAGTCGGCCGAGGCGCTGACCAGCCCGTACATCGCCTCGTGCCACGTTTTCAACCTGCTCGACCGCACCTCGATCGAAGCGGCGATCTCAAGCCTGCTCGACAAAGACGGCGTGCCGGATATCCTTGTCAACAATGCCGGCTGGACGCGCGCCGAGACGCTGAAAGCGTTGACGCCGGACAGAATAGAACAGGAGCTCGACCTCAACCTCGCCGGCGTGATGAGTTTCGCCGATCCGCTGGTCAAGGGGATGGCCGTGCGCGGCTCGGGCAGCGTCGTCTTCATCTCCTCGGTCAACGCCATCGCGCATTTCGGCAATCCGGCCTATGCCGCCGCCAAAGCCGGCATCAACGCTTACGCCAAGTCGATCGCCGTCGAACTTGGCCGCAGCGGCGTGCGCGCCAACGTCGTCTGCCCTGGCTCGATCCGCACCGCCGCCTGGGATCATCGCCTGGCTAAGGATCCCGAGATCCTCGGCCGGCTGAAGCGGCTCTATCCGCTCGGCCGCATCGTGAATGCGTCGGAAGTGGCCGAGGCCGTGGCTTTCCTTGCTTCCGACCGCGCATCCGGCATAACGGGCGCCGTGGTGCCGGTGGACGCCGGACTGACAGCCGGCTACCTGCCTTTCATCGATGACATTTTGGGAGCGTGACCATGACCGATGTCCAGTTTCGCAACCTGTCGAAATCCTTCGGCCAGCATAAAATCCTCGAGGACATCAACCTCGAGATCAAGAGCGGCGAGTTCGTCGTGCTGGTTGGTCCGTCCGGCTGCGGTAAGTCCACGCTCCTGCGCATGCTGGCCGGGCTGGAGACGATCTCCTCCGGTGATCTCGTGATCGGCGGCACCCGTGCCAACGACCTGCCGCCGCAGAAGCGCAACATCGCCATGGTCTTCCAGTCCTATGCCCTGTTCCCGCATCTGAGGGCCGCCGACAATATCGGCTTCGGCCCGAAGATCCGCGGCGAGACGCGTGCCGCGATCGACGACAAGGTGAAGAAAGCGTCCGGCGTGCTCAACCTCTTCTCCTATCTCGACCGCTATCCCAGGCAGTTGTCCGGCGGCCAGCGTCAGCGCGTCGCCATGGGCCGCGCCATCGTGCGTGAGCCCTCCGTCTTTCTGTTCGATGAGCCGCTCTCCAATCTCGACGCGCAGTTGCGCGTGCAGATGCGCACCGAGATCAAGGCGCTGCACCAGCGGCTGAAATCGACCATCGTCTACGTCACCCACGACCAGATCGAGGCCATGACCATGGCCGACCGCATCGTCGTGATGGATCGTGGCCGCATCCAACAGGTCGGACAGCCGCTCGAACTCTACGACCGGCCGGCCAACAAGTTCGTCGCCGGCTTCATCGGCTCGCCGTCGATGAGTTTTGTTTCCGGCGCGCTGAAGACCGCCGACGCCAAGTCCTGGTTCGAGACCAAAGGCGGCGGCCGGCTGGCGCTTGCCGGCAAAACAGCGTCCGGCGGCGACACGGTCGAGGCGGGCATCCGCCCCGAGCATTTCATCATCGGCGCGCGTGACGATGCCATCGCCATCGACGTCGACGTGGTCGAGCCGACCGGCTCAGAGACCCATGTCTATGGCTCGATCGGCGACGACACGGTGCGCGCCGTGTTCCGCGACCGGCTGCAGGTGAAGCCGGGTGACCGGCTGCCGGTGAGCGTCGACCCGCGCAACATCCATCTCTTCGACAAGGCGACGGGCCTGCCGCTGTGAGATGAAAGGATGAAGACCCCGGCCGACATTATCACCCGCCTGCAACTGATGTCGCAGGACGGCACCAAATCGGACCGCCGGCTGGCCGGCTTGGTGCTTTCCGATCTCGATTTCGCCTCCAAGGCAGCGATTTCGGAGATTGCCGCGCGTGTCGGCGTCAGCGAGCCGACCGTCACCCGCTTCTGCCGCAATCTCGGCTGCGAGGGCCTGCGCGATTTCAAATTCTATTTGGCGCAGGCGATCGCCATCGGCGGTCAGTACCTGTCGCCGGAACCGCTCAGCCGCGACGCGCGCGAGCAGCGCATCGCTTCCGCCATTACCGAGGCAGCGGTCGCCGCCATCCAGCGCGCCAGCGAAAATCTCGACATGACGACGCTGATGGCTGTCGGCGCCCGCATCGCCGGTTCCGGCAATGTGCTGTGCATCGGCTCCGGCGGCATCTCCTCGATGATGGCGACGGAGATGCAAAATCGGCTGTTCCGGCTGGGCCTCTCGGCGCTCGCCCAGGTCGACGGCCAGTTACAGCGCATGTATGCGGCGGTCGCGACACCGGAGACGACGCTGGTCGCCTTCTCGGTCTCGGGCTATGCCCGCTCGGTCATCGAGGCGGTCGAGGTCGCGCAGCAATATGGCGCAGCCACCGTCGCCATCACCGCGCCCGATTCGGCTTTGGCCAAGGTCGCCGACACGGTCATCCAGCTGCAGTCTTTCGAGGACGGCAATATCTACAAGCCGACCTCGTCGCGCTACGCGCTGCTTGCCATTCTCGACATGATCGCCACCACGGTGGCGGAATCGCGCGGGCCGAAGGTGCTGGAGAACCTGCGCCGCATCAAGCAGAGCGTGAACACGCTGAAGGTCGACGATCCGAAGCTGCCGCTGGGAGACTGAAGCGCCGGCGCTGAACTGCCGATCTCCCCCGAGTAGGAACCCAAGCGGGGGGGAATGTCCGGCAGGACAGAGGCGGGCGCTGGCCCGCCTCGCCTCTCAAGTTTGGATTACCCGGAAAGCGCCTCGACGCGCTTCGCCAGCTCAGCCGCATCACCCCAGATCCGCAGCGTCTTCAGCCGGGACGTGCCTCCGGCCACCACCGAAACCGCCGATCCCGGCACGCCAAGCGCCTTCGCCACCATCCGCTCCAGCGCCGTATTGGCGGCGCCGTTCTCCGGCACCGCGCGCACACGCGCCTTGAGATGGCTGCGCCCGTCGGCGGCCGTCTCAATGCCTTCGATCCGATCCACCGCCGCCTTCGGCGTCAGCCGCACGAAAAGGTCGATGCCGTCGTCGCGCGGACGGAACGGCGAGTCCATGGATCGGCCTTAAGCGACCCAGGAGAAGACGGTGGTGATCAAAAACTGGCGGATGAAGAAGATGATCAAAAGAAGAATGATCGGCGAGATGTCGATGCCGCCAAGATCGGGCATGTAGCGACGGATCGGCCGCAGCGCCGGCTCGGTCAGACGGTAAAGCATATTGCCGACGGTGCCGACAAACTGGTTGCGCGAGTTGACGACGTTGAAGGCATAGAGCCAGGAAAAGATCGCCGAGGCGATGATGATCCACCAGTAGATATCAAGCGCCATGACGATGGTTTGAATAAGGGCGATCATGCCGGTCTCCAAATTGTCGCCGACATGTAGCCATTGCGCGCGGAACCGGCAAGGCCCGGCCGTTTCGGCGCTCGATGCCGGGCACCGTTTCGCCTTGACATCAAACCGCCGCGACCGATACAAGCCGATCCGCTGGAACGGGGCTGTAGCTCAGCTGGGAGAGCGCATCGTTCGCAATGATGAGGTCAGGGGTTCGATCCCCCTCAGCTCCACCAGCCGAAAGCAGGGGCGGGCTCTGGGCCCGCCATTCGCTCAGTCATCCCAATCGTCCCAATTGTCTTCATCCTGCCGCGGATAGCCGGGGATGACGCGGACAATCGGCCGCTGGCGCTCGTAGCGCCAGTAA
The DNA here is from genome assembly GCF_002294915.1 of Mesorhizobium sp. WSM3879. NCBI lineage: Bacteria > Pseudomonadati > Pseudomonadota > Alphaproteobacteria > Hyphomicrobiales > Phyllobacteriaceae > Mesorhizobium > Mesorhizobium sp. WSM3879. Next base: position 498,371 of record NZ_NSFZ01000003.1, on the reverse strand, counting down.
TACTCGTCCGACGGCTGCGGCTCGTAGGTGCGATAGATCGGCCGGTAGTGCCGCTCGCGCTTCCAATGCTTGTGCTTCTTGTGCGGGCGCACGCAATAGCCGTCTTCGGTCAGGTACGCGCATGTCACATGCGCCTGCTGCACGAGGCCGTCTCCAGCCGGGATACCGATCATCGGCGCCGCCTGAACCGCGGGCGCCAGCGCCAGCATGGTGCCGGCAAGAGTAAGGACGGACAATTTCATCGACCTCTCCATCGTCTCGAATTGGGCGGCCGAAAGACCTTCGGATTCGGGACGATTTGCGGCGACCAGCATCACTTTTCTTTCCCGCCGCACATATGGGCGTCAGATCATGTTTCCACTTGCATCCTGCGTCCTGGACGCCGGCCTGCTCTGTTTCCAGGTCACGAATTGGCAACGAGAAGCCATCTTCCGCGTCATTCCCACGAAACAGACGGGGCGCATTGGGTTGGGCGTCCCGCCGCCGACATATCCGCCATCTCAAGGGAGAAATACCAATGTCAGTGGTGGGAATCCTGCTCCATCTCGGCCGAGCCATCATCCATGCGCACAACAACGCCAAGGTCAGGAACTTGATGGACGCCTCGCCGCCCGAAACCCGCACAAACATGGGCCGGCAAGTTTCACCCGGCGCCTCCGAAAAAGAGCCCGGCGCCATTCATCCCGGCGGACGCTAAGGCACTTCCAGGACAAGTGCGAATTGGAGGCTCCGCGTGGCCGGTATTGCCCGATCATCTGGAGACCGCCGTCGCTTTGCGATTGCGCTGTCGCGCATAGGCCACGCAGGCGTCCACCGTGCTGACGCAGAGCGCATCGATGCTGTTGGGCAAATTGTTGTCGCCGGCATAGGTCACTTCCGCGACACGGCCGCCGAGCATGCGAATCTGCGTGTTGCAATAGCCGCCGGGCGCGACGTTGACGGACCCTCCAACCGTGGGGATAGCGCCCAGGGCCATGGTCGGCACCGCGATGTTGAGATTGCCGCGCTGCACGCTGCGCTGATAGGTCCAGATCTGGCCGGACGGTCCCACATCGGCGGTCGCGGTCGGAAAGCCGGCGCACATGCGGACATCGGCCTCGCTGAGGCCGACCATTTCCCTGCGGGCGGCCGCCGTGGTGGCATCCTCTTTCGCGACCCGCGACGTATCGTCGGGGATGACGCAGGACGACAGGATAGAGATGCCTGCCGCAACAAGGGCAAGTTTTCGAATGCGCAAAGATGTCATGCCGTCGGTCGGAGTTGCGTGCCGCCCCAGCGCCTCTTGCCTACCTAGGCAAGCGGGCAAGGGCGTCAACCCGTCGAGGTCCGCGAATTCCGGTCGAAGGCGAGGGCGCCTACCGCTCTACGTGCTCACGCCACCCGCAAATAGCTCGTCATGCCCGTCTTCTGGTGCTCGATGATGTGGCAGTGGAGCAGCCAGTCGCCGGGGTTGTCGGCGACGAAGCCCAGTTGCACCTTCTCGTCGGGCTGGATCAGATAGGTGTCGGAGATAAGCGGCTGGACCGCGCGCGTCGAGGACGACAGCACCTTGAAGCTCATGCCGTGCAGGTGGATAGGGTGCGCGTGCGGCGTCAGGTTTTCCATGTCGATGATGTAGCTTTGGCCGAGTTTCAGCTCGGCCAGCGGCGCGGTCGGGTCCGGCGTGTCGCCCGGCCACGGCACTTTGTTGATCGCCCAGAAACTATAGCCGAGCGACCCACAGATGCTGTCGGCCGCGACATTTTCGGCCGTGGCGCTCAGCGCCAGCGGAATGCGCCTCGCGGCGGCGACGTCCACCTCCGCCACCGGATTGGGCTCGAGCGGGCCGAGATCGCGAAGATCGCGCTTGAGCGATTGGCCGACCGCACGCAGTGTCGCCAGAACCTTTGGCTTCGTGCCCCTGACATCCCGCAGGCTGACGATCGCGCCTTCGTCGTCGGGCATGCGGATGGCAAGCTCCAGCCGTTGTCCGGGCCCGAGCTGCAGGGCGTCGGGCGCAAAGCGCTGCGGCACCGGATTGCCGTCGAGCGCGATGACGGCGGCCTCGGCGCCGTCGACGCGGAAGCCATAGATGCGCGTGACGTCGGTGATGGCGGCCCGCAGCCGCACCAGCCCGCCGGCCGGCGCGTCATATTGCGGCTGGTCGAGCCAGTTGGCCGTGCGCACCGTGCCATAGGTGCCGCTACGCGCCGCATCGCGCGGCCGGAACTGCGCGATGAACTGGCCGTCATCGCCGAGGCGCCAGTCGCGCAGATTGAGCGCCACTTCGGCATCGAAGGCAGGATCGTTCGGGTTTTCCACCACGATGACGCCGGTCAGCCCATGGCCCATCTGTTCCAGCGTGTTGCAATGCGGGTGATACCAGAAGGTGCCGGCGTCTGGCGGCGCGAAGGCGTAGTCGAAATGATCGCCCCGATACACATAGGGCTGGATCATGAACGGCACGCCGTCCATCTTGTTGGGAACGCGGATGCCATGCCAATGGATGGTCGTCGGGTCGTCGATGCCGTTGACGAGCCGCGCAGCGAATGGCTTGCCTTTCTTCATCCTGATGACCGGCGGCGAGCCGGCCTCGCCATAGGTCAGGACATTCTTCGTTGGCGCGCCGGCCATCAACTGCGCTGCAATGCCTGCAGTCTTCAAGATCAGCGGTTCGGGTTTCGCCGCCGCCCAACCGGCGAACTTGCCGGCGGTCGAGAGGCCGATGCCGGCCGCGCCGGCCGCCGCGGCGCCCTGCAGGAGTTTGCGGCGTGTGAGGACCGACATTGAGAATCCGAAATGGGTGAGTGGCGGCTTCAGGCTCTACCATCATTCGCGCACATCCCGAAACGGACAGATCGCCGCTCCCGAAAGCCAATCGAATGCCAGGCTGAATGCGGCAGGCCGTGGCCCTGATCAATCTCCGACGGCGGCGAAATGTCCGCCGCCGAAATCCTTGAGCACCAGTTTCGGCACGCTCTCCCCGATCCGCCGCGTCGCGCTTGGAATTTCGCGGTCGAGACGGGCAAAGCGTGTCCGGCGCAATGACGGATCGGGAACAGGAACGGCCTCGATCAGCCGCCGCGTATAGGGATGGCGCGGATTGGAGAACACCTGGTCGCGACTGCCGATCTCGACGATCTGGCCGAGATACATGACGGCGACACGATCCGAGACGTTTTCGACCACCGCCATGTCGTGCGAGATGAACAGATAGGCGACGCCGAATTCGCGCTGCAGCTCCTTCAAGAGATCGAGCACGCGCGCTTGCACCGAAACGTCGAGAGCCGAAACGCTCTCGTCGGCGATGATCAGCTTCGGCCTCAGCGCCAGCGCCCGCGCGATGCAGATGCGTTGGCGCTGGCCGCCCGAGAATTCATGCGGATAAAGTTCCATCTGCTCAGACGACAGACCGACCCGCTCGAACAGCGCTGCCACGCGTTGGCGCCGTTCTTCCTTCGAGCCGATGCCGTGGATCAGCAGCGGCTCCGCCACCAGCTCGCCGACGCGCATGCGCGGATCGAGCGAGGCATAAGGATCCTGAAAGACCATCTGCACGTCGCGCCGCACCGCCTTGCGCTCGTCGCGCGCGAGGCGGGACAATTCGCGTCCGCCGATCGTCACGCCGCCGCTATAAGGAACGAGGCCGGCCAGCGCCTTGGCGGTGGTCGACTTGCCGCAGCCGGACTCGCCGACCAGCGCCAGCGTCTCGTTCGGCGCGATCGAGAAGCTGATGCCTTCGACGGCATGCACCCTTCGGTTGACGCGGCCGAAGAAGCCGCCACGCAGGTCGAAGCGGACATGCAGGTCTTTCACGACCGCCACCTTGTCTTGCATTGCCGCCACGTCGGACTCGCCGGAAGCCCGGCGGCGCGCGCCGGAGCCGATGCGCGGAACGGCGGCAAGGAGCTCGCGCGTATACGCGGCTTGCGGCCTGGCAAAAATAGCCGATGTCGTCCCCTCTTCGACCATGCGGCCGTTGCGCATGACGATCACCCGATCGGCCATTTCGGCGACGACGCCCATGTCGTGGGTGATCAGGATCACACTGGTGCCGTGCTGGCGCTGCAGGTCGCGCAGCAGTTCCAGCACCTCGCCCTGCACGGTCACGTCGAGCGCCGTCGTCGGCTCGTCGGCGATCAGCACGGCGGGTTCGAGCGCCAGCGCCATCGCGATCATCACCCGCTGGCGCATGCCGCCGGACAGCTCGTGCGGAAATTGTTCCAGCCGGCTTTCGGCCTCGGAGATGCGCACCGCCTTCAGCGCCGCGACCGCGCGCAGCTTGGCCTCCGTGTGGGATACACCGATATGCGCCTCGATCGACTCGGCGAGCTGCCGGCCGATCGACAGCACCGGATTGAGCGAGGTCATCGGCTCCTGGAAGATCATGGCGATGCGGTCGCCGCGAATGTCGCGCATGCGCCGCTCGTCGAGCACCGTCAGCTCGACGGCGCTGCCATCCTTGTCGCGAAGCCGGATCGCGCCGGCGGCGATGCGGCCGGCCGGCTGCGGCAGCAATTGCATGATTGCCAGCGCGGTCATCGACTTGCCGGAGCCGGACTCGCCGGCGATGCACAGCGTCTCGCCGCGTTTGAGAGACAGCGACAGGCCGGATACCACCTCGCGCTCGCCATCCTCGCCGCGCACGCTGACGCTGAGGCCGGCGATTTCAAGCACCGCCTCGCCGGCCAGCGCTGATGGAACTTCGCGAACGCTTTGCGTCATTGCTTTCCCCGAGCAAGTCGGAGCGCCGGTCCCCACCCGGACCTTTGGTCCGACCTCCCGACGAGGGGGAGGTAGGGCGCTGGCGTTTTACCCTCCCTCTTGTGGGGAGGGTCGCTGCGAAGCAGCGGGGCGGGGGTGGGGCGCCGACCTCTCATTCAAACACGCAGCGCGGGAAGTAGAACGACACCACCCAGTTCGGCATGTCGACGATCTCGCTGATCCTGAGATCGCCGCAGACCGAGACCAGCATATAGGCGTCGACCGGGTCGAGCTTGTATCGGCCGGCCAGCAGGTCGACCATCTGACTGACCGCCTGCTTGGCGCCGGTCATCAGGTCGGGTCCGATCCCGGTCGTCACCTCATAACCTTTGGCGTCGAGATGCCGCGTCACCGGGCCCGGCGTGGTGAAGCGCGGCGTCTTCAGCCGCGCGTCCTTCACCAGGTCGAGCTTGAGCACGACGTCCATCGGACTCTCGATCGCAGTGCCGCACACTTCGCCATCGCCCTGCGCGGCATGCGTGTCGCCGACGGAAAACAGCGCGCCTGCCACTTCCACCGGCAGATAGAGAATGGTGCCGGCGGCAAGATCCCTTATGTCGAGGTTGCCGCCGACGCGCCGCGGCGGCACCACCGAATGGTGGCCCATCTCGCCCGGCGCGTTGCCGATCGTGCCGGCAAACGGCTTCAGCGGCACGCGGCCTTGTCTGCCGAACAGCGCCGGCTCGAGCGAGCCGGGGTCATATTTCCAGATGTTGAGTGCCGGCTCCTTGAAGTCGTCGGCAAGCAGACCGAAGCCCGGAATGTTCGCCGTCCAGCCGAAGCCGGACGGCTTGAACATTTCGATCGTCACCTTCAGCGCGTCGCCGGGCTCGGCGCCCTCGACGAAGATCGGCCCGGTCACCGGGTTGATCATGCCGAAATCGAGATTGGCGATATCGCCGACGGTGCTGTGGGCCTTGAGCTGCCCGCCGGAGGAATCCAGGCACTGGAACTCGATCGTCGAGCCAGGTGCCACGCGCTCGGCCGGGGCAAAGGAATTGTCCCAGCCGAAGTGGTGATGGCGCCCGTGGATGGTGTAGTCGCAGTTACTGCACATCTTTCACATACACATTGTCGTAGTTGATCGGGATATGGACCGGGTCGACATAGAGATTGTCGGCGCCGCCCATGCGGGCCGACTTCAGCGTGAAGCGCTGCTCGTTGAAGACCGGCGCCCAGGGTGCGTCCTCCATGATCTTGTCGTAGATCGCGCTCCACATCTTCTCGCGATCCGCGGACTTTGCCGGATCGACGACCGAATCGGCTTCGGCCGCCTTGGCGTCGAGATCCTTGTTGCAGTACCACGCCCAATTCCAGCCGCCCGGCACCGCGCCGGCGCAGCCGAGGATCGGTCCGTAGAAGTTGGACGGATCCGGGAAATCGGCGATCCAGGCCATGCCGCCCGACCAGATCATCGGCGCGCCGGACTTGTCGCCGCCGGCGGCAATCACGTTGGCCTGGGCGAGCGATTGGATGCTGGCCTTGATGCCGATGGCCGCCAGATCCTGCTGGATCGCCTGCGCGATACGCGGATTGGGGTCGGTGTTCATGGCGAACAACTGCGTTTCGAAGCCATCGGGGTGGCCGGCCTCGGCAAGCAGGGCCTTGGCCTTGGCGACGTCATAGGGATAGCCCTTGAATGCCTTGTCGTAACCGGGCATCGAAGGCGGCAGCGGCTGGTTGGCCGGCACCGCGCGGTTGTTGATCATCTGAACGATGCGGTCCTTGTTGATCGCCATGTTGACCGCCTGGCGCACCTTCACATTGTCGAAGGGCGGCATGGTGGTGTTCATGGTGATGTAGCCGGTGTGCAATTGCCCGCCCACCACGACGCGGGCCTTCTGCTCCGGATCGTTCATCACCTCCTGGAATTTGGCCGGCGGAATGCCGTCGCCGGGCACGTCGATCTCGCCCTTCTGCAGGCGCAGCAGCGCCACGATCGGCTCCTGGCCGATCTCGAAGGTGATCTTGTCGAGATGCGGCAGGCCCTTGTGCCAGTAGTCGGGATTGCGCTCGAAGACGATGCGCTGGCCGAGCGTCCATTCGGCGAGCTTGAAGGCGCCGGTGCCGACCGGATGCTTGCCGAAGTCGGCGCCGTATTTCTCGACCTCCTCCTTCGGCACCACATGCGAGAAGTTGATCGCCATGACATGCAGGAAAGTGGCGTCCGGACGGGTCAGCTCGAACTTGATCGTATAGGGATCGACCGCGGTGACGCCGGAGAGGCTGTTCGCTTTGCCGGCGGCGACCTCGTCATAGCCTTTGATCGAGCCGAAGAAGCCGGCGCCCGGGCTCTGCGTCTTCGGATTGGTGACGCGGTCGAGCGAGTATTTGACGTCGTCGGCCGTCATCTCCCGGCCATTGTGGAACTTCACGCCGTGGCGCAGCTTGAAGGTGAAGGTCTTGCCGTCCGGCGAGATCTCGTAGCTTTCGGCAAGGTCGGGCTTCAGCTTGGTGGTGCCGGGCTCATAGTCCATGAGGCCATCGAACAAGCTCTTGATCATCGACCAGTTCTGCCAGTCGTAGCCGATCGCCGGATCGAGCGTCGCGACATCGTCCTTGTAGGTGATGGTGATGGCGCCGCCCTGCTTGGCGTTAGGGTCGACCGCGTCGTCGGCGCGCGCGCTTGCCATGCCGAGCATCAGCGCAAGCGCCGAGGCCGCCACGGTGGATGCCAGAAATCGTCTCATGTCACTGTTCCCTTTCTCTGGTTGTTGCCTTGTTCATCTGAGTTTAATTCGGGGGTCGATGAAGGGCGCGATGATGTCGGCCAGCAGGTTGCCGAGCACGATGGCGAAGGCCGAGACCAGGGTGACGCCCATGATGATCGGGATGTCGACGCGCTGGATGGCCTGCCAGGCGAGCTGGCCGATGCCGGGCCAGCCGAAGACGCTTTCGACCGCCACGATGCCGCCCATGAAGACGCCGATGTCGATGCCGATCATGGCGACCACCGGCAGGATGGCGTTGGGCAGCGCATGGCGGAACAGGATGGCGCCGCGCGCCAGGCCCTTGGCGCGGGCGGTGCGCATATAGTCCTGGCGCAGAACGTCGATCATCGACGAGCGCATCATGCGCGCATACCAGCCGGCGCCGAGTATGCCCATAGTCAGCGAGGGCAGCACCAGATGCCGCCAGCTGCCGTAGCCGCCGATCGGGAACCAGCCGAGCCGGACGGCGAAGACATAGAGCAGGAGCAGGCCAACGACGAATTGCGGCGCCGAGACGCCGACAAAGGAGGCGACCATCAAGGTCTGATCGGTGGAGGTGCCGCGCTTGACGGCGGCGATCAGGCCCATGGTAAGGCCGATCGCGAGCTCGCACAGGATGGCGCCGACCATCAGAAGCAGGCTCGCCGGCAGCCGCGAGACGATGAGCTCGGTGACTTCCGAGCGCTGGATGTAGGAGCGGCCGAGATCGCCGCTGAGCAGCCTTGTGAGATAGTGCCAGTACTGGACGATGAAGGGCTGGTCGAGGCCGAGCTGCCTGCGGATGTTTTCAACCGTGTCGGGCGTCGCGCTGCGGCCGGCGATCTGGCGCACTGGGTCCGCCGGCAGCAGATAGAGCAGCGCGAAGGTGATCAGCGAGACGCCGAGCAGGATGAGCAGCGACTGGATGAGACGTCGGCCGAGATAGGCGATCATGCCCGCCCCCTCTGCGTCGGGTCGAGGATGTCGCGCAGCGCGTCGCCGATCAGGTTGAAGGCAAGCGCAAGCGCCAGGATCGCGGCGCCGGGGAAGAACACCAGCCAGGGCGCCGCCTAGAAATAGGTCTGGTTCTCGAAGATGATGTTGCCCCAGGAGGCCGTCGGCGGCTGCACGCCGATGCCGAGATAGCTGAGCGTGGCTTCGAGCAGCACCGTGGTCGAGATGCCGAGCGTGCCCCAGACGATGATGGTCGGCAGCAGATGCGGCAGAATATGGCGCAACAGGATGCGCGGCGCGCTCGCCCCTATCGTGCGCTCGGCATCGATGAACTCGCGCTCGGACAGCGACGAGGTTTCGGTGTAGATGACGCGGGCGGTCTGCACCCAGTTGACCAGCGCGATCACCATGGCAACGATCCAAAGGCTCGGCTCGAACACCGCCGCCAGGCAGATGGCGAGAAGCAGTGCCGGGAAGGCCATCATCAGGTCGGTGAAGCGCATCAGCGCGCTGCCGATCCAGCCGCGGAAATAACCGGCCGTGACGCCGACCAGCGTACCGATCAGAAGCGCCACGCCGTTGGCGACGATGCCGATGATCAGCGAGGTGCGGGCGCCGAACAGGATGCGGGTCAACAGGTCGCGGCCGAGCAGGTCGGTGCCCAGCCAGAACTTGGCGTTCGGCGGCAAGGGCGAACCTTCCAGCGTCAGTCCGTCGAACATCTGCTCGTTGGGATCGTAGCCGGTCAGCCACGGCGCCAGGATGGCGCCAGCAAGCACGATGGCGACGATGAAGAGTCCGAGCAGCGCCAGCGGCCGCTTGAGCAGCCGGCGCCAGACGCCGGCGCGCGGCTTGACCGGCATTTGGCCCGGCGCCGGGAGATCAGGCGCGATGGGATTGGTCACCGCCATCCTCGTCTTCCGTCATCGCCACGATCCGCCGGGCCGCTTCCTCGACGCTGATCTGCCAGCTCATCGCCAGCGACCGCAACTGCGCATAGGCGCGATCGTCGTCGCTGCCTTTCGACAGCGCCGCGACCGCGCGCACGATGGTCTGGCGCTCGCCGACGCGCTGGCGCAGCGACGTGATCTCGTCGGCCAGCCGTTTCCCCGCCTCGAAGCTTTGCCGGGCGATCAGCAGCGCGCTGTACACGCCGGCATTGCCGACCGGTTTCAGCAATTGCGCGTCGGCTTTTTGCGACAGCGCCCATTCGATGCGGCCCGGCGCTTCCGAACCGATCAGCGCCACCAGGGGCATCGGCGCCTCGCCCGGCTGCCACGGGAACTGCTCGTCGAAGCCGAGATCGGCGTCGAAGAAGACGAAATCCGCGGCAAGCGCCTCTGCCGGCAATTGCGGCCAGCACTCGACCGCCTCAAGGCCGATCGCCGACAGCTGCCTGGTGATCGCCTGCACCGTCGCGTGCGGGCGATGCAGCACGAAAGCCCACGCGCCGCCGAGATTGGGGATGCGTGCGGACCGGCTCACGACACCACCCTGAGCCGCGGACGGCCGAAGGTCTTCGCCGGGTCGTAACGCGACAGATAGGGATCGGGCGCCACCTCTTCCTCGCGGCTGACGACCTCGAAAAATCCATCGGCGATGCGCCCGATGATCACCGGCAGGGTTGCATGCTGCGTGTGCGGATCGATTGCGATAGGCCCCAGGCGCGTCGTGAAGCGGCGCCCGGCGAAGGCTTTTGAGAACGCCGCCGGGCCGGCGTCGGGATCGCCGGAGAGCACGTCCGCCATCACTTGCACCGATGCATAGGCGGACGCCTCGAAGGACGAGGCGAAGGCAGCCGGGCGCGGCGCGAAATAGGGTCCGGCCGACAAATGGCCCCTGCCCGTTTCGCCGATCGCCGGCAACTCGCCCTCGGTGAGATTGCAGGATATGACCGGGCAGGCGTCGGCCTTGAAGGTCGCATTCTCGCGTCCCAAGTCGCGATATGCCGCCAGGAAGGCATAGGACGAGGTGCCGATGAGGTTGTTGAGGATGAAATTCGGCCGCGTGGCGCGGATTTCATCGATCAGGCGCGAAACGTCGGTTTCGCCGATGCGCAGGTAGCGCTCGCCGAGCACCTTGCCCGCAGCGTCGGCGATAAGGTCGCGCGCGACGCGGTTCATCTCCCAGCCCCAGATATAGTTCGAGCCGAGCAGGAAGCCGTTGGCACCGAAACGCGGCGCGACATGAGCCATCAGCGGAACCAGATGCTGGTTCGGGCAGGCATGCATGTAGACGACATGCTCGTTGGCCTCGAACCCCTCATAGGGGCAGGCATACCAGAGCATGCCGCCCGCCTTCTCCAGCACAGGGATCGTCTCCTTGCGGCTCCAGGAGGTAATGCAGCCGATCACGTGGCGGGCGCTGCTGGTCCGGAAGATATCCTCGCAAAGCGTGGCGTAGCGGTCGGCATTGCTTTGCGGATCGCGTTCGACCGGCACCAGCTCGATCCCGCAGCTTCGGTCGGCATTGATGTCGGCGATCGCCCGCATCGCGCCCGTACGGCACGCGTCCGAGACGAGCTGGTAGCTGCCGGATCGCGAATAGAGGACGCCGATCTCGATACGCCGTTTCAAGCAATGCCCCAAAAATGAAAAAGCCCCGCAGCCGCCGCCGACAGGCGAGGCATACGAGGCATTCTTGCCGTCCGGCGACCGAGGCCGATATGTTCGCAGCTACCCTATTCCCTACCGCCCGCCAGTCAAGCCTCAAAGTTGCATGGCGCGGCGGGGCATCTAATCGCGCAGGCTGAAGACGAAAGGCGCGGTGCGGGTGACGTGGGCGCCGAGTTCGGCCGGCGGCGCCGGCACCGACGCGCCCTGCAACACGCCGAGCGCGGCGCGATCGAGATCCGGATCGCCCGAGGATTGCGCCAGCCGGGCAGAGACCACCCTGCCGGAGACGTCTACCGTGAAGGTTACAGTAGGCGTGCCCTCGACGCGCCTGGAGCGCGCCGCGCTTGGATAGCGGGTATTCCGCCTGATCCATGCCGCCAAGCTGGAATTCCAGCGCGACGGGCTGACGCTCGATCGCGACACCGACTCGGAGGATTGCGGCGCGGCGGCCTTCGCGCCTGCGTTGGCATCGATGCCGGCCATCGTCACAGCCTTTGGCGGCGCGGCCTTTGCCCTTTTCCTCTGGTTCGGCTTTTCGACCGGCTTCTTTTCCGCTTTTTTCCTCGCTTCGACGGGCTGGCTTGCCTTCGGCTGCGCCTCGAGAGGCTTTGGCTGCGGCAGCGGAACGACGACGTCGGGAGTAACTGCCTCGACAGGGTCGGGCACGACCTCGTCCAGCGGCGGCCGCTCGCTGAGCGCAGCTACTGTCTCCGCCGGTTCGGCCTCCGCCGCCTTGTCGGAAACGACCGGCGGCTCGGCGACCGGCTCGACCCTTTTCATGACCGGCGCCGGATCGGTCACCGGTTTCACTTCGCTGACCGCCGGCGCCTCCTCGATTGCATCGGGCGGCTCCGGCGTGACCGTGTCCAGCATGGCCGCCTCTTCCGGCACGGCAGGCGTCGTCGGCAGCGGCGCCATTTCGACAGCCAGCGCCGGCGGCGGGCCGCCGTCCGGCACCTCGGAAAAGCTCAGATTCTGCACCGCATAAGCGACCGCGACATGTGCGGCGAAAATAACCGTGGCCGCGCTTGCCCACAGACCGGCTTCGCGGAAGCCGAAGCGTGGCTGGGTGGACAAGGCGGCGATCGCTTGCGTCATTGCGCCGCGCTTCCGCTTGTCGCCGGCGCGGAGGTGGCGCCCGCGGCCGCAGCCCCGGTGCCGGACGCCGTCTCCAGCCCGACCAGGGCGATCTTGAGGTAGCCCGCAGCGCGCAGCAGGTTCATTACCTCCATCAGCTCGCCATAGCCCACCGCCTTGTCGGCGCGCAGGAAGATGCGCGTCTGCTTGTCGCCCTTGGTGCGGCTGTGGAGCACGGTGGCGAAGCTCGGTCGCGGCACAGCCTCATTGCCGATCGCCAGAGAAAGATCGCTTTTCAGCGTTAGGAACAGCGGTGTCTCCGGCCGTGGCGCCGGCGTCGCCGTCGACCCGGGCAGGTCGACATTGACGTCGACGGTCGCAAGCGGAGCCGCGACCATGAAGATGATCAAAAGCACCAAGATGACGTCGATGAACGGGGTGACGTTGATCTCGTGGCTTTCCTCGAGATCGTCGCCGGCCGTCTCACGAATCCGCGCCGCCATTGGCCGCTCACTCCGCTGCCAACGCGGTTGCCGGCGGCACCGTGCGAAAATCGAGGTCGCGGCTGACCAGCCGCTCGACGCCTGCCGAGGCGTCGGCGAGGATCTGCCTGTAGCCGGCTATCGATCGCGCGAAGACGTTGTAGATCACCACCGCCGGGATCGCAGCCACCAAACCTATTGCCGTGGCGAGCAGGGCTTCGGCGATCCCCGGCGCCACCACCGCAAGATTGGTGGTCTGCGCCTGCGAGATGCCGATGAAGGCGTTCATGATGCCCCAGACGGTGCCGAACAGGCCGACGAAGGGCGCCGTGGAGCCGATGGTGGCGAGCAGGCCGGTGCCGCGCGACATGCGCCGGGACGCTGCCGCCTCGATGCGCGACAGCCGCGAGGTGACGCGCTCCTTCAGGCCATCACCTGATGCATGGTCCAGCGCGCCCGCCGAAAGCGCGCGCTCTTCCTCCGCCGCCCGCACCAGCAGCGCGCCCGGGCCACCGCTGTGGCCGAGCGCGCGGCCGGCCTGCATCAGCGTCGCGGCATTGCCGATCGCGTTCGCCGCGCGCCGCGCCTTGAGCTTGCCGCCGACGATCTCCAGCGACTTGGCGAGCCAGATCGTCCAGGTGACCAGAGAAGCGAAAGCAAGTCCGACCATCACCGCCTTCACCACGATGTCGGCGTTCATGAACATGCCCCAGGGCGACAGGTCATGCGGCAGCGTCAGAGCAATGGCGGAAGGCTCTTCGCCCCCAGCAGTGCTCGGCGCCGGCTGAACGCGCGGTTCGGTCGGTGCGGCAGCGGTTGGTGCCTCCGTCGCCGGGGCCTGCGCCCCGGCCGGGGCCTGAGCTGGCTGCGCGGCCGCCGGAGCTGTCATGGGCTGCTGAGCAGGCGCTTGTGCAACCGGTACCGCGGGTGCAGCCTGCTTCTGTGCCGCCGCGATGTCGGGAAGGATCGAGCCGGCCGCAAGAATGGCGAACGCGGCCAGCACCACAAAAAAAACGTTCCGGGACAAGGCTAGTCCTCGCGTCATCATTGCACGCCAATGCCGTCTGACTAGAAAACATGAGTTAGAGAGTCAACTATTAAGATCTTCCATCATCAACAAATAATCCGGGTCGGCGCATAGGGACTCCGTGAGGCCTGGACTGCGACGCCGTCGCTGGGCCACCATGCCAGCCGCAACCGAGGCAGCAGGCGATGATCAAGGCGACCCCGTTCGACTTCCCCTATGACGGCAGGCTGGTGCCGCAAGACACCGCCCTGCTCGTGATCGACCTGCAGGAGGATTTCCTGTCGCCGACAGGCTATTTCGCCAGGAAAGGCTATGACCCTTCGCCGCTGCGCGCCATTCTGCCGACGGTGAATCGGCTGATTGCGGCGGCGCGCGCCGCCGGCCTCGCCATCGTCCATACGAGGCAAGGCTACCGCGCCGACATGGCCGATATGACGGCTTACGAAAAATGGCGGCGCAAGCGGGCGGGACTGGACGGCACGGATATCCTGCTGCGCTCCAGCCCAGGCTTCCAGATCGTCGCCGACATAGAAGTCAGGCCCGAGGACATCATTGTCGACAAGACCTGTAACGGCGCCTTTACCTATACGGATCTGGAACTGGTGCTGAGGGCGCGCGGCATCACCCATCTGATGTTCACCGGCTGCACGACCGATGTCTGCGTTCACACGACGCTACGCGAGGCCTGCGACCGCAATTTCCAATGCCTGACGATTGCGGACGCCTGCGCCAGCGGCGACGGCCGGGCGCACGAAGCCGCGCTCGATATGGTGACGGTCGAGGACGGCGTCTTCGGCGCGCTGGCGAGCTCGGAGGCGGTCATCGCCGCGCTGTCGCGGATCGCAGAACAACGGGATTGATATGGGAGCTTCGGGATCACAAGTATCCGCCGGTCACAAATCTTTTTGCGTGCACCGTTCCGTTGCCGGCGTCGCCTTCGTCTTCACGGTTGTGACGATTGCGGAAGCCACAATGGCCGCCGCCACCAACACAGACGGAGCCAAGCCTTGTCGACCGCAGTGACCTTGATCAATGTCTTCACTATGTCCCGTCTTGATGAAACCGGCAGCCGCAGCGGCCGGTCTCACCTCGCCCCGCGATTTCATCGAAGGTGTGCCCCGGTGAACGAACGCGACGCGAACGTTCCTGGCGCCAGGGTGTCGGCGTCGCACCGAGCCAGCGAATTCGCGATCAGCGTGACCGTCTCGCGGCCGATCCGCGCGATCTCGCTGGGACGGTCGATACCGCCGATCATGAATTCCTCGATGCCTAGCGCGGTATAGGGCAACAGCGAGAGCGCAAGCCGCGCCGGCGGCCCCGCGACCTCGACCGCCTTGTGGTCGGAGGCGCCGGACCAGCCTTCGGGGCGAATGCGGACGGGAAGCGCGAAGCGCAATCTGCCGGCGCGGCCGTGCTCGGCTGCAGCGCCGCGCACACGCTGCATCAACTGCGCGACTTCGTCCGGCGAGCCGGCCGCCAGCTCGAATATATCGGCATGCCGGCCGGCGACCTTCAGCGCTGTGCCGGACTGGCCGCCGAGCCGGATGCTGAGGTCGCCGCCATGCGGGCCTTTGCGCGGCACGTAACCGCCTTTGACGCTGTAGAAGGCGCCTTCATGGTCGAAGGGCTTGTCGTTCGACCACAGCCGCTTCAGCAGCACCAGATATTCGTCGATGCGTTGCCACACCACGCTGTGGCCGGCCGGCCGCGGCTCGGCGTCACTGTCCTGCAGCGGCTCGCTCAGCATCCTGAGCGACAGGCGGCCGCCGCCTCTGCGGTCGAGCGCCGCGAGCTGCCTTGCCGCCACCGCCGGCTCGACCACGCCGGCCCAGTGCGTCAGCACCACTTCCAGCGCCGGGGTGCGGTCGAGCGTCTGCGCGGCGATGTCCATATTGGTGAGCAGGCCGGCCGGATCGTCGATCACCAGCTTGCGAAACCCCGCATCCTCGATCAGCGACAGCTTGGTCGCCGTCTCGGCGAAATCGTAGAAGAAGCTGCCATTGGCAGGCTTACCGGGAACATGCGTGAACTCGATCGGCATTGCCATCTCCTCCGTCACGTTGCTTGCCCGCTCCACCTCGAACAATCCAAATGCGCGCCGACGCGCCCTGGCGCTCGGCCAGTCATCTCTCCGGTTACTTCAACTCAGATTTTTGGACGGCGGGGCCCTAGGCCCCGGCTCTGTCAGGGGATGATCCCAAGCACCACCGCGCCGGTGAACACGAATGCCAGCGCGAAAACGAGATAGGCGAAGGTTCCGCCATAGGCGGGCCTCCAGCTCCGGTCGGTGGTCAGCCTCTGGCCTTCGCGCTGAGCATTCTGCATGTAGGTCATGGTCGAACCTCCGTCTCGGCCATTAATCTATAAAGATAGTAGACTTTGTCGAGTGCTATTTTTCGACGATTCTTGGAAGGACGTCCTCGGAAACGGCAACTTGAGGGGCGTTTATTCTCAGCCGAGATCGAAAACCGTCCGGGGACGCGCCACCGGAGGATCCGACAAAATGCCTGTAGCTCCGGCTTTTCGGCGGCAACCGGCCTTGCAAGTGCTTGGCTATTCGATACGCGAGGGGATAGCATCAAAATAGCCTCACAGGACTCAGGGAGAGAAAAATGGGTGGAAGGCTGGCGGGCAAGGTCGCCATCATCTCGGGCGGCGCGACGGGCATGGGTGGAGCGGCTTCCGAGCTGTTTGCCGCCGAAGGCGCCAAAGTGGCGATCATCGACCGCAATGGCGATGCCGCCGGCAAGACCGCCGCGGCGATCCGCGCGCGCGGCCATGTCGCCGAGCATTTCGTAGCCGACGTTTCCGACGAGGCGCAGGTCGAGGCGGCGGCGAAGGCGGCCGCGGAAAAATTCGGGCTGGTGACCGTGCTGTTCAACCACGCCGGCACCATTGTGATTAAACCCTTCTTGGAGACGACTCTGCAGGAATGGGACTGGCTGCACGCCGTCAATGTGCGTTCGATGTTCCTGATGACGCGCGCGGTGCTGCCCGGCATGATCGCCGCCGGCGGCGGCTCGATCGTCTGCACCTCGTCGATCTCGGCGGTGGCGGCGACGCCGAACGAAGTGCTCTATGACACCACTAAAGGCGCCTGCCACATGTTCGCGCGTGCCATCGCGGTGGAGTTCCGCGATCGCAACATCCGCTGCAATGCCATCTGTCCCGGCTTCATCCGCACGCCGCACGGAATGCGCGAGGTCGCCGACCTCGGCAAGCTCGGCGTCGATGTTTCCGATGCCGCCATGGCCGCGCAACAGGGCCGCATCGGCGAGCCGGAGGAAGTGGCCAAGGCGGCGCTGTTCCTGGCGAGCGACGAATCGAGCTTCGTCAACGGCGCGCATCTCTTCGTCGACAACGCCTTCACGGCGATCTGAGGCGTCCCAAGCTTGGCGCCCTTCCTCTACCCCGGCGATCGGAATCTACCTACCGTTCCTCGCGTCGAAACGGCTTCAGCAGCGCCGAAGGCGCGACCGCGTTGCGCGAAATGAAGGCCATGGCGACGATGGTGAAGATGAAGGGCAGCATCAGGAAGGCTTCGTAAGGGATGTGCCCGAGGCCGCTGGCCTGCATCCTGAGCTGCAGCGCGTCGACGAAGGCAAAGAGCAATGCCGCGCCCGCCGAACGCCACGGGTCCCAGCGGCCGAACACCACCAGCGCGATCGCCACCCAGCCGCGCCCCGACACCACGCCGAAGGTGAAGGCGTTGAACTGCGCCATGGTGAGAAAGGCGCCGGCAAGACCCATCAGCGCGCCGCCGAGGATCACGGCCTGGAAGCGCGTGGCGATCACGCTGACGCCGGCGGAATCCGCCGCGCGCGGGTTCTCGCCGACCATGCGCACCGACAGCCCCCAGGGCGTGCGGTAGAGCACGAAGGCGGCAAACGGAACGGCGATGATCGCGAGATAAACCAGCGTGAACTGGTTGAACACCGCCGGCCCCAGGATCGGAATGTCCGACAGCAGGGGGATCGGCGCCGGCTGAAAGCCCTTGATGCTGGGCGGCACCGATTGCTGGCCGAAGATCAGTCGGTAGAGGAAATAGGCGAGCCCAGAGCAGAACAGCGTCACGCCAATGCCGCAGACATGCTGGCTGAGGCCCAAGACCACCGTGAACAGCCCATGCAGCGCGCCCATCGCCGCCCCGACAAGCACGGCCACCAGCACGCCCAGCCACAGGCTGCCGCTCAGGCTCGCGGCGGTGAAGCCGGCCATGGCCGCCAACAGCATGATGCCTTCAATGCCGAGATTGAGCACGCCGGCGCGCTCCGAAAACATCTCGCCGAGCGTGGCGAAGGCGAGCGGTGTGGCGATACGGATGATGGCGGCGAGAAAGCCGACCTGAAAAATCTGCTCGAATACCGCGCTCATACGGGCGCCCCCACGCGGCGGATGCGGTAGGCGGTGAAGAGCAGCGCCACCAGCATCGCAAGCAGCGCCGTGCCCTGGATGACCTCACTGAGGAAGGCCGGCACGCCAGTCGCGCGCGACATCGCCTCGGCGCCGGTCATGACCGCGGCAAGGAAAATCGCGGCCGGCACGACGCCGAGCGGATTGAGCCGGGCGAGCATGGCGACGACGATGCCGGAATAGCCGTAGCCCGGCGAGATGTCGCTCATCACCTGGAAGTGGACGCCACCAACCTCGCCGACGCCGGCCAATCCGGCCAGCGCGCCGGAAAGCAGCGCGGTGGAGAGCAGCACGCGCTGGGTATTGATGCCGCCATAGCGGGCCGCCTCCGCATTCTCGCCGGTTACGCGGATTTGGAAGCCGAGCGTGGTGCGCGCGATCAGGAACCAGCAGACGGGCGCTGCGATCAGCGCCACGACGACGCCGATATGCAGCCTTGTGCCTTCGATCAGCACCGGGAAATTGGCGGAATCCTCGATCGGCGGCGAGATCGGATAGCCGGAAAAGGTGTCTTTCCACGGCCCCTCGATCAGCGCCATCAGCGCGTAATAGATGACCGAGTTGAGCAGCAGCGAGCTGACCACGTCGTCGACCTTGAATTGGACGCGCAACGTCGCCGGCACAAGCGCGACGAGGGCGCCGGCCACCGCGCCGGCCAGCACCATCAGCAGCATGGCGAGCGGTCCCGGCATCGGGATGGCGCCTACGGCACAACTCGCAACCGCGCCGGCGAGCAGCTGGCCCTCGGCGCCGATGTTCCAGAATTTGGCGCGGAAGGCGATCGCCACCGCCAGGCCGGTGAAGATCATCGGCGCGGCGCGAACCAGCGTCTCGGTGATGGCGTAGCTGTCGCCGAGCGAGGCCGAGAGCATAACGCCATAGGCCTCGACGACGCCAGCGCCCGCGACAGCGATGAGACCGCTGCACAAAACCAGCGTGACGGCGATGGCGAGCAGCGGCAGTGCGAGATTGAGCCAGGCCGGCGTCGAGCTGCGGGCTTCGAGACGGAACATCAGGCGTGGCCCTCTGCTAGGCGGATGTCGGCGCCGCCCCTCATCCGCCTGCCGGCACCTTCTCCCCGTATAGTGACGGGGAGAAGGGGGCTGGGCGCGCCGCTGGCGCTTCTCTTGCACCGCTGACGATTGGCGAAACCACCGATGAGAGCGCCCCTCTCCCCGTCCCTATACGGGGAGAGGATGCCGGCAGGCAGGTGAGGGGCGGCGCCAAAGTCCGGCGCCCGAGGCAATTCCATAGCTCTACGCCCTCCCCTCCGCGCCGGTCATCAGCAGCCCAAGCGTCGCGACGGTGGCCTCCGGGCCGGAAAGCGTGCCGGCGATGCGACCCTCATACATCACCGTGATGCGGTCGCAGAGCATCAGCAATTCCTCGAGATCCTCGCCAATCACGATGATCCCGCAACCCTTCGCCCGCATGGCCAGGAATTTTTCGTGGATGAACCGTGCAGCGCCGATGTCGAGGCCGCGCGTCGGCTGCGAAACGATCAGCACCTTCGGGTCGAAGGCGAGCTCGCGCGCCAAAAGCGCCTTCTGCAGATTGCCGCCGGAAAGCGCGCCGGCGCGCGTCATGGGGCCGGGACAGCGTATGTCATAGGCCTTGATCTGCGCCTCCGCGAAGGCGCGGATCGCGGCCGGATCGAGCAGTCCCTTGCGGCTGAAGGCCTCGGTGCCGATGCGGGGCAGCACCATGGAGTCGGCTAGAGGCAGGTTGGTGACCAGCCCGGTCGTCATCCGGTCCTCCGGAATGCGGCCAAGGCCGAGCGCCTGCAGCTCGCGCGGCGAAAATTGCGCAACTGCTTTGCCGGCTATCGTCATCGAACCGGCACTCGGCGACAGCATGCCGGAGATCACATCAGCCAGCGCCCGCTGGCCATTGCCGGAGACGCCGGCAACGCCGAGGATCTCGCCGGCGCGGACGAAGAGCGAGACCTCGCGCAGCGGCGTGCCGCCATGACCTGAGGTGGAGACGCCGTCGAGCGTCAGCACGGGCGCGCCAGGCGTCGAGACCTCCTTGATCGGCGGCATGATTTCGTGGCCGCACATCAGCTTGGCCATCTCGGCCGAGGTGGTTCCTGCCGGATGATCGACGCGGCCGGCGACCTTGCCATGCCGAAGCACGACGCAACGATGGGTGAGCGCCCTGACTTCGTTGAGCTTGTGCGAGATGAAGATGATGCCGAGCCCTTGCGCCGCCATCGAGCGCAGCGCGGCGAAGAGGCCATCGACCTCGCTGGGCGCCAGCACCGCCGTCGGCTCGTCGAGGATCAGGAGCCTGGCGCCGCGAAAGAGCGCCTTGATGATTTCCAGCCGCTGCTGCTCGCCGATCGAGAGCGCCGAGACCGGCAGGCCGGGATCGAGATGTAAGCCATGCTGGCGGCCGATCTCCTTCAGCCGCGCCAGCCCGCCCGTGCGGTCGATGCGACCGGACTTGCCGGCAATGCCGATCAAGAGGTTTTCCAGCACCGTCAGCCGTGGCGCCAGATGGAAATGCTGATGCACCATGCCGATGCCGGCCGCGAGTGCATCCGCCGAA
This sequence comes from Mesorhizobium sp. WSM3879, assembly GCF_002294915.1. NCBI lineage: Bacteria > Pseudomonadati > Pseudomonadota > Alphaproteobacteria > Hyphomicrobiales > Phyllobacteriaceae > Mesorhizobium > Mesorhizobium sp. WSM3879. The sequence goes on along the minus strand of NZ_NSFZ01000003.1, from coordinate 477,820 downwards.
TCGTGGATGGCGACCGGCCTGCCCTCGACCAGGATCTCGCCGGCATCCGGCGCATAAGCGCCGAACAGCACGTTCATGAGCGTCGTCTTGCCGGCCCCGTTCTCGCCGAGCAGGCCAAGGATCTCGCCGGAGGCGACGCTGAGATCCACGCCCTCGTTCGCCTTGACGGCGCCGAAGCTCTTGGTGATGCCGCGCATTTCGATCAGAGGGACGGGCAAGGATGCTCCTAATATCCCTCCCCCTCGTGGGGCGGGTGGCCCGCCGGGCGGGGGGGGGTCGCCCGCGACGCGCTCCATCTTCAGTCGTCAAGGTCGAGCGGTTGAGACGACCCCTCCCGCCTCGCTTCGCTCGGCACCCCTCCCCTCGAGGGGGAGGGTAAACTGCGCTCAATCCGACACAGGCGTGTTCTCGTCGACGTCGACGCGGAAATTGCCTTCCAGGATCTCGGCTCTCTTCTTGGCGACCAGGTCCTTGACCTCGGCCGGCAGCGTCTTCTCGAACTTGTGATAGGGGGCGAGATCGGAGCCGCCCTTGGCCATGCGCGAGAAGTCGCCATAGTCCTGCGCGGTGAAGACGCCCGCCTTGACCAGCTTGATCGCCTGCTCGACCGTCGGATACATGTTCCATACCGGGCCGGTGATCACCGTGTCGGGTCCGAGGCTCGACTGATCGGACATGTTGGAGATGGCGTAGATCTTCTTTTCGACCGCCGCCTCGATGACGCCGAAACGCTCGGCATAGATGACGTCGACGCCGGCATCGATCTGCGCGATCGCGGCCTCCTTGGCCTTCGGCGGATCGAAGAAGGAGCCGATGAAGGCGACCTTCCGCTTGATGTTTGGATTGACCTCCTTGGCGCCGGCGAAGAAGGCGTTGACCAGCCGGTTCACTTCCGGAATGCCCATTGCCGCGACAGCGCCGATCGTGCCCGACTTCGACATCTTGCCGGCGATCAGCCCGGAGAGATAGGCCGGCTCGTGGATCCAGTTGTCGAAGACGCCGAAATTGGGTTCGGCCGGCCCGGCGCCGGAGCCGAACAGCCAGGCGGTCTTCGGAAACTGTTTTGCCGTGCGCCGCGATTCGCGCTCGGCGGCGAAGGCGTCGCCCAGCACCAACTGGTAGCCGCCTTGCGCATATTCGCGCATCACGCGGCTGAAGTCGGCGGTCTGCACCTTCTCCGACCATTTGTATTCGATGCCCAGCTCCTTCTCGGCCTTCTGCAGGGCGACATGGATCTGGTTGTCCCAGGGCTCCTCGATCGGCGTCGCGAAGATCGCCGCCACCTTCAGCTTCTTGTCCTTGGCGAAGGCCACGCCGGGCAGCGCCGCCGCGGTCAGCCCGAGGGCGCCGAGTTCCAGCACATTGCGCCGCGACAGGCCGGCGCGTTGCGTTTTGCGATGATCGTTTTCCATTGAAATCCCCTCTGCTCGACGACCGTGTCGAGCCGGCCGTTCAAAACATGTCAGACGGGAGGACTATGGAACGACGCCGGACCTTTGTCCACATGGTCAAATTTGGCTGGAGAGACCCCGGAGAGCGACCCCCTCCTCGCGACTTGTCACCGCACAGCCTTCTCGCCACCCGCCGCCGTGATCACCCCGACGATGATCAGCCCGGTCAGCACCAGCCGCACGCCGGCGCTGACGCCGAAGGTGTTGAGCATGGTGAGCAAAAGCACCAGGAACAGGCCGGCGCCCCAGACGCCGGGCACGTTGGCCTTGCCGCCGGCGACCGAGGTGCCGCCGATGACGACGACCGCGATGGAGGCGAGCAGATATTCATTGCCGATATCGACATTGGCGCCGCGGAAATAGCCGGCAAGCAGCGCGCCGTCGATGCCACCGAGCGCGCCGCAAAGCGTGTAGGTGAGGAAGCGGATGCGGCCGACATTGACGCCGGCCAGCCAGGCGGCGCGGATGTTCTGCCCGATCGCCAGCACCGAGCGGCCATAGATCATGCGCTGCAGCGCCAGCGCCGCGGCGACGGTGAAGACCACCGTCAGTATCGCCAGCACCGGGATCCCCAGCATCTGCCAGTTGGTGAAATCGGCAAAGCCCGGCGGCGGCTTGATCTGCAGGCCGCGCCCGTAGCTGATGTCGACCGACTGGATGATGAAGCTCGCCGACAGCGTCGCGATGATCGGCGGAATCCTGAGCGCCCAGATCAGCAGATAGTTGATGGCGCCGATCGCCGCGCCGCAGGCGAGCGCCGCCAACAGCCCGACGACGATCATCGAATCGCTGCCGCCCATAACCTTCATCGCCACCGCGCTCGCCAGTCCGATATTGGCGGGCAGCGACAGGTCGACATTGCCGGGGCCGAGCGTGATGACGAACATCTGGCCGACGCCGACGATGACGGTGAAGACGGCAAGCGAAAGTGCCGCCGTGACCATGCCGCCGGCGCCATAGCCGCCGGTGAAGGCGACGGTCGCCACCCACACGAGAACGGCGCCGACGAAGGACCAGAGCCAGGGTTTTTCAAGCAGCATCCGTACAGAGGTCATCGTTCACCTCTCCCTGCGGCTGATCAGCACCCGGGCCGCCAGCACGATGATCAGGATCGCGCCATTGGCAGCCACCTGCCAATCGGGCGGGATGTGCATGAAGGTCAAGAGCGGCGAGGCGGCCAAAGCCAGCGTCAGCGCGCCGATGACCGCGCCGATCGGCGACACCCGGCCGCCGACGAACTCGCCGCCGCCAAGGATGACGCCGGCAATCGAAAGCAGCGTGTAGCCGTTGCCGATATTGGCGTCGGCCGAAGTGGTGATGCCGATCAGCGCCATGCCGGAAAGCACGCCGAACAGGCCGGTCAGCGCGAAGAGCACGATCTTTGTCTTGAGCAGCGACCAGCCGGCGCGCCTGAGCGCCGCGGCATTGCCGCCGGAACCGCGCAGGATGACGCCATATGAAGTGCGCATCAGGCCAAAATGCACGATCGCCGCGATGAGCAATGCCGCCAGGATAGGGAACGGGATATAGGGCGGCTTGAAAGACATGATCGCCAGCAGCCAGTCCGGAGCCTTGCCGCCCGGCTTCGGCAGGATAAGGATAGCCAGCCCCTGCCAGACGAAGCTCATGCCGAGCGTCACCACGATCGAGGGCAGGTTGCGCAGATGGATCAGCGCGCCGAGCAGCGCGTAGACGCCGATTGAACCGAGCAGCACAGCGACACCGATGAGCGGCGCATCCCTGAGCCAGGTGGCGGTGACGCAGCCGACAAAGCCGACGAAAGTGCCGATCGACAGATCGAGCTCATTGCCGGCGATGACGAACATCTGCGCGATCGTCGCCAGCGCGATCGGGATCGCCAGGTTCAGCATCAGGTTGAAGCCGAAATAGCTGATGGCGCGCGGGTTGAGCCAGGCGATGGCCATCAACACCAGCGCCAGCGACAGCGCCGGCAGCAGGCTGCGCAGCATGCGTGCGCGGGCCGCGCTGCCGCGGGAGGATTTCGGGAGCGTGCCGGGAGCGATCGCCGTCATCTCAGGCCGTGTCGCCGAACGAGGACTGGATGATCTTCTCCTCCGTCAGTTCGTCGCGTCCGAGATTGGCGACGATGCGGCCGTTCTTGAAGACATAGACATGGTCGCAATTGTCGAGCTCTTCGGTTTCGGTCGTGTACCAGAGGAAGGTGCGGCCCTTTCCGGCCTCCTCGCGCACGAGGTCATAGACTTCGAGCTTGGTGCCGATGTCGACGCCGCGCATCGGATCGTCCATCAGCACGATCTCGGCATCGGAGCCGAGCGCGCGCGCAAACAGCGCCTTCTGCTGATTGCCGCCCGACAGCGAATAGATGTTGTTGCTCATGTCCGGCGTGCGGATGCCGATCTTCTTCTTCCAAAATTCCGCCAGCTCCGCCTCGCGCTGCGGTGAGATCAGCAGGCCGTCGCGCAGGCGCTGAAGCGAGCGGATGCCGATGTTCTGCGCGATCGACCATTGGGCGAAGATGCCGTCCGCCTGGCGGTCGCCGGCGACCAGCGCCACCGGCGCCGTCACTTCGATGCCGGCCCTGGCGCGCGAGGCGGCCGAGAAGATCGCGAGCAGCAGGTCGGTCTGGCCATGCCCGGCGAGCCCGGCAAGGCCGATGATCTCGCCGGCGCGGGCGACAAGCTCCTTGCCATCCTGCTGCCGCGCCGGGCGCGCCCGCACCCTGAGCGCCCCGACCGCGACCTTGCGGGTCTCGGCGGCGGCCTTCTGATGTTCCCCGGCGCCGCCCATCGCGGCGACCAGCTTGTCCCGGTCGAACGCGCTTGCGGCGTCGGCGGCGACCACCTTGCCGTCGCGCATCACCACGATGCGGTCGGCATTCTGCAGCACCTCGCCCAGCACATGGGAGATCAGGATGCAGCTGCCGCCCGCGGCGACGAAGCGGCGCACGAATGAAAGCAGCTGGCCGGCCGTGTGCGCATCGAGCGACGAGGTCGGCTCGTCGAGGATGACCAGATGCAGCGGCTCGCGGGTCAGCGTGAAGGCGCGCGCCACCTCGACCATCTGGCGGCGTCCGATCGACAGATCGCCGGCAATGTCGTCCGCCGCGATGCCGTGGTCGGGAAAGATCTCGTCGAGCTTGGCCTGGATCAGATCGGCGGCCTTGCGCCGCCAGCCGAGCCCGCTGAGCGAGGGATGGTTGATGCGCGTGTTCTCGGCGACGCTGAGGTTTGGGCAGAGCGACAGCTCCTGGAACACGCAGCGTATGCCGAGCTCGAGCGCGCGCGCCACGGAATAGCTCGCTTCCTGGTTGCCGCGCACCGCGATCTGCCCGCCATCGGGCCGCAGCGTGCCCGCAACCATATGCATCAGCGTCGACTTGCCGGCGCCATTGTGCCCGACCAGCCCGACGCATTCGCCGGCGCCGACATGGAAGTCGACGCCGTTGAGCGCGCGGACGGCGCCGAAGTGCTTTTCGGCGCCGTCCAGCCTGACGATGTCTGCAATAGCCTGGAGCATCCTCAACGATATCCGGTCGGCGATGCGGCTGGCAACGTCGCGCCGCTATTGCTTGATGTTGGCCTTGATGGCCGCGATCGCGTCTTCCTGGGTGTATTCGTGGGTAGCGACGCCGCCTTCCTTGATCTTCGGCAGCGCGGCCTCGAAATTGTCCTGGGTGAAGGCGAGATACGGCACCAGCAGATCGTGCGGCACGTCCTTGCGGCCGTCGAGCACCTGCTGCGCCACCCAGAAGGCGAGCGTCGACACGCCGGGCGCGATCGAGGCCGACCAGGTCTGGTAGCCGTCCTTGTCCTTCTGCTCCTTCCACCACTTCAGCTCGTCCTGACGGTTGCCCATGATGATGGTCGGACGCGGCTTGCCGGCGGCGGCGAACGCTTGCGCGGCGCCGTAGCCGTCGCCGCCCTGGTCGACGACGCCGACGATCTCCGGCAGCGACGGCAGGATGGTCGCCACCGCCTTCTGCGCCGTGGTCTGGTCCCAGTCGCCGGTCACGGAGCCGACGATCTTGAACTCGGGATGGGCGGCGACGCCTTCGAGGATACCGGCATGGATGGCATCGTCGATCGAGGTGCCTGCCAGCCCGCGGATTTCCAGCAAATTGCCGCCCTTCGGCTGGAACTTGGCCATCTGCTCGACTTCCTGCCTACCCATGTCCTTGAAGTCGACGACGACGCGGTAGGCGCAAGGCTCGGTCACGATGCCGTCGAAGGAAACGACGACGATGCCGGCGTCGCAGGCCTGCTTGATGGCGCCGTTCAGCGCATCCGGCGAGGCGGCGTTGATGACGATGGCGTCATAGCCCTGCAGGATCAGGTTCTGCACCTGCGCGGCTTGCGTCGGCACTTCCTTGTCGGCGGTGGTGAAGACATCCGCCGCCGCCACCACCTTGTCCTCGACCGCTTTCTTGGTGACGATGGCGTAGCTGTCGAGCATCGCCTGGCGCCACGAATTGCCGGCATAATTGTTGGAGAAGGCGATCTTCTTGCCGCTCGTGTCGGCAAGCGCGGTGCCCGAGGCGAGCATGGCTGCAAAGGCGCTCAAGACCAGTAGTTTCTTCATGTCATTATCCTCCCAGATGTGTTGACTGCTGCACTTCCCACCGGCCCCTGCGGGCCGGCTTCACTCCCATCCGATCTGAGCGCGAACGGTCCCGCTCAAAACAGCCTCAATCCCGGCACCCGTACCCTCAGCCGGTAGAGCGACGTCGACGCGGCGATGTAGAGGCTCCGCAGGTCCTCGTCGCCGAAGGTGAAATTGGCACAATCTTCCGGCGTCGCGATGACGCCGAGGAGATCGCCCGACGCGTCAAAGACATGGATGCCGCCCGGGCCGGTGCAATAGAGGTTGCCGCGGCTGTCGATCTTCATCCCATCCGGCGCGCCTGGCGCATCGCCCTCGGTCACAGCCCATACGGCCCCGCCATTGAGGTCACCATTGGATTCGACGCCGAACACACGGATGTGGCCACGCGTGGTATCGTTGACGAAGAGCCGCGATTCATCGAGCGAGAAGCAGAGCCCGTTGGGCTGCGCGAAATCGTCGGCAAGCAACGTCAGCCCGGCGCCGTCGCCGTCGATCCGGTAGACACCCTGGTAGGACAGTTCCTGCGGCCTCGGGACGCCGTAAAATTCCGCTCGGCCGTAGGTCGGATCGGTGAAATAGATCGAGCCTCCAGTAGCAACGACAATGTCGTTCGGGCTGTTGAGCTGCTTGCCCTGGTAATGCGTGGCGAGAACGGTCGTGGTGCCGCCCGGCTCGGCGCGGGTAACGCGGCTGCTGGCGTGCTCGCAGGTCACCAGCCGCCCCTGCCGGTCGAGCGTGTTGCCGTTGGCCATGTGGCTCGGGTCGCGGAACGCCGCGATTTCGCCGGAAGCGCTGCGCCGGTACATGCGGCTTTGCGGAATATCGGAAAAGACCAGCCATTTCTCATAGGGATGCCACACCGGACCTTCGATGAAGCCGTAGCCGGTGGCGAGCCGCTCCATCGCCGCATTGCCGACGACGTCATCAAAGCCGGACTGACGGGCGCGCGCCGGGATCGACATCACGGGCTCTTGGGTTCCCGCACCGGCTTGCCGGCGACGAACCAGTCGCTGCCCGGCACGTCCTCGATCACCACCCAGATCGCGTCCATGGGCAGTCCGGCGACCTCGCTGATCGCCTCGGTGACCCGGCGAGAGATCTCGTTCTTGCGCTTTTGCGAATGACCCTCGAGTATCCGTATGCTGACGAACGGCATGAGCGCTTCCCCGGGATTTCTGTTTTTGTAGGACAAAAGCTAGTCGGGACGCGGACCGGGCGATAGCGGTCTAAGCGCAGCACCGACTGTGGTTTTGCACAGTCGGCACCGGCATCCACGGCTGCAGACAGGAGAACCATGGATGGCAGAGAGATGCGGCAGGCCGATCGTGCGGATTGCGGAACTGGAGATCGAGGCATCCCAGCTCGAAAGCTTCAGGGCCTTGCTCGCCGAAGAGATCGAGGCCTCGGTGCAGAACGAGCCTGGCGTGTTGTTCCTGCACGCGGTCTCGATAAAGGGTTCGCCCGAAACGGTGCGCGTCATCGAATGCTATGTCGATCATTCCGCATACCACGCTCACCTGACCGCGCCGCACTTTCTCAAATACAAGGCGCGGACGGCTGATATGGTCAGGTCGCTTCGATTGATCGAGACCGAGCCGATCGTTCTGAGGGCCAAGAGCAATCAGCATTCAAGCTGAGCCTGTTCGCCCATCGCGGGGCTTACTGCTCCTGCAACGGCGTTGCCTGCGCGAGCCAGGCGTCGAGTTGCTCCTGCTCGCGCCGCAGCGCGTCGATGTTGATCAGGCCTCGGGCCATGGCCAGATAGATCGCGCGGGTGCGCGAATTGAACACCGACGCCTCGCCAACGCCTTCCTCCGGCGGCACTATTCCGAGCTTCTCGTAGACATGCTTGATGCGGCTCTGCGCGCCGCGGATCGACAGGCCGCGCCGCGCCGCGATCGCTCGGTCGGTGAGGCCGAGCGCGATGTCGATCAGGCTTTCATATTCGCCGTCGGTGATGCCCTCGAACCGGTCCTGGACGCGGTGCTGGATGCCGCGGATCTCGCGGTCGATGATGCAATGCCCCTCGCGGAACACGCCGCGCAGCGCCGAGCGCATGCCTTCTTCCGTCGCCGATTTCAGCACATAGCCATAGACCGATCCCGGCGGCACGATGCGGGCCACGCCGCGCACATAGGCCTCGTCGGCGAAGTTCGACCAGAACAGGATATGCGTGCCGGCGCGCTGGCTCCAGATGGCGCGCGCCACCTCGATCCCGGTCGCCTTGGGCAGTTGCAGGTCGAGCACGACATGCGGCGGCTGCCGCTCCGCCGCAAGATTGATGGCGTCCTCGCCGTCGCCGGCTTCGATCACCTCGACATCGCCGGGCCACAATTGCTCGACGGTCCGCCGCGCGAAGGTGCGATGCAGGCCGTCATTTTCGGCGATCATGACCAGCATCAAACTGCCTCCGCCACCGGCTGAGCTTCGGTTATCGCGGCGCTGCACGCCGCCGCCTTGGCCTCGGCGGACTCGCGATCGATCTCGATCACGACCCTGGTGCCGCCCTTGCGGTCGGCCGGCTCGAAACGCAGCCGCGCCCCGACAAGGGCCGCTCGCGTGTGCATGTGGCCGATGCCGCCTTGGGCGGCGGGATCGACGGCGCCGCAGCCATGCCCGTCATCGGTGACGGTCACGTTGAATGTGGTTGCCGTCGACGCCAGCTGCACCTCGATGCGGCTTGGCGCGGCATGACGGACCGCATTGTTGATGGCTTCCTGCACGATACGGTAGAGCGCGGTGCGAAGCGTTTCCGACAGGCTGTCGGCGCTGCCGTCGCTGGTGTCGGCGATGCGCACCGCGATCGGCGGCTTGGCCCTCGCGACGCTGCGGTTGAGGTGCGCCTCGACCGCGTCGCGCAGGCCGAACAGTTCCAGAACGCTCGGCCGCATGTCGTCGACGATGTGGCGCAGCTCCGCCAGGCAGCCCGCCACCTCCTGCTCGAGATCGGCAAGCTGGGCCGTCCGCGCCACGCCCCGGCTGCGGAACGCAGAAACCTGACGTGCTATGCGGGCAAGGTCGGCGAGCGTCTGGTCGTGCAGGTCCATGGCCATGCGGCGCCGCTCGCGCTCCATGCCCTCGGTCAGTTGCGAGGCGCCGACTCTCAGCAGTTCCGCCCGGTTGCGCGCCTCGCTTTCGGCGAGCATGGCGCGGCGCGCTTCCTCTGTCTGGATCAGCGCGAACATATAGGGCCCGATGAGGTCGGCGCATTGCTGAGCGACCTCGACGTCCTCTTGCGAGTAGCAGCCGGCCTTGTGCCGGCTGATGTTGAGCGCGCCGATCACGCTGCCGCGTGCCCGCAGCGGCACGATGATGCGGCTGCGCAGCTTGGCGGCGAAGATCGGTCCGTCGAACGCTCCCTCGAAGTGGAATCGGTCGTCGAGAAGCGCGTTGTCGGTCAGAAGATAAGGCGTGTCGCCCCACAGCACGCGCCGGATCGGGCTGCCCTCGACCGGATGCTGCGCCAGATCGCTCCAGCTGGTATGGAAGCCGGCCTCGTAGCAGGCATGCATGCGCCCATCGAGCGACAACACCGCCAGATCGATATGGTCGTGCGGGATGAGCGTGCCGATTTCGATCGCTGTCGCCCGGAACGCTGAGCCCGGATCGATATGGCCGGCGAGCGCCCGCGAGATCGCGAGCAGCCGATCGATCAGCTGGGGAGATACCTCCGACATGTCTCCTCCCTGTCCCCCTGATGAATGCCGTGGAACGACAGCCAAGCCGCGCCGCGCGGCCTCGATCCTGTTTTCCGCAGTTCCTCCCTGCCCGAGAAATAGTGAGCGCTTGACGGCGCCGCTGTCAACGATGGGTCAAGCGACCCGAGCCCGATCAACTTCGGGTGCGGCGATTGAAAAGCCGCCGGCTCCTGGTCTAGGAACGGCGGCAGGAGGCCAATTGATGGCAGTGACGCCGACCGTTGCTCAGGGCGCCCCGGGAATTCCCGCGCGCTGGACGTCAAGCGCCAAGAGCGGCGTCGGCACCGGGCTTTCAGCGAACAGCCCGCTTTGGTTCACCATCAGTCACGGCATATTGAACGAGGTCTATTATCCCCGCCTCGACAGCGCCTGCACGCGCGACTTGGGGCTGATCATTACCGGTCGCGATGGCTATTTCTCGGAAGAGAAACGCGATGCCGCCCACCTTATCGAGCCATTCGAAGCCGGCGTCCCCGGCTATCGCCTGGTCAACACGGCGGTCAATGGCTCCTGTCGGATTGAAAAGCGCATTGTTACGGATTCGAAACGGCCCGTTCTGCTGCAGGAAATTACATTCGCGGCGCTCAAAGGCTCAGCCTCGGACTACCAGGTTTACGCGCTGCTCGCGCCGCATCTCGTCAATCGCGGCATGGGCAACACCGCCTGGGTCGGCGAGCACAAGGGGCAGCGTATCCTCTTTGCCTCAGGCCGCGGCGTCTCGGTCGCGCTTGCCGCCTCGCTCCCCTGGGGCGCCTGCTCGGCCGGCTATGTCGGGTTCTCGGACGGCTGGCAGCAGCTGCGGAATGGCGGCGCGCTCGATCCTGCCGCTGAGCGCGCGGAGGATGGCAATGTGGCGCTGACCGGCGAGATCGGCTTCTCGACAGGCAAGGGCACGGCATTGCTGGCGCTCGGCTTCGGCGCCTCGCAGGAAGAGGCGGCTGAAGCCGCGCTGGCCAGCCTGAAGGACGGTTTCGATGCGGCCGCCGAAACCTACGCCGCCAGCTGGCGGAAATTTCAGTCCGGCCTGGAGACGCTCGACAGGCAAGCCGCCTGCGGCTTGAACACCTACCGCGTCAGTACCGCGGTGCTTGCCTCGCATCTGTCGATCGCGAGACCTGGAGCCGCAGTCGCCAGTCTTTCGATCCCCTGGGGCTTCAGCAAGGGCGACGACGATCTGGGCGGCTACCATCTGGTCTGGCCGCGCGACCTGGTCGAAACGGCGGGCGGCTTCCTTGCAGCCGGCGACGCCAGGCAGGCGCTCGATATCCTCATCTATCTCCGCTCAATCCAACAGGCGGACGGTCATTGGCCGCAGAACTGCTGGGCGAGCGGCACGCCCTACTGGCCTGGCATCCAGATGGACGAATGCGCCTTTCCGCTGCTGCTTGCCGACGCGCTCCGCCGCGCCGGCCATCTGCCGCGCGCGAAGCTCGACGACTTCCTAGCCATGATCGAAAGCGCGGCTTCCTATGTGGTGCGCAACGGCCCGGTCACCGGCGAGGACCGCTGGGAAGAGGACGCCGGCTACAGCCCGTTCACGCTGGCCGTCGAGATCGCGGCGCTGCTTGCGGCGGCTGACATGCTGGATGCTTGCGGCAAAAATGAACCGGCAAACTATCTGCGCGAGACGGCCGACTGCTGGAACGACCAGATCGAGCGCTGGACCTATGTCACCGGCACCGAACTCTGCGCCAGGGAGGGCATCGACGGCTACCATGTCCGCATCGCACCGCCCGACGGTGCTGGCGCCGCTTCGCCGAAGGACGGTTTCCTGCCGATCAAGAACCGCCCGCCCGGCGATAGCCATCGGCCGGCCGAGGCCATCATAAGTCCCGACGCGCTGGCGCTGGTCCGCTTCGGACTGAGAGCCGCCGACGATGCTCGCATCGTGAACACCGTCAAAGCCATCGACGCGCTTCTGCGCTGCGAGTTGCCGCAAGGTCCGCTCTGGTATCGCTATAGCGGTGACGGCTATGGCGAGCATGAGGACGGCTCGCCCTTCGACGGCATCGGCCGGGGCCGGCCCTGGCCGCTACTCGCCGGCGAGCGCGCGCATTACGAGCTGGCCGCCGGGCGACCCAGCAAAGCGGCCGAACTGCTCGAAACCTTCGAGCGCTCTGCCGGTGCAGGCGGTCTGCTGCCGGAGCAGGTTTGGGACAGACCCGACCTGCCGGAGCGCGAATTGCGGCTCGGCGCGCCATCGGGCAGCGCCATGCCGCTGGTCTGGGCGCATGCCGAGCACATCAAGCTGCTGCGCTCGCTGCGCGACGGCAAGGTCTTCGACATGCCGCCGCAGGGCGTCGAGCGCTACATCAAGCGCAAAACCGTGTCGCCGTTCAGGACATGGCGCTTCAACAACAAGATCCGCTCGCTTCCCGCCGGCAAGCTCCTGCGCGTGGAACTTGCGGCGCGCGGCGTGGTTCACTGGAGTAGCGACAAATGGCTGACGGTGCGCGACGACAACACGGTGGAGAACGCCTTCGGCGTCCACCTGGTTGACCTGGATGTCGCCGGCCTGCAGCCGGGATCGACGGTCGTCTTCACATTTTTCTGGCCGGAAGCGAGCCGTTGGGAGAATGTCGACTTCACCGTCGGCATCGATCCTTCGGGATAGCCGGTAAGGTTCTTTCCTCAAGCTATTAGGATAACACCATGCAGATCGGAATGATGGGACTGGGCAGGATGGGCGCCAACATGGTGCGGCGCCTGATGCGCGACGGCCACGAATGCGTCGTCTACGACATCAATTCGGCAAGCGTCGCCGGCATGGTCAAGGACGGCGCCATCGGCGCCGCCTCGCTGGAGGAGTTCGTCGCCAAGCTCGCTAAGCCGCGCTGTGCCTGGCTGATGCTGCCGGCGGCGATCACCGGCAGGATCGTCGACCAGGTTGCGGCGCTGATGGAGCCGGGCGATATCATCATCGACGGCGGCAATTCCTATTATCACGATGCCGTCGACCAGGCGGCGAAGTTGGCGACCAAGGGCATCAATTTCGTCGATGTCGGCACCAGCGGCGGCGTCTGGGGACTGGAGCGCGGCTACTGCCTGATGATCGGCGGCCCCGACGACGCCGTGAAACACTTGGATTCGGTCTTCGCCACGCTGGCGCCGGGCTCCGACCCGGGCTCCAATCCGCCGAAGGACGCCGGAACCGCGCCTTACGGCTATCTGCATTGCGGGCCGAGCGGCGCCGGCCATTTCGTCAAGATGGTTCATAACGGCATCGAATACGGCGTCATGGCCGCTTACGCCGAGGGCATCAACATCCTGAAATCGGCCAATGCCGGCAAGCGCGCCCGCACGGCGGACGCTGAAACCAGCCCGCTCGAAAGCCCGCAATACTATCAGTTCGACATCGACCTGCCCGCCGTGGCCGAAGTCTGGCGCCACGGCAGCGTCATCGGCTCCTGGCTGCTCGATCTCACCGCCGGCGCGCTGAAGAACGATCCGTCGCTCGCCCAGTTCGGCGGCCGCGTCTCCGATTCCGGCGAAGGCCGCTGGACCTTGAAGGCCGCGATCGACACCGGCGTTCCGGCGCCGGTGCTCTCCTCGGCGCTGTTCGACCGCTTCTCCTCGCAAGGCGAATCCGCCTTTGCCGACAAGCTCTTGTCCGCCATGCGCTACGCTTTCGGCGGCCATGTCGAAAAGCCGAAGGCGTGAGGGCGGGAGTGACGGGATGAGCCAGGAGAGATCCGACACGCTGGTGCTTTTCGGGGCGACCGGCGACCTTGCGCACAAGAAGATATTTCCGGCCCTCTATCACATGGTCGCCAAGGGGACGCTGAGCGAGCCGGTGATCGGCGTCGCATTCGATCCCTGGGATCTTGGCAAGCTGGTGGACCGTGCCCGCGACGGCGTCGTCAATGCGCTGGGCGGCGTCGACGACAAGGTGTTCGCCAGGCTCGCCTCGCTGCTGCGCTATGTCAGCGGCGACTATCGAGATCCGGCGACATTCGAGAGATTGAAGGCAGCGCTCGGCTCGGCGCAGCGGCCGCTGCATTACATGGCAGTGCCGCCCACCATGTTCGAAACCGTCGTCCAGGGGCTCGAACAATCCGGCACCGCGCGGGGCGCCAGATTGATGGTCGAAAAGCCTTTCGGCCACGATTTGCAGTCGGCCCGCTGGCTGAACCGCGTGTTGCACCTGGTGTTCGACGAACAGTCCATCTTCCGCATCGACCACTATCTCGGCAAGGAAGCGATCCAGAACCTGCTCTATTTCCGTTTCGCCAACGCTTTCCTCGAGCCGATCTGGAACCGCAACTTCGTCGAGAGCGTGCAGATAACCATGGCCGAGGATTTTGGCATCGAAGGCCGCGGCAAATTCTATGACGACGTCGGCTGCATCCGCGACGTCATCGAGAACCATCTGCTCAACATCCTGCTGTTGCTCGCCATGGAGCCGCCGGTCGGCCGCTCTGCCGACGATTTGATCGACGAGAAGGTGCAGGTGCTGCGCGCCATCCGAACGCTTACCAAGGACGATGTCGTGCGCGGCCAGTTCGACGGCTATCTGGCCGAACCGGGCGTGCGGCCGAACTCGCCGGTCGAGACCTTCGCCGCCGTACGCTTCTTCGTCGACACCTGGCGCTGGCAGGACGTGCCCTTCTTCATCCGCGCCGGCAAGAACATGCCGGTGCATGCGACCGAAGTGATCGTGCGGCTGAAGCGTCCGCCGCTCGACGTCTTCGATCCGATCAAGCCGGGCGACGCCAACTATGTCCGTTTCCGTATCGATCCGCAGGTGGCGATCTCGATCGGCGCCCAGCGCAAGGTAGCCGGCGACGACATGATCGGCGAGCAGGTGGAACTGACCGCGCTCGACGACACCAAGGGCGACATGCCGCCCTATGAGCGGCTGATCGGCGACGCGATGAACGGCAACGGCCAGCTCTTCACGCGCCAGGACGCGGCCGAGCTTGCATGGCGGATCGTCGGACCGGTGCTTGGCGACACCACGCCGCCTCCGATCTACGCGCCGAAGACCTGGGGGCCGGCCGACGCCATGAACGGCTTCGGCCCCCCCGATGGCTGGATCAATCCGACGAAATAGCTTCTCGGGGGACGGGATGGCGAAAGCAGCAAAACGGGCTTCGACGAAGGACGGGCAGGTCGTCCTCACCATCGACGTCGGCGGATCGCGTGTGAAAATTCTCACCAGCGCCGGCGGCGAGATGCGCCGCACCGAGTCCGGGCCGGGCTTGACACCTGAGCAGATGGTGGCTTCGGTGAAGAAGCTGGCCGAGGGCCTGGATTACGACGTCATTTCGATGGGCTATCCGGGCCCGGTCAGGGACAACAAGCCGTCGCTCGATCCCTTTAATCTCGGCAAGGGCTGGAACGGCTATGATTTCGCCGCCGCCTTCGGCAAGCCGGTCAAAGTCGTCAACGACGCGCTCCTGCAGGCGATCGGCAGCTATGACGGCGGCCGTATGCTGTTCCTCGGCCTCGGCACCGGCCTGGGCGCCGCCATGATCCTCGACAATGTCGGGCAGCCGATGGAGCTTGCTCATCTTCCTTACAAGAAGGGCGGCAGCTTCGAGGACTATGTCGGCGAGCGCGGCCTGGAAAAGCACGGCAAGAAAAAATGGCGCAGATACGTTTTCGATGTCGTAAACAGGCTTCGCGCCGCCTTGCAGCCGGACTATGTGGTCATCGGCGGCGGCAATGTCGACAAGCTCGATGAATTGCCTGAAAGATCCAGGCGCGGCGACAACACACGTGCCTTCGAAGGCGGATTTCGACTGTGGCGCGATAAGGCGCTGATCGTCTGATATTTTTACTTTTCAGTATAGTCGTTCAAAATAACGTGTAGTCGCACGACCTGTCGTTGCGCCTCGCAGATTTGCCGACTAGGAATCCGCCGGCCTGCCGCACATGCGCCCGCCTCGGCGCGCCAAACGCGCGGCAGCGCGCTGGATTTTACATCCCGATTTGCGGCCGTGCGGCATAGAGGAGGACTGACGTGGACGAGGAAACCAATACAGCCAACGAAGATGTCGACCTGCTCGAGCTCACCGCCCACATCGTGTCGGCCTATGTCGCCAAGAACCGGCTGCCTGCTTCGGGCCTGGGCGAGCTCATCGCCAGTGTCGCCTCCTCGATCGGCGCCCTGAACCAGCCGCCGATTCCGCCGGCACCGCCGCCCGTTCCTGCCGTCAATCCCCGGCGCTCGGTGACGCCGGATTACATCATCTGCCTCGAGGACGGCAAGAAGTTCAAATCGCTGAAGCGTCATATCGGCGTGCATTTCGGGCTGAGCCCGGAAGCCTACCGGACCAAATGGGGCCTGCCGGCAGACTACCCGATGGTCGCGCCTAACTACGCGGCATCGCGCTCCGAGCTCGCCAAGTCGATCGGCCTCGGCCGCAAGGCCGAAGCCGAGCCGGAGAAGCCGGCAAAGGCCAGGAAGGTAAAGGCCCCCGCCTGAACGATCTTGGCCCTGTGCCAACGGTTTGAAGAAGCCTGCCAAGGAATCCGCCTTGGCAGGCTTCCTGCTTTTGGCTTGGATAAGACAAGCGAATGCTGTTCGGGTGAGCCATGAACTATGCGAGGATGGTGATCGAGAAGGAAGCGCCGGAGGAATACGGCTACGACCGCATCCGCTTCAATCTCTCCGAAAGCTCGATCGCCGACCAGAAGCTTGCCGATATCGGCCTCTCGCTGCCCGACCTCACCTTGTTCTACGGCGAGCATCGCGGCGATAAGCAATTGCGCGCGCTGATCGCCGGGCAGGACAAAGCGCTATCCCCGGACGACGTGCTGGTTACAGCCGGCGCTGCCGGCGCGCTGTTCATCATTGCTACCTCGCTGCTTTCGGCCGATGACCATCTCGTCGTCGTGCGGCCGAACTATGCCACCAATATCGAGACGCCCAAGGCGATCGGCTGCGCGATCAGCTATGTCGATCTCGACTTCGACGAGGGCTTCGCCGTGGATGTCGCGCGCGTCGCGGCGGCGGTGCGGCCGAACACCAGGCTGATCAGCGTCACCTGCCCGCACAACCCGACCGGCACGATGATGACCGGCGCCGATCTCGACGCGTTGGTCGCGCTTGCCGAAAGCCGCCGCTGCCGGCTTCTGGTCGACGAAACCTATCGCGATCTGTCCTATGGCGAGCGCCTGCCCTCCGCGGCATCGCTCAGTCCAAGCGCGATCAGCGTCTGTTCCCTTTCGAAAGCATTCGGCATTCCGGGCATCCGCATCGGCTGGCTGGTCAGCAAGGACCACGCTCTGCAAGAGACGTTCCTCGCCGCCAAGGAGCAGATCGGCATCTGCGGCAGTGTCATCGACGAGGCGATCGCACGCTTCATGCTCGAGCGGCGCGATGCCTTCCTTGCATCGTTGTTGCCGGAGATGGCCAAGCGCCGCGATATCGTCCAGGCTTGGATCGACGGCGAGCCGCTGGTCGACTGGGTGCGTCCGCAAGGCGGTGTGGTCGGCTTCCCGCGGCTGAATGTCGATGCAGGTTTCGACCTCGACCGGTTCTACTTGCGGCTCCTGGAAGAACACGGCACTTATGTCGGCCCCGGCCACTGGTTCGAGATGCCGAAGCGCTTCTTCCGCGTCGGCTTCGGCTGGCCGAAGGAGGCGGAATTGCGCGGCGGGTTGCAAGCGATTTCCGCCGCGCTGAGAGACTGAGCCTCTTTCCACCGCGAACGACAATCCCGAAGATCCTTCATGCCGCGCCGATTTTTTGCGCGCGCGACGAGGCGAACTGGGCTAAAGGTCTCAGGCCGGAACAGCGCCCACCGTGGAAGTGCCCCGCCGGTCGATGTCACAACGGGGCCCTCGAATCATGACCGCCGAAGCAACTTCACCTGAACAGCGCTACGCCGCCTTCCGGCACCGGCCGTATCTCAGCTACTGGACGGCGCGCTTCCTCACCACTTTCGCCACCCAGATCGTCTCCGTCGCCGTCGGCTGGCAGATCTACGACCTGACGCGCAATCCCTTCGACCTCGGCATCGTCGGCATCGTCCAGTTCCTGCCGTCGCTGCTCTTGGTGCTTGTCACCGGCGTCGTCGCCGACCGCTTCGGCCGCCGCCTGATCATGACATTGGCGTCGTTCGTCGAGGCCGGCTGTGCGCTCACTCTGTTGTTGCTGACGCTGCGCGGCCTTGGCGGCCCGCTGCCGATCTTCGTCGTGCTCGCCATGTTCGGCATCGCCCGCGCCTTCTACGGGCCGGCCTCGTCCTCGCTGGTCGCCAATCTGGTGCCGCCACAGGATTTCGCCAACGCCATTGCCTGGAATTCGTCCGCCTGGCAGACGGCAACCATCGTCGGCCCGGTCGCCGGCGGCCTGCTCTACGGCCTTTCGGCGGAGATCGCCTACGCTACTGCGGCGATCCTGATGCTTGTCGCCGCGCTGCTCGTCTTCACCATCCCCAAGCCCGCGCAGCAGACGGCTACCGACAAGCCGACGATGCAGACCCTGTTTGCCGGCTTTCGTTACATCTGGGGCGAGAAGATCGTGCTCGGCGCGATCTCGCTCGACCTGTTCGCGGTGCTGCTCTCCGGCGCCTCGGCGCTGCTGCCGGTCTATGCCCGCGACATTCTGGAGCTTGGGCCCTGGGGCCTCGGCCTGCTGCGCTCGGCGCCTGGCATCGGCGCCATCGCCGTGGCCGTCTGGCTCGCCGGCCATCCGATCCGCGACCATGCCGGCAAGATCATGCTCGGTTTCGTCGCCTTGTTCGGCGCCTTCACCGTCCTGTTCGGCGTCTCGACCATCACCTGGCTGTCGATCGTGGCGCTCGCCATGCTCGGAGCCACCGACATGTTCAGCGTCTATATCCGCGAGACGCTGATCCAGCTCTGGACGCCCGACGAGGTGCGCGGCCGCGTCAACGCCGTCAACCAGGTCTTCGTCGGCGCTTCCAATGAGGTTGGCGAGTTCCGCGCCGGCACCATGGCGGCGCTGATCGGCACCGTGCCGGCGGTGGTGATCGGCGGCATCGGCGCCATCGGGGTTGCCGGGATCTGGGCTTGGTTGTTCCCTGCGCTGCGGCAGGTGCGGCATTTGAATAGCAGGAACTAATTGCCGGCGCAGCAACTTGACGGCCGGACTAGAAGAGAGCAGCGGCTTCCCTCTGCAATTGCGGCAAAATCTATCCGACGGCCGGCTTGCCGAAGATCAGGCTCAAAAATTCGCCGAGCCAGCGCTTGAGGTGCATGTCCCAGATCAGCCGGCCGCCGAGATGATCGCGGCCGGGCTGCGCGCCCGGCAGCTCGAAGCGATGCGCGCCGCGCACCACCCAGCGCTGCATCATCACCCTGGTCAGCTCGCCATGGAACTGGATGCCCCAGGCATTCTCGCCATACCGGAAAGCCTGGTTGGGATAGGTTTCGGCCGTGGCGAGCAGCGTCGCGTCCTTCGGCAGGGAAAAGCCCTCGCGGTGGAATTGGTAGACCATCTCCGGCCAGTGCAGCAGTTTCTTGCCGGCGTCGGTCGCCTTCAGCGGATACCAGCCGATCTCGACCAGTCCTTCGCCATGACCCTCGACCCTGCCGCCAAGGTGCCTGGCGAGCATTTGCGCGCCGAGGCAGATCCCAAGAAAAGGCCGGTTTTCCTTGAGCGGGATTTCGAGCCACTCGGTCTCACGCCGGACGAACTCGTCCTGGTCGTTGGCGCTCATCGGCCCGCCGAAGATCACCGCCCCGGCGTGGCCGTCCAAAGTGCAGGGAAGCTCTTCGCCAAGCGGCGGCCGGCGAATGTCGAGATCGAAACCTTCTTCCAGAAGCATATGGCCGACGCGGCCGGGGCTCGAAGTCTCCTGATGCAGCACGATCAGGATTTTTGGTCTCGGCCTGGGTCTGGGTGGCATGGAAGAAGAAAGGTCCAGCTATTCGTCGCTCGATGTGCCCCGCGCGCCCGGCGCTTCGGCCGCAGCCTTGCGGCGCGCCTCGATGCGGTCGTGGCGCTCGACACCGATCAGTTCGGCGACGCGCCAGACGGTGTTGTCCTCGAGCTCGTGCAGCTCGCCGTCGGCGTAGACGATCTCCCACATCAGGCCGATGAAGGCCTTGCGCGCCTCGGCATCCAGATGGCGCTTGAGCACGCTGGTGAAGGCATAGAGGTCGATCGCCTCGTTATCGGCACGCTCGCCGGCGGCGGCCAGCGCGTCGAGCTCGTCGCCGCTGATCGAATAGGTCTCGGCCAGGATCTCCTTGAAGCGCTCCCACTCGATATCCTGGCGCACGCCGTCGGCGTTCATCACGTGATAGAGCAGCGCCGAGGCCGCGACGCGCGGATCGTCCGCGCTTGGCTTGCTCGCGCCCGCAGCAGGCAAATCCCTCAGGAAGGACAATACGCGTTCGAACATCGATGCTTTTTCCCTGTCCGCCAAGCCGAGCCTCAAAACAAACGAAACCGGCGCGGCGATTTTTCCGCCTCGTCTTCCGGCGTCACGCCGGGATCATCCGGCAAGCGCGGCAACTCCGGCGCCTGCTCGACCACCGTGTCATCGGCGGCGACCGCGGTTTCCCTCTCGATGCCGTTCGGCGCCTCGGCGGCCGCCTTCTCGGCCGAACTATCGGGCTCAAGGTCGATCGCTCTCTCGTCAGCCGGCAAAGCGGGCGCCGATGCAGCGATCGCGGGAATTTCCTCCTCAACCTCGCTGTCGATTAGTTGCCCGAGCCGCTCCATCGGCGCGCGCCAAGTGAACGCGTCGAGCTTGCCGGTGATCGGCGATACCGGCGCCCAGCGCTCCGAGACGACACCGTCCGCCACCCAGGCCGGATCGCGCGGCGCGCGCACAGCCTTGGACAGCAGCTGCCGCACCTTGCCCTGGTCGCCGCTTTCGGCCTCCTCGATGTCGGCCAGCAACAGATAGGCGCCTTCGCGGCGATCAATGCGGATGGCGGATTCCGCCTCGCGCCTGGCGGTGGCGAAATCCTGCGCGTCGAGCGCGGCGCGCGCCACCGCCATCGACGATTCGGCATGGTTCTTCTTCAATTCCTGCAGCTTTTTCGCCCGGTTGAGGCGATCGAGCACGGCATCGCCCGGCCTCGCATGGATGTAGAGCTCGGCGATGTCCGGATGCGGTTCGGCCCGCCAAGCCGTCTCCAGGATCTTGGAACCCTTGCGCACATCGTTGTGCTTAATCAGCAGGTTGGCCGCGATCACCGCGGCCGGCGCGAAATCGGGCGCCAGCTTGTTGGCTTCGAGCGCCGCGGTCCGGGCAGCGTTCGGATCGCTGTCGACCAGCGCCTGCGCCTTGGCAGTGAGCAGCACGGCGCGGCGGCGGTTGGCGGCATCGCGTTCGATTTGCCTTGTCGATTTCTGCGCCTCGACCAGCTTCAACGCGCCGTCCCAGTCGCCGCGCTCGGTCAGCTCTTCAAGCGTCGATTCCGCCGCCCAGGCAAGCTGCGGTGCCACAGCTGCGGCACGACCGGCATAGTGGCGCGCGGCGTTGCGGTCGCCCAGTCGCTCAGCTTCGAGATAGAGCCCGCGCAGGCCGAGCAGCCGCATCTCCGGATCATCGAGCATGCGCTCGAACTTTTCCCGCGCACCGTCATGGTCGCCTTCGAGCAGCGAGGCCTGCGCATCGAGCAGGTTGATCAGCGGCTCTTGGTCGGAACTGATCAACTTGGCCGCCTCTTTGGTCTTCTTGCGCGCCAGCGCGCCGTCGCCGGCGCCGGCCGCGATCATCCCCGTCGACAGCGCCTGGTAGCCGCGGTCGCGGCGGCGCACCCGGAAATAGCGCGAGATCGCATAAGGGCTGTTCCACAGCGACTTGATCAGCCACCAGACGATCATCACCGCTGCGACCACGGCGACGATCGCCACCGCCGCCACCATCAGCGTGACCTGGTACTGGTAACCGTTGAAGGTGACGATCATCTCGCCCGGACGGTCGGCCAGCCAGGCAAAGCCGAGCCCCAGCGCGAAGACGACGGCGAGGAAGGCGAGGATGCGGATCATTTGACGGTCCTCATGCCTTGGTCGCGCCGCCAATCAGCGCTTCGATCTGCTTTTCGACCTCGAGCCGCGCCTTCAGTTTGCCGGCGAAGTCGGCGCCGGCCGCCTTCGACGCATCGCGCAGGGTATCGTATTCGGCGAGAGCCTTGGCATAGTCGCCCTGGCTGACTGCCACTTCAATGCGCGCGACGGTTTCCGGCACGCCCTTGCCTTCGACGGCGCCGACCGGCCGCACCTGCACCAGCGATTTCGCGCTCGACACCAGGCTTTGGAAGAAGCCGGCATTCTGGTCGACCGGCGTTGCCGCTTCGATCATGGCGTTGGCGGCGGCTTCGGCCTCGGAAGCGATGGTGGCTCGCGTGGGCACGCCTTTTTCCGCATAGCCGCGCAGAACGCCAAGCTCCGGCGCGTTGGGCGCAATCGCGGCGAACGTGTCGAGCTCGGTCGCAAACGGCGCACCGCGATCGAGCGCCGCCTTCAGCGCCGAAGCGGCGATCGCCAACGCGATCTTCGGCTGCGAGGCCTGCGCCTCGACCTTGCCGGAGAGCTGCCGCACCGACTGTTCCAGCGCCGCGATCCGGCTGTCCGCCGCCTTCGCCGCGTCGCCCGCCGATTTCACAAGCGCGTCGAGCCCGGCGAGCTTCTCGTTGAGCGGGGCGAGATCGACCGGTGCAGCATTTCCGGCCTTCTGCAGGTCGGCGACCGACGTCTCGACCTGGCCGACCTTGTCGGTGAGCGCCTTGAGCGCGGCGCCGTCGCCGCCCTGGCCGGGCGAGGATTTCAGCGCCGCGACGTCCGACTTCACCTGGTCGAGCGCCGAGGACAGGCCGTCGACCTTGGCCGAAGCGCCGGCATCGGCCGTTTCCTTGAGTGCCGCGATTTGGCTTCTCAGCGAGGCGATCTCGCCGGTGACGCCGTCGGGCGAGGGCCCGCCGACCGAACTCGGAGAGCCGAGCAGCCCTACCGCTTGCAGAAGGCCGGCGCCGGCAAGCGCGACAACGCCGCCGATCACGCCGGCGGCAATCATGTTGACGCCTGAGCGCCTGGCGGCCGGGAAGTCGCGATCGTCGCTTCGGGTTTCGCTCGGCTTCGCCGTCGAGGCGGCAAAACGGGTCTTGGCTGCCGACGCATCCTCGAAACTGTAGCCGAAGCTTTTTGGTTCGCTCTTCGGAGCCTCATCAGTGCCCGGATAGGATGCTTCTGCCCCATCCTTGTTGGTTCCAGCCTGGTCAGCTCCGCCCTGCGCCGCGTCGGTGTGTTCCCACGGCTCGATGTCGGCCTGTTCGGCATGGATCGGCTCTTCGGGAGCTTCCGGCTGCGAAGCAGCAGCCCCTTCCTCTGCCTTCGCCTCGTCGGTTCGTTCCGTGTTGGTATCGGTATTGGCGGCATCCTCGTCAGTGATTCGCGAGACGGCGCCGGGTTCGAGTTCGATGGTCACCGGCTCGCGGCGGCTCTTCGAATGTCGCACCTTAGGCGTCTTGACCATGCTTGGGCTCCGCAAATTGGCTTGAGGATGGTTCAAAGGGTCTAGAGCTCAAGGATGCTCTACCACATCACCAAGCGGTGAAAAGGGGCGGTGTGATGACGCGGCTCAGCCCGGTAGCGACAAAAGCTGGAACAGCGCGTCCTCGTCGGGTTGAGAGGCAATGCGAACCTTTTGCCCGCCAACCCCGTCCAATGCGTTGGCGATTCGCGCGGAAAGGGCCAAAAACTCCGCCCGTTCAAAGAGATGCCGCAGTGCTGGGCGCATGGCCAGGCCAATCATCACGGGTGCCGCCTTGGCCGAATAGAGCAGCACTGCCTCGACCGGCGTGCCCGACAATCGGGCAACGACGGCATCGTCGCCATAATCGAATTCGATGGTGTCGTAGGTCTTGACAGGCCGGACACGCACCCGGGCTGCCGCCAGCCGTTCTTCGAAGACGGGAAAGCGCGCCCGGCCACAAAGATAAACAATCTCCTTGCCCGTAAGTTCGGCGGTTATCTGGCCGGCCAGTGCTTCGGCATCGCCTGGGCCTTCAAAGACGGACGTAAATCCAGCCGCACGGCAGGCTTCCGCCGTCCTTTTGCCAACCGCATGGCAAGGCAGGGCGGCAAGCGCGGCGACCAGTTCCTTGGGCGCATAGCGCACCGCATTGGCGCTGGTGACGGCAACCGCGGCAGCAGCGGGAAAGACGCTTGCCTCGACCGGCAACGCCACTGTTTCCGTCAGTGGCAGCAGGACGGGCTGGAACCCCTGGGCCTGAAGCCGCCGGGCCGTGCGGGAGGCGCCCGGTTCCGGCCTCGTCACCAGGACGCGGACCATGTCAGGCCCAGCCGTCGAAGAATTTTGCGCCGGCCTCGGCGCGAACGGCCCGCGCGGCTTCCACGCCGGTATTCGCCGCGTCCCGGGCCGGGCCATTCAATCTGACCTCATGCGACTCGGTGCCGTCGGGCGAGATGATCAGCCCGGCGAAAGACAGGTATTCGTCCGAGACGATCGCATGGCCGGCGATCGGCGTGCGGCAGGAGCCGTCGAGCGCAGCGAGAAAAGCGCGCTCACAAGCCAGCGCCTGGCCGGTCGGCATGTCGTGAATAGCCGCCAACATATTTTCGACCACGCCGTCGCCGATGCGGCTTTCGATGCCGATCGCCCCCTGCCCCGGCGCCGGCGGAAAGACATCCAGCGGCATCAGATCGGTAATCACGCTCTCGAGCCCGAGCCGCTTCAGCCCGGCATAGGCGAGGATGGTGCCTTCGGCCACGCCCTCATCCAGCTTGCGCAGCCTGGTCTGCACATTGCCGCGGAACATCACCACATTGAGGTCCGGCCGCATCCGGCGGAGCAGCGCCTGGCGCCGGAGCGACGACGAGCCGAGCGTCGCGCCATGCGGCAGATCGGCGATCCGCTTCGCGCTCTTGCCGATGAAGGCGTCGCGCGCGTCCTCGCGCGGCAGGAAGACGGAAAGCTCCAGCCCGTTGGGCAGCACCGTCGGCATGTCCTTCGAGGAATGCACGGCGATATCGATGCGGCGGTCGAGCAGCGCTTCCTCGATCTCCTTGGTGAACAGGCCCTTGCCGCCCGCTTCCGACAACGGCCGGTCCTGAATGCGGTCGCCGCTGGTTGAGATCGGCACAATTTCCAAGGCCTGCTCGGGCAGGCCATGCGCCTGCATGAGCCGCGCCCGCGTCTCATGCGCCTGGGCGAGCGCCAGCGGGCTGCCGCGTGTTCCGATTTTCAAGGTTGTTTGCATGGCGCGCGGTCCGTGATAACCCCCCAGGCGATTTCGAGGTTTGCCGAGATTCAGGTCAGGCCGAGCCGAAAATGGCGGATTTCGAGAACCGGAGCGTGCTTTTGGGTACGCGAGCGCCGGAAGCGCAGAAAACCGCCATTTGCAGGCCGGCATCACCTGACTATCGACAGACCTCCTATATAGGAAAGGTCAGAGACACAATCTTCGAGGACAGCGACGAATTGATCCGCGTTCTGGGCATTGAGACAAGCTGCGATGAGACGGCGGCCAGCGTGGTGGCGCTGGACGGCGACTCCGCGCCCGAAATCCTCTCCAATGTCGTCTTGAGCCAGATCGAGGAGCATGCCGCCTTCGGCGGCGTCGTCCCCGAGATTGCCGCGCGCGCCCATGTCGAGGCGCTGGATGGGATCGTCGAGGCAGCGCTGACCGATTCGGCCGTATCGCTCGATGAGGTCGACGCCGTCGCCGCGACTGCCGGGCCGGGGCTGGTCGGCGGGCTGATCGTTGGTCTGATGACCGCCAAGGCGATCGCCGCCGCCGCGAACAAGCCGCTGATCGCCATCAACCACCTCGAAGGTCACGCGCTGACTGCCCGGCTGACCGAGGGGCTCGACTTTCCCTATCTGCTCTTGCTGGTCTCCGGCGGCCACACCCAGATCGTCGCGGTGCGCGGCGTCGGCGACTACCAGCGGTGGGCAACGACCATCGACGATGCGCTGGGCGAAGCCTTCGACAAGACGGCCAAGATGCTTGGCCTGCCCTATCCGGGCGGGCCGAATGTCGAAAAGGCCGCGGCCGGCGGCGATGCGAGCCGCTTTGCCTTCCCGCGTCCGATGAAAGGCTCGGCGCAGCCGGACTTCTCCTTCTCCGGCCTGAAGACGGCTGTGCGCCAGACAGCAACGGCGATCGCGCCGCTCGGCGACCAGGACGTCGCCGACATCTGCGCCTCCTTCCAGGCGGCGGTGGCCGATGCGCTGGGCGACCGTGTCGCGCGGGCGCTCGCCCGTTTCCGCAAGGAATTTCCCGACACGGCAAAGCCGGCGCTGGTCGTCGCCGGCGGCGTCGCCGCCAACCGCACGATCAAGGCGACGTTGGAGGCGCGCTGTTCCAAGGCCGGCTTCGCATTCGTCGCACCGCCGCAAAAGCTTTGCACCGACAATGCCGCGATGATCGCCTGGGCCGGCATCGAGCGGCTGCGCGCCGGGATGGCCGACGCGAGCGCCGCCGACTTCGTGCCGCGCTCGCGCTGGCCGCTGGACAGTGTTTCCGCTCCCTTGGTCGGCTCGGGCCGTCGCGGGGCAAAGGCATGACTGACGCGGTCACGAACGGCGCACAGGCCAAGGCGCCCAGCGGCTGGCGCGTAGCGGTGCTTGGCGGCGGCGCCTGGGGCACGGCGCTGGCGCTCGCCATGCTGCGCGCCGGCCATTTTGTCCGCCTCTATGCCCGCGATCCCGACACCGTCGCCGCGATCGACCGTGGCGAAAACCCGCACTATCTGCCCGGCATCGCGATCGAGCCCGGCATCGTCGCCACCAGCGATATCGCTGCTGCGCTCGACGGTGCGAATTGCGTGCTGGCGGTAACGCCCGCCCAATCGCTGCGCGCGGTTCTGGCCGCTGCCGCCGGCCATGTGCCATCCGGCGTGCCGCTCGTCCTCTGCGCCAAGGGCATCGAGCGCGACACCGGCGCGCTGCTGTCCTCGATCGTCGAGGAAAACCTGCCCGACAACCCGGTCGCGGCACTTTCCGGCCCGAGCTTCGCCAGCGATGTCGCGCGCGGCCTGCCGACGGCCGTGGTGGTGGCGGGTCGCGACGCGGAACTGGCGGCCGATCTCGCCGCCCGCTTCTCGGCCGAGAACCTGCGCTGCTATTCCAGCGACGATCTCATCGGCGTCGAGATCGGCGGCGCGCTGAAGAACGTCTTCGCCATTGCTGCCGGCGCCGTCAGCGGAGCCAAGCTTGGTGCCAGCGCCCAGGCCGCCATGGTGACGCGAGGCTTCGTCGAGCTGCGCCGCATCGGCGCCGCCTTCGGCGCCAGGCCGGAGACGCTAATGGGGCTCTCCGGCCTCGGCGACCTGCTGCTCACCTGTTCCTCGGCGCAGTCGCGCAACTTCGCCTACGGCCTGGCGCTCGGCCAAGGCAAGGAGCTCACCGGCCTCCCGCTCGCCGAAGGTGTGCCGACGGCGGGCATTGCTGCCCGCATCGCCGCCGAGCGCGGCATCGAGACGCCGATCATTGCCGCGGTCGCCGCCATCCTCGATGGCAAGGTGACCATCGGCCAGGCTGTGACGGCGCTGATGACGCGGCCGCTCAAAACCGAAACCGACATCTGAAGCCTCGGAGTTGAAACATGCTGTTTGCGTTGATTTGCAAGGACAAGCCCGGCAGCTTGCAGCTGCGCGCCGACACAAGGCCGGCGCATGCGGCGTTCCTGGAAGGGCTGATCAGCGAAGGAAGACTTGCCTTCGCAGGGCCCTTCCTCGACGCTGCCGGCAAGCCTGACGGAAGCCTGGTGATGATTGAGGCGCCCGACATGGCCGGCGCGCAAGCCCTGGCGGCCGCCGACCCTTATGCCAAGGCCGGCCTGTTCGAAAGCGTCGAAATCCGTCCATGGAACTGGGTCTTCCAGAAGCCTGCCGCCGCGTGACCGGTCGCTGGCGCTCCCGCTCCCCGCGAGTACGGGGAAAGGATAAGGAAGAGCGCCAAGGCTTCAATCGTGGCGAACCGACAATGGCAAGGGAACAACTGAGATGAACTACTGGCTGTTCAAGTCCGAACCTTCGGTCTTTTCCTTCGAGGCGCTGAAGGCGAAGGGCAAGGCCGGCACGCAGTGGGACGGCGTGCGCAACTACGCCGCGCGCAACAACATGAAAGCCATGCAGATCGGCGATCTCGGTTTTTTCTACCATTCCAATGAAGGCCTCGACATCGTCGGCATCGCCGAGGTCTGCGCGCTTGCCCACCCCGACTCCACCACCGACGATCCACGCTGGGAATGCGTCGACATCCGCGCCTGCAAGGACGTGCCGAAGCCGGTGACGCTGGAACAGGTCAAGGCCAATCCGAAGCTGGCCGACATGGCGCTGGTGCGGCTTGGCCGGCTTTCCGTGCAGCCGGTGACGCCGGCAGAGTGGAAAGAAGTCTGCCGCATGGCCGGCCTCGACCCGGCGCCGTGACCAGACTCACCCCCAAAAACGCAAGGACATTCATCCTCGACAATACGGCGCTGATGGCGCCGCCGCATGTGCCGGAAGTGCTGCTGCACCTGGCTGACGAGGCGCACGACCTCTGGCTGCGCACCGAGGAGGAGCTGGCCGAGATCGGCCTGCCGCCGCCCTTCTGGGCTTTCGCCTGGGCCGGCGGCCAGGGCCTTGCCCGCTATGTGCTCGACCATCCGGCGACGGTGCAGGACAAACGCGTGCTCGACTTCGCTTCCGGCTCCGGCGTGGTCGCCATCGCTGCCTTGAAGGCCGGCGCGGCTGAAGTGACCGCGGCCGATATCGATCCCTTTTGCGCGACGGTTATCGCCCTCAACCTGGAAGCCAATGGCGTGAAGGCCGATTTCCTGGATGCGGACTCCATCGGCACGGATGACGGCTGGGACGTCGTCTTGGCCGGCGATGTCTTCTACGACAAGCCTTTGGCGGAGAGGCTGACGCCGTGGTTCACGAGCCTCAAGGCGCGCGGCGCCGACATCCTCGTCGGCGATCCCGGGCGCGCCTATCTGCCGAAGACCGGACTGCAATCGCTCGCCGTCTACCAGGTGCCGGTGACGCGCGTGCTGGAGGATGCCGAGGTCAAGCGCACGACCGTGTGGCGATGGGTTTCCGCCGCTTCGGCTTGACGCAGCCGGCGAACAGGGATTCCATCGCTCATCTTTTCGGGAGGGGATTCTATGGATTTCTCAACGGTGAACTGGCTGGCAGTGATCGCCGCAGCCGTCGTGGCGTGGCTGTTCGGTGCCGCCTGGTACATGGGCCTGAGCAGGCCCTGGCTGAAGGCGGCAAAGCTCGATCCGGCGACGATGAAGCGCTCGGCCGTTCCGTTCATCGTCAGCTTCGTCGCCGAGCTCGTCATGGCGCTGGTCATGACGCTGGTGGTCGGCGCGATGACCGGCGGCGAGCCCAACCCGCTCGCCGGCGTGATCTTCGGCTTTGTGCTCTGGTTTGGCTTCGTCGCCACCACGCTGTCGGTCAACCACCGCTATCAGGGCTTTGGCTGGGACCTCACGCTGATCGATGCCGGCCATTGGCTCGGCGTGCTGCTCATCATCGGCGCCGTGATCGGTTGGTTCGGCGCGCCGGCCGCGCCGGCAGGCTAGGGCACTTCCAGGAAAAGTGTGAAACGGTTCCGTCGGAATTGCGCCAAACAAAGAGAGAAAGAGAGAGAGATAGAGAGAGAGCGGTCCGGAGCGCCGCTAACCCGCGTCTGCGTCTTTCGTGACTTCGTCGAGAAGCCATTCGCGGAAGGCGACGATGCGCGCGTCGTCCTTCATCGCTTCCGGATAAACCAGGAAATAGGCGAACTCCGGCGCGACCTTGATGCCGAGTTCGAAGGGCCGGATCAGCCGCCCTTGCGAAAGGTCATTGGCCACCATGGCGAAGTCGGCAAGCGCCACCGCATTGCCGTCGAGCGCCGCCTGCGCGGCATCGGTCGAGGACCCGAAGGCAAGGGTGCGGCTGTCGTCGAAATCTTCGACCCCTGCCGCGTGCATCCACATGCTCCAGTTCGGCCAAGTGACGCCCTGCCGGGACCATTCGATATGCGCCAGCGTATGGTGGAAGAGATCGCGCGGCTCCTTTAGCGGCAGGCCTGAGGCGAGCAGCGCCGGGCTGCAGACGGGGATGATGATGTTCTCGAACAGCCGGTGCGCGCAGAGCCCGGGATATTTGCCGCTGCCGAAACGAATGCCGATATCGACATCGTCCCGCTCGAAATCCCTGACTTCATAGGTAATGTCGAAGCGCAACTCGACGCCAGGCTTTTGCCGGCGGAAACCGTCGACGCGCCGCATCAGCCACTTGGTTGCGAACTGCGCGTCGAGCGTCACTTTCAGCAGCGCCGTGCCTCTCGCCATCTTGCGCGCGCGGGTAACGGCGCGGCCAAGCAGGTCGAGCGCATCGACCGAGGCTTCGAACAGAACGTTCCCCGCTTCGGTTAGCCGCATGGTGCGGCTGGTGCGCGTGAACAGCACGAGGTCGAGCTGATCCTCTATTTCCTTGATCTGGTGGCTGACCGCCGCCGGCGTCAGGCCAAGCTCGTCCGCGGCACGGGTGAAATTGAGGTGCCTCGCCGCTGCCTCGAACGTCCTCAACGCACGCGTTCCGGGCAGCAAGCGGGCCATCCAGATCTCCAAAAAAAACTTGATGATCAGACAAGAACTACTCGTTTCCCATTTGTTTTTCAATCCGGCAAGATGGCCGCATCGATAAACCATCAAACCGGATTTGATATCCGGAGAACACGGGATAGAGCCATGACCGAGATCGTCCTGAAGTCTCACGCCGTCCAGAAATCCGACTCCGGCATCACGCTTTGGCTGCGTTCGGCATTCGAGTGGCTGCGCCAGGCCGGGGTCGCCGCTCGGCTTCCCGACGAATCCGTCGAGGATCTCTCCGACCGTCAGCTGCGCGACATCGGCGTCGAGCGCAGGGACGTCGCAAAGGCGATGAACCGGGAGCTTGGCCGGATCGGATTGCTGGATACCGGCTGGCAGCAGCCTAAGCGGCACTGAGGGAATAGGGGAGTAGGCAGAGAATCTCGCTTCGGTGGACGTGCGTCCTCCGTGACATATCCTACTCCCCTACCTCACCACCTTCACCACCGTCCGGTCCGACAGCAGCGGCAGCAGCCTCGCCATGGTGCGCGCCGTCACCGCGACGCAGCCTTGCGTCGGCGTGAAGCCGGGACGCGCCAGATGGAAGAAGATCGCGCTGCCGCGCCCGCGGCGGCGCGGCGCGATGTTCCAGTCCAGCACCAGGCACACATCGTAGAGCCGGTCGGCGCGCCGCATCCGTTCATGGCTGGCGCCGTAAGGGATCTTCACCGGTCGGTTGTAGTTGCGGTCGTCCGGCACCTCGCACCAGCCAAGATCCGGGCCGATCGGCGCCATCGCCAGCCCCGTCCGGCGGCCGCCGGGAAACTGGTCGTTGCGGAAATAGCCTGACAATATCCGCATCGCAGCCAGTGGCGTCGCGCCGTCGCCCTCGCGCTTGCTGGCGGAAATGCCGCCGCGCCCGAGGGCGCAGGGAAACACCGTTTGGCCGGCTTGCAGCAATCCCTGCGCAGGGTTGCCGGGCCTCGCACGCACAACCAGGACATGCAGCCCTTTCGGCAAAAATTCGCCTGCCGCATTGCGCGCGCGTTTTTTCTTGTATGATTGTCTCACGGAACAAATCACTGTGAACGACTGTTGCGCCGGTGAGCTTCCGCATAAATGGGGGGAGGTCAACTGAATATTCTTTTTAAAACAACGGATTGATCATGACATCACGCACCATTCTGATCGTTGACGACGACGACGACCTGCGAGCCACCCTCGTCGAGCAACTGGCGCTTTACGAAGAATTCGACGTCCAGCAGGAAGCCACTGCCGCAAAAGGCGTCGCTGCGGCGCGCGGCGGCCTTGTCGATCTGCTCATCATGGACGTCGGCCTGCCCGATATGGACGGTCGGGAGGCGGTGAAGATCCTGCGCAAGGGCGGCTATAAGGCCCCGATCATCATGTTGACCGGCCACGACACCGATTCCGACACGATCCTGGGGCTCGAAGCCGGCGCCAACGATTACGTCACCAAGCCTTTCCGTTTCGCCGTGCTGTTGGCGCGCATCCGTGCACAGTTGCGCCAACACGAGCAGAGCGAGGACGCCACCTTCTCGGTCGGCCCCTACACCTTCAAGCCCAGCCAGAAGCTTTTGATCGATCCGCGCGGCGCCAAGGTGCGGCTGACCGAAAAGGAAGCCTCGATCATCAAATATCTCTATCGCGCCGACCAGAAGGTGGTAACGCGCGACGTGCTCTTGGAAGAAGTGTGGGGTTACAATTCCGGCGTCACCACCCACACGCTGGAAACCCATGTCTACCGGCTGCGCCAGAAGATTGAGCGCGATCCTTCCAATGCCGAAATTCTTGTGACAGAAAGCGGCGGCTACAAGCTGGTTCCTTAAACATTTCATGATCTAGAGCAATTCCAGGAAAAGTGTGAAAGCGGTTTTCCGATCGGAATTGCGTCGAACCAAACAGATAGGCGGTCGGGCGGGACTGCCTCGGGTACGATCCTGATGCTGGAGGGTGATGGATCGGCTCGCTGCACGCATCGCACGACGCGTGATTGAAAGTTGGAGTGCGCGCTCCCGCAAGGAGGCGGCGCTCCAAAGGAGGGACTGGACTGACCGCTCGGGGACACAGCTAGCATGGCGCTGGATGACGACATCCGCATCCTGTCCGCCGTGAAGCTTTTTCAGGGCTTCACGCAGGAACAGTTGCGCCTGCTGGCCTTCGGCGCCGAGACCACTTTTCTGCAGGCCGACCACAAGCTCTACCGCGAGGATGACGTGGCCGACTCGGCCTATATCGTGGTCAGCGGGCGGATAGTCCTCTATCGCGAGCAAGGCAGCGGCGAACGCGTCCCGATCGGCACGGCAGGCCCCGGCGCCATGCTCAGCGAACTGGCCCTCATCGCCGACACCAACCGGCTGACCAGCGCCTCGGCCGCGATCGATTCGGAAGTTATCCGCTTGAGCCGCAAGATGTTTCGCCGCATCCTCGAGGAATATCCGGAGCTCGCGGTGCAGCTGCACGAGCGCATCTTGGAGGAATTCCAAGAGATGATCGCCCGCATCGAGGAGCTCGCGCCACGGTTTACGGAATAGACGCGCCGCAGCGCCCCTGCCGATTGAAAGCGCTCAATCCAATTCAAACTTCGCGATGACCGGCACATGGTCCGACGGCTTCTCCCAGCCGCGCGCCGCCTTGAGGACCTCGTAACCGGCAAAGCTCGGCACCAGATTGGCGGACGACCAGATATGGTCGAGCCGCCGGCCGCGGTCCGATGCTTGCCAGTCCTTCGCGCGGTAGCTCCACCAGGTGTAGAGCTTTTGCTCGGCCGGCACATTGAGCCGCATCAGGTCAACCCAGCCGCCGGCCTGCCGCATCGCCTCGAAGTTTTCGGTCTCGACCGGGGTGTGGCTGACGACGTTGAGCAATTGCTTGTGCGACCACACGTCATGCTCCTGCGGCGCGATGTTGAGGTCGCCCACCAGGATCGAGGCATCGTGCTCACTCGCTGGCACGCTGTTCATCTCATAGACGAAATCGAGCTTGTGGCGGAATTTCCGGTTGATCTCCGGGTCCGGCTCATCGCCGCCGGCCGGAACGTAGAAATTGTGCAGCAGAATCGACCTGCCGCCGGCCTGGACCCTGACCGAGAGATGCCGGCTGTCGTCGATCTCGCAGAAACGCCGCTTCTCGACCAGCTCGATCGGCCGGCGCGCCACCGTCGCCACGCCGTGATAGCCTTTCTGGCCGTGGAACAGGATGTGCTCGTATCCCGCCTTGCGGAACGCCTTTTCCGGAAACAGCTCGTCCGGAACCTTGGTTTCCTGCAGGCAGAGCACGTCCGGCGCGTGCTCCTTGAGCAGCCGCTCGACGATCGGCATGCGCAGGCGCACCGAGTTGATGTTCCAGGTGGCTATGGTGAAGGGCATTCAGGCAGGTCCGGCAAAAGATCGCCGATCTACTGCCAGCCACGCGCCATAAAGACAAGCCGGCCCGCGCTGCAAGCCGGCCCTGCCCTGAATATGGGCGGACCTACCGCGTCTTGGTATTGAGCTCGCGGTTCGCCGTATAGTCGATCGCGAAGGTGCCGTCCGGAATGGAGACGCCTTCCTTGACGTTGAAGATCATCACCGTTGTGTCCTTGCCCTGCGCGTCGGTGATCGTCCACTGGCGCAGTTCATAGGTCTTCGGATCAAACATCATGGTGATCTTGGCGTTGCCGAACACCGACTTGTCGGAGAGTTGGATGGTGGTGAGGTCGTCTTCTTCCTTGACGGCCTTCACGCGCCCGCCGGAGAGATCGATCCGGTCGTCGAGCAAAAGCTTCAAGGGCGTCTTCGACAGCGGATAGAGGTCGGAGGTGTTCAGCTTCTTGTTGAGGATGACGACCGACTTGCCGTCCGAGATCACCCGGAAATTCGACGATCCGTCATAGTTGAAACGGATTTTGCCGGGACGTTCGAGGAAGAACTTGCCGCCGGTCTGCTCGCCCTTCGGGCCGAACTGCACGAATTCGCCGCTCATCGATTTGACCGAGGAAAAATGGTCGGCGATCTTTTGCGCAGCCGGCGGAACGGCGGCCTGAGCCAAGGCCAGAAGTTGGAAGCCCGGCACGACATTGATGGCGGCGGCGCCAGCGAGCACCAGGCCAAGGCCGAGCAGCTGTCGGCGGGTCGGAGCGAAATCTGTCTGGGTCTTCATGCCGGTCACTTCCTGTGATTTGCCTTGGTCGCTGTCTCTGGACCGCCAGTTGGGCCTAAGTTTGGCGGGTCGCACGGCGCTTGGTCGCATCAACGCGCCAGAGGGTTCAAAGTTGCCGGCCGCCTCCCGTAGGCCTCGCCGGGCTAGAACTTATCGTCCTCGGTGGGGACGAGAATCTCGCGTTTGCCGGCGTGGTTGGCCGGGCCGACGATGCCTTCCTTCTCCATCTTCTCGATGATCGACGCCGCGCGGTTGTAGCCGATGCCCAGCCGGCGCTGGATGTAGCTGGTCGAGGCCTTGCCGTCGCGCAGCACCACGGCCACCGCCTGATCGTAGGGATCGTCGGAATCCTCGAAATTGCCGCCCCCACCGCCGCCGCCGGAACCGCCCCGGCCCGAGGCGCCGTCCTCGTCGTCTTCCTCGTCATCCTCGGTGATGGCGTCGAGATACTCCGGCACGCCCTGCAGTTTGAGATGGCCGACGATCCGTTCGACCTCGTCGTCCGAGACGAAGGGACCGTGGACACGCTGGATGCGGCCGCCGCCCGCCATGTAGAGCATGTCGCCCATGCCGAGCAGCTGCTCGGCGCCCTGCTCGCCCAGGATGGTGCGGCTGTCGATCTTCGACGTTACCTGGAAGGAGATGCGGGTGGGGAAATTGGCCTTGATGGTGCCGGTGATGACGTCGACCGACGGGCGCTGCGTCGCCATGATGACGTGGATGCCGGCGGCGCGCGCCATCTGCGCCAGGCGCTGCACCGCGCCTTCGATGTCCTTGCCGGCCACCATCATCAGGTCGGCCATTTCGTCGATGATGACGACGATATAGGGCATCGGCTCGAGGTCGAGATCCTCCGTCTCGTAGATCGCCTCGCCGGTCTGGCGGTCGAAACCGGTCTGCACGGTGCGCGAGATTTTCTCGCCCTTCTTCTCGGCCTGGCTGACGCGTGCATTGAAGCCGTCGATGTTGCGCACGCCGACCTTGGACATCTTGCGGTAGCGGTCCTCCATCTCGCGCACCGTCCATTTCAGCGCCACCACGGCCTTCTTCGGATCGGTGACGACGGGCGTGAGCAGATGCGGGATGCCGTCATAGACCGAGAGCTCGAGCATCTTCGGATCGATCATGATCAGCCGGCATTCCTGCGGGGTGAGCCGGTAGAGCAGCGACAGGATCATGGTGTTGATGGCGACCGACTTGCCTGAGCCGGTGGTGCCGGCGACCAGCACATGCGGCATCTTGGCGATGTCGACGATGACCGCCTCGCCGTTGATGGTCTTGCCGAGCGCCAAGGCGAGCTTCGCCTTGGTGGTTTCGAAGTCGCGGCTCGCCATGATCTCGCGCAGATAGACCGTCTCGCGCTTGGCATTCGGCAGTTCGATGCCGATGGCGTTGCGGCCGGGCACGACGGCGACGCGGCAGGCGATCGCGCTCATCGAGCGGGCGATGTCGTCGGAAAGGCCGATGACGCGCGAGGATTTGATGCCGGGCGCAGGTTCCAGCTCATAGAGGGTGACGACCGGACCCGGGCGGACATGGATGATCTCGCCCTTGACGCCGAAATCCTCGAGCACGCCTTCGAGCAGCCTTGCGTTCTGCTCCAGCGCGTCCTTCGACAGGCTTGGGTCTTTCGCCACGTTCTTCGGTTCGGACAGGAAATGCAGCGACGGCATCTCGAACGTGCCGGAGCCGATGAGCGAGGTCTGCGCCTCGCGCTGAACGCGTGCGCCTTGCACCGGGCGCGGCGCAGGCGCCTCCACGCGCGTCGCCGCGTCCGAGCGGAAGTTGCGCACATTGGCGCGGCGCTGGACCGGCTCTTCGTCGTCGAAGTCGTCGAGATCGGCCTCTTCGTCGTCGAAGTCATTGTCGTCCACCGGATCGACCGAAGCGCTGCGGTCGTTGACCATTGCGGCGAAGAATTCCGGCTCGACACGGGCGCGGCCGCCGGGGCTCATCCTGGATTCAGCGTACTCGGCCGATTCGACCCGTTCGGCGGCGCGGCGCCAGGCGCTGGCCCGCGGCTCAATCTGAGGCTCGAACTCGTCACGCTCCTGCCTGCGGCGCGCGGCACGCCGATGCATCCATGCACGGAAGGACAGCCACCAATGGGTGATGGCGCCGAGCGCAAGAATGCCTTCGTCGCCCTCGTCTTCATCCTCATCGAAGAGCAGATCGTCCTGCTCGCGCGGCTCCGGCTCGGCGCGCTCCATGACGGCAAAGCCGTTCTTGCGCGCGATCAGCGCCGAGCCATAGGTGAACAGCCAGAGCGCCGGTGTGGCGAGCACAACGGCGATGACGGTGGCGAAGAGGCCCTTCGGATAGCCGCCGACGGCGATGCCCGGGATCTTCAGCACCATATCGCCGAACACACCGCCGAGACCGGTCGGCAGCGGCCAGGTGTTGGGCGGCGTCACGCAACCGACGATCGCCGCGGCAAGCAGCGCGAAGCCGAACCAGGCAAGCCCGCGCTTGCCCAGCCTGTCGACGCCGCGGGCGGAGAAGAGCAGAAAACCCCAGATCACCGCCGGCACCAGCCCGGCGACGGCGGCAAGGCCGAAGAACTGCATGGCAAGGTCGGAAAACACCGCGCCCGCATAGCCCATGGCGTTGGTGACGAGATTGTTGGTGGCGTGCGAGAAGCTCGGATCGGCGACGTTCCAGGTAGCGAGGCTGGCGACGCCGAAAGCGGTGAACACGAACATCCCGGCACCGACCAGGCGCCCAACCTGCCGCCGCGCGAACGCCTGGATGCCGTGCCCCGTATCGGTCAGCGCGAGCGGTGCTGAAGCGCCTGAACGCATGCCTCTTCCCCGTGTGTCGATGCCTGGCCGGATGCGTGACGCATGCCGGGAGATTCGTCTCCCAGACTATCGGCGGGAAGGTTAAGGCCGCATTAACCATGGCTTTTTACCGACATGCTCCCCCGAAGGGAGATGGCGGGCCCACGAAGCTCGCCATCTCATTGGCAAAGATGAAACGATCAGGCCCGTAAGGACCCGACCTGCCGCAAATCACTTATGGCCGGCGTACTGCATCAGGTTGGCGCAGAATTCGGCATGCGGCTTGCTCATCGCCGCGTCCTGGCACTCCTTCATCATCGCGTCCTGCTTGTCCTTTGCCGTCGTCGCCCAGGCGGCCTTGAAATCGGCCTCGGACTTCATGGTCTTCATGCTGGAATCGGTGAAGAACGGAGCCATATTGTCAGGCGAGTCGAGCGCGCCGGCAAGTGCAACACCGCTGACCATCGACAGAGCCATTGCTCCCAGGAAGATATTCTTGCAGTTCATTGGTCGATTCCTTCCCTGATATTTGGCGACACCACGATGGCTGTCGCAATCCCAGTACGGAACCGGAAGGGCGGACGTTTCACACATTCGCGATCAAGTGAATGTGATCGAAACGCTCAATGCTCATATCCGAGAAAAAGGAGGCCCGGAAGATCTTCCGGGCCTCAAGGCGTGAGCCCCTTTCGAGAGCATCACGACGGGATCTTGGGAGCAAATCGGGAAAGCCGCGCCGCGGCTTCCCTTGATATCCGGACCGGCGGGAGGAGTATCCGCCGGTCCTTGGCCGGGTCGGCCTTACGGCACGACTTCGCCGTGCTGGGTGACGTCGAGACCCTCGACCTCTTCCTGGGTGCTCGGACGCAGGCCGACCAGCGCCTTGACGATGTAGAGGATCACCAAGGTGGCGACCGCCGTCCATACGATGGTGACAGCGACGCCGTATGCCTGCTTGGCGAGCGAGGCGCCCGACGACAGGCTGTTGATCGCCGGATCGGCGAGCACACCGGTCAGCAGTGCGCCGACGATGCCGCCGACGCCGTGGACGCCGAAGGCGTCGAGCGAGTCGTCATAGCCCATGGCATGCTTGAGCTTGACCGCCGACAGGTAGCAGACGACGCCCGCGATGATGCCGACGAAGAACGCGCCGGTCGGGTTGACGAAGCCGGAAGCCGGCGTCACCGCGACAAGGCCCGCAACGGCGCCCGAGATGATGCCGAGCACCGAAGGCTTCTTGGCGACGATCCATTCGGCGAACATCCAGGCCAGTGCCGCCGCGGCGGTGGCGACCTGCGTGTTCAACATTGCAGCGCCGGCGAGGCCGTCGGCCGCCAGTTCCGAACCGGCGTTGAAGCCGAACCAGCCGACCCACAGCAGCGAGGCGCCGATCACCGAATAGACCAGGTTGTGCGGCGCCATGTTGGTGGTGCCGTAGCCCTCGCGCTTGCCGAGAACGAGCGCGCAGACCAGGCCCGCGACGCCGGCATTGATATGGACGACGGTGCCGCCGGCGAAATCGAGCACACCGGCGGTGGCGAGGAAGCCGCCGCCCCATACCCAGTGCGCGACCGGCGCGTAGACGACCAGCAGCCACAGCGCCATGAAGATGAGCAGCGCCGAGAACTTCAAGCGTTCGGCGAAGGCGCCGGCGATCAGCGCCGGGGTGATGATGGCGAAGGTCATCTGGAACATCGAGAAGACGAATTCAGGGATGTTCGCCACACCGGGCGCCCACAGCGAGGAAGTGGTGATGCCGTGGTGGAAGAATTTCGAGGCACCGCCGATGAACTTGTTCATGCCGCCGCCGTCGGAGAAGGCCAGCGAGTAGCCGAACATGAACCACAGCACCGTCACCAGGCAGGTGATGGCGAAGCTCTGCATGATGGTGGCGAGCACGTTCTTCTTGCGCACCATCCCGCCGTAAAACAGCGCCAGGCCCGGGATGGTCATCATCAGCACCAACGCCGTCGAGGTCAGCATCCAGGCGGTGTTGCCGGTGTCGAGCGCGGGCGCCGGGGCGGCCGGCGCTGCGGCCGTGGCTGCCGGAGCGGCCTCCTGCGCGAAGGCGGCGGCGGTGCTGAACGCTACGAGAGCGAGCGCAGCGGCCGCGCGTCCCGTCGTCTTCAAGGGGGAAGGAATATTCATTGAACTCTCCGTTGGAATAGCTGGTCGCCGCTCAGAGCGCGTCGGTGTCTGTTTCGCCGGTGCGGATGCGCACCGCCTGGTCGATGCCGAAGACGAAGATCTTGCCGTCGCCGATCTGGCCGGTCTTGGCGGCGGAGCTGATGGCTTCGACGGCCTTGTCGACCGTGTCGGCGCCGACGGCGACCTCGATCTTGATT
This sequence comes from Mesorhizobium sp. WSM3879, assembly GCF_002294915.1. Lineage (NCBI taxonomy): Bacteria > Pseudomonadati > Pseudomonadota > Alphaproteobacteria > Hyphomicrobiales > Phyllobacteriaceae > Mesorhizobium > Mesorhizobium sp. WSM3879. The sequence continues at coordinate 438,332 of NZ_NSFZ01000003.1, read as the reverse complement.
TTGGGCAGGAAGCTGACCGCGTATTCGGCGCCGCGATAGATTTCCGTATGTCCCTTCTGACGCCCGTAGCCTTTGACTTCGGTGACGGTCAGGCCCTGGATGCCGACGGCGGTGAGCGCTTCGCGCACCTCGTCGAGCTTGAACGGCTTGATGATTGCCATCACGATTTTCATAAGGTTTCACCCTTTGCTGTTGCGGTCCCCCGCGTTTGCACACCTTCACCGATCCCGAGGAGAGCCGGAGAGTGCAGGACAGGATTCAAGCTCCGTGCCAATTGCCGAAGCAGAGCGTTAACCTGTTGTAAACAAAGGTGATCAGCAGCGCTTGCTCAACAAACGGGCGCAGCGCCTTAATGGCTCATGATTAAAAAGTGAGCAAAATTTCGAAAATGCCTGCTTTTTAGCCATGCCTCGAAGCCGGCTCAGCGTTTCAGCCGGATGAGGCCTTCCTGCGCGACCGAGGCAATCAGCGTTCCGTCGCGCGCGAACAGCGATCCGCGGGTGAAACCGCGCGAGCCTTGCGTGGAGGGGCTGTCCTGCGTGTAGAGGATCCAGTCGTCCAGCGAATGACTGCGGTGGAACCACATGGCATGGTCGAGGCTGGCCGCCTGGATGTCGCGATCGAAGATGGCGCGGCCATGCGCGAAGGTCGAGGTGTCGAGCAGCGTCATGTCGGAGAGATAGGCAAGCACCGCCGCCTGCGTGGCGCGGTCTTCCGGCACCGGACCCGTGGTGCGGATCCAGATATTCTGCTCCGGCTCCAGCTTTTCGCGGCTGGTATAGTGCTTGAGCATTACCGGCTTCATCTCGATCGGCCGGTCGCGCTCCCAGTAGCGCTTGATGCCTTCCGGCACCGCCTCGCCGAACTTGCCGAGCAGCTCGCGCTGCGACAGAAGCGTGTCGGGCGCCGGCACGTTGCGTGGCATCGGCAGCTGATGCTCCAGCCCGACCTCGTCCTGCTGGAACGAGGCTTCCAGCGAGAAGATCGCCTGCCCATGCTGGATCGCCACCACCCGGCGCGTGGTGAAAGAGCCGCCGTCGCGGATGCGGTCGACCTCATAGACGATCGGAACCTTGGTGTCGCCGGGCCGCATGAAATAGCCGTGCAGCGAATGCACATGGCGCCCCGGCTCGACAGTACGCTGGGCGGCGACCAGCGCCTGAGCGATCGTCTGGCCGCCGAACACGCGCTGCCAGTCGAGCTTGGGGCTGCGACCACGATACAGGTTGTGTTCGAGCTGCTCGAGGTCGAGAATGTCGAGAAGCTCGTCCATGGCCGCCGTCATGTTCCACGTCCTTTGAAGATGTGTCATGGCGGGTTTCGGACAGGAGAGCCGGGCAGTCAAGCTGCAACGGCCGCCGCGGTGGCCGTAGGTCGCGAAAGGAAAGTGCCATGGTCGACCGCAAGGCGGATGCAGCGGACAAAACCTCGGTGGACGTGCTGGTGGCGGGCGCCGGCTATGTCGGCCTTGCCGCGGCCGTGTCGCTGAAGCAGGCACGACCGAGCCTTGCCGTCGCCATTGTCGATGCGGCACCTGCCGGCGTCTGGCAGAAGGACGGCCGCGCCTCGGCGATCGCCGCCGCAGCCTGCCGCATGCTGGAGCAGCTCGGCGTCTGGGACGAGATCGCGCCCGAGGCGCAGGCGATCACCGAGATGGTGATCACCGATTCGCGCGCCGCCGATCCGGTGCGCCCGGTGTTTTTGACCTTCGACGGCGAGGTGGCGGCCGGCGAACCCTTCGCCCATATGGTGGCCAACCGGGTTCTCAACGGCGCGCTGCGCCGCCGCGCCGAAAAACTCGGCATCGACGTCATCGAAGGCATGGCCGTCAGCGCCTTCGACACGAACGGCGCCGGCATCACCGTGCATCTGGCCGACGGCGCCGCGCTTAAGGCCTGCCTGCTCGTCGCCGCTGACGGCGTCAATTCGAAGCTGCGCGACATGGCCGGCATCAAGACGGTGAAATGGGAATACGGCCAGTCCGGCATCGTCTGCACGGTCGCGCATGAGCGCCCGCACAATGGCCGCGCCGAGGAACATTTTTTGCCCGCCGGCCCCTTCGCCACCTTGCCGCTGAAGCCTGAAGAGGACGGCACCAATCGCTCCTCGATCGTCTGGGTGGAGCGCACGGAAGACGCGCAGAAGCTGGTCGAGGGCGACGAGTTCGTCTTCGAGCATGAGCTGGAGCAGCGCTTTGGGCTGAAGCTCGGCGAGATCCGCGTCGCCGACAAGCCGCGCGCCTGGCCGCTCGGCCTGATCCTTGCGCGCGCCTTCGTCGCACCGCGCATCGCGCTCGCCGGCGATGCGGCTCACGGCATCCATCCGATCGCCGGTCAGGGCCTCAATCTCGGCTTCAAGGATGTCGCAGCACTTGCCGAAGTGGTGGTCGAGGCCGACCGGCTCGGCCAGGACATCGGCGCGCTCGACGTGCTCGAGCGCTACCAGCAATGGCGCCGCTTCGACACGCTGCAGATGGGCGTCACCACCGACGTGCTGAACCGCCTGTTTTCCAACGACATTGGCCCGCTGCGCGCCGTGCGCGACCTCGGCCTCGGTATCGTCGAGCGCATGCCGAAGCTCAAGGACTTCTTCATCCGTCAGGCGTCTGGCCTGTCAGGCGACATGCCGCGGCTATTGAAGGGCGAAGCGATCTAGCGCCTAGCAATTGGCCGGTGCCTACGCGACGTCGTCATCCACGGCGGGAGCGGGAGCGAAGCGGACGCGAAGACCCGAGGATCCATGCCGTGACCTTGGTCGAAGAATGCCGCCGAGCAGAATCCTGCACCGCTGCAACGCTTATAGGTAACGGAATGGATTCTATGGTCTGCGCCGCGCCGCTTCGCTCCTTGCTCCGCCATAGAATGAGGAGGCGAGAAGCGTTTCGGCCAATCACGAAGGTAGGCGATCCGGCCGCCACTGCTTCAGCTTAATTGACCTCAAAACCCAGCTTCTGCCGCAGCCTCACCATCCGCTGGTCGGCGATCCGCAGGCGTTGCTCGCCGCCCTGTGCCACCCGGTTCAGCATGCTGAGCAGATCGTCCCGTTCGTGCGGCTCGAGGCGCTCGCGCAGGAACGGCGCCAGCTTGTCGATGACGATCGTGGTGTCGTCGACCTGCGCGGCCGCCCATTTGGCGTAGACGACGGCCTCGTCGGTTTTCTTAGGGTTGTCGGCAATCTGCGCGATCACCTCACGGATGACGGCTTCGCGCTGCGGCAGGATCGGGCCATGTTCCGAAACGATCGCGGTGATCAGCGTCGCGGCGGCCACGACCGGATCGTCGATCGCCGTCAGCGGCGAAAGTGCCGCCTGTTTGCGCAGCTTCTTGCGGCGGATATTGCCCTGCACGCGGCCGATAACGTCGGCGACCTCGCTGGCCGCCTCGTTCATCGCCTTCAGCCGGTACCACCAGATGGCCGCCACGCCGAGCAGGCCAAGCATAGCGAGCAGAAAAGGCATGCCGAATTCCCCCGAAACCGCGGCAACGATAGAAGAAGTACAGCATCGCTTCAACTCGCGACAATTGCGGCGATGAACAAACCGCTAATAACTCCGGGTCATGACCCCGGTATGTCGTAGACAGCCCTGACCTCGACGGTGCCGAGCTCGGCCAGCGGAATGCCGTCTGCGATCGCCATCGCCTCGTCGAGATCCGCGGCCTCGACCATGACGAAGCCGAGCAGCTGTTCTTTCGTCTCGGCGAACGGCCCGTCGGTAACCAGCCGCTTGCCCTTGCGACGCCTGAGCGACTTCGACATCTTCACCGGCTGCAGCGCCTGCGCGATGATCAGCTTGCCTTGTCGATCGAGTTCCCTGTCATAGGCGAGCGAATCGGCGTCGAGCTTGGCGGATCGTTCCGGCGTGAGCGCGAAGAGGTCCTTTTCCTCGCCGTAGACCAGCAGGACATATTTCATTGTCAGTTCCCTTCCTGCGATGAACCATAGGAGGCGACCGCGATGCTGTCAGCCTTGCTTCTGGCCGCCGCATGATCGAGCAGGCATGCCGCAATCCCGATTATGGCCACGGCCGCCGCCAGCCGGCCGAGGCCGAAGGCCGGGGGATCCAGCCAGAACTCTTCCGGTCGCTGCACCCTTCGGCCGGGGCGCCTCCAAAGTGCGAAAAACAGATTGTTCATCTTCAACCTCCTTCGGCCCCGAACTTCGTGGCCGCCCCCAGGACGGTCCGGCCGCCGGGAAGTCGACATTTTTGCACGCGTTTTTTTCGAGAATTTTTTCGCGCGCGTCGACTTCGCGGGCACAATCGCGCCATGGTCTTCCGGCGCGCTCGCGCTATAGTTCAGCGGAACGCCGGCGCCCGCCGGCGCGAACCCCGACAAGCCAGGAGGACTTCATGGACCGCACCGCAAACGCCGTCTGGAAAGGCAATCTGAAAGAGGGCAAGGGCACGCTGGAAACGCAGAGCGGGACTCTGAAGGGCATACCCTATTCCTTCAAGGCGCGCTTCGAGGATGAGAGCGGCAAATCCGGCACCAATCCGGAAGAGCTGATCGCCGCCGCCCATGCCGGATGCTACGCCATGCAGCTGTCGCATTTCCTCGCCGAGAACGGCACCCCGGCCATCGCGCTCGACTCCAAGGCTGTTGTGACACTGGTGCCCGGCACCGGCATAACCGGCAGCGCCATCACCCTGGTCGGCAAGGTCCCGGGCATCGATGCGGCAAAGTTCCAGGAACTGGCCGAGAAGGCCAAGGCCGAGTGCCCGGTCTCAAAGGCGCTCGGCGCCATCAAGGTCTCGCTCGACGCCAGGCTGGGCTGACTTAGACTGCGCGGGGCAGCGATCCGTCGCGCCCCTCTCTGCTCTGCCGGGCATCTCCCCCACGAGGGCCCACGAGGGGGGAGATCGGATATCGCGCCGGCTTTCGCCAATCGCCGACGCCGCAGGAACGAGCGAGGCGCTGGAACTGCCAATCTCCCCCCTTTGTGGGGAGATGTCCGGCAGGACAGAGGGGGGCGCTGTCCCGCCATCATCTCACGCTAGCCGCCCAGCGCCTCGATCTTCGCCCGCAACGAAGCAACCTCTTCCTCCAGAGCCCGCACCCGCGCTTCGAGATCGGAAGCGTCGGAGGACGCCGGCGGTTCCCATGGCGCTGCCGCCGCTGATACTTCCACCGGACCGCTGAGCAGATGCACATACCGCTCCTCGCGCTGCCCGGGCGCACGTTCGAGCAGCAGAATGAGCGGTGGCCGGCGGCCGATGAGGAGGTCGAGATTATCGCGAAGCTCTTCGATCGACCCGAAGCGCGCCATGCGCTCAGAACGGGCGAGCAGCTCATGCGCCGTCTGCGCGCCGCGCAGGAGCAGCAGACCGACGATCGCGATCTGCGGCGTGGTCAGCGAAAAGCGCTGCGCCATCAGATGTTCGTAGCGCTCGACCCGCGAAGCAAAAGCCTGGCGCACCAGACCCTTCTGTTCGAGCGAGCTGAGCGCGCGCCTAACGTCGGTCAGCTCCAGCGCCATCACCGGCTCGCGCGCCGTCTTCTGGTTGGCGGCGGCATGCGCACCGTTGAGCGTCAGCGGATAGACATCCGGCGTCAGCTCCTTCTTCTCGATCAGTGAGCCGAGCACGCGGGCTTCGACGGAAGAGAGGACGGGAAGATCGGTCATTGGGTTTGGCTTTTCGATAAGGTCGGTTCTCCGGGTACCGATTTTGACAGAAATCGGATCGCCGCGACAAGGCAGAACCTTCGGAACGTCGGCGGGACAGCGCCCCCCTCTGTCCTGCCGGACATCTCCCCCACTTGGGGGGAGATCAGCAGCTGCGCCGACGGCGCTCATCCTTCAACGTTGGCGATTGGCGAAAGCCGCGATGACAGCCAATCTCCCCACCCGTGGGGGAGATGGCCGGCAGGCCAGAGGGGGGCGCGAAGAATCGCTGCGTACGAACTTGAGCCGCTAAACTTTAGACGCGCCGCTCAACCATCATCTTCTTGATCTCCGCGATCGCCTTCGCCGGATTGAGCCCCTTCGGACAGGTTTGCGCGCAGTTCATGATGGTGTGACAGCGATAGAGGCGGAACGGATCCTCGAGATTGTCGAGCCGCTCGCCGGTCGCCTCATCGCGGGAATCGATCAGCCAGCGATAGGCCTGCAGCAGCGTTGCCGGGCCGAGATAGCGCTCGCCGTTCCACCAGTAGCTCGGGCACGAGGTCGAGCAGCAGGCGCACAGGATGCACTCATAGAGCCCATCGAGCTTCTCGCGGTCTTCATGGCTTTGCAGCCATTCCTTGGCGGGCGTCGGCGAGACCGTCTTCAGCCAGGGCTCGATCGAGGCATGCTGGGCATAGAAGTTGGTAAGGTCGGGCACGAGGTCCTTGATCACTGGCATATGCGGCAGCGGATAGATCTTCACCGCGCCGGAAATGTCTTCGGCGCCCTTGGTGCAGGCGAGCGTGTTCGAGCCGTCGATGTTCATGGCGCAGGACCCGCAAATGCCTTCGCGGCAGGAGCGGCGCAGCGTCAACGTCGGGTCGATCTTGTTCTTGATCCACAGCAGCGCGTCGAGCACCATCGGCCCGCAATCGTCCATGTCGACGAAATAAGTGTCAATGCGCGGATTCTCGTCGTCGTCCGGCGACCAGCGGTAGATGCGGTATTCGCGCAGATTGGTGGCGCCCTCCGGCTTCGGCCAGGTCTTGCCCTGCTGGACTTTCGAATTCTTGGGAAGCGTGAGTTCGACCATTACCTGCGGTCCTTTCGGATGACGAGCTTCAGCCCGGACCAGATTTCGTTGAGGGCCGCGACCTTGACGTCGACAAGGTCGCGCTTGAGCGCCTCGGCGCGGATGACGTCCTCGGTGACGTCGGTCGGCACGTTCGAAGCCTTCTTCGGCCAGGAGACCCAGACCATGCCGTCGCGCTTGATCGCCGTCTCGATGCCGGCCAGGCCGTCCTCGATCTCGGCGCGCTGCCGGGTGAACGCGTGCACGGCATCGTATTTCCGGTTGCCCGAGATCGCCGACCAGTTGGGCAGCCGATCGACCCCGGCAAACGCGACGGCCCCAGCCAACTCGTCGAGCTCCGGCGGCAGGGCGATGAAGGCGGCGACCATGCCGTCCTTCAGGCCGAGCTTGGCCGGAAGGGGCGTGCCGGAATATCCCGCGGCCGCCAATGCCATGTCAGTAGACCCTGGCCTTTGGCGCGATCTTGGCCAGGCTGATGCCGCCATCCTTTTCCGCCAGCAGCGGGTCGGTGTGCACCGGGCGGTAGGAAAGCGTCACCTTGCCGTCCTCGCCGACCTGGGCCAGCGTGTGCTTGCGCCAGTTGGCGTCGTCGCGCGCCGAGAAATCCTCTCGCGCGTGCGCGCCGCGGCTCTCCTTGCGCGCCTCGGCGCCGTAGACCGTGGCGATGGCGTTGACCATCAGGTTTTCGAGCTCCAGCGTCTCGACCAGGTCCGAGTTCCAGATCATCGAGCGGTCGAAGACCTTGACGTCCTTGAGCTCGCTCCAGATTTGAGAAACGCGCTTGCAGCCATTTTCCAGCGATTCCTGCGTGCGGAACACCGCCGCGTCTTCCTGCATCGCCCGCTGCATCTTTTCGCGCAGCGCCGCGGTCGGGGTCGAGCCGCTGGCGTGGCGCAGCTTGTCGAAGCGGTCCATGATCTTGTCGACCGATTCCTGATTGGGCGACGCAATCGCCGACTTGCGATCGATCACCTGGCCGGCGCGGATTGCGGCCGCGCGGCCGAACACGACGAGATCGATCAGCGAGTTGGAGCCGAGCCGGTTGGCGCCATGCACGGAGGCGCAGCCGGCCTCGCCCACCGCCATCAGGCCGGGCGACACGCGGTCGGGGTTGTCGAAGCTCGGGTTGAGCGCCTCGCCCCAATAATTGGTCGGCACGCCGCCCATATTGTAGTGGACCGTCGGCAGCACCGGGATCGGCTCCTTGGTCAGGTCGACGCCGGCGAAGATCTTGGCCGATTCGGAGATGCCCGGCAGCCGCTCGTGCAGCACCGCCGGATCGAGATGGTCGAGATGCAGGAAGATGTGGTCCTTGTTCTTGCCGACGCCGCGGCCCTCGCGGATCTCCAGCGTCATGCAGCGCGAGACCACGTCGCGCGAGGCGAGGTCCTTGGCCGACGGCGCGTAGCGCTCCATGAAGCGCTCACCCTCGGAATTGACGAGATAACCGCCCTCGCCGCGCGCGCCTTCGGTGATCAGGCAGCCGGCGCCATAGATGCCGGTCGGATGGAACTGCACGAACTCCATGTCCTGCAGTGGCAGCCCGGCCCGCGCGGCCATGCCGCCGCCGTCGCCGGTGCAGGTATGCGCCGAGGTGGCGGAGAAATAGGCGCGGCCATAGCCGCCGGTGGCCAGCACCACCATCTTTGCCGAGAAGCGGTGGATGGTGCCGTCGTCGAGATTCCACGCCACCACGCCGGTGCATGTGCCGTCCGGCTCCATGATCAGGTCGAGCGCGAAATACTCGATGAAGAACTGCGCGTTGTTCTTCAGCGACTGGCCGTAGAGCGTATGCAGGATGGCGTGGCCGGTGCGGTCGGCGGCGGCGCAGGTGCGCTGCACCGGCGGGCCGTCGCCATAATTCATCATGTGGCCGCCGAACGGACGCTGATAGATCTTGCCCTCTTCGGTACGCGAGAATGGCACGCCGTAATGCTCGAGCTCGTAGACGGCGGCCGGCGCCTCGCGCACCATGTATTCCATGGCGTCGACGTCGCCCAGCCAGTCCGAGCCCTTGACCGTGTCGTACATGTGCCACTGCCAGGAATCCGGGCCCATGTTGGAGAGCGAGGCGGCGATGCCGCCTTGCGCCGCGACCGTGTGCGAGCGCGTCGGGAATACTTTGGTGATGCAGGCGGTGCGCAGCCCCTGCTCGGCCATGCCGAGCGTGGCGCGCAACCCGGCGCCGCCGGCGCCGACGATCACCACATCGAATTTGTGATCGACAAAGGTGTAGGCCGAAGCCGTGCTGGCTGTGTTTGCGCTGGCCAAGACGTCAGCCTCCGAATGCGAGTTTGAGCAGAGCGAAGAGCGAGGCGACGCCGACTGCAATTGAGAAGAATGTGTTGAGGGCGATCAGCGCCAGCTTCATGCCCTCGCCATGCACATAGTCCTCGATGATGACCTGCATGCCGATCCGCATGTGGTAGAGCGCGGAAATCAGCACCAACGACAGCACCAGCGCCACGAAGGGGTTCGCGAGCGACGCCCGCACTTCCGCATAGCCGTGGCCGTTGAGGGCGATCAGGAAGCCGACGAAGAACAGGATGAGCGGGATATTGGCCACCGCCGTCAACCGCTGGCGCCAGAAATGGCCGGTACCCTCACGCGCCGAACCAAGGCCGCGAACCTTCCCGAGCGGCGTGCGCATGTCCGAATTCTTTGCGGTCATCAGAGTGCCCCCCGCGCCATGTAGCCCGCGATCCAGATCAAAAGCGTCAGCACGATCGAGCCGGCGAGCGTTGCCCATGCGATCCTCGAGGCGGTGTGTTTTTCGAGCCCGGCGCCGGTGTCCCAGACGAGATGGCGCAACCCACCCAGCATGTGGTGCATCAGCGCCCAGGTGTAGCCGAACAGGATCAGCCGGCCGAGCCACGAGCCGAAGGCCCAGTTGATCCAGTCGAACGCAACCTGCGAACTCGACGCAGCGATCAGCCAGGCCGCCACTAGGAGCGTGCCGAAATAGAGCGCGCCGCCGGTGATGCGATGGATGATCGACATCGTCATCGTGATCGGGGGCCTGTAGATCGTCAGGTGCGGCGAAAGCGGCCGTTCACGTCTGGCAATTGCGCGGGTGGCTGGTGATTTGCTCATGGCTCCCCCAGATCGGCGTTCCTGAGCCGCGAAGGATGCGGCTTTTGCCGCACAACATAGGGCCTCGGATAGCGGGTTTCTAATGCGCTTTTTGCACCGCGTCAAAGCCGGAAAATCGTTTTGAAAACGTCATTTAGTCTGACAAAACGGGGAAATTCAGCTTCAATCGATTAGCGGCCGATCTGCAGCCGGCGCAACGTCGCTGCAGTGCAATAAGATCCGTTATCTTTTGCAGCTCTGCGGCGTGGACCCCTTCTTCATCACCAGCGCCTCGCGACCGTCGATCACGATTGCGTCATGGGTCGCCGCTTCCTGGTAGCGGCTGGTTTGATTGGCGGGCGACGCTGGAAACACTTCGGCCGAGCCATCCGGCCCGAGCACACGCAGAGAAGAGCCGAGATTTTGGATGGTGATCATGCCGCCATTGCCGCATCTGTAGGTGGCCGTTCCGACGCCGGCTCGCGGCGTGGTCAAGTCGGTGGTGATTTTGGTTGCGGGTGGCGAAGCTGTTGCCGATGTCTTGGGCGTTGCGGCAGCTCCGGCCCCGGGAGCGACGGGTTGGCTGGTTGGAACGGGCGAGACTGTTGGCGATAAAGTATTCGCCGCCTTCGGCACGCCGTCCTGCGGCACGCAGGCCGTAGCCGCAAGAAGCAGCGGAACAACGAGCGACACCCAAATCGCGCGGCCAAACATCATGTGCTGCCCCTTTCGTGCGCGGCACGCTAGCCACGCAATGCGCCAAAGATCAAGCTCGCCTGGGTCAGCTGGGCCGGGGCGGGGCGATGGACGGAGTGGAGCCAAGGCGCCGAAATTAACCATGTTCATTAAGTTCCCCTCCTGAAGCCTGTCTGCCCCTTAACAAAGGTTAAGAAAGGGTTAATTTCCGATTCGCACGACGTTTGCAGGGCGATCCCGAGGGTCGCACCGTCCAAGGGAGAGCGACATGCGTTCGAATTCAGTGCGGGCAGGCCTGGCGGTCGCGACGCTGGCTGGACTTGCCACCGCCATTGCTGTGCCGGCCGAAGCCGGCCTGCGCCATCATGACCGCGTCTATGCCGATTCCTTCGGCAATCTCGTCATCGACAGCGCCGCCGGCTATAAGCGCATCATCGTCGGCGAGGGCCGGCACGCCAAGCAGCTCTCGAACTTCACCGGCGCCGGCCAGCCCGACGTCATCTACGATTCCGACGCAGCCGGTGCCCCGGGCTGCTACCAGCCGCCGGTCTTCATCAAGGGCCGTTCCTATATGTACGGCCTCTCCGACGGCGAGATGCCCAACCTCAGCCCCTGCCGCTGACCGCCGCCGGGAACTGCCGGCGCGCGGTCCCGAGCGAGACGCGCACGCAGTCGCGGCCGGCATTCTTGGCCGCGTAAAGCGCTTCATCGGCGCGCCGCAGCAGATCTGAAAAATCCTCAGCCACGGCAAGCTCGGCGACGCCGAAGCTCGCGCTGCAGCGATGCTCGGCGGGCAGGCCCTCGATCGGCAGCCCGCCAAACGCGCTGCGCGCGCCTTCCGCGAACAATCGCGCGGCAGTGAGGTTGGTACCGGGCAGGATGATGGCGAATTCCTCGCCGCCGATGCGGCCGGCGACGTGATGCTCGGCCGCCGCCTCGCGCAGCAAGCCTGCGAACGTCTCGATGACACGATCGCCGCAGGCATGGCCGTAGCTGTCGTTGATCCTCTTGAAGTGGTCGAGGTCGGCGATGACCAGCGCCACCGGTACGCCCCGGCGCACCGCATCCCGCAACGCCAGCTCGGCATGGCGTTCGAAACCGCCGCGGTTGAGGAGCCGCGACAGCGTGTCCGTCTCCGATTTCGACATCGCCTCGGCCAGCACGTCGCGCACCAGGATAGCGAGCGCGAGCAGCGCCAGCGCCAGACCGAACACGGTGCCAAGCGACTGCGACACCAGCGCATAACCCGTCTGCACATAGGATTGCGGATTGGCGCCCCAGCCGCCCAACGCGCCGGCGATGAAAGGCTTTGATGCGAACTGCAGGGCGCTTGCCGCGAGCACGAGCATCAGGAGGTGATCGAGCCGCTCGAGCCGCTGCCTGGAGGACAGCACGATGCCAAGCGCGGTGCACTGCATGGCCGCATAAGGAAGCTGATAGGCCAACATGCGGGTGAGCGAGTATCGCGGCAGGTCCTGCACCAGATAGACGGCGGCCGAGGCCACGGTCAGGAAGACCAGCATCGGCGCCCAGGGCGGCGTCACGCCATATTTGTGGGCAACCCCGCCGTTGAAGGCGATGGTCGCGCCGAGGAAGACAGCGAAGGCCATGACAACCGGCAGCCGGGCATCGGCAAAAGCGGGGATACTGAACTCGATGGCGAAATAGGCCATGCCGAGCAAATAGCCGAAAGCCAGCCAGCGCGCCGACACACGCCCGACGTCGTGGACGGCGATCGCCACGAAGGCCGCGGCCAACAGCCCGGCGACGACGAGATTGATCATCAGGATGAAATCAGCGCTGCCCATGTTCCCTTCGAAGCCCCCCGGGCAGAAAACCATCGACGGGCGAAAAACACGTTAACGCCGCATGCCTTCGGGCGGGGATGCTGGCTGTTGTCAGGTGCTCTGGAGTCTCCGATTTCAGCCGACGCTCACCGCTTCGGGCACGAAGGCGGTTTCGGGGCGCTCGTAGGAAAGGCGGACGCTGTCACGGCCATTCCTCTTGGCCTTGTAGAGCGCCTCGTCGGCGCGCCGCATCAGCGGCGCCAGACCTTCCGCGCCGCTGCGGGCCGCAACGCCGAAGCTCGCTGTCACCCTGGTGCCGGGCGGCAGGCCGTCGACGGCTCCGGCCGAATAGAAAGTGCGGATCGCTTCGGCGAAAAGGCGCGCCGCGGCGAGATCACTGAGCGGCAGAAGCACGGCGAACTCCTCGCCGCCGATGCGCCCCGCTGCGCCGCGCGCACCGGTGGCAAAGCGCAGCTTGGCAGCGAAATCGGCAATCACTCGGTCGCCCGCCTCATGTCCGTGCTGGTCATTGAGCGCCTTGAAGTGATCGAGGTCGGCAAGCACCAGCGCGACGGGAAACCCGGCCTTGGCGCATTGATCGAGCAGAAGTGCTGCCCGTTCCTGGAAGCCGCGGCGGTTGAGAAGGCCGGACAACGGGTCGGTGTGCGTCTCGGCTTTCAGTGCCTTCAGCACGTCGAGGGCGGCCGCCGTGAACAGGCAGAGCGCGATCAGAAGCGACAAAAGCGCGTGCGAGAGCAGCGCCGTCGTCCAGTAGGACGAGCCGTAGAAGCCGTCATAGCTTGGGAACGGTCCATGCGCGATGACGACGATCAGGGTACGGGCCGTGAAGTTCAGCGCGGAAAGCAGGGCCAGCGCGAATAGGATTTTCTCAGGGCCATTGTTGCGCACTGTCCTGAGCTCGACGGCGACGAGCAGGCTCAGGCCGCCGAAGCCGAAATTCATGCTGAGCACGCGCCAGGTAAGATCCGGCTGGACGAACATGAACCATGCGAAGGCGGCGAGCCCGCCGCCGGCCATGACACCGATGCCGAAATAGGGCACGCGCCGGCCGTAGCGCGCGATGATCGCGCCGGAAAGGCAGCAGGCGGCTATCGTGAAACATATGTTGGAGATCAGCTTGGTCGCCACGATGCCGAGCGGCAACGTGAAATATTGCAGCAGGAAACCCGACGCCGACAGGCAGTAGCTCGCCGCCAGCACCGCCAGATACGGACGATGGCGCTGATGGAACCACAGCACGAGGAACGCAGCGCCGAGCGCCAGCGCTATCGTCGGATTGAGCAGCGCTATGAGCAGACCGGTGTCCAACGGACCGTGACTTCCCCAAGTTACCCAAGGGGAGATGCTAGTCGGGAAGCACAAACAAGCGGTTAAGCGACGGCACGGAACAGCTCCGGGAGACCGGCGTTCTCAACACAAAACAGGAGAACGCCGATGGCCGGTACAATCACCCTGACCGAGCACGATGCGATCCGTTCCTGGGCGGCGGCGCGCGCCGGATTTCCGGCCATTGTCGACATTTCGCCCGAGGCCGGCACGCAACCCATGCTGCGCCTGGTTTTTGGCCAGAACGCCTATGAGGACGACGACCGCCCGGAGCGGCCTCCCAACGCCGGCGGCTACGAGCTGGTCGAATGGGACGAGTGGTTCAAGATTTTCGACGAGCAGCAACTGGCGCTGATCGTCGCTGCCGACGAGCCTGGCCGACGTGAGGAGTTCCACGAGATTATCCGGCTCGGCGACCGCTGAGCGACAAAAGGCCCGGAACGCGGTGCGCTCCGGGCCTTTGATCGCCTCCGCGGCAGGCCGTTACTTCCAGTCGCGGATATCGACGAAATGGCCGGCGATTGCCGCCGCCGCCGCCATGGCCGGCGAGACCAGATGGGTGCGGCCCTTAAAACCCTGCCGGCCCTCGAAATTGCGGTTCGAGGTCGAGGCGCAGCGCTCATGCGGCTTCAGCCGGTCGTCGTTCATCGCCAGGCACATCGAGCAGCCGGGCTCGCGCCAGTCGAAGCCCGCGGCGACGAAGATCTTGTCGAGCCCTTCGGCTTCGGCTTGCTCCTTCACCAGGCCGGAGCCCGGCACGATCATGGCGTTCACGCGCGGATTGACCTTCTTGCCCTCGACAACCTTGGCGGCGGCGCGCAGGTCCTCGATGCGGCCATTGGTGCAGGACCCGATGAAGACGCGGTCGAGCGTGATGTCGGTGATCTTGGTTCCGGGCGTCAGCCCCATATAGTCGAGCGCGCGCAGCTTCGAGGAACGCTTGTTCTCGTCGGCGATGTCGGCCGGATTCGGCACGAAACCCTGCACCGAGACGACATCCTCGGGCGAGGAGCCCCAGGAGACGATCGGCGGCAGTTTTTGCGCATCGAGCACGACCACCTTGTCGAAATGCGCACCTTCGTCGGAATGCAGCGTCTTCCAGTAGGCAAGCGCGGCGTTCCAGGCGGCGCCCTTCGGCGCGCGCGGCTTGTCCTTCACATAGGCGAAGGTGGTCTCGTCCGGCGCGATCAAGCCGGCGCGCGCACCGCCTTCGATCGACATGTTGCAGATCGTCATGCGGCCTTCCATCGACAGCGAGCGGATCGCCTCGCCCGCATATTCGATGACGTAGCCGGTGCCGCCGGCAGTGCCGATCTCGCCGATGATGGCGAGGATGATGTCCTTGGCGGTGACGCCTTCCGGAAGCTGGCCGTCAACGCGCACCAGCATGTTCTTGGCCTTGCGCTGGATCAAGGTTTGCGTCGCCAGCACATGCTCGACTTCCGAAGTGCCGATGCCGTGCGCCAGCGCGCCGAACGCACCGTGCGTGGAGGTGTGGCTGTCGCCGCAGACGATGGTCATGCCGGGCAGCGTGAAGCCTTGCTCCGGCCCGATGATGTGGACGATGCCCTGGCGGACGTCGTTCTCCGAATAATATTCGATGCCGAAATCCTTGGCATTCTTGGCCAGCGCCTCGACCTGGATACGGCTTTCCTCGTTCTTGATGCCGAACTTGCGCTCGGGCGAGGTCGGCACGTTGTGGTCGACCACGGCGAGCGTCTTCTCAGGATGGCGAACGTCTCGGCCACTCATGCGCAGGCCTTCGAAGGCCTGCGGGCTGGTGACCTCGTGGACGAGGTGGCGGTCGATATAGAGCAGGCAGGTGCCGTCGTCCTGGCGGTCGACGACATGGTCGTCGAAGATCTTGTCGTAGAGGGTGCGCGGTGCGCTCATGTGCGTAAATCCGTCGATATGAGAATGGCAAAAGCTGGCGCCGGGGCTTCTGACCGGCGAAGCGACCGGATCGGTCGCCTCAGCTAAGTCGGCTGGTGAGCGCGCCGCAGACCCGCGCGGCAAATCGCGACGGCAGGCGCTTCCTGTCCTGCAGCACGAAACCCTTATAGGCCGGATCGCCGAAAAGCTCTTCCATGGCGCTGCTCATATCAACGTTTTGGCTTTTCGGCAATTGCGGTAGCTTTGCCTTCTCCCCTTGTGGGAGAAGGGTGGATCGGCGCGCAGCGCCGAGACGGATGAGGGCTGTTCCAGCGGAGTGAGACGCTGGCTTTCCCTGGAGCACCCCTCATCCGTCGCCTTCGGCGACACCTTCTCCCACAAGGGGAGAAGGGGAAGCCGCGCTCACAGCACCTCGAACACAAAAGTCTTCACCAGCGCGTCCGGGTCGCCGATCGCATAGCAGCGGAACCACGGGCTTTCTTCGGCCAGCCGCCATTTCCTTGCCTGCCTGAGTGCGTCGAACACCCCCTGGAAGCCGCCGCTTTCAAAAACCTGGTCGCGCACGGTGAAGATGGCGTGGCCGCCGCTCTTCGTGATGCGCACCAGCTCGTGCAGGCCCTCTGCCGGCACGTGGCCGATGGTGAAGACGCCGGTCGAGAAGAAGGCGCGGAAATGACTGTCGGGCCAAGGCAGCGGACCGCCGAGCATCGCCTTCTTCAGCTCGCCATAGGCATTGCGGCTGCCTGCGATCTTCAGCATGTCGTCGGAAAGGTCGAGACCGGCGATGTCGCCATAGCCCAGCGCTTTCAATGACGGCCCGGACAGGCCGGTGCCGCAGCCGGCGTCGAGCAGCGGGCCTTCGCCCGCCGGCACATGCCGCGCCACCCAGGCGGTGATGAGGAAGGGCAGCAGATAACCGAGCGAGGCGGTCTCGCTGTCATAGGTCGCCGCCCATTCGGCATAAGCCTTGGCGAGCGCCTCCGGCGTCTCGGCCGAATAGACGGAGTCCAGCGCCGCATTGGCCTTGTCGAAATTCATGGGTCAGCTCCTGGACGTACCAACCCAGGAAGCGTAGCGCGCTCTTGGCCCGGGGGCTATTGCTCATGCTGCCGTCGCAGCCGTTTCTCGAGCGCCCGCAGCGCCAGCGACAGGCCGACCGTCAAGATCAGATAGATATAGGCGACGATCGAATAGGTCTCGAAGAAGCGGAACGAGCCGGCGGCATAGACCTTGCCGATCTGCGTGATGTCGGCGACGCCCAGCACCGAGACCAGCGAGGAGTCCTTGACCATGGCGACGAAATCGTTGCCAAGCGGCGGCAGGATGGTGCGGATCGCCTGCGGAAAGACAATCAGCCGGAAGCGCTGCACGCGCGTCAGCCCGAGCGCCTTGGCCGCCTCGATCTGACCCTTCTCGACCGACAGGATGCCGGCCCGGAACACTTCCGAGATGAAGGCCGAATAGCCGATGGTGAGTGCCATGATGGCGCGCCACAGAAGCGAGATGTCGCGCACCAGGAGCTCGCCGATCAGGCCGGCGCTCTGCAGCGGCGCCGTCAGCGCGTTCCACGCCGCGACGAAGGCCGGCGCCCCGGCAAACGCGATCCAGAACAGCAGCACCAGGATCGGCACGCCGCGGATGATCTCGACATAGAAGCGCGCGATCTGGCGCAGCCATTGCGACCCCGACAAGGCCATCAGCGCGATGCCGAGTCCAAGCGCCGAGGCCAGCGCGAAGCCGACCACGGTGACGAAGACAGTGATGCCGATGCCCATGGCGACGGTGGCGAAGACCTCGGCGTAAAGGTCGCTGGCGGCGATGGCCAGCGCCGCAGCGAGCGCCAGGATGGCCGCTGCGGCCAGCCACCAGGGGAATTCGGATTTGGCGGTGGACGTCGTGGCGGACATCAGGATGTGCCGCCAGCATCGTTGCGAAGGCCGCGTTCCGGCACAGCCCCCTCTGCGCTGCCGGGCATCTCCCCCGCAGGAGGGAAGATCAGCAGCTTTGTCGCCGGCGCTCTTCTTGCAACGTCGGCGATTTGCGAAAGCGAAGGCGACAGCCAATCTCCCCCCTTGCGGGGGAGATGTCCGGTAGGACAGAGGGGGGTGGGAAGGAATGAGACTTTCGCGGTTTTCCGCCCGCCGCCGTCGCCGATCATTCGCAGCAAAGGAGCCTACTGCCCCATCTTGTAGTCGAGGAACCACTTCTTGTTCAGCGCATCGAGCGTGCCATCGGCCTTGAGCGCGGCGATCGCGGCGTTGACCGGCTTCACCAGGTCCGAGCCCTTGGGGAAGATGAAGCCGAAATCCTCGCTGCCGAGCGGCCCGCCGATCAGCTTCAGCTTGCCTTCGGAGGCATCGACATAGCCCTTGCCGGCGGTGCCGTCGGTCAGCACCACGTCGACATCGCCGGACTTCAGCGCCTGCACGCTGGCGCCGAAGGTCTCGAACAATTTTATGCGCGGATTCTGCTCATTGCCGTCGAGCACGCTGTAGACGGCGGTGTAGAAGGGCGTCGTGCCGGCTTGCGCGCCGATCAGCCCGTCCTTGAAGGCGGCAAAGCTCTTGGCGTCGGTGAACCGGCTCTCGTCGCCGCGCACCAGCATGAACTGTTCCGATCGCATGTAAGGGTCCGAGAAGTCGACCTTCGCCTTGCGCTCGTCCTTGATGGTGATGCCGGTCATGCCGATATTGTACTGGTTGTCGGAAACGGCCTGGATCATCGCGTCCCAGGAGGTGTTCTGGTACTCGACCTTGAAATTCAGCCGCTTGGCGATCTCATCCATCGCGTCATATTCCCAGCCGATCTGCTTGCCGGTCTTCTTGTCGATGAACTGCAGCGGCGGGTAAGCGTTTTCGGTCACCACCACGACCTTTCTGCCGCCGAGATCGGGCAGCGTGTCGGCGAGCGCCGCAGCGGGCGCGAGAAGGCAGGCCAATAGGCCGGCCAGCAGCAGTTTCGACTTGATCATGACGAACTCCCGAACGTGACTGGCGGCGCTACGCTCGCCCAAGAGAAAAACCGGCGCCGACTTTAGCTTTCCGCAAGCGCCTTGCAAGCCGATCCGCTGCATCGATGAGCGCCAAAGCGGATCCCCATGCTCTGATCGGCACGCTTCCCGAACCCAGCCTGCGACGGACCATCCCGCGGAATCCGCGACCGCTTCGCGCAACCCGGCGACCAGCCGGGTCGGCGTGCCATGCAGGGCTTTCAGCTCGGCGCGTTCCGGCGGCATGCTGCAGGCAAGCGCCGCTTGCACATCCAAACGAAAAAGGCGGCCGAAGCCGCCTTTCCAAAACAATCTGCGGAAGCGCCTTATTCGGCCGACGCAGACTCCGCAGCCTTCTTCTCGGCGGCGTCCTGCGCGGCTTTCTCCGCAGCCAGCGCCTCGGCGGCCGCGACCTTCTCGGCCTCGATGCGGGCGCGTTCGGCGTTCAGCGCATCACGCTCTTCATCGTTCAGCTTGCGGGCGCGCACGCCGGTGTTTTCCGAAATGCGGGCCGACTTGCCGCGACGGTCGCGCAGGTAATAGAGCTTGGCGCGGCGCACCTTGCCACGGCGCACGATCTCGACGCCTTCGACCATCGGCGAGTAGACCGGGAACACGCGCTCGACGCCTTCGCCGTAGGAAATCTTGCGGACGGTGAAATTCTCCTGGAAGCCGGAGCCGGAACGGGCGATGACCACGCCCTCATAGGCCTGGACGCGGGTGCGGCTGCCTTCGGTGACGCGCACCTGGACGCGCACGGTGTCGCCAGGCTGGAATTCGGGCAGCTTGCGCTTGGCTTCGATCTTGGCGGCCTGCTCGGCCTCGAGCTGACGGATGAGATCCATCTCAAATATCCACTTCTTGTTCTTCCGACAGCCAGAGCGTCCTCGACTTGCCTTGCAGTTCCAACGACCGCTCGGCTATGTCCTTTGCCCAGACATTCAAATCGGGGGCATCGGACAGGGACGGCTACACCGCCATTTGTTGACGGGTCCGGAAGATCGTTCTTCCGGTTCGGGCGGCGACATACAGCTATTTCGGCGCTTTGTCACGCCTTTGACGCCTAATTTTTGAAAACTATGGCCTCATCATATTGCCGCCGTGCCGGGTTGCGCGCGCCATGCAAGCTTTCTAAGTCGGAGAAAGCTATTTCCCAGGCCTCGCTCGATGACATTCTTCGATGCCGTCCTGCTCTTCTTCGCGGGCTTTGTCTCGGGCGCGGTGAACGCCGTCGCCGGCGGGGGCACTTTCGTCACCTTCGGTGCCATGACGCTGGTCGGCCTGCCGCCGATCGTTGCCAACGCAACGTCCTCGGTGACACAGTTTCCGGGCTACATCACCTCGACGCTCGCCTATCTCGACGACATCAGACATTTCTGGCGCCAGGCGCTTGTGCTCTGCGTGATATCCGGCTTCGGCGCGCTGGCCGGTTCGCTCATTCTGCTGGCGCTCTCCAACACGTCCTTCCGTGCGCTTGTGCCCTGGCTGCTGATCGCCGCGACCGCCCTGTTCGCGGCCGGTCCGTGGCTGAAGCCGGCGGCCGGACCGGAGCACCAGGCCTCGCTCGGCTCGCTCGCGGGGTCGCTGGCGCAGTTCCTGACCTCGGTCTATGGCGGTTTCTTCGGCGCCGGCATGGGCGTGATGATGCTTGCCACCCTCGGCCTGACGCAGGCCGGCGACTACCACAAGCTCAATGCGTTGAAGAACATGCTGGCGGTGGTCATCGCGGCGATCGCCATCCTGGTTTTCGTTTCGGGCGGCGTCGTCGCCTGGCCGCAGGCGATCATCATGATCCCCGGCGGGGCGCTGGGCGGCTATGCCGGGGTGTGGATCGCCAGGCGCGTGCCGCAAGGCGTCGTGCGCGGCTTCGTCGTCGGCGTCGGCCTGTTTCTGGCCTTTTATTACTTCACCAAGGGCTGAGCACCCGCCAGCAGATCGGGCCGGCGCTCCAGCGTCAGCTTCTCCGCCTCGGCACGACGCCACGCGGCGATCTTCTTGTGATTGCCGGAGGTCAGCACTTCGGGGATTTGCCTGCCCTCGAATTCCTGCGGCCGTGTGTAATGCGGGTGCTCGAGCAGGCCGTTCTCAAAGCTTTCTTCCTCGCCTGAGACGGCGTTGCCCATCACCCCGGGCAGCAGCCGCACCACCGCATCGAGCAGCACCAGCGCGGCCGGCTCGCCGCCCGACAGGATGAAATCGCCGATCGAGACTTCCTCCAGGCCGCGCGCCTCGATCAGCCGCTGGTCGACGCCCTCGAAGCGGCCGCATAGGATGACGGCACCCGGCCCGGCGGCGAGCTCGCGCACCCGGGCCTGCGTAAGCGGTTTTCCACGCGGACTCATCAGCAACCTTGGACGTTCATCGCCCTGCGGCGAAACGTGGTCGATCGCCCTGGCCAGCACGTCGGCGCGCATCACCATGCCGGCGCCGCCGCCGGCCGGCGTATCGTCGACGGTGCGATGCCGGTCAGTGGCGAAGTCGCGGATCTGGATCGCTTCCAGCGACCAGGTGCCGGCTTCCAGTGCCCGGCCGGCAAGCGACAGCCCAAGCGCACCCGGAAACATCTCCGGATAGAGCGTCAGCACCGAGGCGGCAAAGCTCACCGGTTGCCCCCGGCATCCTTCGGCCCGCGCGGCCGCCCCTTCGGGTCGAACCCGGGCTGACCGGGCGCCTCGCTCTCCTCGTCATCGGCCAGCCCCGCCGCCAGCGGATCGACCTGAACGAAGCCGTCGGCGATCGACACATGCGGCACGGCGGCTTGCGTGAACGGGATCAGCACGCCCTTGCGGCCGGCGAGCGTGACGTCGAGTATGTCGCCGCCGCCGAAATTGTGCACGGCGACAATCCTGCCGATGACGCCGGTATCGTCCCTGACCTCCAGGCCGACGAGGTCGGCATGGTAGAACTCGTCCTCCTCACCGTCGTCCGGCAGCACCGAACGGTCGACGAACAGTTCCGTGCCGGCAAGCGCCTCGGCGGTGTTGCGGTCGCCGACACCCTTGAAGCGCACCACCACGACCGTGCCGGCCGGCCGGATGTCGAGGATCTGGAAGGCACGGCCATCCTTGGTATGCAGCGGCCCGTAGTCGGCGAGCGCCAACGGATCGCCGGTGAAGGTCTTTACCCGCAATTCGCCCTTGATGCCGTGTGCGGCGCCGATCACGGCCATCTGTACAGGGTTCTCGAGCTTCGACATCGGCATCACTTCCTTTGCCCTGCTCTAACCCTCTGAAGCCGTCATTTCAATGATCGGCTCTTCACCGCTTCCTAACCTGACTGCCCGAAAATGCCGGCATGCAGGAATTCCTCATCCCGGCAAAACCCGACCTCCAGGCGGCGCGCGAGAGCTGGCTCAAGATGCTCGCGCGCGAGCGCCGGCTGTCGCCGGAAACGGTCGAAGCCTATGAGCGCGACACGCGCCAGTTCCTGCATTTTCTGACCGGGCATTGCGGCGGCCCGCCCGGCATTTCCGATATCGCCGACCTGCGGCCGGCCGACCTGCGCGGCTTCCTCGCCGCGCGCCGCAACGGCGGCGCCGGCGCCCGCACGCTTGGCCGCGGCCTGGCCGGCATCCGTTCGCTGCTGCGCTTTCTCGAAAAGCGCGGCCTCGTCAACGCGGCGGGCGCGGCCGCCCTGCGCGCGCCGCGCCAGCCGAAATCGCTACCGAAACCGCTGACGGCGAGCGATGCCAAGCAGGTCGTGACTGTCGAGGGCCAACTGGCGGAGGAACCCTGGATCGCCGCCCGCAACGCCGCCGTGCTGACGCTGCTCTACGGCTCCGGCCTGCGCATCTCGGAAGCGCTGGGCTTGGCCGGGGCCGATCTCGCCACCGAGGCTGACACGGTCCTGCGCATCACCGGCAAGGGCGGCAAGACAAGGCTGGTGCCGGTGCTGCCGGTGGCGCTCAGGGCGGTCGCCGAATACCGGCGGCTGTGTCCCTTCCACATCGATCCGAAAGAGCTGCTGTTCCGCGGCGCTCGCGGCGGCCCGCTCAATCCGGCCATCGTCCAGCGCGAGATGGCGAAGCTGCGCTCGGCCCTCAACCTGCCGGAAACCGCGACGCCGCATGCCTTGCGCCATTCCTTCGCCACGCATCTGCTCGGCCGTGGCGGCGACCTGCGCACCATCCAGGAACTGCTCGGCCATGCCAGCCTGTCGACCACCCAGGTCTATACCGGCGTCGATACGGCAAGGCTGCTCGACATCTACGACCGGGCGCATCCAAGGGCGTGAAGCGTTTGGCGAAGCCGCCCCGCTTCCTCGTGCCAAGACGGAGCAACGAGCGGAGTGAACCCTGAAATCGTGCTGCAGGTCGAAACCGGCGGCTGTCGAGCAGCTGCAGGTAGCCTGACCCAACCTTGACATTCTTCGAAAGTCGGCCGCCCGTTTCCCGACGGCCGCCTCTCGAATACCCTAGGTCAGCGCATCACGTAGACGATGCGCCGCGTGCCCGGATCGACCAGCGCCGGCTGGTTGTTCACATAGACATAGCGGTAGTTGTAATCCGGGATCTCGCGCAGCTCGACCGTGTCGGGCAGCACCGCGCCGGTCACTACTTCGCCCTCGAGATAGACCGGATCGACCCGGTGCGTGGTGACATAGGTGCCGACCTCGGCCGGCGGCCTGGCGATCGGCTCGATGGCGTCGTCGCCGGAAACGATGGCGCCGGTGTAGGTGTCAGTGGTGTAGATATCATCGGTCGGCGGAGCCACGACGGCAATGCCGGCGTCGGCCGGCCGGCGCGTCACGACAACACGGCTGCCGCCGAATTCGGCAGTCACATAGTCGGAATAGACCCAACCTTTGCCGCCGGCTTCGGCGATGGTGCACCATTTGCTGCCTTCGATGCAGCCTCTGAGCGTCGCCGACTGGCCGGCAGCCAGCACGCCGATAACGGGATATTGCGGGCCGGGGCCGGCGCGGACATTCAGATCCGTCACTGCCGAGACGGGCGTGTCGGCAAGCGCCGCGCCCGACATGGCAAGCAGCGCACCGGCAAGTGCCGGAAACAATAGACTTTTCATGATTTCTCTCCGTTCTCAACGCTCCCTCGGGCTCGAAAACGAACCAGAACCTTATGCGTTCCGGCTAAAGTGCCGTCGCCTGCTCACGAATTGTTCCATTTGTTTTGGGCAAGTCGGTCAAAAGCTGGTGAACGAAGGCCAGTTTTTGCGCCGTCATCTCCGAAATGACGAAGGGATAAAGGTCGGGCAGACCCATGCAGCGGTTGATCGAATTGGAGGCCTCCGACAGCACCAGCCAGCGGGCGAGGATCCTTTCGAACGGTTCCGGCGTCGGATCGGGTTCGGCGGGCTCCCGCAGCGGATGTCCCCCTGTATCGCCGGGCGGCAGGTCATTGGCTTCCACTGTCTCCAGCCGGCCGAGGGGAAAATTCAGCGCATGCACCATCTCCAGCGTGTCGGTGATATGCAGGTGGTGCGCCCAGGTCTCGGCCCAGTCTTCCCAGGGGTGGGACGCCGCATAGGCCGAGATGTGGCGCTGCTCCCAGTCCGGCGGCGCGCCGTTGGCGTAGTGGGCCTTCAGCGCTTGCTCGTAGTCGACCCGCTCGTCGCCGAACAGAGCGCGAAAGCCCGAAAGTCGCTCGGGATCGTCGCGGATCAGCCGATCCCAGTAATAGTGGCCGAGCTCGTGGCGGAAGTGGCCGAGCAAGGTGCGGTAGTTCTCGCCCATCTCGACGCGCCGCCGCTCGCGCTCGGCGGAATCGGCCTCGGCGACGTTGAGGGTAATCCTGCCGTTGTCGTGGCCGGTCAGGATGCGCTCGCCGCCTGGTCCGCCGCCGATCGGATCGGCGAGGAAGTCGAAAGCGAGCCCGGCCTCGTCCTGCGGTCCGGCCTTGGGCGCGACCGGCAGGCCGAAGGCGAGTAGCGAATAGACGGCGCGTTTCTTGGCCGCCTCGACGCGGATCCAGCGCCGGCGGTTGCCCTCCACCGAAAGGTCGGGGATCAATTGGTTGAGCGCGCAAGCGCGGCAGAAAATCCTGCCCGGCTCGGCCCGCCAGTTGCAGGCGCACTCGTCGGCATTTCCGCATGGAACGGCGTCGCCGCCGGAAAGCACGAAACACGCCCGCCCCGGATCGTAAAGCACCAGGCTTGAACAGTTCAGGCATTGCGCGTTCTCGAAATAGAGACGGTGGCCGCAATGAGGGCAGTCGAACAGCTTCATCGGTCATCGAACCGCGGGAAAAGGTCACCGGAGTTGGGCATCGCCCAAACGCCCGTCACCGGCCCTCGTTCCGTTTCTATTTCGTCGCGAGCAGGGCGACGCCCCGCCTGGCCACGCTTTCGCCTGACAATGTCGCGCCGCAACAAAGCCTGGGTGAGCGGTCCGGCGACATGCTCGCCGGCGCAGAAGATCTTCTCCGCTACCGCCTGCATCAGTGCGGCGCGCGCTTCGGAACGGCCGGGATGGGCAGCCGCATAGGCGAGCCTGCGCCAATGATCACAATATCGACGTCTTCCCTCAAGACACGCCACAATAAATCCTTGCGCCATAATTTATGCTTGATCGTGGGCAAATTCCCCGGCATTCGCCAGCTTCAAGCGCCGCGCAGCCCGCGCGGGCGGTGACAACCGGGCGCTTCACTGGCAGATTTGCAGCCGGGACGTGATTCAGGCAACCAGGAGAACGATATGGCATTTTTTGCCAAGGGAAGGATTTTCATGGCCGCCGTTGTGGCGGCTTTCGGGCTGGCGACAGGCGCGCAGGCCGCGGCCAGCTGCGGCAAGAACGGCGCCGGCTTCGACGCATGGAAACAGCAATTTGCCGCGGAAGCACAAGCCGAGGGCGTGGGCCAGAGGGGTCTGTCCGCGTTGGCCGGCGCGACTTACGCGACAAGGACGATCGCTGCCGACCGCGCGATCCACAAGGCTTTCAGCGGCTCGGTTGAAGCGTTCATGCAGCGTCGTGGCGGGGCCGCGATCATTTCCAAGGGCCGTGCGTTGAAGAAGCAGAACGCGGCGATGTTCGACAGGATCGAACAGACTTACGGCGTGCCGCCGGGCGTCCTGCTTGCGATCTGGGGCATGGAGACTGGCTTCGGCGCGTCGATGGGCAACCAGAACACGGTCTCCGCCATTCTGACGCTGGCCTATGATTGCCGCCGCCCGGACTATTTCACCCCGCATGCCATCGCCGCCCTGAAGCTGGTCGATCGCGGCGCGCTGACCGCCTCCTCGGTCGGCGCCATGCATGGCGAGATCGGCCATACGCAGTTCCTGCCCGGAAATGTTCTGAAGTATGGCGTCGGCAACGGAAATCTGCGCGACAGGAACACGGCGCTGGCTTCCACCGCCAACTTCCTCAAAGCCCATGGCTGGCAGGCCGGCGCGGGATATGAGGCGAATATGGGCGCCATCGCCGGCTGGAATTCGGCAAGCGTCTATCAGCAGGCCATCGCCCGCATCGCCGAGGCGATCGACGCCAACTGATGCAATATCTCCATTCCGAGGAGAAGCCCGGCCTGCGCCGGGCTTTTTGTTACGGAGCAAGGATCAAAACCCAACCACCCGGAACGACCAGGTTCGATCTCATCACCTAACTCTCAATCATTCGCGTAGCCGCTCAATGGACATTTCCGGGAAACGGGAATCTGGAAGGTACCGGTAGTGCCGTTGCAGGTACGGAATTTGGGGTTCCGCGGCGCTGGAGTAGCCGCCTTTGGCCTGTCCTCGATCACCGTCGGGACTCCGGCAGCTTGCGAGTAGCTGCCGACTAAGGGGCATTTCTCGGAAGCGGCAACCTCGAAGGAGCCGGTGATAACATTTGAGCAGGTACGGAATTTAGAGTTCCGCGGCGCCGGTGTGGCCGCAGCAGCCGCCTTAGACTTGCCCTTGATGACCAACCAGATTTCGGTCGGCTGGTCGAGCTGCAGCCTGTTTATGTCGGAGTAGCTGATGCGGCCGCTGCGTATCCCCTCGGCTATGCGCTGGCAGAACAAGGCCGGCATGCGCTCCTGCGAGACGCCCATGAAGGAGGCGATTTCGTGCTTGAACGTGATGCTCCATAAATGGACAGCGGAGATGCACCCGTCCAAATTAGCCGCAGACGCCTGCTTCGTGGCTGCTTGCGAGCGCACGTCATCAAGGTCAACGCCGTCGCGACCAGAAGAGAAATACTACTTTTCACTGTTAAAACCCCCCCGCATCCCGCTAGCGAACTTAATTGGAGCGGCGGAAAGGTCAAACGATAATTTCTCTGAAGTAGTCTGAACTTTTCTAGATTAGATACGCGAAATAAAACCCGGCGTCTCCGCCGGGTTTTCCCGCTTATCTCAACTTTCGACGTTCGGATATCAGCCTTCGCGGTTCCTTGCCGCCAGCGTCCGCAACCGCAGCGCATTGAGACGGATGAAGCCGGCGGCGTCCTTCTGGTCGTAAGCGCCGCGGTCGTCCTCGAAGGTGACCAGCGCGTCGGAATAGAGCGTCTTCTTCGACTTGCGGCCGGTGACGATGACATTGCCCTTGTAGAGCTTCAGCCGCACCGTGCCTTCGACGTCTTCCTGGCTCTTGTCGATCATCGCCTGCAGCATCACGCGCTCGGGCGAGAACCAGAAGCCGTTGTAGATGAGCTCGGCGTAGCGCGGCATGAACTCGTCCTTGAGGTGCCCGGCACCGCGGTCGAGCGTGATCGATTCGATCGCCCGATGGGCGGCGATCAGGATGGTGCCGCCGGGGGTCTCGTAGACGCCGCGCGACTTCATGCCGACGAAACGGTTTTCGACAAGGTCGAGACGGCCGATGCCGTTGTCGCGGCCGAGGTCGTTGAGCGCCGCCAGCATGGTCGCCGGCGACAGTTTTTTGCCGTTGAGCGCAATCGGATCGCCCTTCAGGAATTCGATCTCGATCTCGGTGACGACGTCCGGCGCGTCCATCGGCGAGACGGTGCGCTGGTGGACGAATTCCGGCGGCTCGCTCCACGGATCCTCGAGCACCTTGCCTTCCGAGGAGGAATGCAAAAGGTTGGCGTCGACCGAGAACGGCGCATCGCCGCGCTTGTCTTTCGGCACCGGGATCTGATGCTGCTCGGCGAAGTTGATGAGATCGGTGCGCGACTTGAACGACCAGTCCCGCCATGGCGCGATGACCTTGATGTCGGGGTTCAGCGCGTAAGCCGAAAGTTCGAAGCGGACCTGGTCATTGCCCTTGCCGGTGGCGCCATGCGCGATGGCGTCGGCACCTGTTTCTTTGGCGATCTCGACCAGATGCTTGGAGATCAGCGGCCGGGCGATCGAAGTGCCGAGCAGATATGTGCCTTCATAGACGGCGTTGGCGCGGAACATCGGGAAGACGAAGTCCGAAGCGAATTCCTCGCGCACGTCGACGATGCGGATGTCCTTGATGCCCATCATCTCGGCCTTGCGGCGCGCCGGCTCCAGCTCGCCGCCTTGGCCGAGATCGGCGGTGAAGGTGACGACTTCGGCGCCGAGCTCGGTCTGCAGCCATTTCAGGATGATGGAGGTGTCGAGGCCGCCGGAATAGGCGAGCACGACTTTCTTGACGTCTTTGGTCTTGGACATTTTGGCGGTTCCGCGGGAAGATGGCTTCGCGGGCGAGGTATCACGGCCCTTCCGGGCGGCGCAAGAGACGAACAGATGCCCGCCGGTGGCACAGGCTGGGCCAGATGTTTGCCTGAACAGACGCTGGCGACGCAAAAATCGCCGCGTTATAGAGCTGCGCGATCCACTCCGAGGCGACCCATGTCCTTCATTCCCGACACTTCGACGCTCATCCAGTTCGCCATCGCCACGCTCATCCTGGCGATCACGCCGGGACCGGACATGACGCTGTTCGTGTCGCGCACGCTGAGCCAGGGCCGAGCCACCGGCTTCGCCTCGATGGCAGGCGCGCTATGCGGCACGTTGGTCCACACCACGCTGGTGGTGGTCGGCGTCTCGGCGCTGATCGTGGCCTCTCCCATGGCCTTCTTTGCGCTGAAGATTTTCGGCGCCGGCTATCTGGTGTTTTTAGCCTGGCAGGCGGTGACCAAAGGCTCGGCCTTTTCGCCGGAGAAGAAGACGGGACCGCAAATCTCGCTGTTCCGCAGCTGGGCGGCCGGGCTCGGGGTCAATCTCCTCAACCCGAAGATCATCCTGTTCTTCATGACGTTCCTGCCGCAATTCGTCTCCGCGCATGACCCGTACGCGCCCGGCAAGCTGTTCTTCCTCGGCGTCACGTTCATCGTGCTGTCGATTCCGGTGACGGCGCCGATGGTGCTCGCGGCGGAGAAATTCGCGGCGGCGATGAAGGCGAGCCCGCGCGTCACGCGCGTGGTCGACTATCTGTTCGGCGGCGTGTTCTCGGCCTTCGCGCTCAAGATCCTGACGGCACAGGCGAAGTAGAGCCCGCGCCGAGCTCAGGGCTCCAGATCGGGCAGCGCCTCGCGGCGCCAACTGCCGGCCCAGCGGCCGGCGGAGAGCCAGTAGAAGATGCCGCCGACCATGCCGCTGCCGATCAGCGCGAGCCTGACATTGTTGTCGGCGACATCGAAATCGCCGTCGCCGATGTTATGCGCGAAGCCGAGGAAGACGACGGCGATCACGGCGCCGCCCAGCGCATAGAACAGCCAGTCGCGGCGGCCGAGCACTTCGGCGATCAGGATGACGATCGCCGCCGGCATGAAGCCGAAATAGGCGACGAACAGTGCCAGGAAAGGCACCGAAAAATAGAGCGCGGGCGCGATCGTCTGATGTCCGGGCTCCGGCGCATAGCCGAAATAGCCGAGGAACAGCACGTTGAGAAAGGCGCTCGCCGCCAGCGAGGCGATGACATAGCCGATCAGGATGGCGGCGAAGCGGACGAGATAGGCGATGATACGCCTCACGCCTCGCCGTGCCCCGCGATCATCATCGCTTCAAGCGCCAGCCGGTCGACCTTGCGCATGCGTTCCGATTCCGACTTGAGCTGGCCGCAGGCGGCGAGGATGTCGCGGCCACGCGGCGTGCGGATCGGTGAGGCATAGCCGGCATTGTTGACGTAATCGGCGAACTTCTCGATCGTCTCCCAGTCCGAGCACTGATAGTTGGTGCCGGGCCACGGGTTGAACGGGATCAAGTTGATCTTGGCCGGAATGCCCTTGAGCAGCTTGACCAGCTCCTTGGCGTCCTCGAGGGAATCGTTGACGTCCTTCAGCATCACATATTCGAAGGTGATGCGGCGGGCGTTGGAGAGACCCGGATAGGCGCGGCAGGCAGCGATCAGTTCCTTCAGCGGATACTTCTTGTTGATCGGCACCAGCAGGTCGCGCAGGTCGTCATTGGTGGCATGCAGCGAGATCGCCAGCATGACGCCGATCTCCTCGCCGGTGCGGGCGATCTCCGGCACGACGCCCGAGGTCGACAGCGTGATGCGTCTTTTCGAAAGGGAAAGTCCGTCGCCGTCGGAAGCGATCAGCAGCGCCTTCTTCACCGCCTCGAAATTGTAGAGCGGCTCGCCCATGCCCATCATGACGATGTTGGATACCTTGCGGCCCTCGGCCGGCACGATGGCGCCGTCCGGCGTGTCGCGGTCGGGGAAATCGCCGAGCCGGTCGCGCGCGGTAAGCAGCTGCGCCAGGATCTCTTCCGTCGTCAGGTTGCGCACCAGCTTCTGCGTGCCGGTGTGGCAGAAAGAGCAGGTCAGCGTGCAGCCGACCTGCGAGGAGATGCAGAGCGTGCCGCGGCCTTCCTCCGGAATATAAACGGTCTCGATCTCGACCGGACGGCCGGCGCCGCGCGGCGGAAAGCGAAACAGCCATTTGCGTGTGCCGTCGGAAGAGATCTGCTCCTCGACGATCTCGGGCCGCGCGACGGTGAAATGCTTGTCGAGCTCGGCGCGCAGATCCTTGGAGATGTTGAACATATGGGCGAAGTCGGAGACCCCGCGCACATACATCCAGTGCCAGAGCTGCTGGGCGCGCATCTTCGCCTGGCGCTCCGGCACGATGCCGGCGTGAACCAGAGCGGCGCCAAGCTCGGCACGCGTCAGACCGATCAGCGACGGCTTTTCGGCCGGCGTGGCGCGGGCGCGCAAGGCGTCGCGAGCGCCTTCGGCGGTCAGATCGAATGAAAGGGTCATGGTTGCGCCAATATAAGCGGTTTGCGGCCGATTTCAGCATCGTGCCTGAAATGAAACGCGCGCATAGCACAGCTTGCGACCGGAGTCATGTCGGCGGCACAGGCGGCCGGTGTCGCTATTCCCGCCCCGGCTGAGATCACATATTCGTGTTGGCGTAACAGCGCGAAGCGCACCCGCGAACCTGAAAGGGGCGACTATGCCCTTGCAGAAATGGGAGTAAGCGGAATGCATTCGATCAAGCTTGTTGCCGTCGCCGGTCTCGCAAGCCTTTTTGCCTCGCAGGCGTTCGCCGAGGATACGATGGGCACGATGACCATGATGAAGGGTGGGCAAGTGACGGCGATCATGCCCGACGGCCATATGGGCACCATGATGCCTGACGCCAAGATGAGCGCCGAAATGATGAAGATGGCGAAGCCGATCAAGCATTGCATGATGATAATCACCGACGCCAAAGGCAAAGCCTACATGATCGATACGTCGACCAAGAAGGCCCAGGCCGAATGTGAAAAGATGGCGATGTGAGAGTGGTCGGACTCGCCAACCCTGCTGCCCGCCGGCGCAGGCCGGCGGGATATCCAAACCGCGGTCCTGCCCTGGCTCCTCGATCTCCGATTTTCGTCGCTCGCATCGACCCGACCTGACCTCGCAGGCTTGATCCTCCCTCTCAATGTGCTAGGGGCGGGTCATCACCCAGAGGACAGGCATGGCCGGCATATCGCGTAGATACCCGATGCTGCGGCGCTCGCAGGCTATGTGGGCGTCGCGCCGCGTCTGGCAGCCGCGCCTTGTGTTCTGGGCCGGCGCCATCTCGATCGGGTTGATCAGCGTGCTGTTCGCCATGCTGGCCGACCGGGCGCAGGCGCTGTTCCACGTCGTCACCGGCGGCGATAGCGGCAGCTGGCGCTTTTATCTGCCGCTGGTCATGACGCCCGCCGGCTTCGTGATTTGCGCCTGGCTTGCCCATTCCTTCTTTCCGGGATCGCAAGGCAGCGGCATTCCGCAGGCGATCGCCGCCCGTCACCTGCGCGATGACGAGGATCGCGGCCACCTTCTTTCGCTGCGCCTGGCAGCGGGCAAGGTTGCGCTTACCGTCATCGGTCTCGCCTGCGGCGGATCGATCGGCCGCGAGGGCCCGACGGTGCAGGTCGGCGCCTCACTCATGCTTCAGGCGGCGCGCTGGGGCGGCATGGCGCAGGCGCGCGGCCTGATCCTGGCCGGCTCGGCTGCCGGCGTCGCCGCCGCCTTCAACACGCCGCTCGCCGGCATCGTCTTCGCCATCGAGGAGATGGGTCGCGCCTATGAGTCGCGCACCAACGGGCTGGTGCTGACGGCGGTGATCCTCGCCGGCCTCGCCTCGCTCGGCCTGCTCGGCAACTACACCTATTTCGGCGTCGCCACGGGGACGGTGGCCTTCGCCACCGACTGGCCGCTGGTGATTGCCTGCGGCGTCATCGGCGGCGGCTTCGGCGCGCTGTTTTCGCTGTTGGCGCTGAGGATCACGCGGCGCGTCCGACGCTGGAATGGCCTGCAGCCATTGTGGCGCGCGCTGCTCGTGGCAGGCATCTGCGGCCTGGCGGTTGCCGCGATCGGTCTCGTCTCGGGCGGCCTTACCTTCGGAACCGGCTACACTCAGGCCCGCGGCGCCGTCGAAGGCGCGCCGCTACCCGCGTTCTTCTTCCTGGAAAAATTCGCGGCCGGCGTGCTGTCGATGGTGTCGGGCATTCCGGGCGGCATCTTCGCGCCGTCGCTGGCGGTGGGCGCCGGCCTCGGCAGCACGCTTGGCCTGGCGTTCGGCGCCGGCACAGGCCTCGCCGCGCTGCTCGGCATGGCCGGCTATTTCGCCGGCGTCGTGCAGGCGCCGATGACGGCCTTCGTCATCATCCTCGAAATGACCGGCAACCACGACAACGTCATCGCGCTGATGTGCGCGGCGATGCTCGGCTACGGCACGGCGCGGCTGATTTCCAACGAGCCGCTCTATCACGCGCTGTCGCGCGTGTTCATCGCCGAGGCGATCAGGCGGCGCAGGGCCGTCGAGCAGCAAGGCTGAATGGCGAGCTTGGCGCTTCGCCTTAGTCGCTTGTCCCTGGCCGCGCTTGCGGGAGGCGGACTTCGATATTGCTATCCTCCGCCAAGGGAGCCTCAGCCTATTTGCACTTGGCGATCGAGGCCAGCGCGGCCGAGATGCCCTTCAGCGAAAAGACGTAGGAAGTCGGGTTGCCGCGGCCGGACTTCGCCTGCACCTTCATGTCGGTGCCCGTCTTCATGGCGGCGATCAGCACCGGCTCTTCAGCGGCGTTCTCGACCCAGGCCGACTTGCCGCGGGTGAACATCGAGAAGGACTTCTTGTCGATGGTGACGGTGGCCTTGGAGCCTTCCTGGAAGTTGTAGCCGGCGATGAACTGCGGCTCATAGGACACCTGCTGCCCGGGCCGCTGGCTGACGAAGAAGAACATGTCGCCATGGTCGAGCTTCGGCGGCTGCTTGTCGGTCGGCACCGTGAGCACATAACAGACCTTGCCGCCTGCCGACTGATAGCTGTAGGTGCCCCACGCGTTGTGCTGGCCGATCTTGGTCGCCTGCTGCGCCAGCGCCGGCGCCGCGAAGGCGGCCGCCAGGACCAGGCTGGAAACTGTAGCAATCAATCCGCGCATCGTTCTTCCCGTATTCCGAAATGGTGCGGAGGCGGGCCGCATGGCGTCCTGCCGTCGCTTCATTTTGATTTAATCAGGGTTACCAAACGGTGAATTTTTCCCAACAAAAGGAACTCACCCCAGGAAACCGCCGCCATTCGCGCCGCCGCTTCCACGCGGCGGTCGCGATGTCCCGGCGCGAACTTGGAGGGCACGAAAGCGGCAAGAGTTTGTCTTTTCGCGCGGGCGGTTTCGCGGTTTCGTTGTGGCGAAAAGTCAGCCAGGATCAACCTTTGTCGGCGAGGGCGTCCCTGGCGGCCTGCCGGTGCGCCGGCGTGATATGGGCGCTGACGGCGGTGATCGCCGCGGTAAGCACGGCAAGGTCATCGGTGAACCCGAGACCGAGTACGAAGTCGGGGATGAAATCCACCGGCAGCACGAAATAGCCGAGCGCGGCAAGCAGGGTACCCTTGGTGCGCAGCGGCGTGTCCTTGTCCATGGCGCAATAGTAGGCGGCGACCACCTCCTCCATGAACGGTATCTGCCGGGCAGCCTTCTTGGCGGTGCGCCAGAACTTCTCGCGCACCTCACCTTCGCCGGCGAGCCTGTCGCCGAAGCCAAAGAAATCGAAACGGGATTCCTGCGCCATCAATCTCTCCTCGGCCACGCGCCAGCTTGCGTTGCGGCCACCGCGGAAGATGTGGTGAAAGCGGCACCCCCCTGCAAGAGTCTCCACCGTTGCCGACCCGGAAAATCGGAACGGACTTATCGGCAGTCGTTAGCCGAAATAGCGGTTCATTCGCTTCGCCAGTTCGATGTCTAGCGCCGTGACGCCGCCGGCGTCATGCGTGTTCAGCGTGACGTCGACGGTCTTGTAGACGTTCGACCAGTCCGGGTGGTGGTCCATCTTCTCGGCGGCCAGCGCCACGCGGGTCATGAAGGCGAAGGCCTCGGAGAAGTTCTTGAAGCCGAAGCTGCGCTTGATGGAGGCGCCGTCGGCGGCCAGCGACCAGCCTTCGAGTTCCGCCAGCGCTGCGGTGATCGCTTCCTTGTTGAGTTTTTCCCTGGTCATGTCGGGTTCCCGTGCTATTCGGAGGTAATCCAACCATAGCGCCGGATCGATGAGCGCAAAGCCCATAAAATCCATTCTGTTCGTCTGCCTCGGCAACATCTGCCGCTCGCCCTTGGCCGAAGGCGTCTTCCGCGCCGTGTGGGCCGAGCGCGGGGAAGGTCGGGACATCCTTCTCGATTCGGCCGCGACCAGCGGCTGGGAGGTCGGCTCCGCGCCCGATCCGCGTTCGATCGCGGTTGCCACAAGGCACGGCATCGACATTTCCGCGCAAAAGGCGCGCAGGATAGCGCTGGACGATTTCTCGCGCTTCGACCTGATTCTCGGCATGGACCGGACAAATGTGCGCGATCTGAAGGCGTTGGCGCCGCAGGCCGCGCGCGACCGCATCCATCTCTTCCTGGAGTTTGCCAGCGGAAATGCGCGCGATGTGCCGGACCCTTACTACGAAGACCAGCAGGCCTTCGTTTCGGTCTACCGCATGATCCGCGAGGCGTCGGAGGCGCTGGCGAAGCGGCTGGAAGCGAGCGGATCGGCGCCGACCAGCGGCCAGGCTTCCTCGACGATGTAGGGGCCGCCGCCGACCGAATCGCGCGACGACATCAAGACGAAGCGGCCGACCCGGAAGGGCAGCGTGGAAAAGTTGCCGCGCGCCGACAGATATTGCGCGACATCCGCCGGGCTCGAATTGCGCAGGCGCGCGAGCGTCACATGCGGCGAGAATTTGCGCGGATCGGCCGGCAGGCCGAGCCGCTGGCAGATGCGGTCGATCTCGCCCTGCAGTGCCACCAGGTCCGGCGAGGCGGACACGCCGGCCCATACGGCGTGCGGCTTCTTGCCGCCGAAAGCGCCCACGCCGGAGAGCGCCAGGGGGAAGGAGGGACGGTTGACGCGATCGAGCGCATTGGCGATGTCGTCGGCGATATGGCCCTCCACATCGCCGATGAAGCGCAGCGTCAGATGATAGTTTTCGACGTCGATCCAGCGGGCTCCGGGCAGGCCGCCCCGGAGCAGCGAGAGTGAAAGCGCGGCATCACGCGGAATTTCGAGGGCGGTGAAAAGACGTGGCATGGGAAGCCTCCTGTCCTCGAATCGAAACTCTCGCCCCTAGCGAATCATCGATAGCCATGCGGGGCAAGCGGTTTGTTGTCCACAAGCTTTCCCCTGGGGAAACCGTGGCGTTTTGGTCTCATCACGCGCCGCCCTTGGCGGCGATGGCCTTTTCCACGACCGGTAGAATGCCTTTGACCATGACGTCTATTCCCTTCGGGTTGGGATGAAGGCCGTCCTCCAGCTGCATGGCCGGGTGGCCGGCGACCCCATCAAGAAAAAACGGATAGAGCGGAACGGCGTATTTCGCGGCAAGCTTCGGGTAGATGGCGTCGAAGGCCTTCTGGTACTCGGCGCCGAGATTGGGCGCTGCAAGCATGCCTGCCAGGAGCACCGGGATGTTCCGTTGCTTCAACTTGGCCAACATAGCGTCGAGATTTTTCTCGGCGATCTCGGGCGAGACGCCGCGCAGCATGTCGTTGGCGCCGAGCTCAAGGATGACGAGCCCGGTGCCGTCGGGCACCGACCAGTCGAGCCGCGCGAGGCCGCCGCTTGTGGTGTCGCCGGAAACCCCGGCATTGCCGACGGCGACGTCGAGGCCTTTTGCCTTCAAGGCCGCCTGCAATTTATCGGTGAAGCCCTCATCGGGACCAAGGCTGAACCCCGCCATCAGGCTGTCGCCGAAGCCGACGATCTTGAACGTATCGGCGCGCGCCGGCGAAATGGCACCGCAAACCACCAGGAGAAGAGTGAGGGCTGCGGCAGCTGAGTGTTTGAAAGCCATGCGGCGAGCCCCATATGACCGACACGATTCATGCAAAGGAGACATTTTTTGCCTCCTTCTTCCACCATATAGGGCGCATTCATTGTGACAGAAGCCGTCATCGCATTGAGGGATGTCTCGCTGACGCTCGGCGAGGGCGCTTCCTCCGTCCATGTGCTGAAGGGTGTCAGCCTCGATGTGGCCGCCGGCGAAGCCACCGGGATCGTCGGCCCGTCGGGATCCGGCAAGTCCACCTTGCTGATGGTTCTGGCCGGGCTGGAAAGGGTCGATTCGGGCACGGTTCGGATCGCCGGAGAATTGCTCAACGGCAAAAGCGAGGACCAGATTGCCTCATTTCGGGGGCGAAACATCGGCATTGTCTTCCAATCCTTCCACCTCATCCCCAACATGACGGCGCTCGAGAATGTCGCGGTGCCGCTGGAGCTCGCCGGGCACAACGACCCGTTCGGGGTGGCCGCGCAGGAGCTCGCGGCGGTCGGCTTGAGCGACCGCGTGACGCACTATCCGGGAGAGCTTTCGGGCGGCGAGCAGCAGCGCGTGGCGATCGCCAGGGCCCTGGCGCCTTCGCCGCGCATCCTCATTGCCGACGAGCCGACCGGCAACCTCGACCAGGCGACGGGAAAGCAGATCGCCGACCTCCTCTTCGCCAAGGCGACGGAGCGCGGCATGACGCTGGTGCTGGTCACGCACGATCCGGCGCTTGCGGCCCGCTGCTCGCGCCAGGTGTCGATGCGCTCGGGACGCATCGAGGACGCGCCAAGACAGGCTAAGGTGCCGGCCTGATGCGGACTTTGAGACTGGCCCTCCGCTTCTCGCTGCGAGAGATGCGCGGCGGGCTGTCCGGCTTCATGATCTTCCTCGCCTGCATCGCGCTTGGCGTCGCGGCGATCGGCGGCGTCAATTCGGTGGCGCAGGCGATTACCGCCGGCGTCGCCAACCAGGGCCAGACGCTGCTCGGCGGCGACCTGCGCTTCCAGATCAACCAGCGCAGCGCTTCGGACGCCGAGCTCGGCTTCATCAAGAGCCTCGGCACGGTCTCGCTGAATTCCGGCATGCGCTCGATGGCGCGGCTCGAGGACGGCTCCGACCAGGCGCTGGTCGAAGCCAAGGCGGTCGACGACGCCTATCCGCTTTACGGCACGCTGGAGACCGATCCGCAGCTGCCCAGGAATGAGTTGTTCGGCGAGAGATCCGGCATCTTCGGCGCCGCCGCGCCCGATCTCTTGTTCGATCGCCTCAATCTGCATATCGGCGACCGCTTGAAGCTTGGCGGCACAACGTTCGAGCTGAGGGCCCGATTGGTCAGCGAACCCGACGCGATTTCCGACGGTTTCGGCTTCGCGCCGCGGCTGATGATTTCGCACGACGGGCTGGTCGCGTCAGGGCTGGTTCAGCCCGGCAGCCTGGTCGAGAACGCCTATAAGGTTCGACTGCCCGATGGCGCGAGCGAGGCGCGCATCAAAGGCATTCAGGCCGAAGCGGCGAAGGATTTTCCGCAGGCCGGCTGGTCGATCCGCACGCGCAGCAACGCAGCGCCGGCGCTTTCCGCCAACATCCAGCGCTTCTCGCAGTTCCTGACGCTGGTCGGGCTGACGGCGCTTGTGGTCGGCGGCGTCGGCGTGGCGAATGCGGTCCGCGCCTATCTCGACGGCAAGCGCGGCGTCATCGCCACCTTCAAGAGCCTCGGCGCCTCCGGGGGCTTCGTCTTCACCATCTATCTCGTGCAGATCCTTTTGATTGCCGGCCTCGGCATCGTGCTTGGCCTGATCCTGGGTGCGGCAATGCCGTTCGTGGCGAGCGCGCTCCTGCAGTCGGTCATTCCGGTGCCGGCGCAAGGCGGCTTTTATCCCGGCGCGCTTGCGATCGCGGCCCTGTTCGGCCTTTTGGTGACGCTGGCCTTCGCGCTGCTGCCGCTCGGCCGCGCCCGCGACGTGCCGGCAACGGCGCTGTTTCGCGAAATGGGGTTCGAAAGCCGCGGCCTGCCGCGCCTGCCCTATGTCGGCGCCGCGCTGACGATCGTGCTCGCGCTGGCGGCGCTCGCCATCCTTTTCGCCGACGCTCGGCGCATCGCCTCGATCTTCGTCGGCGCCACCGCCTTTGCCTTCCTGGTGCTGCGGCTGGTGGCTGCGCTGGTCCAATGGCTGGCCCGGCGAAGCCCGCGGCTGCGCTCGGTCTCTCTCAGGCTGGCGCTCGGCAATATTCACCGGCCCGGCGCGCTGACGCCATCGGTGGTGCTGTCGCTCGGGCTCGGCCTGACGCTGCTGGTGACGCTGGCGCTGATCGACGGGAATCTCAGACGCCAGATCTCCGGCAGTCTGCCGGAGCGGGCGCCCAACTTCTTCTTCGTCGACATCCAGAGCAGCGATGTCGATGCCTTTGCCGGCCTGGTCGAAAAGGAAGCGCCGCAAGGGATGCTGGTCAAGGTGCCGATGCTGCGCGGCCGCATCATGGCGCTCAACGGCATCGACGTCGACAAGGTGAAGGTCCCCGCCGACGGCGCCTGGGTGCTGCGCGGCGACCGCGGGCTGACCTATGACGCAAAGCAGCCGGAAAACGCTACGCTGACCGAAGGCAAATGGTGGCCGCAGGACTATTCCGGCGAGCCGCTGGTGTCGTTCTCGGCCGAGGAAGGCAAAGCGATCGGGCTGAAGCTCGGCGACACGGTCACGGTCAACGTGCTCGGCCGCAACGTGACGGCAAGAATAGCCAGCTTCCGCCAGGTCGAGTGGGAAACCATGGGTATCAATTTCGTCATGATCTTCTCGCCCAATACGTTCGCCGGCGCGCCGCATGGCTGGCTGGCGACGCTGACCGACAGAAAGGCCACCACGGCCGACGACGCGCGGCTGCTCAACGCTGTCACCCGCGCCTTTCCGGCAGTGACGACGGTGAGGGTCAAGGACGCGCTCGACATCGTCAACCGGCTGGTCGCGCAGCTGGGCACTGCGATCCGCGCCGCAGCCGGCGTGGCGCTGATCGCCTCCGTGCTGGTGCTCTCCGGGGCTTTGGCCGCCGGCAACCGGGCGCGCATCCACGACGCGGTGGTGCTGAAGACGCTCGGCGCGACAAGGAGGACGCTGATTGCGGCCTTCTCGCTGGAATATGTGCTGATCGGTCTTGCGACAGCGCTGTTCGCGCTTGCCGCGGGCGGCGTCGCGGCATGGTTCGTGGTGGCCCGCATCATGACGCTGCCGTCGCACTTCATGCCGGAAGTTGCGGTGGCGACGATCCTCGTCTCGCTCGCCGTCACCGTCGGCATCGGCCTTGCCGGCACCTGGCGGGTGCTTGGCCACAAGGCGGCGCCGGTGCTGCGCGAGCTTTGATCCGGCGGCGCCCTTCGATCGCCTGTCTGCGTTAAATCTTGGTAAGAATGCCGGCGGGAAAAGGCTGAAAATCGGGCTTTTGCCTTCTCACGAAGCGTTACCGCTCGTTACCGTCTTGTTCTTGAGGTCGAGAACGCTCATATTTCGCGCTAGGCATGCTGGAGTCCCGCCAGCGGCGCCTGGTCCAAGGAGGTCGCTCCAAGGACCTGTCACCGGACGGGGCAGAAGCAATAGAGGATTTCCAATGGCTGATCCCATTCGCAACTACCAGACGTCCGCCGCCTCCGGCGCGCGCGTCGATATCGATCAGGGCCTGCGGGCCTATATGATCAAAGTCTATAACCTGATGGGGCTTGGCCTGCTCATCACAGGCATTGCCGCCTGGGGCGCATTCCAGCTTGCCGTCACCGGCGACGGCCAGCTCACCGCCTTCGGCCAGCTCATCTATGCTAGCGCGTTCCGCTGGGTCGTTATCCTGGCGCCTCTCGCTGCCGTGATGTTCCTGTCCTTCAGGATCCAATCGATGAGCGTGGCTGCGGCGCAGACCACGTTCTGGGTTTATGCCGGCCTTGTCGGCCTGTCGCTGTCGACGATCTTCCTCGTCTACACCGGCACCAGCATTACCCAGACCTTCTTCGCCACGGCCGCGGCCTTCGGGGGCCTGTCGCTCTACGGCTACACGACCAGGCGCGACCTGAGCGCGTTCGGCTCGTTCCTGATCATGGGCGTGATCGGGCTGCTGATCGCGATGGTCATCAACATCTTCCTGGCGTCGTCGGCGCTGGCCTTCGCCATTTCGGCGATCGGCGTGCTGGTGTTCGCGGGCCTCACCGCCTACGACACGCAGCGCATCAAGGAGATGTATTTCGAGGGTGACGTCGCGGATGTCGCCGGCCGCAAGGCGATCATGGGCGCGCTGCAGCTCTATCTCGACTTCATCAACCTGTTCATGTTCCTGCTGCAGTTCATGGGCGACCGCCGCTAAACGGTAGCCGTCCGGCTGGACCATAGACTTCGGAAAGGGCGGCCCAACGGCCGCCCTTTCCTTTTGTGCGCTCCTCTGCTGATATTGAGGCAACAGGAAGAACTGCACAAATTATGAGCAATCTGGCGATCAGAGCCGCTACTGCGGCCGACCTCGACCAAATAACCGAAATCTATGCGGACGCGGTCACGCGCGGCACCGCAAGCTACGAACTGGAGCCGCCCAGCCGCGCCGAAATGGGCGATCGATTCGACAGTTTGGCACGAGGCGGCTTTCCCTATCTTGTGGCTGAAAGGGAGGGCGTCGTGCTCGGCTACGCCTATGCCGGACCGTTCCGGCCCCGGCCCGCCTATCGCTTCACCGTCGAGGACTCGGTCTATGTGGCGCCCGAGGCCAAGGGCCAGGGCATCGGCCGCCTGCTGATGCTGGCGCTCATCGAGGCGGCACGCCTGGCCGGCTTTCGCCAGATCGTCGCGGTGATCGGCGACGGCCATGCCGACAGCGCCTCGGTGCGCCTGCACGAGAAGCTCGGCTTTCGTCACTCCGGGCGCCTGGAAGGCTCCGGCTACAAGCATGGGCGCTGGCTGGACACCGTGTTCATGCAGCTGCCGCTCAACGGCGGCGCGGAAGTGCCGCCGGATCCGGAGTCACTGCCGGAGCGGAGATTTCGCGGCAAATTGGATAGTTAAGCTTCGACCAGCTTCAGCTTGGGATCGAAGACGCCGAGCACGCGGCCGAGTTCCTGACCGCGCTTGAGGATCCGTCCGCCGGCGGCGATGACGGCGAAGGCGCCCTGTCGGCGCGCCAATTTCGGGTCCTTGACGATCTGGAACAGCGGCACTTCGCTGGCGCGGCGGAAGACCGAAAAGACAGCGCGATCGGAAAGATGGTCGATCGCATAGTCGCGCCATTCATTGGCCGCCACCATGCGTCCGTAAAGCCTTAGGATCTGGTCGAGCTCGCGCCGGTCGAAGCGCACCGGCTGGTCGAGGCGTGCGCTGCGCGCCTCATGCAGCGGGATCAGTATTCCGGATGCTTCCCCATCCTCCGTCCCGCTGCTGTGATCGGTCATGCCGCGATCCTTCGATTGAATCTTGCGCCGGCCAAGGTTCGCGCTTTCGCGGCCGAATT
Organism: Mesorhizobium sp. WSM3879; assembly: GCF_002294915.1. Classification (NCBI taxonomy): domain Bacteria; kingdom Pseudomonadati; phylum Pseudomonadota; class Alphaproteobacteria; order Hyphomicrobiales; family Phyllobacteriaceae; genus Mesorhizobium; species Mesorhizobium sp. WSM3879. The sequence goes on along the minus strand of NZ_NSFZ01000003.1, from coordinate 396,802 downwards.
GCAAGGGCCGGCGAAGCAGGCTTGCGGTCCGCCGTTTCCGAAAGGTCCAGTCACGTTTGCAAAACGCGTGTTGGAATTGGTGATGCTCTGCCACATTGTCGCCACAAATTATCCGCGCTCATGCCCCAATGTCCGACGAGTTTACCCGCGTTGCCTGAGACGGTTCGGTCCGGCACCGGCTCGTAAACCCCAAGCCCCCCGCCCACGGGTCAGCGTCGGATCGAACCAACCTCGGTTTTTCCTTGGAAAAATCAGGTGCGACGATCCCAAAACCTGAATAACCGGCGTCAGAAGCAAGCTGACGCCGGTTTTTTCATGCCTGTCCGCTCTGGCCCGCCGGCCCCTGTCTCGCGGCCAGGCGGGCGTCATCACAATGCACGATCAGGAATGAGAGCTGGAACCGCTGCGCTGGATGAGCGACCAGTCCTAAGGAGCGCATACAGGATCTCACCGCGCCAGATGCCGCCGACACGCAGATGATCGCGCAGTAGGCCTTCGCGCCCGAATCCGAGTTTCTCGACCAATTTGCGCGACGGGGTGTTGTTGGGATCGATGAACGCCTGCAGACGGTGCAGGCCGAGATCGTCGAAACAGAAGTCGAGCATCGCCGAGACAGCCTCGGTGGCCATGCCCCGGCTCTGATATGCGGGGTTGATGAAATAGCCGATGGCCGCACGCTTGTTGCGGATGTGGCCATCGTGATAGCTGACGAGGCCGAGGCAGCGGTCAGTCTCAATGTCGGCGACCGCCCAGTGCCGATGGTAGGACGGGGTGCAGGCGACATATCTGAGCACGGTGCGCTCGGTCTCGGTCCGCTTGGTGTGGACTGGTGCGTTCCAAAACCGCATCGCCTCCGGGTCGGCAAAGCATTCGTGCATCGCATCCGTGTCCTCAGCCCTGAACTGACGCAGGCGCAGCCGCGTCGTCAGGAGAATCGGGTGCGGCTCGGGTCGCTTTGCCATGGATGCTCTGCTTCGTGGGCCCCGGCCGGCTTTCGTCGGCGATCAGGTTTTGTCAGCGGAGCCGTCAGAGCCGGTCAGGCTTGCGGATGAGCGCGGCGCCGAGAATCGGTCCCGGGACGCCGTCCTTGCCGACGGACTGCAGCAGCACGGCACAGCCGCCCTTCTTCGCAATCTCCGTCATCGGCAGCTCGTAGCGCTGCGCCTTGCCGTTCCACATGCCGGCGATCTGGATGTCGGAAACGGCGTTCCAATAGGTCATGTTGCGGCCGCTGTTTTCGCCCTGGCCGATCTTCACCATCTGCGGCGGATCGAAATAGACGATCACCACATGGGCATCGGTCGGCCCATTGCCGGCATCGCCGGCGTCAATCATGACCCGATCGCTGGTGCGGCTCACCTTGATGCCGACCCGCATGCCCTCGCCGGTCCTGTCCATGCGGGCCAGCGCGCCGTCTATCTCCTTGCGGTTGGCGCCGTTGACATGGCTGCGGCCGTTGATGACGGCTTGCGGGGTATAGACCGAACGGCTGCCGAAGGCGCGCATATAGTCATACTGCCGCTCGGTGTTCTCTTTGTTGCTCAGCGTGTCCTGCCAGCCCAGATAGTCCCAGTAATTGACGTGATATGCGAGCGCGACGACATTTTCCTTCGCCGCCAGCTCGGCGAAGAATTCATCGGCCGGCGGACAGGAGCTGCAGCCCTGGCTGGTGAACAACTCGACGACGCCCAAAGGCTTTTCAGTCTGCGGCTTGCCGGTCGCGACTTTCTCAAGCTCGGCTGCTGAGGCCACGCGGCTCAACGCCGTGAGGACCAGCGCAACTGCCGTAAGCCGCAATGGTCCTCGCAATGCCATGACCGTTCCGATTCCCGCCGGTCACGCCGGCCTTGTTCTGGTTGCTAAAATATGTGGCAGAACGGACAGTCAACGGGAAGTCACGTTGCGGTGAAATTTTGTCGCCGACCGCAGGTAAGGCGGCGACAGGAGGGGCCACTGCATTCTTCGACCCGGTTCGATTTCGGGACCGCATCGCCGCGAAGGGGTAAGTTTGCTGCTCCGGAGGATTTCTATTGCGCGCCAATCGGACTTGGACTTTGAGCCGGGCCGGAGAATGCTTGGCCTGCCGCAGTTTAACTAGGACGTCAGCAGGCACCAGGCAGTGGGAAAATCTCCCCCTGCCTATGCCTACCGCCTATTCCCTGTCGCTACGCAGCCAAATCGCGCAGCACGTATTGCAGGATGCCGCCGTTCTTGAAGTAGTCGAGTTCGTCCAGCGTATCGATGCGACAGATGATCGGCACGTTCTTCAGCGTACCGTCGCCATAGGTGACCTTGGCCGTCATCTTCTGGCGCGGCTTGATGGCATCCAGGCCGTCGATCTCGACCAGCTCGTCGCCTTTGAGGTTGAGGGAAGCCCATGAGGTGCCGTCCTCGAAGACGAAGGGGATGACCCCCATGCCGACCAGGTTCGAGCGGTGGATGCGCTCGAAGGACTGGGCGATGACGGCGCGGACACCAAGGAGGTTGGTTCCCTTGGCTGCCCAGTCGCGCGAGGAGCCGTTGCCATATTCGACGCCGGCGAAGATGACCAGCGGCACGCCTTCCTTCTTGTATTCCATGGCGGCATCGTAGATCGACATCTCCTCCTTCGAGGGATAGTGGATCGTGTAGCCGCCTTCGCGGCCGTTCTCGCCCAGCATGTGGTTGCGGATGCGGATGTTGGCGAAGGTGCCGCGCATCATCACCTCATGATTGCCGCGCCGCGTGCCGTACTGGTTGAAGTCGGCGACGCCGACGCCGTGCTCGGTGAGGTACTTGCCTGCCGGCGAAGCCGCCTTGATCGAGCCGGCCGGCGAGATGTGATCGGTGGTGATCTTGTCGCCGAAGAGACCAAGCACGCGCGCGCCCTTGATGTCGCCCACTTTGCCGAAGGCGCGGCCCATGCCGGCGAAATAAGGCGGGTTCTGCACATAGGTCGAATGATCGTCCCAGGCATAGGTCTGGCCTTCCGGCGCCTTCACCTTCTGCCAATATTCGTCGCCCTTGAAGACGTCGGCATATTTGCGGGCGAAAAGCTCGCGCGTGACGTTCTTCTCGATGAACTCCTGGATCTCGGCCGAGGTCGGCCAGATGTCCTTGAGATAGACCGGCTTGCCGTCGCTGCCCTCGCCGAGCGGCTCGGTAGTGAGGTCCTTGGTGACGGTGCCGGCCAGCGCATGCGCCACCACCAGCGGCGGCGAGGCGAGATAGTTCGCCTGGACGTCCGGAGAAACGCGACCTTCGAAGTTGCGGTTGCCGGACAACACCGCGGCAGCGATCAAGCCTTTGTCGTTGATGGTCTTGGAGATCGGCGCCGGCAGCGGGCCGGAATTGCCGATGCAGGTGGTGCAGCCGAAGCCGACCAGGTTGAAGCCGATCTGGTCGAGTTCCTTCTGCAGGCCGGATTTCTCGAGATATTCGGCGACCACCTGGCTTCCGGGCGCCAGCGAGGTCTTCACCCACGGCTTCTGCTTCAGGCCGCGCCGGTTGGCGTTGCGGGCCAACAGGCCGGCGCCGATCAAGACGCTCGGGTTGGAGGTGTTGGTGCACGAAGTGATGGCGGCGATCACGACGTCGCCATGGCCGAGATCGTGAGCGGTGCCTTCGACGGCGTAACGCTTCGAGATCTCGACGGCCTTTTTGTACTCGGTCTCCATCGCCTTGGCGAAGCCGGCGGGAATATCCTGCAGCGCGACGCGGCCTTCCGGGCGCTTCGGGCCGGCCATCGACGGCACGACGTCGCCGAGATCGAGCTCGAGCAGATCGGTGAAGACCGGATCGGCCGAGCCGGCGTCGCGCCACATGCCCTGCGCCTTGGAATAGGCCTCGACCAGCGCGATGCGGCTTTCCTCGCGGCCGGACATCGTCAGATAGCGGATGGTCTCGCTATCGACCGGGAAGAAGCCGCAGGTGGCGCCATATTCCGGCGCCATGTTGCCGATGGTGGCGCGGTCGGCCAGCGTCATGTTGGAGAGGCCTGGGCCGAAGAACTCAACGAACTTGCCGACGACGCCCTTCTTGCGCAGCATCTGGGTGACGGTGAGCACCAGGTCGGTGGCGGTGACGCCTTCCTTGAGCTTGCCGGTGAGGCGGAAGCCGATCACTTCCGGCAGAAGCATGGAGACCGGCTGGCCAAGCATCGCGGCCTCGGCCTCGATGCCGCCGACGCCCCAGCCGAGCACGCCCAGGCCGTTGATCATGGTGGTGTGCGAATCGGTGCCGACGCAGGTGTCGGGATAGGCTGTGGTCTCGCCCTCTTCCGCGTTGGTCCACACGACCTGTCCCAGATATTCGAGATTGACCTGGTGGCAGATGCCGGTGCCCGGCGGCACGACGCGGAAGTTGCGGAAGGCCTGCTGGCCCCACTTCAGGAACTTGTAGCGCTCCTCGTTGCGCTCATATTCGAGCTCGACATTGCGGGCGAAGGCCATCGGCGTGCCGAATTCGTCGACGATGACGGAGTGGTCGATGACGAGATCCACCGGCACCAGCGGGTTGATCTTCTCCGGATCGCCGCCGAGCGCCCTGATGCCGTCGCGCATGGCCGCGAGATCGACAACGGCCGGAACGCCGGTGAAATCCTGCATCAGCACGCGCGCCGGGCGGTAGGCGATCTCGACGCCGGCAGTGCCCTTGTCGGTGAGCCATGCCGCGACCGCCTGGATGCTTTCCTTGGTGACCGAGCGGCCGTCTTCGTTGCGCAGCAGGTTCTCCAGCAGCACCTTCATCGAATAGGGCAGCTGGGCAATGCCGCCAAGGCCGTTTTTCTCCGCCTCTGCGAGGTCGAAATAGACATAGTCCGCGCCACCCACGGTCAGGGTGCGGCGGCAGTTGAAACTATCGAGGGATTTCGTCACGGCGATCCGTCCTTGTCTGTTCAGCCTGAAAGGGAACGGACGCCGTTGGCATGCAATCACGCGCAAAGGTGCGGGTACGGCCATTTCCGCTGTCCGCTCCCGAGCAACCCGAGCCGTTGAAGGCGGCGCGTGCGCTGGTTCGGCGCTAGTTCTGTTCCCGCGCCGACCGCTGGCACGGATGAACCGCATATAGAGAATTTTCTAGAATAGTTCTAGACAGTCGAAAAGCAAATTTGTGCGATGCGGCGGCGGCCGCGAAACGGTGCTTTCGGGACGGGCAAGGATGCGGCTGATCGCCGAAAATCTGGGCGGCGAGCGCGGCGACGAGACGGTTTTTTCCGGCATCGAATTCGCCCTCGACAGGGGCGAGGCACTCGTCGTCACCGGGCCGAACGGCGCCGGCAAATCGACCCTTTTGCGGGTCATCGCCGGCTTGCTGCCGCCGGCCGAAGGCAAGGTGAAGGTCGAGGGCGGCGGCGACGAGTTTCCATCGGTCGCTTCGGCCTCGCACTATCTCGGCCATCTCAATGCGATGAAGACCGCCCTCAGCGTCGAAGAAAACCTGGGCTTCTGGCGCGCCTTCCAGGGCGAGGCTGGTTTGAGCGTGGGGCAGTCGCTGGAGACGGTCGGACTGGATGGGCTCGGGCACCTGCCGTTCGGCTACCTTTCGACCGGGCAAAGGCGGCGCGCGTCGATCGCGAAGCTCCTGGTCAGCCGCCGGCCGGTCTGGCTGCTCGACGAACCGACCGCAGGGCTGGACAAGGCTTCGGAGGAGCGGTTTGCCGGGTTGATGAGAGGGCATTGCCGAGAGGGAGGCATCATCGTGGCGGCCACGCATTTGCCGCTCGGGCTCGAGGGAGCAAAGACGTTGAGGATGGGTGACTGATGTCGGCGCGAGGCACCCCTGGGCGAAGGCATACCAAGTCATGCTAGCCCTCTTCCTCCGCGATGTCCGCCTCTCCATCCGCGCCGGCGGCGGCGCGCTGATCGGCGTCATCTTCTTCCTGGCGGTGATTGCCACAATCCCGTTCGGCGTCGGGCCCGACCTCAACCTGTTGTCGCGCATCGGTCCGGCGATCCTGTGGATCGCTGCCCTGCTCGCCTGCCTGCTTGGGCTCGACCGCCTCTTCCAGGCCGATCGGGAGGACGGCTCGCTCGATCTTCTGGTGCTCAACGGCGACCGTCACATGCTGGCGTTGACGGTGCTGACCAAGTGTCTGGCGCATTGGGCGGGCAGCGTGCTGCCGCTGGTGATGGCGGCACCTTTGCTCGGCCTGTTCATGAACATGGAGCCGCTCGGTATCGGCGCGACGGCATTTACGCTTCTTGTCGGCACGCCGGCCATAACCTTCATCGGCGCCGCCGGAGCGGCTGTGGCTGTGGCGCTGCCGCGCGGCGGGCTCTTGATCTCCGTGCTGGTGCTGCCGCTCACCATTCCGGTGCTGATCTTCGGCGTCTCGGCGAGCTATGGCGCGGTGGCCGATCCCGCGCCGTTCCTGCAGCCCTTCCTCATTCTTGCCGCGCTGACGCTGTTTCTTGCCGTGGTCGGACCGCTGGCCGCGGCGCTGGCGTTGCGGCACGGGACGGATTGAGGCGCTGGGGCGTTTCTCAACTGCGGCGCCGCGCCTGATTGCGCGGCATGTGACGCAGAGTTAAGGGAAGGCATGGTCGAACGGATTGGCATGGCAGGCGCGGAAGGTGCGCAGATGGAGCGGCTGATATGAGCGCGCATGCTCTCTATGTCGCCGCCGCCTATGCCATCAGCGCGATCGTGCTCGTCGGGCTGATCGGCTGGATCCTGCTCGACCAGCGGGCGCGCAAGCGTGAGCTCGCGGCGCTCGACGCGGCCGGCGTGCGGCGGCGCTCCGACAAGGCCGGGACGGCGAAGCCGTGAGCGCGGAAACCGGAGCCCCGGCATCGCCCCGTCGCCGCCTGTTCGTGCTGCTTCCGCTGCTGGTATTCCTGGGTTTGGCGGGGTTGTTCCTGTCGCAGCTTTTGTCCGGCCGCGACGAGTCTGAAATTCCCTCGGCTCTGATCGGCCTGCCGGCGCCGCAGACGAACCTGCCGCCGCTCGAAGGCTCGAACCTGCCAGGGCTGGACTCGAAATCCTTCGCCGGCAAGGTGACGCTGGTCAACGTCTTCGCATCATGGTGCGCGCCGTGCCGGGAAGAGCATCCGGTGCTTTTGGCGCTGTCGCAGGACAAGCGGTTCACGCTTGCCGCGCTGAACTACAAGGACGAGCCGGCAAACGCCCGTCGCTTCCTTGGCGATCTCGGCAATCCCTACCAGGCGATCGGCGTCGATCCGGCCGGGCGCGCGGCGATCGACTGGGGCGTCTACGGCGTGCCTGAGACCTTCGTCATCGGCAAGGACGGCAAGATTGCCTACAAGCATGTCGGGCCGCTGACGCCGGAATCGGCGAAGGATTTGCTGTTGCCGCAGATCGAGAAGGCCCTGGCGGTTTCGGGTTAGGCGCCCCTTTGCGTCGTCATTCCAGTGCGAGGCAAGGAGCGAAGCGACGCGGCGCAAAGGCCGGCTCGACCGGCCTCGGACTCAACCGTAAATCTGCTTGTGGATCTGGTAGAGCATCTCGGAGCGGTCGGCACGCAGATCGGCGAGATCGCGGCTCGACAGGTTCTCGATTTCTGCGACGAGACGATTGTAGTGGCGGCGCTTGGCGAGGTTGGTGCGAGCGCGGGTGACGAGGTTGTCGAAGATCATGACGAGGTTCCTTCTGAGTTATTCCTCCCTGATCGATTGCGAGAATGACATAGGAATGGTGCATTGCAAAAGAAAGATGTTGCAATGCACCATTGCAAGCAGCGCATAGCCGGTTAATGGCGTCTTAGCCCCTCCACGCGTCAACATGCCGTGAGAGGCATCGGCGATCTTGCCTTCTCCGCTGTGTGCTGGCTTGATCGCGCGTCTTTTGATTGCCGGGAGGGAAAGCATGACGGCCGCTGACTATGAACTTCTCGATCCGCGTTTCTCGCGGCTGTTCAACGCCAATGAGCGGGTAGAGAAGCTGTTCACCGGGTGCCGCTGGGCGGAAGGCCCTGCCTGGTTCGCCGCCGGCCGCTACCTCGTCTGGTCCGACATCCCCAACAACCGCATGCTGCGCTACGATGAAACCGATGGCAGCGTCAGCGTCTTCCGCCAGCCGTCCGGCAATTCCAACGGCAACACCGTCGACCGGCAGGGCCGGCTGATCACCTGCGAGCATTCGGGCCGCCGCGTCAGCCGCACCGAGCATGACGGTTCGGTCACCACAATCGCCGACAAATGGCACGGCAAGCGGCTCAACTCGCCCAACGACGTCGTCGTCCGTTCCGACGGCTCGATCTGGTTCACCGATCCGGCCTACGGCATCGACAGCGATTATGAAGGCGACCACGCCGAGAGCGAGATCGGCGCCTGCAATGTCTACCGCGTCGACCCCGGCACGGGCGAGATCGACGCCGTCATCACCGACATGGTCAGGCCCAATGGGCTCGCCTTCTCGCTCGATGAAAGCCTGCTCTATGTCGCCGACACGGGCCGCACCCATGGCGCCAAGAACCCCGCGCATATCCGCGTCTTCAATGTCGGCAAGGCCGGCAAGAAGGTCTCGGGCGGCAAGGTCTTCGCCGACTGCACGGCCGGCCTGTTCGACGGCTTCCGGCTGGACGAAAGCGGGCGCATCTGGACGAGCGCCGCCGACGGCATCCATTGCTACGATCCGGACGGCACGCTGATCGGCAAGATCAAAGTGCCGGAAGTCGTCGCCAATTGCGTCTTCGGCGGCGCCAAGCGCAACCGCCTCTACATCTGCGGCACCAGCTCGCTCTATGTGGTCTGGCTGATGGTGAATGGGGCGAAGACCTATTGACCGGCAACGGCGTCAGCGGCCGCGGATAAAGCCGGCGAAAGCCCGAACCGCGTCGCGCATCGCCTGCCGACTGGTCGGCTCAGCCAGGATTTCTTCCACCTCCGGCGGCTTCTTGCCGAGCAGCGCGATCTCCAGCGCGGTCTCTTCGTGAAGCGCGAAGGACATCGTGCGCATGATCTCGGCAAGGGCGGCGCGGGCAAAGAGCGAGCGCGGCGAGGCGTGCACCAGCAACGCCGGCTTGCCGACGGCGGCGTCGCGCGACACCAGCCAGTCGAGCGCGTTCTTCATGCCGCCCGGCACGCCATGGGCGTATTCGGGACAGGAGACGATGACGCCATCGGCGCGGGTGACGGCCTCGATCAGGTATCTTGCCTCACACGGCGTGCGCTCGCCCTCTTCATCCGGGTTGAAGATCGGCAAGCGGCCGAGCCCGTCATAGACGGTGACGCGGCAATCCGCGGGCACGTTGGCGGCAAGCGCCGCGACAAGGGCCGAATTGGTCGAGGCGGCGCGCAGGCTGCCGGATATGGCGAGGAGGTTCAGCAAGGGTGTGACGGGGCGGTTCGGACGAATCGTGCCCGGGAGCCTACCACATGGTCTGCCGGTAATCGTCGTCCAGTTCGCGGTCGATCTCGCCGGCGCTCTCTGTAAGCGCCAGCTGGTCGCGGATGATCTGGCCGAGCGTCGGCAGGCTCGCGCGGTCATACCAGGTCTCCGGCTCCCACAGCTCGGAGCGCATAAAGGCCTTGGCGCAGTGCATGTAAGCCGCCTTGACCGTCACCACGATGACGCTCAGCGGCTCCTTGCCGTCGACGGCCAGGCGGGCGCGCAGTCCGGCGTCGATGGTTATGTGGGCTTCGCCGTTGACGCGCAGCGTCTCGTTCATGCCGGGAATGAGGAAGAGCAGCCCTACCGACGGGTAACGAACGATGTTTTCCAGCGTGTCCAGCCGGTTGTTGCCTGGACGGTCAGGGATGGCGATGGTGGAACTGTCGAGGATGGCGGTGAAGCCGGGCTTGTCGCCCTTCGGGGTCACGTCGGCATTGCCGGCGCCGTCGGAGGAGCCGATCAGCACGAATGGGCTCTTGCCGATGAAGGAACGGCAGTGGCCATCGAGCGCCTTGAGTTCCTTGCGGATCGACCCGTCGGTCGGCCGCGGCGTCTTGTAGATCGTCCTCAGCTCATCGCGCGTGGTGAGGAATTCCATGCCGCCCCCTCCCCGGAACCTGCTCTATTTACTCGCCTGCTCTTCCTTGGCTTTTTCCTCCAGCGAGTGGCGCATGATCAGCGGCATCTGGCTGAAGGTGAAGAGAAGCGTGATCGGCATGATGCCCCAGACCTTGAAGGTAACCCAGGCATCGGTTGAAAAATTCCGCCACACGACTTCATTGACGAGGGCCAGGAAGAGGAAGAACAGGCCCCAGCGGAAGGTGAGCTTGCGCCAGCCTTCGGCATCGAGGCTGAAAGCCGAGTCGAAGACATAGCCAAGCAGCGACTTGCCGAAGAAAAGGCCGCCGAGCAGCACGCCGCCGAACAGCGTGTTGACGATGGTCGGCTTCATCTTGATGAAGACGTCGTCCTGCAGATAGAGCGTCAGCGCGCCGAAGATAAGGACGACGACGCCCGACACCAGCGGCATGATCGGCAAGGTGCGGGTGAGCAGCCACGAGGCGATCAGCGCCAACGCGGTGGCGGCCATGAACAGGCCGGTGGCGACGAAGATCGGGCCGCCGAGCTCGGCCAAGGCCGGAAATTTCTGCGCCAGCCATTCGCCGCGCGCATTGGCGAAGAAGAAGACCAGCAGCGGCCCGAGCTCGAGCACCAGCTTGAGCGGCGGGTTGATGCCCTCCTTCTTCTGTTTCTGCGGGTCGGACGGGTCGCGTTCGAGGATGTTCATGAAAGTCCTTGTTGTCCCGAAAGTCGGCGCTTTTGGGATCGTTCAAGCAACGCCGGCGATCGCTCTGGCGAATTCGCTGGCCGAGAAGGGTTCGAGGTCGTCGACCTGCTCGCCGACGCCGATAAAATAGACCGGCAATCTATGCTTGGCGGCGATCGCCACCAGAATACCGCCGCGCGCCGTGCCGTCCAGCTTGGTCATCACCAGGCCGTTGACGCCGGCGACGTTGCGGAAGATCTCGACTTGGCTGAGCGCATTCTGACCGGTGGTGGCGTCGACGGTCTGCAGCACGGTGTGCGGCGCCTCCGGATCGAGCTTGCCCAGCACGCGCACGATCTTTTCCAGCTCCGCCATCAGCTCGGTCTTGTTCTGCAGGCGGCCGGCCGTATCGATGATCAGCACGTCGGAGCCTGCCTCCTTCGCCTTCTCGAAGGCATCGTAGGCGAGGCCGGCGGCGTCGGCGCCAAGCTTGGTGGCGATGACCGGCGACTTCGTGCGTTCGCCCCAGATCTTCAGCTGCTCGATGGCGGCCGCGCGGAACGTGTCGCCGGCCGCCAGCATGACCGAAAGCCCGCCTTCGGTCAGCTTGGCCGCCAGCTTGCCGATGGTCGTGGTCTTGCCGGTGCCGTTGACGCCCACGACCAGGATGACATGCGGCTTGTGGCTGAGATCGAGCTCGAGCGGCTTGGCGACCGGGGTCAGGACTTTTTCGACTTCCGCCGCCATCACGGCGCGGACCTCCGAGTCGGAAACGTCCTTGCCGTATCGGCTTGAGGCGAGAGAATCGGTGACGCGCAGCGCCGTCTCGACGCCAAGATCGGCGCGGATCAGCACATCCTCCAGATCCTGCAGCGTGTCTTCGTCCAGCTTGCGCTTGGTGAAGACGCCGGCGATGTTGCCGGTGAGCTCGCGCGAGGAACGGGCAAGCCCGTCGCGCATGCGCTGGAACCAGGAGCGTCGCGGGGCCGGCTCCGGTGCCTTCTGCGGCTCGGCCTTCTGCTCGACCTTTTTGGCGACCGTCACCTTCCCGGCAGCGGGGGTCGGCGGCGGCGCGGGGACGGCTTCCGGCTCGGGCGCGATCTCGGCAAGGATCCGCCCCGGCTCGACCGGCGCAGCCTGGCGAATGGGAGGCAGGGCTTCCGCTGGCGGAGCCGGCTCCGGTGGCGGCAAATCCTCCGCAGGCTGACGCTGCGCCTCACCCTCATCCTCTCCCCGTGAAGAACGGGGAGAAGGGGGCGTCGGCGTTTGCGCTTCTTCCTTCTCCCCGTCACTATACGGGGAGAAGGTGCCGGCAGGCGGATGAGGCGCGGCGCCGACCTCTAAAGATGGCTCGATAGAAGGTGCCTCGCCCGGTGGAACTTCGATCGGCGCTGGCGCCTCGGCCGGGACTTCGCTGGGCGTCGTCGGCACTTCGACGGGCCCCGGCACCGGCTGCGGCTCCGGACGCGAAGGCTCGATCTCCGGCTCGGCCGGCGCGGGTGCAGGCACCTCCTGCGGTGCCGGCGCGGGCACCGACTCAGGTGCAGGTCCGGGCGGAGCGGGCACTTCCTCGGGTGCAGGCGGCTGCGGCTGCTCCGGGGCGGGCCGCGGCTCTTCTTCCGGCTGGGGCTGCGGCAGCGGCTCCGGCTCGGATGGAACAACCGGCTCCGGTGCCGGCGGGATGACGGGTTCCGGCGCCGGCGGAATGTCCGGTGCGGGTTCGGGCTTCGGCTCCTCGGGAACCGGTTGTGGCGCAGGTCCTGCCTCCCCCTCGATGGGGGAGGTCCCGAGCGCAGCTCGAGGGTGATTGGCGCCGGCGTCGGCGCTGCGGGACACAGGCTCCTGCTCGGCTTCCGGTTTCAGCGCCTCGAGCGCGTCCCATTTGATCGGCGGCAGGGGCGCGGTCTCGTCGACGCGCTCCTCGACGACTTCCTTCTTGCCGAACGAAAATATCTTCTTGAAGAAACCAGCCATACGTCTTGCAGTCTCAGGCGGCTTGCGCGGCGAGCGGCGCCGCGATCAGCCGGGCGCCGTCATGGCCGGTGACAACCGCCTCGACGATCTCACCCGGCTGCCCAACGCCAATCGCGGCAAGCGTAAAACCTTCGGTGCGGCCGAGCCCGTCGCGCTCGATCAGGATCGACTGCCGCGTGCCTGCAAGGGCGGCCAGATGGCGGCGATAGGCGGCCTCGCCGACGGCGCGCAGCCGTGCGGCGCGCTCTTTCACCACCTCGCGGCGCAGCTGCGGCATGCGCGCGGCGGGCGTGCCCTCGCGCGGGCTGAACGGGAAGACGTGAAGATGCGTCAGGCCGCATTCCTCGACGATGTTCTCCGAGTTTTTGAACATCGCCTCGGTCTCGGTCGGGAAGCCGGCGATGATGTCGGCTCCGAAGACGATGCCGGGACGCAGCTTCCGCACGTCCTCGCAGAAGCGGATCGACTGATCGCGCAAATGCCGCCGCTTCATGCGCTTCAGGATCATGTCGTCGCCCGATTGCAGCGACAAATGCAAATGCGGCATCAGCCGCGGCTCGGTGGCAATCGCGTCGAGCAGCTCGTCGTCGGCTTCTATGGAATCGATCGACGACAGCCTCAGGCGCTTCACCTCGGGCACCTGGCGCAGGATCGTCTTCACCAGCTTCCCAAGCTTCGGGCTGCCCGGCAGGTCGGCGCCGAAGCTGGTCATGTCGACGCCAGTGAGCACGATCTCGGCATAGCCGTTGCCTGCGAGACGCTTGACCTGCTCGACCACGGCGCCCATCGGCACCGAGCGCGAATTGCCGCGGCCGTAAGGAATGATGCAGAAGGTGCAGCGATGATCGCAGCCATTCTGCACCTGCACGAAGGCGCGCGCCCGGCCCTCGATGGCGTCGACCATGTGGCTCGCCGTCTCGCGCACCGAGAAGATATCGTTGACGCGCGCCTTCTCGGTATCGTTGACGCCGAAGTCCGGCAGCGCGCGGTAGGAGTTCGCCTTGAGCTTCTCCTCATTGCCGAGCACGAGGTCTACCTCGTCCATGGCGACGAAGTTCTGCGGCTCGGTCTGCGCGGCGCAGCCGGTGACGATGATGCGCGCTTCAGGGTTCTCGCGACGGGCCTTGCGGATCGCCTGCTTGGCCTGGCGCACGGCTTCGGCGGTGACGGCGCAGGTGTTGAAGATGACGGCGCCGCCTTCCAGCGCGCCGAGGCCGGCGCTCTCGGCCTCGCGGCGCATCACCTCCGATTCATAGGTGTTGAGGCGGCAGCCGAACGTGACGACGTCGATACCGTTGCCGATAGGCCCTTCGGGCGCCGGGCCCTTTTGAAGAGCGGACATCAGGCGGCGCTTTCGGTGTCACGGGCCCAGGCGCCGGTCGAAGGGTCGAAGCTGCCGGAAAACTCCCATTCGGCGGCGCCGGTCAAAATGACGTGATCGTCGTCGCGCCACTCGACATTGAGCTCGCCGCCGCCGGGCGTGATCAGCGACACGCTGCGGCCGGTGCGCTTGGTGCGAGCGGCTGCCACCACGGCGGCGCAGGCCGCGGAGCCGCAGGCCTTGGTGAGACCCGCGCCGCGCTCCCAGGTGCGGATGATCATCGTCTCGGGCGAGGTGACCTGGGCGATGGTGATGTTGGCGCGCTCGGGAAAGATCGGATGATTCTCGAGCAGCGGACCGAATCGGTCGAGCTCGTAGGACCAGACGTCGCGGTCGACCCAGAAGATCGCGTGCGGATTGCCCATCGAGACGACCGAAGGCGAATGCAGCACCGGCGCATCGATCGGGCCGATCTGCAGTTCAACCATGCGGGTGTCGCGGAACTCCTCGGCAAGCGGGATCTCCTGCCAGCCGAAACGCGGCTTGCCCATATCGACCGAGATCGAGCCGTCGGCATGTTCCTGAGCATTGAGAATGCCGGCGCGGGTTTCGAAGGTGAAGGTCTTTTGGCCGGTCTCGGCCGCAAGCGCCTGCACGACGCAGCGCATGCCATTGCCGCAGGCCTGCGCACCGGTGCCGTCCGAATTCAAGATATCGACGTAATAAGCAGTGCCGGTCGTGCGCGGATCATGGATCGCCATGATCTGATCGAACTTGGTCGCCGCGTCGGCATTGAGGGCAATCGCCGCGGCTGCCGTCACCTTGTCGGCACGGCCGCGCATATCGGCGACGATGATCTCGTTGCCGATGCCGTTCATCTTGGCGAATGGGGCAGTGCCTGCCATCTAACCGGTCGTTCCAATTCCGTTTGGCGCTATATGGCGGAAACGGGCGGGAATTACCAGTGCAACGCGACTCCCGGCCAGGACGCGGCTCTGGCCTGCCGCGGCGAATATGCGGGCTAAGTCACGGCGAAGACGCCGAGCACGATCAGCAGGAAGATGATCAGCACGATACCGATCAGGATGCGGGCACCTGTGGCGGCGGCGCCGGCCAGCGCGGGCATGCCAAGCAGGCTTGCCGCAGCGGCAACGATAAGAAGGATGATGATCCACTTGATCATGGAAGGCTCCGAGGCGGATTTGCGTTGTGCAACCAACGCGTTTGCCCGGGCTGGGTTCCTTAGCCAGGCGGCGGCACATCCCATGCTTCGCCCGGGCGCATGGCGCGAAAACGCTCCGGCGAAATGCCTTCGGCCGCCAATGCCTCGGCGAGCTTCTGCGCCGGCTCCTCGATCGGTTCGTCGGTGAGCTGAAAGGTGCCCCAGTGGCAGCCGGCAGCATGGACGGCGCCGCACAGCCTCATGCCCTGGACGGCTTCCGCCGGATTCTGGTGCTGCGGGGCCATGAACCAGCGCGGCTCATAGGCGCCGATCGGCAGGATGGCCAGCCGAAACCCGCCATGCCTTTCCGCCATTCGGCGGTAGTTGGTGCCGCCATGGAAGCCGGTGTCGCCGGCGAAATAGACCTTGCCGCCCGCCGTATCGACGACGAAGCCCGCCCACAGCGCCATGCGGCGGTCGCGCCCGCCGCGCGCCGACCAGTGATGCACCGGCTCGATGTGGATGATGCCGCCGCTGGCGACTTCGACGCTGTCGCCCCAATCATGTACCGACACTCGCATGCCGGGCACGGCAGTGCCGATGATCGCATCGTTGCCGAGCGGCGTGATCACCATCGGGTCGTGGCTTTGCTTCAGCCGCTTGAGGGTCGCGAGGTCGAGATGGTCGTAGTGGTTGTGACTGAGCAGCACCAGGTCGATCGGCGGCAAGTCGGAAAAGGCGATGCCCGGCGCGTTGACCCGCTTCGGTCCGGCGAAGCCGAAAGGCGAGGCACGCTCGGACCAAACCGGGTCGGTCAGGATGTTCAGGCCGGCTGTCTGGATGAGCAGCGAGGCGTGACCCACCATGGTGAGCCGAAGCGCGGCGCCGTCGATCCGTTGTTCGGGCTTCGCCTGGGGATATGGGCTCGGCCAGGCCGCCGGCCATTTCGAGCGCCCACCGCTCAATTGCCATTTCAGCAAATCGGTGAAGCGCGCCGGCGGCCTGCCGTCGGGATTGAAAAAGAGGCTGCCGTCGAAATGATCGCTGAGTGGGCCGCTATAGTAGCGGTTGGCTGCTCTTGTTCCTGCGGCCATCGTTTCTCCGCCCACTCCCTGTCGCTTGTCCTGAAATAAGGACGCCGCCGCCTGGCGCAAGCATTTTGCTGGGGGAATGCCAAGGGCCAACGGTCGGCTTCGACTAGGATCGACGATGTGGAGGGACAAGACCGTGGCCAAGAAACGGACCGGGACACCGTGGATGAAGGCCGATGATTTCGGCCGCTCGCTGCCGCATGGGCTGGGCGTCAACTTGCTTGTCACCGACATGGCGGCGATGGAGGCTTTCTGCCGCGATGTGCTAGGCGCGCGCATCATCTATGCCGACGAGGATTTCGCGGCCATCGAGCTGCTCGGCTCGATCTTGATGCTGCATGCCGACCATTCCTATCTCGACAATCCGATGACCGGCGTCTTTGCCGGAGCCGAAACGCGTGGCGCCGGCATCGAGCTGCGCCTCTATGGCGCCGATCCGGATGCGGTCGAAAAAAAGGCGGCAGCACACGGCCACATCGTGCTGGCCGGCTCGATCGACAAGCCGCATGGCCTGCGCGAATGCCATATCGTTGGTCCGGACGGGTATGTCTTCGTGCCCAGCGCGCGGCTGCAAGCCTGACATTTCAACAGGTTACGGTCCAACTTCGCAGTTGGCGCCCCGGTGAGGAAGGCCGTCGCGACAAATTTGCAACACCAGCTCCGAAAACCCTATTTTAACCATATCGGGTTGAAATTCTGCCACCTTCGCCATCTTGGTGAAGCGAGTGTTTACGCGGACGGCGCCCCCCCACCGGATCCGACGGAGGTTGGAATGACTTTTTCGAAGACTGGCCTTTTGGCCGTATCGCTGGCCGCGCTCGTTGCAAGCGGCTGCTCGACCTCGCGCTTCTCATCGATGGACGATCAGCAGCCGGCGCCGCTCACGCCGGCGCCCTCCGGCACGGTGACGCAGAACCAGCTGCCGCCACCGGCTGCTCCGGGCACCACCGACCCGTCGCAATTCCCCACCGCGCCGAAGAACAGTCAGATGGCTTCTCTGCCGCCGGACGGTTCGGCGCCCACGGGCGCCGCGGACCTGACCGCGGCCAGCGTCGCCGGCGTCTGGAATGTCAGTGTCTCCGGCCAGAGCTGCAAAGTGGCGACGCCGCAGACCAAGTTCGGCGCCGGCTACCGCGCCGGTCCGCTGCATTGCCCGGCTCCGATCGACGGCATCAAGTCGTGGAATGTCGCCGGCAAGCAGCTGACGCTCTACGACGAAAACGGCGGCACGCTGGCCAGGCTCTATTCCTCCGGTGGCGAAAAGTTCGACGGCCAGACTTCCAACGGCCAGCCGATCTCGCTTACAAGGTAGGCTGGACCTTTCCCTATTGTTTCACGCAGTTTCGGACGGCAAGCCGCTTTCCGAAATTGCCCGAGAACGACGTGACCTATGCACCTGCGTGACGGCCTTCAGACGCATGCGACCGTCAGGCAGCGCTACGACCATCTGGTGGAAACCGGCGTGGTCGAACGCGATCCGGCGCAAGAGCGCGTCGTCGCCGCGCTCGACCGGCTGACCGACGAGATCTCCGCAAAAAGGCTGGCGCAGAAATCGAGCGCGCTGGGCTGGCTGTTCGCGCGCAGCAACAAGCCGCGCGAGGCCGTCAAGGGCCTTTACATCCATGGCGGCGTCGGGCGCGGCAAGACGATGCTGATGGACATGTTCTTCGATCTCCTGCCGGTCAGGCGAAAGCGCCGCGTCCATTTCAACGATTTCATGGCCGACGTGCAGGACCGCATCCAAAAACACCGGGCGGCGCGCAAGAACGGCGATGTCAAGGAAGACGATCCGATCCCGCCGGTGGCGCGGGCGCTGGCCGAGGAGGCCTGGGTGCTGTGCTTCGACGAGTTTTCGGTCACCGACATTGCCGATGCCATGATCCTGTCGCGCCTGTTCTCGGCGCTGTTTTCCAAAGGCGTCGTGCTGGTCGCCACCTCCAACGTCGGGCCTCATGACCTTTATCGAGACGGCCTCAACCGGCAGCTTTTCCTGCCCTTCATCGGCCTGCTCGAACGCAATGCGCATGTGCTGACGCTGGATGCCGAAAAGGACTACCGGCAGGAAAAGCTCAACCGCCTGCCAATCTATGTCACGCCGGCCGACGCCGCGGCCGACCGCGCGCTGGACGACGCTTGGAAGACGATGACACATGGCAGGCCGACCGAGGCGATGACACTGACGCTGAAAGGGCGTCAACTCGGGGTGCCGCGCGCTGCCGGCGATGCCGCCCGTTTCTCCTTCGCCGATCTCTGCGAAAAGCCGCTCGGCGCGCGCGACTATCTGGCCATCGCCGACCGCTTCGCGACCGTCTTCATCGACCATGTGCCGGTGCTCGGCGAAGGCAAGCGCAACGAAGCCAAGCGTTTTATTCTGCTCATCGACACGCTTTACGATCACCACATGCGGCTGGTTGTGAGCGCCGCGGCGCCCCCCGAGGGGCTCTACACCGCCAGGCGCGGCACGGAAGTCTTCGAATTCGAGCGCACCGCCTCGCGGCTGATCGAAATGCAGAGCCGCGACTGGCTGAAAGGCTGGGCGGAGAGGCGGCAAGTCGGGTCGGAGCCCGCGGAGGCGCGGCAGGCGTGAACGTAGCCGCGTCCAGTCCTAGGCGGAGCGACCCGCGGAGCCAAGACCTGGGATGAGCAAGCGATAAGCACTTCCTCGCTTGAATGGGCACCTCCCGAACCGCTCAGCCGCCCCACTTGGCTCTGTCCGCCCCTCCTAAAATCACAACGGCGTCATCGCCGGGATGAAAGCCTTCTGATTTCATCGTTTATTGTATAAATTCTGTTCAGTTAGCTCGAAAATTTTGACGTTTACGTAATTCCCAATGCATCTAACCGATTGAAAACACTGGGCGCAAAATAACCGTTTGAATTTTCTCCATGCCGGAGCTATTGGGTTCGGCGAAATCCCGCGGTTTCCCGCATTCCTTCCGGCCCCCGGCCCCCGTCACGGCACCGTCACAGACAAAGGGAAAACATCCTGACATGGCACGCAACAAGATAGCGCTCATCGGCTCGGGCATGATCGGCGGCACGCTCGCCCATATGATCGGCCTGAAGGATCTCGGCGACGTGGTGCTGTTCGACATCGCCGAGGGCATTCCGCAGGGCAAGGGTCTCGACATCGCCCAGTCCTCGCCGGTCGACGGATTCGACTCCAGACTGACAGGCGTCAACGACTATGCCGGCATCGAGGGCGCGGATGTCTGCATCGTCACCGCCGGCGTCCCGCGCAAGCCTGGCATGAGCCGCGACGATCTTCTCGGCATCAATCTCAAGGTCATGGAACAGGTCGGCGCGGGTCTCAAGAAATACGCGCCGAAGGCGTTCGTCATCTGCATCACCAACCCGCTCGATGCCATGGTCTGGGCGCTGCAGAAGTTTTCGGGCCTGCCGACCAGCCATGTCGTCGGCATGGCCGGCGTGCTGGACAGCGCCCGCTTCCGCTACTTCCTGGCGGAAGAGTTCAAGGTCTCGGTCGAGGACGTCACCGCCTTCGTGCTCGGCGGCCATGGCGACTCGATGGTGCCGATGATCCGCTATTCGACCGTGTCGGGGATCCCGCTGCCCGACCTCGTCAAGATGGGCTGGACCTCCAAGGAGAAGCTCGACCAGATCGTGCAGCGCACCCGCGACGGCGGCGCCGAGATCGTCGGCCTCTTGAAGACCGGCTCAGCCTATTACGCGCCGGCGGCCTCGGCCATCGCGATGGCGGAATCGTACCTGAAAGACAAGAAGCGCGTGCTGCCCTGCGCGGCGCACCTGTCCGGTCAGTACGGCGTCAAGGGGACCTATGTCGGCGTCCCGGTGGTGATCGGCGCCGGCGGTGTCGAGCGCGTCATCGAGATTGACCTCTCCAAGGCCGAGCAGAAGATGTTCGACAATTCGGTGGCGGCCGTGCAGGGCCTCACCGAGGCCTGCACCAAGATCGCCCCGCATCTCGCCGGCAAGTAATCGTCCCTCTCCGGAGACCAAGCGCATGAACATCCATGAATATCAGGCCAAGGCGCTGCTGAAGTCGTTCGGCGCGCCCGTCGCAAGCGGCGTCCCGGTGTTCAAGGCAAGCGAGGCGGAAGCCGCCGCCAAGACGCTGCCCGGCCCGCTCTATGTGGTGAAGAGCCAGATCCATGCCGGCGGTCGCGGCAAGGGCAAGTTCAAGGAACTGCCTGCCGACGCCAAGGGCGGCGTTCGACTGGCGAAGTCGGCGGCGGAAGTGGTCGCCAACGCCAACGAAATGCTCGGTCATACGCTGGTCACCAAGCAGACCGGACCCGCCGGCAAGCAGGTCAATCGCCTCTATATCGAGGACGGCGCCGATATCGACCGTGAGCTCTATCTGTCGGTCCTGGTGGACCGTTCCGTCGGGCGCATCGCCTTCGTCGTCTCGACCGAGGGCGGCATGGATATCGAGGCGGTCGCGCATGATACGCCGGAGAAGATCCTCACCGTCGCCATCGATCCGGAAAAGGGCGTGACGGCCGATGATGTGAAGAAGCTCAACGCCGCGCTGAAGCTCGACGGCGATGCGGCGCAAGACGGCGGCACGCTGTTCCCGCTGCTCTACAGGGCCTTCGTCGAGAAGGACATGAGCCTGCTCGAGGTCAATCCGCTGATCGTCATGAAGAACGGCCGGCTGCGCGTGCTGGACGCCAAGGTGTCGTTCGACAACAACGCTCTCTTCCGCCATCCCGACGTGATGGAGCTGCGCGACACCACCGAAGAGGACGAGAAGGAGATCGAGGCGTCGAAATACGACCTCGCCTATGTCGCGCTCGACGGCAATATCGGCTGCATGGTCAACGGCGCCGGCCTCGCCATGGCGACGATGGACATCATCAAGCTCTACGGCGCCGAGCCGGCCAACTTCCTCGATGTCGGCGGCGGTGCCTCGAAGGAGAAGGTGACGGCGGCCTTCAAGATCATCACCAAGGATCCGGCGGTCGAAGGCATCCTGATCAACATCTTCGGCGGCATCATGAAGTGCGATGTCATCGCCGAGGGCGTGATCGCCGCGGTCAAGGAAGTCGGGCTGAAGGTGCCGCTGGTCGTGCGGCTGGAAGGCACTAATGCCGAGCTCGGCAAGAAGATCATCAACGAAAGCGGCTTGAACGTCGTCTCGGCAGACGATCTCGACGACGCGGCCAAGAAGATCGTCAAGGCGGTGAAGGGCTAAAGCGGATGCCTCCGCGCAAGATAAACTTGGTCGAGGCGGCGGATGCGAAGATCGCCAAGGTCTTCGATCCGCACATCGCCGGCGACGTCAACGACAGCCAAGCCAAGGTCGCCAAGTTCGGCGAGGTTTTCGACTGGCACGCGCATGATGACGAGGACGAGGCCTTCCTCGTGCTGCGCGGCAAGATCGCCATCGATTTCCGCGATGGACCGGTCGAGCTCGGCGAGGGCGATTTCATTGTCGTGCCGCGCGGCGTCGAGCATCGGCCGCGGTCGCTGACGGTCGAGCCGGTGGTGCTTATGTTCGAGCCGGCAACGACTCTGAACACCGGCAATGCCCAAAGCGACCTCACCGTCGCCGATCTGAAGCGGCTCTGAACCAATGAACGCGACGCCTTTCTCATCGCTTTCGGCCGGTCACCAGCGCCTGCAGGCGCTGGTCGGCGCGTGGCGTGGCGAGGAAGATGTCGCGGCGACGCAATGGACCGATGCCGGCGCCGCGACTTCGGAAGTGCTTGCGGACGCGCAGTTCGGCGGCCAGTTCGTGGTCCAGCGCTACCGCCAGCGCCGCGACGGCACGATCTCGTTCGGCGCGCACAATGTGTTCGGCTTCGACCAGCCGAACGACGTCGTCACCATGCATCAGTTCGACTCGATGGGCTTTGTGCCGGCCTCACCGGCTACGGGCACATGGAACGGCAACGAGCTTGTGCTGGAACGGTCGTCGCCGCGCGGCTCGGCTCGCGTGACTTACAGCTTTGACGGCACTGATACTTACCGCATGCGATTGCACTACAAGCCCGCCGGCAGCGACGCCTGGCAAGACATGGTGAGCGGCCTCTACCGGCGCGTTTCGCCTTCCTCGATCAACGGTTTTTAGAAAAGGGCCGCGATGTCCATTCTCGTCGACAAGAATACCAAGGTGCTGGTGCAGGGCCTGACCGGCAAGACCGGCACCTTCCATACCGAGCAGGCGCTGGCCTATCACGGCACCAAGATGGTTGGCGGCGTCCATCCGAAGAAGGGCGGCGAGACCTGGACCGGCGCGAAGGGCGAGACCCTGCCGATCTTCGCCACCGTCGCCGAGGGCAAGGACAAGACCGGCGCCAACGCCTCCGTCATCTATGTGCCGCCGGCAGGCGCGGGCGATGCGATCATCGAGGCGATCGAGGCCGAGATCCCGCTGATCGTTTGCATCACCGAAGGCATCCCGGTTATGGACATGGTCAAGGTCAAGGCGCGGCTCGACCGTTCCTCCTCGCGGCTCATCGGCCCGAACTGTCCGGGCGTGTTGACCCCCAACGAATGCAAGATCGGCATCATGCCCGGCAACATCTTCCGCAAGGGCTCGGTCGGCGTTGTTTCCCGCTCGGGAACGCTTACCTATGAAGCGGTCTTCCAGACCAGCAATGTCGGCCTCGGCCAGACCACTGCTGTCGGCATCGGCGGCGACCCGGTCAAGGGCACCGAGTTCATCGACGTGCTCGAGATGTTCCTCGCCGACGACGAGACCAAGTCGATCATCATGATCGGCGAGATCGGCGGCTCGGCCGAGGAGGACGCCGCGCAGTTCTTGAAGGACGAGGCAAAGCGCGGCCGCAAGAAACCGATGGCGGGCTTCATCGCCGGGCGCACGGCGCCCGCTGGCCGCACCATGGGCCATGCGGGCGCGGTGATCTCCGGCGGCAAGGGCGGCGCGGAAGACAAGATCGCGGCGATGGAATCGGCCGGTATCAAGGTTTCGCCGTCACCGGCGCGGCTCGGCACGACGCTGGTCGAGGCGATCAAGGGTTAAGGGAGTAGGGGAGTAAGGGAATAGGGCAGCAGGGAAGATCAGTGGCAAAAAGGCCCTACTCCCCTACTGCCTTACTCCCCTACTCCCTTCCATAAAAGGAGACGGAGCCAGGCTCCGCAGACGAAAATGGCAAGACAAGATCAGGCCAACGACCAATTCTCGCTCACCTCGTTCCTTTATGGCGGCAATGCCGACTATATCGACGCGCTCTATGTCGCCTATGAGGACAACCCCGGCTCCGTCGATCCGGAATGGCAGGACTTCTTCGCCGCGCTGAAGGACGATGCGGGCGACGTGCGCAAGAACGCCAAGGGCGCTTCCTGGGCGAAGCCTTCCTGGCCGATGCAGGCCAATGGCGAGCTGGTTTCGGCGCTCGACGGCAATTGGGGCCTGGTCGAAAAGCACATCGAAAAGAAGGTGAAGGAAAAGGCGGTCGTCAACGGCGCGGCCCTTTCCGATGCGGACGTTCACCAGGCGACGCGCGATTCCGTGCGTGCCATCATGATGATCCGCGCCTTTCGCATGCGCGGCCACCTGCACGCCAATCTCGACCCGCTGGGCATCGCCAAGCCGCTTGAGGACTATAACGAGCTGTCGCCGGAGAATTACGGCTTCACCGAAGCCGACTACGACCGGCCGATCTTCCTCGACAATGTGCTGGGGCTCGAGTTCGGCACCATCCGGCAGATGCTGGATATCCTCACCCGCACCTATTGCTCGACGCTCGGCGTCGAGTTCATGCACATCTCCGACCCTGAGGAAAAGGCTTGGATCCAGGCGCGCATCGAGGGCGCCGACAAGGAGATCACCTTCACCGCCACCGGCAAGAAGGCGATCCTGTCGAAGCTGGTCGAGGCCGAAGGCTTCGAGCAATTTATCGACGTCAAGTACAAGGGCACCAAGCGCTTCGGCCTCGACGGCGGCGAGTCGCTGATCCCGGCGCTGGAGCAGATCATCAAGCGCGGCGGCCAGCTCGGCCTGAAGGAGGCCGTGCTCGGCATGGCCCATCGCGGCCGCCTCAACGTGCTTTCGCAGGTCATGGCCAAGCCGCACCGCGCCATCTTCCACGAATTCAAAGGCGGCTCGGCCGCTCCCGACGACGTCGAGGGCTCGGGCGACGTGAAGTACCATCTCGGCGCCTCCTCGGACCGCGAGTTCGACGGCAACAAGGTGCACCTGTCGCTGACGGCCAACCCCTCGCACCTGGAAATCGTCGACCCGGTCGTGATGGGCAAGGCGCGCGCCAAGCAGGACCAGCTCGCTGGCCGCGAGCGCGGCGAGATCGTGCCGCTGTCCGAGCGCGCCAAGGTAATGCCGCTGCTGCTGCATGGCGACGCGGCGTTTGCCGGCCAGGGCGTGATCGCGGAGATGTTCGGGCTCTCCGGCCTGCGCGGCCACCGCGTCGCCGGCACGCTGCACTTCATCATCAACAACCAGATCGGCTTCACCACCAATCCGCGCTTCTCGCGTTCCTCGCCCTATCCGTCGGATGTGGCGAAGATGATCGAAGCGCCGATCTTCCACGTCAACGGCGACGATCCGGAAGCGGTGGTGCATGCCGCGAAGGTGGCGACGGAATTCCGCATGAAGTTCCACAAGCCGGTGGTGGTGGACATGTTCTGCTACCGCCGCTTCGGCCACAATGAAGGCGACGAGCCGTCCTTCACGCAACCGATCATGTACCGCAACATCCGCAGCCATAAGACGGTTGTGCAGGTCTATGCCGACCGGCTGATCGCCGAGGGTCACATCACCCAGGCCGAGGTCGACAAGATGCGGGCCGACTGGCGCGCGCATCTGGAACAGGAGTGGGAAGTCGGCCAGTCCTACAAGCCGAACAAGGCCGACTGGCTGGACGGCGCCTGGTCCGGCCTGCGTACCGCCGACAACCAGGACGAACAGCGGCGCGGCAAGACCGCGGTGCCGGTCCGCACGCTGAAGGAAATCGGCAAGAAGCTGACCGAGGTGCCGAAGGATTTCGAGGCGCACAAGACGATCCTGCGCTTCCTCGAGAACCGCCGCCAGGCGATCGAATCCGGCGACGGCATCGACTGGTCGACCGCCGAGGCGCTGGCCTTCGGCGCCATCCTGCTCGACGGCAATCCGATCCGGCTCTCCGGCCAGGATTCGGAGCGCGGCACCTTCTCGCAGCGCCATTCCGTGCTCTACGACCAGCGCGACGAGACGCGCTACATTCCACTCAACAATCTGTCGGCGGCGCAGGCCGGCTACGAAGTCATCAACTCGATGCTCTCGGAAGAGGCGGTGCTCGGCTTCGAATATGGCTACAGCCTCGCCGAGCCCAAGGCGTTGACGCTTTGGGAAGCGCAGTTCGGCGATTTCGCCAACGGCGCCCAGGTGGTGTTCGACCAATTCATCTCGTCCGGCGAGCGCAAGTGGCTGAGAATGTCGGGTCTCGTCTGCCTCCTGCCGCATGGCTATGAAGGTCAGGGGCCGGAGCATTCCTCGGCCCGCCTCGAGCGTTTCCTGCAGCTCTGCGCCGAGGACAACATGCAAGTGGCGAACGTCACGACGCCGGCTAACTATTTCCACATCCTGCGCCGGCAGTTGAAGCGTGACTTCCGCAAGCCGCTGATCCTGATGACGCCGAAGTCGCTGCTGCGCCACAAACGGGCGGTGTCGACGCTGTCGGAGATGGCGGGCGAAAGCTCGTTCCACCGCCTGTTGTGGGACGATGCGCAGCTCTTGGCCGACCAGCCGATCAAGCTGGTGAAGGATTCCAAGATCCGCCGCGTCGTGCTCTGCTCCGGCAAGGTCTATTACGACCTCTATGAGGAGCGCGAGAAGCGCGGCATCACCGACATCTACCTGCTGCGCGTCGAGCAGCTCTACCCGTTCCCGGCCAAGGCGCTGATCACCGAGCTGTCGCGTTTCCGCAACGCCGAGATGGTGTGGTGCCAGGAGGAGCCCAAGAACATGGGCGCCTGGTCGTTCATCGATCCTTATCTCGAATGGGTGCTGGCGCATATCGACGCCAAGCATCAGCGGGTGCGCTATACCGGCCGGCCGGCCTCGGCCTCGCCGGCCACCGGGCTGATGTCGAAGCATCTCAGCCAGCTTTCCGCCCTGCTCGACGACGCGCTGGGCGAATAAGCAGACCCGGACCAAACAGACCTCAAGAAGACAAGAGAACGGACAGGCATAATGGCTACCGAAATCCGCGTCCCCACTCTCGGCGAATCCGTCACCGAGGCGACCGTCGGCAAGTGGTTCAAGAAGGTCGGCGACGCGATCGCCGCCGATGAGCCGCTGGTCGAGCTCGAAACCGACAAGGTGACGGTGGAGGTGCCCGCCGCGGGCGCCGGGACGCTCTCCGAGATCACCGTCAAGGAAGGCGAGACGGTCAATGTCGGGGCGCTGCTCGGCTCGATTTCGGCCGGCGGCGCAGCCTCCGCTCCCGCCACCAAGCCGCAGGCGGTGGCGCAGGCGTCCAGTCCGGACGCCGCATCCACGACCAAGCAGGCTGCCGCCGAAACCGCCAAGATGGCCGGCGACGCCGGCCCGGTCGAGCCGCGCACCATGCCGCCGGCGCCGGCCGCGGCCAAACTGATCGCCGAGCACAATCTCTCGGTCGAGCAACTGACGGGCTCCGGCAAGCGCGGCCAGGTGCTGAAGGGCGACGTCCTTGATGCCATCGCCAAGGGCGCGCCCTCGCAGCCGGCCGAGACGCCGAAAGCGGCTCCTGCTCCCGCACCGGTCGCGGCCCGCGCGCCGTCGACGGCCGACGATGCTTCGCGCGAGGAGCGCGTGCGCATGACCAAGCTGCGCCAGACGATCGCGCGCCGGCTCAAGGAGGCACAGTCGACGGCCGCCATGCTCACCACCTTCAACGAGGTCGACATGAGCGCGGTGATGGCGCTGAGGGCCAAGTACAAGGACGTGTTCGAGAAGAAGCATGGCGTGAAGCTCGGCTTCATGGGCTTCTTCACCAAGGCCGTCACGCATGCGCTGAAGGAGATCCCGGCGGTCAACGCCGAGATCGACGGCGCCGACATCATCTACAAGAACTTTGCCCATGTCGGCGTCGCCGTCGGCACCGACAAGGGCCTGGTGGTTCCGGTGGTGCGTGACGCCGACCAGATGTCGATCGCCGAGATCGAGAAGGAGATTGGCCGGCTGGGCCTCGCCGCGCGCGACGGCAAGCTCTCGGTCGCCGACATGCAGGGCGGCACCTTTACGATCTCCAACGGCGGCGTCTATGGATCGCTGATGTCGACGCCGATCCTGAATGCGCCGCAGTCCGGCATCCTCGGCATGCACAAGATCCAGGAACGGCCGGTGGTGGTCGGCGGCCAGATCGTCATCCGGCCGATGATGTATCTGGCGCTGAGCTACGACCACCGCATCGTCGACGGCAAGGAAGCGGTGACCTTCCTCGTCCGCGTCAAGGAAAGCCTGGAGGATCCCGAGCGGCTGGTGCTCGATCTCTGAGGTGGAGCATGAAGGCTCGCGGGCGGGGCGGCGAGTGAAGGCCCGTTGGCTCAGCACCGCGAGACCGGTCGGGCTTGCCGCCGGTGCGGCTCTCGTATCAGCCGATGCCCAGGCCGCCTGCCCGATCCAGCTCGCCGTCTATGGCGAGGCGAAAAGCGGCGCCGAGATCGATTTCAGCCCGACGGGTACCTCGGCGACGATCACCAACACATTCCGCATGATACTCGACAACAATACCGTGCTCGATGGCATCGCCATGTGGACCGAGGGCTCCGCCGGGCGGCCGCATGGCTCGCTGATGTACAAATGCCCGACCGGCGACGTCACCGGCGAGGAGCTCGCCGCCTGCACGGTCTGGGAAGGCGTGATCTATAGCGCCGATGAGAAGGGCGTCGTGGGTCTGCTGCCGTCCGAGGGCGCGGATGCACCGAACAGCCTGATCTTTCCCGATCTCGGACCGTCGCTCGAAATGTCAGCCGCTTACGGTCCGGCGGGCTTCTCAAAAGTACCGTGGGACGTCTTTGCCCTGAAAGGCTGCCAGGAATGAATGCCGACAAGAAGACGCTGCTGGTCACCGGCGGCAGCCGTGGCATCGGCGCCGCGATCTGCCGGCAGGCCAGTCGGGCCGGTTACCGGGTAGCGATCAACTATGTCTCCAACCAGGACGCTGCCGGGGCGCTTGCCGCCGAGCTCGAATCCGTGGGCGGCGAGGCCTTCGCGGTCAGGGGCGATGTCGGCAACGAGGCCGATGTGGTGGCGATGTTCGAGGCGGTGGACAAGGCTTTCGGCCGGCTCGACGCCTTCGTCAACAATGCCGGCATCGTCGACGTCAAGGCGCGCGTCGACGAGATGAGCGCCGAGCGGGTCGAGCGCATGATGCGCATCAACGTCGTCGGCTCCTTCCTCTGCGCCCGCGAGGCCGTCAAGCGCATGTCGACACGACAGGGCGGCAAGGGCGGCGCCATCGTCAATCTGTCCTCGGCAGCGGCACGACTGGGCTCGCCCGGCGAATATGTCGACTACGCCGCTTCCAAGGGCGCGATCGACACGCTGACCGTTGGTCTGGCGCGCGAGGTGGCGCTGGAAGGCATCCGCGTCAATGCCGTCAGCCCAGGCATCACCGAAACCGACATTCATGCCTCCGGCGGCCAGCCCGAGCGCGTGGCGCGGATGCAGGATCTGCTGCCGATGAAGCGCGCGGGCACGGCCGACGAGGTCGCGAGCGCGGTTGTCTACCTTTTGTCGGATGCGGCCTCCTATATAACGGGCGCGATCCTGAATGTGAGCGGCGGCCGCTGAAGGCCAGACCAGAAGGACACCATCATGGCTTATGACGTCGTAATCATCGGATCGGGACCGGGCGGCTATGTCTGCGCCATCAAGGCGGCACAGCTCGGCCTGAACACAGCGGTGGTCGAGAAGAGCGCCACCTTCGGCGGCACCTGCCTCAATATCGGCTGCATCCCGTCGAAAGCCCTGCTCCACGCCTCCGAGATGTTCGCCGAAGCCGGCCATGCCTTCGATACGCTCGGCATCGAGGTCGGCGCGCCAAAACTCAATCTGAAGAAGATGCTGGCGCATAAGGATGCGACCGTGGCCTCCAACGTCAACGGCGTCGCTTTTCTCTTCAAGAAGAACAAGATCGACTCTTTCCGCGGCACCGGCAAGGTGATCGGCGCCGGCAAGGTGTCGGTCACCGGCGAGGACGGCAAGGTCGAGGAGATCGAGACCAAGAACATCGTCATCGCCACCGGTTCCGACGTCGCCGGCATTCCGGGTGTCAAGGTCGACTTCGACGAGAAGGTGATCGTGTCCTCGACCGGCGCGCTGTCGCTGGCCAAGGTGCCGGGCAGTCTTGTGGTGGTCGGCGGCGGCGTCATCGGGCTCGAGCTCGGCTCGGTCTGGGCCAGGCTCGGCTCCAAGGTCACGGTTGTCGAGTTCCTCGACACCATCCTCGGCGGCATGGATGGCGAGGTCTCGAAGCAATTCCAGCGGCTGCTGTCCAAGCAGGGCTTCGAGTTCAAGCTCGGCGCCAAGGTCACCGGCGTCGCCAAATCCAAGAAGGGCGCCAGCGTGACGTTCGAGCCGGTCAAGGGCGGCGCGGCGGAAACGATCGAGGCCGATGTCGTGCTGGTCGCGACCGGACGGCGCCCCTACGCCGACAGCCTTGGATTGAAAGACGCCGGCGTCGAGATGGACGAGCGCGGCCGGGTCAAGACCGACGGGCATCTGAGGACCAACGTGCCCGGCATGTATGCCATCGGCGACGTCATTGCCGGGCCGATGCTGGCGCACAAGGCCGAGGACGAGGGCGTGGCGGTAGCCGAGACGATCGCCGGCCAGGCCGGTCATGTGAACTACGACGTTATCCCGAGCGTCGTCTACACCAGCCCCGAAATCGCCTCGGTCGGCAAGACCGAAGAGGAGCTTAAAAAGGCCGGCATCGACTACAAGGTCGGCAAGTTCCCTTTCAGCGCCAATGGCCGCGCGCGGGCCATGCTGCACACCGACGGCTTCGTGAAGATCCTCGCCGACAAGACGAGCGACCGCGTGCTCGGCGTTCACATCGTCGGCTTCGGCGCCGGCGAGATGATCCACGAGGCGGCGGTGCTGATCGAGTTCGGCGGCTCCTCGGAAGACCTCGCCCGCACCTGCCACGCCCACCCGACCATGTCGGAGGCGGTCAAGGAAGCGGCGCTGGCCACGTTCTTCAAGCCGATCCATATTTAGGTGCTCGTCACGGCCGACGCCGAACGCCCGAGGATGGCGAAGATGTAGTTAAACAAAAACGGCCCGCCTTTCGGCGGGCCGTTCGTCGTGGAGCTATAGCCTGATCACGGAGACGGCGCAGGTGCCGGAGCCGGGGCAGGCGTCGGAGTGGGCGCGGGTGCCGGGGCTGGCGTCGGAGCTGGAGCAGGCGTTGCGGGCGCAGGTTCAGGCGTTGCAGGCGCCGGGGCCGGCGTCGTCGCGGCCGGCGGCTCGGAAGTCGCCGGGGCGTGCTCGCCGCCGGTTCTGCCAAAAACATAATACGCAACAATGGCCAGGATAATGACAACTAGGGCGATCAGCCACCCGCTGCCGCCACCACCGCCCCTCGAGGGCGGCGTGCTCGACGGGGTGTAGGGGTCGTTAGGGTTCGCCATGAAACGTGTCCTCCTTGGAATGAAAGGCATCAAATAGCAGCCATCAACGCGCGGATCCCCTAATGGGTTTCACGCAGGCGGACGGAAAGCGCTGAAAAACCGGCATTTTCCGCTCCCCAGCCGCCAGACGACTCAGTTGACGGCGGTAACACTATACCCCGCTTTGCGGAAATCTTCGACCAGTCCGTCAGGGCCGGGCAGATGCAGCGCGCCGACCGCCATGAAGGCATTGCCCCTGGCCAGGATAGGCATGGCATGCGCGACCATGACCTTGTTGCGGCTGGTGATCATGGTCTGCTCGAAGGCGGCGTAGCCGGCCTGGTCATCCGCCGTGTCGGGCAGCACGGCGCGAAACAGCGGCCAGAACATGCCGACCTCGCCGCGTTGGTAGAGCACGATCATGGTTTCGTTGACGTCGTTCACCTTGTCGCCGAGCTTCAGCGTCTCGACCAACCCCTTCATGTGGTAGGCGAGCGGCAGCGAAGCCATGGCGCGCAGTTGGTCGACGGCGGTTTCCAACCCCTCGACGTCCTTGCCGGATGCTTTGGCGTCGGCGGCCAGCTTGACGTCCAGCACCGGCGCGCCGGCGCTCTGGCGCGCCACCTCGCAGGCCGGCAGCGCCACCATGGCCGACAGGATCCACGGCTTCATCTTGGCCACCGTCAGAGGCGGAATGCCGCGTGCGTCAAGCCCCTTGTTCAGCACCGCTGCATCCTCGGGCGACAGCAGCGAGGACAGCGTCGTCTTGTCCGTAAACATCATCAGGCCAGGCTCGGCGGCCATGGCGGCCATCATCTTGGCCTTGTCGAGGGCGTCGGTGGTTTCGATGATAATGGTGTCGGCGGCGTCATAGGCTTTTTGGGCCGCGGCAGGCAGCGTGGTGACGCGCGTGTCCGTCATGTGCATGGTGCCGAAGAGATAGGACGGCTCCTCGCCCGGTTTCTCGAGCTTCCACAACAGCCCCCGGCCGTTCGGAACGGCGGCGGCTTCGGTCTGGACCTTCTTGAAGGTGGCGGGATCGCTTTTTGCAAGACCTGCCAGCAGATCGCTGCCGCCGCAGGCGGGCGCTTCGGCATGCGCGCGGCCGGCCAGCAGCAGCACAAGCAGAAACGAAAGGAAAAACAGCACGTTGAGCGCTGCGAGCAGCTTCAACGAGACGAGGGCCGCGCGGTCGGCGATGGCGATAACGCGTTTCATGGCAAGCTTCTTAAGCGCAAAAAGCGGCAAAACGGTTAATCGAGAGCCGAAATTGTTGTCGACCGGCTCGGATTCCCGGCAGCAGCGTTAGACGGGTGGCCCTGCGCCGATGGAAGGCCGTGGCTGATCTGCCGCCAGTTTCGATGATCCCTCCGGTCGAGCGGCCCAGTTGGTCGCTGGATCTGACGGGAGCGATTGCGCCGAAAACGCCGATCCCCTAGATCATGCGACCGTAAAGCGCCCGGCAGGGGACCCCGTGTGATCATCGACAACGCCGCCTTCGAGCGCTACCGGCGCTCGCCGAACGAGAAAACCACCCTGCTCCGGCTCCTGCTCGGAACGGCGATCGTCGTTCTCTTCTGGCTCGCCGTGACGCTGGTCGTGCTCGTCGCCGGCACCGCCGCCTTCATCGTCTTGCGCCTCCCGGGACCGGCGACCGGACAGCCGATCCAGGATTTCCTTGCCTCTCCCGCCGGCATCCTCACCGCGCTGGCGTCCTTTCTCGGCATCTGGATCGGTCTTTGGGCCGCGATGCGCTTCGTTCATGGCGAGCCGCTCTCGGCGCTGATCGGCCCAGACCGCCGCATCTCGCGCGGCGGGTTTCTCAAAGGCCTGATCGCGGTTCTGATCACCTCCTTATTCTCCGAGGTGCTGCTCTATTGGCTGCAGCCGGAGATCGTCCGCGGATCGATCGCGTTCTCGTCCTGGCTGCTCTTGCTTCTCGCGATCGTGCCGCTCGCCTTTCTGCAGACCTCATCGGAGGAGGCTCTGTTCCGCGGCTATCTGCTGCGTGGCCTCGCCAGCCGCTTTGGCAGCCCGCTGATCTGGGCCGCGCTGCCGGGGCTTCTGTTCACCGCCTTGCATTGGAGCCCGGCCTCGACGCTTGCCATCAATGCCTGCGTGCTGGTCTCGATCGCCGCCTTCGCGCTGCTGCTGACGCTGCTGGTCTATGTGACCGGCAATCTCGGCGCTGCATTCGGCGCCCATCTCGGCAACAACCTGACCGGCTTCCTGCTGATCTCGCACCAGCAGAGCTACAATTCCTTCGCCCTGTTCAACGCCAAGCCGCTGGAAGGCCCCGGCTGGACCAATTGGGACGCCGTTCTCATCGCCGCGATCGGCATCGTAAGCACGCTGCTGACGATGCTCCTGCTTCTGCATCGCCGCTCCCCCCTGACGGTCGGGCCGGACGAGCCATGATCCAAAAAAGCGGAAACCGGTTTCTTGATCGGATCGTGGTCAGGCGGAAAACCGACGGGCTCGCCTGATGCGCATCACGCTGGTGGCGGAACGCACCATTCCCTGCAAAGGCTATGGCGGCACTGAGCGGCAGGTCGACTGGCTGGCAACGGAGCTTTCGCGTCTCGGCCACAAGGTGGTCCTGATCGCCGGTCGCGGCTCGAGCCATCCGCTGTGCGAAGTGCGGCAGGCCGCTTCGGCCGCCGAATGCCGCGCTGCGATCCCGGCCGACACCGATATCGTGCATTTCAATGGCTGGTACATCGAGATTTCGCGACCGGCGCTCTATACGATGCACGGCTTCGACCCGGAATTCACGCAAAACAGGCCAAACTGGAACTTCGTCAGCGCCAGCCATGCGCGCAACCACGGGCGGGAAACCTTCGTCCACAACGGCTTTCCGGTCGACGCCTATCGGCTGTCCGTCGGCAAGACGGACAGGCTTCTGTTTCTGGCCGGCATCGCCCGCGCCGGCAAGAACCTCAACCGGGCTGTCGATCTCGCCCGTGCCTTCGATTTCCAGCTCGATATCGCCGGCGGCTCGCGCTGGCAGCTCCTGCAGCGCACCAAGGTTCGCCGCCAGGGTGTCTTCTTCAAGAGCCTCGGCCGCCGCTTCCGCTACCGCGGCATCGTCGACGGCGACGAGAAGCTGCGCCTGCTGGGAGAGGCCAGAGCTTTTCTCAACCCGATCGCCTGGGAAGAGCCGTTCGGCATGGCGCCGGTCGAAGCGATGCTCTGCGGCACGCCGGTGTTGACGACACGGCGCGGCGCGCTGCCCGAAATCGTCGACGACGCCACCGGACGCCTCTTCGACACCGATGCCGAGTTCGCCAAGGCCTTGGCCGACATCGCCGGCTTGTCGCCTGAGCAGTGCCGCGCATCCGCCGCCGCGCGATTTCCCATCGCGAGGACGGCAAACGGCTATCTCGATCTCTATACGCGCATCCTGGATGGCGAAAAGCTGCCCTGAACCTCCTCTTTTGCTCTTGAAAACCGCCCCAGCCTTGACTCCGCCGCCGATTTCCTGTCTAGACGCGCACGAATTCCGCGACGAGACCCTCTCCGCGAAAGCCGACCAGGACGCCGAAGCCTCTTTGAGGCGAGAGCTGTAAACCGATCCTGGAGGCCAACACCCGGCAGCGCGATGCGCCCCCGGGTGCTTTTTGGCTTTGCGCTTTGGCTTGGCGACCCGGCGCGAACGCACTACCTCTCGGGTCGAATGAACCGAGATCGAAGGAAGCAAGATGTTTGAATCACTGCAGGAGCGCACAAGAGGCGTGGAGGGCCGCAGGCCCGACAGCGATCGGCATGAATCCAAGGCGCTCTCGCACGGCGGTCTGATCAATGTTTGAGTCCCTGCAAGAGCGCCTTGGCTCCATCCTGAACGGCCTGACCGGCCGCGGTGCGCTGTCGGAGGCGGACGTCTCTGCGGCGTTGCGCGAGGTGCGCCGGGCACTGCTTGAGGCCGATGTGGCGCTCGAGGTGGTTCGCTCTTTCACCGACAAGGTGCGCGAGAAGGCGGTCGGCGCCGCGGTGCTGAAGTCGATCAAGCCCGGACAGATGGTCGTCAAGATCGTCCATGACCAGCTGGTCGATATGCTCGGTGCCGAGGGCGTCGCTATCGACCTCAACGCGCCCGCGCCCGTCGTCGTCATGATGGTCGGCCTGCAGGGTTCCGGCAAGACGACGACCTCGGCCAAGATCGCCAAGCGCCTGACGGAGCGTCAGAACAAGAAAATTTTGATGGCCTCGCTCGACACGCGGCGTCCGGCCGCGCAGGAGCAGCTGCGCCAGCTCGGCGAGCAGACCAAGGTCGCCACGCTGCCGATCATCGCCGGCCAAAGCCCGGTCGATATCGCCAAGCGCGCCGTACAGGCGGCAAAGCTCGGCGGCCACGACGTCGTCATCCTCGACACCGCCGGCCGCACCCATATCGACGAGCCGCTGATGGTCGAGATGGCCGACATCAAGAAGGTGTCGTCGCCGCACGAAATCCTGCTGGTCGCCGACTCGCTGACCGGCCAGGACGCCGTCAACCTGGCGAAAAGCTTCGACGAGCGCGTCGGCATCACCGGCCTGGTGCTGACCCGCATGGACGGCGACGGCCGCGGCGGCGCCGCGCTTTCGATGCGCGCCGTCACCGGCAAGCCGATCAAGCTGATCGGCACCGGCGAAAAGATGGACGGGCTGGAGGAATTCCACCCCAAGCGCATCGCCGACCGCATCCTCGGCATGGGCGACATCGTCAGCCTAGTCGAGAAGGCCGCCGAGACCATCGACGCCGAGCAGGCGGCGGCGATGGCCAAGAAGATGCAGTCAGGCAAGTTCGACCTGAACGACCTTGCCGCGCAGCTTCAGCAGATGTCGAAAATGGGCGGCATGGGCGGCATCATGGGCATGATGCCCGGCATGGGCAAGATGAAGGACCAGCTCGCCGCGGCCGGCTTCGACGACAAGATGTTCCGCCGGCAGCTCGCCATCATCTCCTCGATGACCAAGGCCGAGCGCGCCAACCCCGATATCTTGAAGCACTCGCGCAAGAAGCGCATCGCCGCCGGCTCCGGCACCGACGCGGCCGAGATCAACAAGCTCTTGAAGATGCATCGCGGCATGGCCGACATGATGAAGGCGATGGGCGGCAAGGGCAAAGGCGGCGGCATGATGCGCGGCATGATGGGCGGCCTTGCCTCGAAGATGGGCCTTGGCGGCATGATGCCCGGCGGCGGCATGCCCGACCTTTCCAAGATGGATCCGAAGCAGCTGGAGGCCTTGCAGAAGCAGGCCCAGGCTGCCGGTCTCGGCAAAGGCCTGCCGGGTGGACTGCCCGGCGGACTTCCCGGGGGCGGGTTGCCGGGCCTGCCCGGCGGCATGAAACTGCCGGGCCTTCCCGGTCTCGGCGGCGGCGGGCTGCCTGGCCTTGGCAAGAAGAAGTGAGGGGGCGATGAACGAGGAGAAGGATATGGCCGAGGCACGCGCCGTTCTGGCGGGCTACCGCGCTTCGATCGACAACATCGACGCCGCCCTCATTCATATGCTGGCCGAGCGCTTCCGCTGCACCAAGGCGGTCGGCGTGCTGAAGGCCGAGCATGGCCTGCCGCCAGCCGACCCGGCGCGCGAGCAGCAGCAGATCGCCCGCCTGCGCCAACTGGCGAAGGATGCGCATCTCGATCCGGATTTTGCGGAGAAATTTCTGAACTTCGTCATCCGCGAAGTCATCCGGCATCACGAACAGATCGCCGCTAACAACGGCGTGACGAAAACCGGCTGAAGCTGGTGCATGTCGCCCAAACTGCGCAGCGGTCTTGGGATTACGACTTGCACAAGGCCAAAGCCGCAACCCAATCAACGAACTCAGAGCTTGTTAGGAGATAAAGAATGGCACTGAAGATCAGACTGGCCCGTGCGGGCTCGAAGAAGCGTCCCTATTACCACGTCGTCGTCGCCGACGCCCGTTCGCCGCGCGACGGCCGTTTCATCGAGGCGCTCGGCTCGTGGAACCCGCTGCTGCCGAAGGACGGCGAACGCGTGAAGGTCGATGCCGACCGCGTTAAGCACTGGCTCTCGCACGGCGCCCAGCCGACCGACCGCGTGCTGCGCTTCCTCGACGAGGCCGGCATCGCCAAGCGTCCGGCCCGCTCCAACCCGAACAAGGCCCTGCCCGGCAAGAAGGCGCAGGAGCGCGCAGCCCTGCTGAAGAAGGCCCAGGAAGACGCCGCCGCTGCCGTTGCGGCCGCGTCCGCAGCACCCGCCGAGGCGGAAGCCGCCACCGCCGAGTAATCTCGGCCTCGGTCAAAACAGGTCAAAAGAACGGCGGGCCAACCCCGCCGTTCTTTTGGTCAGGCCCGTCGATACCTCAATATCCCGACGGGCAACGAGCAATATAAACGCGCCCGTAGCGGTCCCGATAACGGCACTTGCCGCTTTCGCTCGCACGGCCGATCAACGCGCCTGCCACGGCGCCGACAGCGCCACCGACCACTGCGCCCTCGACCGGGTCATTGGCGACGGCCGCTCCGACCGCAGCACCGCCCAAGCCGCCGATCGCCGCTCCTTTTTCCGTCTGCGAACAGGCGCCCAGCGCCACCGTCAGCACCAGAATGGTAATCGCTTTCTTCATTTCAGTTCCTCTCTCACGGGATCGCCGTCCTCGCCGCCAAGCTTTAACTCGCAAACGGCTAATTTGATCCCGAAGGGAACCAATATTGCTGTTTCGAAGGCAGGCGCGGGTTGCGCCAACCGGCCTCGACAGCATTGAGAGTGCTCACGAATTAGCGTTCGGTAACGCAGCTTGGCAACCCGGCTTCGAAGCCTTGCGGTCGCCGCAGCCGGTGGAATCACCAGAACGAACCACCTCAGCGGCTGAACGGGATCAGCGCGCGCACTCTGGGGTCGCGCAGATAGAGCCCGCCCCACAGGACAACAGCGAGATAGACGCCGAACAGCGTGTGCGAGAGCAGCGAGTTACCGATGCGCACATGCGTGGAAATGGCGCCGCCCATATAGGCGGTGAGCAGGATGGCTCCGAGCACGGACGTGCGCGGCAGCGCATAAAGCACAGTCGAGATCAGGCCGACGATGCCGAGCAGCCGCGCGGTGTTTGGGTCATCTGGCCAGCCGAGCTGCGTCATCGTCTCGGTGACGATCTGCAGCGGCGGCAGCTTGATGACGCCGTCGAAGATCATGAAAAGGATGACAATGGCGCTAAGCGCGCGCCCGGTCCACAAGGTGCCGTTCGAGACGGGAGCGGCTTCTGAAATGCTCATTGGTGTTCCCTCCTTGGTTGGAGCCTGGCTGTTTTGCCAGCTTCGAGCCAAGGACGGCGGGCAGGGCGGCGATCCTACAAGGGTCGGTGCGCTTTTTCCGAACGCATGATTGAGTGAGAATGCATGACCGGAGGAGAGAGAATGACCGGCGAGACCAATCTCAAAAGACTACTGGCGTCGATGACGCCGAAACTGCTCCCCGATGTCCATGTTTTCGCGACGCTGGCGCCGGGTGTGGCCGTGCCGCACGGTCTTGATCCGGTCATGCAGTTTCGCGAGCGGGAAGGCACGACGCTGATCGTGACGGAGGACCAAGCGAAGGTAGCCGGCCTCGCCGGCACGTTCCGCTGCCGGATGATCACGCTCGACATCCATTCGTCGCTCGACGCCGTCGGCTTTCTGGCCGCGATCACCACGCGGCTCGCCGCTGCCGGCATGGGCGTCAATCCGGTTTCGGCCTTTTATCATGACCATCTGTTCGTCCCGGCGGAGCGAGCGGACGAGGCGCTCGGCCTCCTGCGGCAACTGGCTGCGGAGAGCAGTGGCTAGCGCCTCGGCACATGGAATCAGCGGGCATCGCTCGTCACACCCATTGCGGCGCCACCTCATCCTCCTGCCGCGACCTTTCCCGTGAACGGGAAAGAGAGCTATCGGCCGAAGGCCGAGCCCCTGACGCGCGGCCCGTGAGCGAGAGCCCAACGGCCGAAGGCCGAGCCCGCGACCGCGGGCCGCCGGTCGTCCGGCGCCCTCGCGGAGGGCCAGCCGCGAAGCGGCGGCGCGGCCCGTGAGCGAAATTAAGCCGCCTTCTTCTTCGGCTGGATGAGGCTCCGTTCGACCAACAGCTCGGCGATCTGGACGGCGTTGAGCGCCGCGCCCTTGCGCAGATTGTCGGAGACGACCCACATCGACAGGCCGTTATCGACGGTCGAATCCTCGCGGATGCGCGAGATGAAGGTGGCGTCCTCGCCGGCCGACTCGAGCGGCGTGATGTAGCCGCCGTTCTCGCGCTTGTCCAAGACCTGGCAGCCAGGAGCCTCGCGCAGGATCTCGCGCGCCTCGTCGGCGGTAATCGGCTTCTCGAACTCGATGTTGACGGCTTCCGAGTGGCCGATGAACACCGGCACGCGCACGCAGGTCGCCGTCAGCTTGATCTTGGGATCGAGCATCTTCTTCGTCTCGGCGACCATCTTCCACTCTTCCTTGGTGAAACCGTCGTCGAGGAAGACGTCGATATGCGGGATGACGTTGAAGGCGATGCGCTTGGTGAACTTCTTGACGTCGACCTGGTCGGCGACGAAAACCGCGCGGGTTTGCGTGAACAGCTCGTCCATGCCTTCCTTGCCGGCGCCGGAGACCGACTGGTAGGTGGCGACGACGACGCGCTTGATGGTGGCGACATCGTGCAGCGGCTTCAGCGCCACGACGAGCTGCGCCGTCGAGCAGTTCGGATTGGCGATGATGTTCTTGCGCGAGAAGATTTCGACCGCGTCCGGATTCACTTCCGGCACGATCAGCGGCACGTCAGGGTCGTAACGGAAGGCCGACGAATTGTCGATGACGACGCAGCCCTGCTTGCCGATCTTGGGCGACCACTCCTTGGAGACATTGCCGCCGGCCGACATGACGCAGATGTCGGTGTCGGAAAAATCGTAGGTGTCGAGCGCCTTGACCTTCAGCGTGCGGTCGCCGAAGGACACTTCGGTGCCCTGGCTGCGGCGCGAGGCCAACGCCACCACTTCGCTCGCCGGGAAGCCGCGCTCGTCCAGAATGTTGAGCATTTCGCGGCCCACATTGCCCGTGGCGCCGACTACCGCAACCTTGAAACTCATCGAAATCTCCTGTCCCTCTCCGCTTGGTTGTTGGAGAAAACCCGCCGGCCTCATGCGGGTTCTGTCCCCCGGGCCGAACCCGGGAGAGGGTGGTTAGGCCAAGGGAATCACACCGTTTTGGTGGTGGTTTTGGCCGTAGTTTTGCGAGAACAGACGGACGCGTCGAAACGCCCGGCCCGATGCTGTGCATCGTGGCTGGGGACATCGAATGCCAGAAGAGCCAAATGGCCGCGCATTGAAGACGATCCCGTTCGCTGCCGGCTTTTACGCGCTTTGCGTAAAGAGTCAATTGGCGCAGGCTGCTGCCGCCTTGAGCCCGGCCTTTATCGCCGCCCAGCTTTCGGCAGGCGATGTCGGCCTGTGCTCTTCGGCGATACGCCCGGCCAGCAAATCGCGCCAGGCATCATCGTCTGTCATCCGTCGGATTGCGCCATACCAGCCGATCTGATCGGTCGAACCGACCGCGGGCATCAGGCCGCCGGTCGCTTCGATCAGCGACGGCGTGGTCGAGACGATGACCGGGACCCCGAAATCCAGACACTCCGAAGCGGCATAGCCCCAGCCCTCGATATGCGAGGGGAAAACGCCGAAGCTGGCACTTCGATAATAGCCGATAAGCTCCTCGTCGCTGACCGGACCCGCGAAGACGATCTTTTCTTTCAGCCCCGGATGAGCCTTGAGATAGGCGCTGAGCTCCTCGACCATCCAGCCCCAGCGGCCGACGCAGACGAGCTTCGGCAACCGAACGCCTTCGTCGAGCGCCTGCTGCCAGATGCGGGCGAGCATGATGTGGTTCTTCCGGATCTCGACGGTCGAGCAATAAAGGATGTAGGGCTCGCCAGCCTCGAGCCGCGACGTCATCCTCAGCCGCGCGGCCTTCTCA
This sequence comes from Mesorhizobium sp. WSM3879, assembly GCF_002294915.1. Classification (NCBI taxonomy): domain Bacteria; kingdom Pseudomonadati; phylum Pseudomonadota; class Alphaproteobacteria; order Hyphomicrobiales; family Phyllobacteriaceae; genus Mesorhizobium; species Mesorhizobium sp. WSM3879. Next base: position 356,175 of record NZ_NSFZ01000003.1, on the reverse strand, counting down.
AGCAGCAGCGAGGGCATCGGGAAGCGATGGACGGCCGGCAGATCTATGCCGGCCTTGCGCATGTGATCGCCAAGCATCGTCGCCGCGGTCTCGGAGGTGCAGAAGGCCGCCGCGCCGGACCGCACCAGCCGTTCGAGATTGGGCCCGAAGGCGGCCTGCCATCTGTTCTTGGCGACAAGGTCGGGCCGCATGGTCGGGATCATGTCGTGGCAAAGAAAGGCTATATTGTCGGGGCCGGCGCAAACCGCCGCTAACTTTTCGCCGACCAGCAGCTGGTTGCTGATCAGCACCGTTCGAGGCCCGACATCCTTCGTCGGCTGCGCCGCATCGCCGCGAAGCAAACCCGCCCGGAGACCGGCTCGCCTAGAGAAGCGATAGGCCCGCAGCAACACCTTCGACACCGTGAAGGTGAAGCCGGGACGGCCGTTCGTCACCATTCCCGCAAGCTGGCGATCGGCTTCACTCTTGGCCATTGGATGGCGCCGCACCGATTGGAACCCCTGTCGCAGCGCGGCAGCGGCTTGCAGTCGTGGCCGCTGCCGGAACGGCGCGATCTCGCTGACATCCAACTGCTCCATCTCGAATTTTTCGAGCACCCGGAAACGATGGCTGGAGAGATCGAGCGTCACCACCTCGACATCCGGGTCGGGATCGGTGAGCGCTGCCCTGACCATGAAGTCTTCCAGCCGCTGGATGCCGGCCAGCGCGCCGCGCCAGGCGAGCAGGCCGGTCGCGTCGATGCAGATTTTCCGTCTTTGGCCGCCGGGAGCGTCGGCCGCTTCTGGCAGCAGTGTCGAGTCCTTCTGGGCCATTGCTTCGCGGTCTGTGAGGCGACTTGCGGCTTCTATCCCGATTTGCCGCCTCTACGATAGCCGGCTGAACGCCATCGCTCTTGCCCGCCGGCCGGCGCTCATGTCAAATCGAGCAAAGGGAAAGAATTCGACGCTCGGGGGGATCTGATGCGTGGCGAAGTTCTTCACTATGACGAGCACCAGGGCTTCGGCTTCATCAGCGGCGCCGACGGCAGGCGCTACAGTTTCGCGCGCGAGGACCTGCGTCGCGAGACAACGCTTGCCAGGGGAGCCGAGGTCGAGTTCCAGCCGAACGGCGAACGTGCCGGCAATGTCTTCTCGGTCCGCGGCCGGATGATCGATCCGGTTGACAACGCCGTTCCAGTTCCTGCCCGTCCGCTGCCGGGTAGCTCGCCTGCGGGGCAGCCGCATTTCGGCCGCAACGCCGAGGCCGAAACGGTGGAATCGACCGGCCTCTGGAGCTATTTCTGGCGTGGCGTGACGACGAACTACGTCAACTTCTCCGGCCGCGCCCGGCGCAAGGAGTTCTGGGGCTTTTGCCTGTTCTGGACGATCGGTCTTGTCGTCGCCATCGGCGTCGGCTTCTCCGCAGACCTGTCGCGCGGCAACGTCGAGGGCGGCGGCGATGAGCCGGTCGTCATGTTCAGCCTGCTCGGTCTTTACGTCCTGCTCACGTTCCTGCCGTGGGTCGCGCTCGTCGTGCGCCGCTTGCATGATCTCGGCCTGACCGGCTGGCTCGCCATCCTCTGCTTCGTGCCTTATGTCGGCTGGCTCGCCACCCTGGTCTTCGGCCTGATCCCGAGCCAGGCCGGCGACAACAAGTGGGGGCCGGTGCCGGGCGGAGTTAGATTCTGACGGCCGCCGTCCTTAGTGCCTCGCCCGACAGCCTGAGGAAGATCTTCTGGCCATGGCGTTCGGCGCCGAGCCGCTCGTAGAAGCGCAGCGCACCCTCGCTCCAGTCCTCGGCGGTGAGGTCGATGCGGCCAATGCGCTTGTCGAGGCAATAGCCGGCGAGAAAGCCGATCAGCGCCTCACCCACTCCCGCGTTTCGTGCCTCTTGGCGTACGAACAGGTCTTTCAAGAACATCAGCCGGTCGAGATCAATGCCCGGATGCGCGATCGCGACCGAGGCCAGGCCGGCCACCTCGCCACCGGCGAAGGCCAGCGCGAAATGCGGATAGGCCGGGCTTTCCTCGCCGAGCCACTGCTTTGCCGTGGCCGTCGCCCGGACATGGTCGAGCGGTGACTGCCGGTAATGCGCCGCCATTGCGCAAAGCACGGTGGCGAGCGCCTCGGCGTCTTCGGTCGTCGCCCAGCGGACGTCAACCGCCGCCTCTGCCATGGGGATCAGCCCAGGAACTTGGCGATGATGGCATCGCCCATTTCGGTGGTGCCGACCTCGGTCATGCCCTCGGACATGATGTCCTTGGTGCGCAGGCCGTCGTCGAGCACGGCGGCGATCGCCGCTTCGAGCTTGTCGGCTTCCACCGTCATGCCGAAGGAATAGCGCAGGCACATGGCGAAGGAGGCGATCATGGCGATCGGATTGGCGACGCCCTTGCCGGCGATGTCGGGCGCCGAGCCGTGCACCGGCTCGTAGAGCGCCTTGCGCTGCTTGGTCTTGACGTCCGGCGCGCCGAGCGAGGCCGACGGCAGCATGCCGATCGAGCCGGTGAGCATGGCGGCGATGTCCGAGAGCATGTCGCCGAACAGATTGTCGGTGACGATGACGTCGAACTGTTTTGGCCAGCGCACCAGCTGCATGCCGCCGGCATCGGCCAGCATGTGGTCGAGCTTGACGTCGGCATATTTCGCCTGATGCGTCTGGGTGACCACCTCGTTCCACAGCACGCCCGACTTCATGACGTTGCGCTTTTCCATCGAGGTGACATGGTTCTTGCGCGTGCGTGCCAGCTCGAAAGCGACGCCGGAGATACGCTCGATCTCGAACGTGTCGTAGACCTGGGTGTCGATGCCGCGCTTCTGGCCGTTGCCGAGGTCGATGATCTGCTTCGGCTCGCCGAAATAGACGCCGCCGGTCAGCTCGCGCACGATCAAGATGTCGAGGCCCTCGACCACCTCCTGCTTGAGCGAGGAGGAGGCGGCCAAAGCCGGATAGCAGATCGCCGGACGCAGGTTGGCGAACAGCTCCATGTCCTTGCGCAGGCGCAGCAGGCCGGCCTCGGGGCGCACCTCGTAGGGCACCTTGTCCCATTTCGGCCCGCCGACGGCGCCGAACAGCACGGCATCCGCAGCAACAGCCTTTTCCATGTCGGCATCGGAGATCGCCGCGCCATGCGCGTCGTAAGCGCATCCGCCGACCAGCCCCTCGTCGGTGGCAAATCCGCTGCCGAGCTTCGCGTTGATGGCCGCGATCAACTTCTTCACTTCGGCCATGGCCTCGGGGCCGATGCCGTCGCCGGCGAGCAGGAAGAGATTTTTCGAAGCCATGGAGAACCGTCCTGGGGAGAGAATTGAACCGCGGCCTTGCTAAACGCCGGGCGGGCTGTGCGCAAGGGGACGAGCCTCGAGATCCTTCACACCCCCTCTGCCCTGCCAGCATCTCGCAAGAGGCCGGTAGGCGCGCCATCACCGATGCGACAGGATATTCACCAGCCGCCCGAACGGATCGCGCACATAGAAGCGCCGCACGCCCCAGGGCTCGTCGGCCGGGCCGTATTCGACGGCAAAGCCAGCCTTGCGCATGCGGTCCAGCGCATCATCGACATCGTCGACCTCGATCGAGAGGTCCGGCACCGGCGTGCCCGAGCCGCCTTGCGACATGAAGCTGATCTGGACGGCCATGGTCTGCTGGGAGCCGTACGTGGCGATCCAGCCCATATCCATGAGCTGATCGAGGCCAAGCACGTCCTGATAGAAGCGCTTTGCCGCCGCAATGTCGGGCGTTTCGATATTGGCGACGATGCGTCTGACCTTGACCATGGGCCGCTCCTCGCTCCACGCCGTCGTTGTGCCCAGCCGCTTCGCAGCCTGGGCGACTGGCATCAGACAGTGCGCCTGAGCGCCGTCACCTCAATCTCGATCTTCATCTCCGGCTTGTTGAGCTGGCAGATGATCATCGTCGCCGCCGGGCGGATGTCCCCGAACGCCTCGCCGAGGATCGGGAAGACCACGTCAACATAGGCCTGGTCGGTAACATAGTAATGCGCCCGCACCACATCGGCCATGTCGAAGCCGCCGTCGGCAAGGGCCTTGGCGATGGTGGCAAGACAATTGCGCGTCTGCGCCTCGACCGTGTCGGGCATCGTCATCGTGGCATAGTCGTAGCCGGTCGTTCCGGAGACGAAACACCAGTCGCCCTGCACCACCGCGCGCGAATAGCCGGCGGCTTTCTCGAAGGGGGAACCGGTGGAGATCAGCTTGCGCATGGGGGCCTCGCAGGATTTGTTCGGTCATTCTGAAACGCATCCACAGCCCAGTCGTGAGCCAGACAACGCGATGCTGGCGGGACAGAGGGGAGGCGCGAAGGAACGCAAGCTGGCAATTGACGCTCGGGCTAATTCCCCTGCGTGTCGTCATAGGCCTTCTTGATATCCACCGGCCAGTCCTTTACCGGCGGCCAGGCATCCGGCTCGCCATTTTGGCCGCGGCGGGCGAAATAGACCTTGTGCTCGACCGGGTCGACCGCCATGAAGCCGTCATTGCCGCCGCAGTCATGCGGCACGCAGCCGGTGGCATAGAAGGCGCCGGAAGCGGTCTTTTCGGTGCCGCCGCCGACCAGCAGGCTGGTCGCCATGTCGGGCATATCGTCGCCCAGCAGCGCCTGCGCCGCCTTGTAAACCGCTTCGTTGTGGAACGCGTCGATGATGTTGTCGTATTTCGACGAATCGACGTCCTTCCAGTCGGTGCCGGGTTCCGGCGTGTAGGTCAGGTTTCCGGAGGTCGTCAGCCCTTCGGTCGGCGACCATTGCAAGGCCGGCTTGGTTGCTCCGGGCAGCAAGAAAGGCACAAAATAGATGGCGTCGTCGGAAACCGCGGCCGGCGGCGCGCCGCATTCGTCCTGCTCGACCGTCGTGGTCCGGATCTCGCCGTCCTTCGGTTTCCAGACGATGACCTTGGCCGGGCCGCACTGGTTGCCGCCGTCGCCGACATCGACCAGCGCCACGTTGATGTCGCCGATCTTGACGATCCTGTCGAAGGAGACGTCGTAATTGCTGGCCAGCTGCTTGCCGTCATAGGCCAGCACCTTCTCGCCGTCCTGCTCCGGCTGCGTGATGGTGAGCTGGCCGTCCTCGAACGGGATCGGCGCCTGTTTGTCAGCGTCGGCGGGAGCGGCGTCGGAAGTGCTCGATGCGCCTTGATCGGCCGCCCCTTGATCGGCGGCGGGCTGGTCGGAAGCCGCGGGCGCCTGCGGCGCCGTCTGGCTCTGCGCGGTCGCCCCGGACACCGCCAGAAGGATCGCCGCCAAGGCGCAGGCGCCGGCCAGAAGCGAGCGTGTCATGACTGTCCCTCCGTTCAGCCGCCACGGACCCGGCCGCTTGCGGCCGGGCTATCTATCACCGTGCCTCAGCCGTTCAGGCCCAGGGGCGCAGCTCGGCGTTCTTCTTCTCGAAGGACGCGATGGCGCCGGCCTTCTCCATGGTCAGCCCGATATCGTCGAGGCCGTTCAAGAGGCAATGGCGCTTGAAGTCGTCGAGATCGAACTTGACCACGCCGCCATCCGGGCCGCGGATCTCCTTGGCTTCGAGGTCGATCGACAGCGTGGCGTTGGAACCGCGCGAGGCGTCGTCCATCAGCTTGTCCAGGTCTTCCGGGCTGACCGTGATCGGCAGGATGCCGTTCTTGAAGCAGTTGTTGTAGAAAATATCGGCGAACGACGTCGAGATGACGCAGCGAATGCCGAAATCGAGCAGCGCCCAGGGCGCGTGCTCGCGGCTCGAGCCGCAGCCGAAATTGTCGCCGGCGACCAGGATCTGCGCCTTGCGATAGGCCGGCTTGTTGAGCACGAAATCCGGGTTCTCCGAGCCGTCGTCCTTGTAGCGCATCTCGGCGAACAGGCCGGTGCCAAGCCCGGTGCGCTTGATCGTCTTCAGATAATCCTTCGGGATGATCATGTCCGTATCGACGTTGACGATCGGCATGGGCGCCGCGACGCCGGTGAGCTTGGTGAATTTGTCCATGGTCCTTACCCGTCTTCTCTCTGCGGGGAATTTTGCGCACGGCTTTACACAAAGCCGGCGGCAAATGAAAGGCAACTGTTCGTGCACTGCCCTTGGGCCAAAGGCGGGCAGGGTGGACGGAACTGGAACACCTCAAAAAACGGCTTCGAAATTCTGTGCGGCCGGTGCAGTCTGCGACCATGGCCCGTCCTTCCAAAGTCCTCTACGCCAGCGAGCCCGCCCTCAATGTCGCCGAATTCCGCCGCGTGCTGGTCGAATCCGGCCTCGGCGAAACGCGCCCGATCGATGACGAGGCGCGCCTGAAGACGATGCTCAGTAATGCCAACCTGGTGCTGACGGCGCGTCTCGACAGCGAGGGCAAGCCGCTTGTCGGCGTCGCGCGCCGGGTGACTGACTTCTCCTGGGTCTGCTATATCTCCGAGCTGGCCGTGTCCGCCTCGGCGCAAGGGCTCGGCATCGGCAAAGGCCTGATGGACGAGGCGCGCCGCCAGCTCGGCACGTCCGTCGCCATCAGCCTGATCTCGATGCCTGACGCGGTCGGCTTCTACGAGCGCATCGGCATGAAACGCATGCCCGACGCCTTCTGGTTCTCCCGCAAGCGCTGATGCCATTCACTGGCAAGTGATCGGTCGATCTGTCGCGACGCTTGACATGCAACCAAATGGTTGCATATTAAGGCCATGACCATGGATGCCGTCTTTCGCGCTTTGGCCGACCCGACCCGCCGCCAATTGCTGGACAGCCTCTATGCCAGGAACGGACAGACGCTGAACGCGCTCTGCGAGCGGATGGACATGACGCGCCAGGCGGTGACCAAGCACCTGGCAATTCTCGAGGAGGCGAACCTCGTCGCCACCGTTCGCCGTGGCCGCGAGAAGGAGCATTACCTCAACCCCGTTCCGATCAACGAGATCGCCGAGCGCTGGATCGGCAAATTCGAGCGCCATCGGCTGGATGCCTTGAGCGACCTGAAGAAACGACTTGAAAGGGAAGAGCCGTGAGCGACAACACTTTCGTCTACGTCACCTACATCCGCACCACGCCCGAAAAGCTTTGGACGGCGCTGACCGATCCGGAGTTCAACCGGCAGTTCTTCCTCTGCTCCTACCAGGAGAGCGACTGGAAGGTGGGTTCGAGCTGGAAGCTGATCTTCCCGGACGGCCGCGTGGCCGACTCGGGCGAGATCCTCGAGATCGATCCGCCCCGGCGTCTGGTCATCAAATGGCGCAACGAATGGCTGCCCGAAGTGAAGGAAGACGGCTACACGCGCTGTACCTTCACCATCGAAAAGGACGGCGAGCTGATGAAGCTTGCCGTCACCCACGAGGCCGACGGCCCGCACCGGCTGATTCCGAACGTGTCCAAGGGCTGGCCGCTGGTGCTGGCGAGCCTCAAGAGCCTGCTGGAGACCGGCAAGGGTTTCGAGCGCCCGCCATCGAAGGGCTGAACGACGCATTGAACGGCCGCGGAGGAGGTTGGCAATGATACTGCCGCATAGCTGGCCGCGCGCCATGGCGAACACCGAGACGGTCATGGCTTCGGCGGAACTTCCCGCTTCGCCGCAACAAGTCGTCACCGCGCTTCTCACCAGCGACGTCGAGCGCTGGTGGGGGTCGGCCGAGACCTACCGGATGATCGGCTGGGCCGCCGATCTGCGCGTCGGCGGATCGTGGCGCGTCATCGTGAGGACGGCCGACGGCAGGACCCTGCCCGCCAGCGGCAGCTTCCTCGAGATCGAGACGGGGCTCAGGGTCGTGCAGACGAGGCGCTACGATTGGGATCACCCGACGCTCGGCCGTCACGAAACGACGGTTGCCTATCTGCTGGAGCCGACCTCTGCCGGCACGCGGCTCACCGTGTGCCATGGCGGCTTCGCCGGCTTCCCGGACGCCGCGGCGGAGCACGCCGAAGGCTGGGCGCGCGTGCTCGGCTGGCTACAGGCACATCTGGGCTGCCGCCTCGCCGCCTGAGCCCCGCCTTGACCTGCACGCGCGCCTGTCCAGATTGTGGACATGGCACAAAACAAATCTTTTGTCGGAACAGCCGGATGGACCATACCGGCAGCGCACAGGTCCTCTGTTCCGGCGACGGGCTCGCAATTGGAGCGTTACGCTTCGCGTCTTCCTGTCGTGGAGATCAACTCCTCGTTCTACAAACCGCATCAGCGCGAAACCTATGAGCGCTGGGCGTGCTCGGTCCCGGATCGTTTTCGGTTCTCTGTCAAAATCCCCAAAGCCGCGACCCATGAGCGCCGCCTGGTAGATTGCCATGATCTTCTGGATGCTTTCATGGGTGAGGTCGGAGGTCTAGGTGAAAGGCTGGCCGCGCTCTTGGTCCAGCTGCCGCCCAGTCTGCAGTTCGACAGGCAGATAGCCAAAAAGTTCTTCGCCTTGTTGCACGACAAGATCGACTGCCGCTTGGTCTGCGAACCGCGTCACGCCAGTTGGTTCGAGCCGGGAGCAGACGCTTTGCTGAGCCGCCTCCGCGTCGGGCGCGTGGCGGCGGACCCTGCCTCAGTTCCCGCCGCTTCCGCGCCCGGCGGCTGGCATGAGCTCGCCTATTTCCGCTTTCACGGCGCGCCGCATGTCTATTTTTCGGACTACGACGCCGGCCGGCTGCTAAAAATCAGCGCCCAGCTCGCCGACGCGGGCGCCTCAGCCACCGAGGTGTGGTGCATTTTCGACAATACGGCGCGCGGGCACGCGCTCGGCAACGCGCTGGCGGTCGATGCGATTATGCGTCAGATGACGTTCAATTCCCTGAACGCCCGCCCCTCAGCGACGCGCTCATATCCGAACGCCGTGCAATCGATCGTCCGATAGCCGCCATGCACGATGAGTTCCGAGAGCGCCTTGCCCACCGCCGGCGCCTGTTGCAGGCCATGGCCGGAGAAGCCGTTGGCGAAGAGGAAGTTTTTCACCTCCGGATGCGGCCCGATCACCGCGTTCTGGTCGAGCGTGTTGTAATCATAGTGCCCGACCCAGGCGCGCGTCGGCTTGATCGCCTCGAAGGCCGGGACGCGGGTGGCTAAAGTCGGCCAGATCACGTCCTCGAACAGCGGCCACTCGACCTCGAAATCATTGGGATCGGGTGCATGGTCGCCTTCCTCCGGCTCGGCGCCGCCGGTGAGGTAGACCGAGCCTTCCGGCCGTACATAGATGCCGGAGGGATCGACCAGCAGCGGCATGTCGGCATATTTTTCCCGCGCCTCGAAGACGAAGACGTTGCGCTTGCGCGGCTCGACCGGCAGCGCGAGCCCCGCAAGGGCGGCCACCTTGCCGGCGTTCGGGCCGGCGGCATTGACGATGATGCCCGCTTCCAGCGTCTCGCCATTGTCGAGGGCGACGCCGGTGACGCGATTGCCCTGGCGCGCGATACCGGTGACCGACGCGGTAGTGAAGTCGATCCTCCTCTCGCGCAGCGCCTTGCGGAACAGCATCAGCAGCGCATGCGCGTCGAACCAGCCCTCGCCGCCGCGGCCATAGGCGCCGGCGGAAATGCCTTCGGTCGAAAGCCAGGAGAAGCGGCGGGCGAGCTGGCCTGCATCCTCCAGCACGATATCGGCGCCTTCAGCGATCTGCGCCTCGTGATTGGCCTTGAGGATCGGCAGCCCCGCCTCGCCGGCAAGGATCAGATAACCGCCCTCGCGAAAGCCGATATCGGCATCGGCGCCGAAAGTCTCTTTCAGCCGCCGGAACAGCTTCAGCGTGAATTGCGACAGGCGGATGTTTTCAGGAATGGAAAATTGCTGGCGGATCGAGGCCAGGGACAGCGTCGTCGCCGCTTGCGAGAATTGCGGATCGCGCTCGATCAGCGCGATGGAGCCGGTAAAACCTTCTTCGCGCAGATAGTAGGCGACCGAGGACCCGACGATGGCGCCGCCGATGATGACGATGTCGTAACGCACTTTGTTCTCCGATTCGCCGGTCCTCACGCGACCGGCAAATTGATCTCGAAGCGCGCGCCGCGTTCGGAGTCAACCAGCGTTATCGTGCCATCATGCGCTTTCAGGAGGGCCAGCACGATGCCGAGGCCCATGCCGGTGCCGCCGGCCTCGCGCCTTGTGGTGAAGAACGGCTCGAAGATTTTTGCGCGATTGGCCGCCGAAATGCCGCCGCCGTCGTCGCCGACATGGAGAGCCACCCTTTCGCCCGCCTTTTCGGCGCCGACCGTCACCTGATTCGCGCCGTGCCGTGCGGAATTGTCGACGAGGTTGGCGAGCACGATCGCGAGATTCTCGCCCGAGATGCCGAGGCCGATATCGCTGCCCGATTCGACGCGTACCTCCAGCCTGGCGTCGACCGGCAGCAGCGCCAGCGCCGCGCCGATTGTCGTGCTTTCGCCGCTCGGCGCCAGGTTTTCCGCACGCGCCAGTTCGAGCAGCCGGCGCACCAACAGATTGAGCCGTCCGGCATCGGTGACGATGTTGTTGGAAAAACGCCGTCGCTCGGCCTCGTCCATCGTCCCGCTGGAATCCCTCAGCAGCTCGGCCGCGCCCTGGATCGCCGTCAGCGGCGATTTCAGCTCATGCGAGACATGGGTGGCGAAGGTCTGGATGCTGTCGGAGCGCGCCTGGAGTTTTTGCGCCATGTCGAGAAAGGCGGCCGACAGCGCCGCCATCTCGCGCGTGCCGTGATGGGCGAGTGGCCGCATTGCCTCGCGGTCGCCGGCGGCGATGCGTTTGGTGCGTTCGATCAGCGCGTAGATCGGCCGGCTGACGGTGCGGATGAACACCAGCGCGATCAGCAGCGTGCCGCCGAGAATCGCGATCGCCGCGAGCGTGACCTTGCCGCGCTCGCCATAGAGATGTTTCACGATGTTGTTCGGCGTCCGCGACATATAGACCACGCCGGCGACCCTGCCGTCGAGCTCGACCGGCAAGGCGACAAAGACGCGCACCTTGGTGCCGCGGCTCACCGAATAGAGCGGCGGCGGCGGCTGGTCGGGAATCCGCAGGCGAAGCTCGCTTGCATAGACGCCTGCGAGCGCCTGCCGCACCTCCTCGACCTCACCGAACGACTGTCCGACCTCAGCGCCGCCGGCAATCACCACGCCATGCGGATCGAGCAGCCGGAAGCCGGCAAGCGTCGTCTTCTGCGCCTCGTCCAGAATGCCGTCGAGCTTTGCGCCTATGGCCGCGAAGTCCGGATCGGCGGTGGCGGGAACGGCCGCCGGCCGCGACGGCATGACATTGTCGGAGGCAAGGTCGAGCTGCGGCTCGATCGGCTGATAGGGGTAATTATTGTCCTTTGCCGGATCCGCCGAGATCGGTGTTCCCAACCGTTCCGGTGCAATGCCGGCCGCGCGCACCGCATCGGCATAGACGGCGGCAATCACCGCGCCCTGTGCGATGAGCTCGCCCTCGGTCTGGCGGATCAGCTGATTTTCATAGAGCCGGAAGAAGAACAGCCCGACCAGCGGCAGCGCCATCACCACGATCAGGATGGCGACGACCACGGTGGCGAGCCTGGGCCGCCATTTCTCCTTGCTCAGCCACCGCATCGGCCGAGCCGGAAGCCGACGCCATGCACGGTCGCGATCGCATCCGAACAGCCGACCGCCGCCAGCTTGGCGCGGATGTTGCGGATATGGCTGTCGACGGTGCGTTCCGAGACATGGATGTTGGACTGGTAAGCATTGGCCATCACCGCATCGCGGCCAAGCACATGCTGCGGGCGGCCAAGAAACCCTTTCAGAATCGCGAACTCGATCGCTGTTAGGGTGAGCGGCTTGCCTTCAAAGCTCGCCGCATGGCTTGCCGGAACCAGCACCAGCTTGCCATGCGCGAACCGACGGTCGTCTGCGCCTTCCTCCACCACCGCCGGGCGCGCCCGCCGCAGGATGACGTTGACGCGGGCAACCAGCTCGCGTGGGCTGAACGGTTTCGTCACATAGTCGTCGCCGCCCATTTCAAGGCCGAGGATGCGGTCGATTTCTTCATCGCGGGCCGACAGGAACAGCACCGGCACGTCGGAGCGCTGCCGCAGCCTGCGGCAGACCTCCAGCCCGTCCATTTCCGGCATGCCGATGTCCAGCACGATGAGGTCGGGCGCGCGGCGCTCGACCGCTTGCAGCGCGGCGGCGCCGTCAGCGACGGCGGCCGTCTTCATGCCGGCCTTTTCCAGCGCGAAGCAGATGATCTCGCGGATATGCGGATCGTCGTCGGCGACGAGGATGTTGTGCGGCATGGAATCGGCAGCTCGCTGAATACGGTTTTGTCATGACAGGATTAGCAAGCGGGCCGTGCTTGTCGAGAGCGCGCAAAGGCCGCCAGTCGTGAAAGCTGGCGTCAAGACCGAACCGTCCCGAGCGCCGCCGCTCGCATGGCATGCCGCAGCCGTGATCTTGGGATGAAAGGAAGCATGACCGCCGTTATGCGCGGCCTCTGCGGCTCGACCAACCACCAGCCTTCGTTGCGGAGGCGCCGGGGCAGGGACCAGCGGGATCTGTGATGTGTTCGCATGCCGCCTGTTTCGCCGGCGGCTGCGGAAAGCGCGCGGCGGATTGGAGGAGGTTTTCCGCAAGGATTTGCAGATTTCGTGCAGCAGCAAAGTCGTTTCAGGCTGGCGCCGCCCCTCACCTGCCTGCCGGCATCCTCTCCCCGTATAGTGACGGGGAGAGGGGCGCTGCCATCGCCGGCTTCGCTTCGACAATTAGCCAGAACGCAAATGAGTTCTATGGTGCCGCGCCTTGCCTCACTCGTCTCCAGCCTGCATAGATCGGCCATGACCTCTGACACCTACCGCCCGCGCCGCTCGGTGCTCTACGTGCCCGCTTCAAACGACAAGGCGCTGGCCAAGATCGCCTCGCTCGCCTGCGATACCGTCATCATCGACCTCGAGGATGGCGTGGCGCTGGCCGACAAGGTTTCCGCCCGCCACAAGCTTACCGGCATCCTCGCCGCGCGGCCGGCGCGCCGCTGCGAGATGGTGGTGCGCATCAATCCGCTCGGCAGTGAATGGGGCATCGACGACCTGTTAACCGTCGCCAAGGCAGAGCCCGACGGCATTCTTTTGCCCAAGATCGGCACGCCGCGCGACATCCTCGAGGCCGGCGACCTGCTCGACGACAATTTCGCCCCAGATACCGTGAAACTCTGGGCGATGATCGAGACGCCCAAGGCCCTGCTCAACGTCGGCGCCATCGCCGAGCTTGGCCGCGATCCCGCCTCCCGCCTTGCTTGTTTCGTCGCCGGAACGAACGATCTGGTGAAGGCAACCGGCATTCTGGCAACGCCCGACCGGCGCTATCTCACGCCCTGGCTGCTGCAGCTTGTGCTCGCCGCCCGCGCCGGCGGCCTCGACGTGATCGACGGCGTCGCCAACGACTTTCGCGACCTGGACGCCCTGGCGCGGGAATGCGCCGAGGCGGCCGCCATGGGTTTCGACGGCAAATCGCTGATCCACCCCGCCCAGATCGAGCCGGCGAACCGCGCCTTTGCGCCGGCGCCGGAGGCGCTGGCCAAGGCGCGCGCGATCAGGGAGGCGTTCTCACGGCCCGAAAATGCCGGCAAAAGCGTCATTGCGCTGGACGGCCGCATGGTCGAGCGGCTGCATCTGGCGGAAGCCGAGAAACTTCTGGCGAAGGCCGCAATCATCGGCGCATGATGCGCTCGAGCGATTCCAGGAAGATAGACAAGCATTGGTCACGACAGGGTCGAAAATGAAACTCTACCGCTTTCTGTCCGGTCCGGACGATTCCACTTTCTGCCATAAGGTGACTTCGGCCCTGAACAAGGGCTGGCACCTGTTCGGCTCGCCGACCTATGCCTATGACAAGACGACCAAGTCGATGCGCTGCGGCCAGGCCGTGGTGAAGGATGTCGAGGGCCAGGAATATACGCCCGACACCAAGCTCAGCGAGTGGTAGGAAAGGGCGGCAGCCCTCTCAGTCGTCACCCCGCCGCTGCCTGCTCCGCCGCTTCCTCGATCCGCTCCATGTCGTCGTCCGACAGGCCGAAATGGTGGCCGATTTCGTGGATCAGAACGTGGGTGACGATGTCGCCCAGCGTCTCCTCGTTCTCGGCCCAATAGTCGAGGATGGCGCGGCGGTAGAGCGTGATGCGGTTCGGTCCCTCGCCGGTTTGCGGGTTCCAGCGCTCGGCGATGCCGCGCCCCTCGAACAGGCCAAGCAGATCGAAGGGCGTCTCCAGCGACAGGTCGTCCATGATCTCGTCGGTCGGAAAATCGGCGATCTGGATGATGATCTCGCCGGTGAGCTTGCGGAACTCCTCCGGCAGATGGGCGTAGGCCTCCAGCGCCAGAAGTTCCAACTCATCCATCGATGGCGAGAGTTGGTCATGCCAGATGCGGGTCTTGTAGATGCGGGCCATGAGGTTTCCTTTGACCTCGGCATATAGGCTTTCGCGCCGGTCGAGGCAAATGGGCCCGGCTGGCTGGGTCTTGGAAGCTGAAAGCCGAAGGAATAAATTCCTTGCGACTCCGCTTGACTCTTCCAGGCCCCTCTGGAATCTATAAGAACATAACAGGAACAACTACTGCCGGAAGTGAACGTCATGGCGATAAGCGCCGTGGCGCGGGAAACTGTTTTTGCCCTGCGCCGCCAGATCGCGAAGATCGAGGGAACGCTGCCCGAGCGCCTGGAAGCGCCGGCTTCCGGCGCGCCAAAAGCGATTCCAGGAACAGTGCGAAGCGGTTTTCCGTCCGGACTTGCGGAAAAACAAATAGCTGGCGATGCCGCGGGATCGGACGCCACCCCCGAAATCACCATCGTCCGGCGCGGCCTCGCTGTGGCCTCGCCTGCCTTCCTGCACACCGGCATAGAACGCCTCGACACCGCCCTCGGCGGCGGCGTGCCCAAGGCGGCGCTCAGTGAAATCCATGGGTTGGAGACCCGCGATGCCGGCGCCGTCGCCGGCTTTGCGCTGTCGCTCGCCAGCCTGATCCTTAAACAGAAGCAGGGCCTGCCGGTCCTCTGGATCGGAACGGCGGAGATTTTCCGCGAGGCCGGCTTTCCCTATGCCAGGGGCCTCAACGCCTTCTTCGGCATCGAGCCCGAACAATTGCTGTTTTCCGAAGCGCCGAAACTGGTCGACGCGCTGTGGATCGCCGAGGAGGCCGCCCGCATGACGGCCTTCGCCGCCGTCCTCCTCGAGATCCGCGGCAGCCCGCGGCTTCTCGACCTTACCGCGACGCGGCGGCTGCACGCCCGTGCCCAGAGCGCCGGCCGGCCAGTGTTTTTGCTGCGTCAGGCCGGCCAGGCCGAGCCCACCGCGGCGCCCGTGCGCCTCATTGTTTCGGCAGCGCCCGCGGCGAGCCGCGAAACGCTCGCCGGCGCGCTGGCCGGCTCGATCGGCCGCCCCGCCTTCACCGTCGATATCGGCAAGAGCCGCACGGCCCTGCCCGGACAATTCACACTGGAGTGGAACCCCGATGAGCACGCTTTTGCCGAAAGAAGGCCCGAGGAAGAGCGGGCAACGAATTCTGTCGCTGTGGTTCCCCTATCTTTGCGCGGAGCGGATCCTGCGCCAGCGTCTGGGGCGGTCCTGGCGTTCCCGGCCCTCGCATCACCTGCCCCCATCTTGCCCACCGCTTGTGATCAGCCATCGCGACAGCAACGCCCAGCGCATCGCAGCCCTCGACGAGCGGGCTGAGGCGCTGAAGCTGAAGCGCGGCATGGGCATTGCCGACGCGCGCGCCATGCATCCGTCGATCGATGTGGTGGAGGCCGACCCGGAGGCCGACCGCCGCCTGCTCGAAGGCCTCGCCGACTGGTGCGACCGCTACACGCCGCTGGTGGCGATCGACGGCGAGGACGGGCTGTTTCTCGACGTCACCGGCTGCACGCACCTGTTTGGTGGCGAGCGGGCCATGCAGGACGAGATCCTCACCCGTTTCTTCCAGCAGGGTTTCGATGTTCGCGCCGGCCTCGCCTCGACGCCGGGCGCCGCCTGGGCGGCGGCGCGCTTCCACGGCGACCGCATCGTTGCCGGCGGCGAGGAGGCGGCGCTGCTTTCGCCCCTGCCGCTTTCGGCGCTGCGCATCGCGCCGGAAACCCGCGCCAGCCTAGAAAGCGTCGGCCTGCGCACGGCGGGGGCGGTGATGGCCGCACCCCGCGCGCCGCTCGCCCGCCGCTTCGGCGCCACCTTGCTTCTGCGCCTCGACCAGGCGCTCGGCCGGCTCGACGAGGCGGTGTCGCCGCGCCTTCCCGTGGCGCCGCTCTCGGTCGAGCGCCATCTTGCCGAGCCGATCGTGCTCACCGACGACATCGAGCGGCTGGTGAGCCGGCTTGCCGTGGCCTTGAAGGCCGACCTCGAGCGCCGCGGCGAAGGGGCGCGGGCGCTCGCCCTTCTCCTCTTTCGCGTCGACGGCGCCGTCAGCCGCATCGCGGTCGGCACCTCGCGCCCCATGCGCGAGCCGCAGCTGATCCGAAAACTGTTCCACGAACGGCTGACCGCGCTGGAACAGACCATCGATGCCGGCTTCGGCTTCGACCTCGTGCGGCTGTCGGTGCTTTCGGTCGCCGCCTTCGACATGCTGCAGGGCGACCTTGCCGGCGAGACAAGCGACGATGACGCCGACATCGCTTTATTCGCCGACCGCGTGCGTGCCCGCCTCGGCGAAGCCGCCGTGCTGAAGCCGGTCGTCGTCGATAGCCACCTGCCGGAGCGCGCCGTTACCACGGTTCCTTTCGCGGAGGCGCCGCAAAGGCGCAGGCCGCCGAAGCCCGACCGGACAGCACCGCCGATGACCATCTTCCCGCCGGAGCGGCCGGTACGGCTGTTCCGCTCGCCCGAGCCGATCGAGGTGCCGGCGACCGAGATCCCCGAGGGCCCGCCGATGAATTTCCGCTGGCGGCGCGCGCTTTATCGCGTCGCCCGCGCCGAAGGGCCGGAGCGCATCGCCGCCGAATGGTGGCGGCAGCTGCCCGGTGAGGAAGAGGCGCCGACACGCGACTATTACCGCATCGAGGACAGCGAGGGGCGCCGCTACTGGCTCTACCGCCAGGGCCTCTACAGCAGCGCCTCGCATGCCGCGCCGCGCTGGTTCATGCACGGGGTCTTCGCATGAACGCGCTGACCGCCATCCCCTATGCCGAGTTCGGCATCCAGTCGAACTTTTCCTTCCTGCGCGGCGCCTCCAAGCCCGAGGAGCTGGTGGTCACGGCGAAATTCTACGGCTTTTCCTCGATCGGCCTTGCCGACCGCAACACGGTCGCCGGCGTCGTGCGGGCCTGGCAGCAGGCCAGGGTCGAGAAGCTGGCCTATCATCCCGGTTGCCGCCTGGTTTTCTGCGACGGCACGCCGGACATTGTGGCTTACCCCCGCGACCGCAAGGGCTGGGGGCATCTCTGCCGCATGCTGACGCAGGCCAATCTGCGCGACGAGAACGAGAAGGGCGCGACGCTGCTCGAACTCAGCGACCTTCTCGAATGGGGCGATCTGATGTCGTTGGCCATCCTGCCCAACCTGTCGGGAGGCGCGGAAGACAATCTGACGCTCATTAGCCGGCTTAAGGATCGTTTCGGCGCCGCGCTTCGGCTTGCCGTGGCGCCTGATTACGGCGGCAACGACCGCTTCCGTATCGAGCAGGCGGCGGCGATGGCCCACCATCTGCACATCCCGCTGATGGCGACCAACGACGTGCTCTATCATGCCGCCGACCGCCGCCCGCTGCAGGACGTGCTGACCGCGATCCGCCTCAACACGCCGGTTTCCGAGGTCGGGTTGGAGCTGACGGCAAATGCCGAGCGTCATCTGAAGACGCCGCTGGAGATGGCGCGGCTTTTCCGCCGACACCCTGAAGCGCTGGCGGAGACGCTGCGCTTCGCCGACGAGCTCACCTTCTCGCTCAGCGACCTCGAATACAATTATCCGGACGAGCCGACGGAATCCGGCCTCGGACCGCAGGCCGAGCTCGAACGCCTAGCGCGGGAAGGAGCGGCCGTGCGCTATCCGGCCGGAATCCCGGAAGAAGTGCTGCGGCGCATCGGCAGCGAGCTCGCTCTGATCGAGCGGCTGAACTATGCGCGCTATTTCCTGACCGTCTATGACATCGTGAAATTCGCCCGCAGCAAGGGTATCCTTTGCCAGGGGCGCGGCTCGGCCGCCAATTCGGTCATTTGCTTCTGCATCGGCATCACCGAGGTCGGCCCTGACCGGATCGATGCCCTCTTCGAGCGCTTCATCTCCGAGAAACGTAACGAGCCTCCCGACATCGACGTCGACTTCGAGCATGAACGGCGCGACGAGGTCATCGCTTATATTTACGAGAAATACAGCGCCAAGCGCACGGCGCTGGCCGCCGCCGTCATCAGCTATCGCGGCCGCTCCGCCCTGCGCGAGGTGGCGAAGGCCATGGGCTTGTCCGAAGACGTCAGGAGCGCCCTGTCGAGCACCATCTGGGGCTGGTCGACCTCGGAGCTCGGCGAAAGGGAAGCCAATGCCGGCGGCCTCGACCGCGCCGATCCGCTGTCGCGGCAGGTGCTGGAACGCGCCAACGAGATCATCGGCTTCCCCCGCCATCTCTCCCAGCATGTCGGCGGCTTCGTCATCACCCGCGACCGGCTCGACGAGGTCGTGCCCATCGTCAAGACGGCGATGGAAGAGCGCAAGATGGTCGAGTGGGACAAGGACGATCTCGACGCGGTGAAGATCCTCAAGGTGGATGTGCTGGCGCTCGGCATGCTGACCTGCCTGAAGCGAGCCCTGACCTTGCTCACGCATCATTATCCGCAGGCGCGTGACAAATACGGCCGGCCGCATCAGTTGAGCTCGCTCCCGCCGGAGGACCCTCGCGTCTACGACATGATCTGCCGGGCCGACACGCTGGGCGTCTTCCAGATCGAGTCGCGCGCCCAGATGTCGATGCTGCCGCGGCTTAAACCGCGTGAATTCTACGATCTCGTCATCGAGGTGGCTATCGTGCGGCCCGGCCCGATCCAGGGCGACATGGTGCACCCCTATCTGCGTAGACGGCAGGGCAAGGAGAACGCCGAATACCCGAAGCCGGAACTGAAGGAGATTCTCGGCAAGACGCTGGGCGTGCCGCTGTTCCAGGAGCAGGCGATGAAGATCGCCATCGTTGCCGGCGGCTTCCAGCCGGGCGAGGCCGATGAGCTGCGGCGCGCCATGGCCACCTTCAAGCGCACCGGCACGATCGGCAACTACCGCCAGCGCATGATCGACGGCATGGTCGACAAGGGCTACCAAAAGGAATTCGCCGAACGTTGCTTCAAGCAGATCGAAGGCTTTGGCGAATATGGCTTTCCGGAAAGCCATGCCGCCTCCTTCGCGCTGCTGGTCTATGCCTCCTGCTGGTTCAAGACCTTCTATCCCGACGTCTTCTGCGCCGCGATTTTGAACTCGCAGCCGATGGGGTTCTATCAGCCCGCCCAGCTGGTTCGCGACGCGCGCGACCATGGCGTGGAGGTGCGCGAGGTCGATATCAACCATTCCGTCTGGGATTGCACGCTGGAGGGGGCCGGTTTCGATCCTTCGCGCATCCTCGAACGCCATGCCTCGATGCGCGGCGTCATCGAGACGGCTCATGCGGTGCGGCTTGGCTTCCGTCAGATCAAGGGGCTTTCGGAGGAAGGGATGGAGGCCGCCGTCGCCCGGCGCGGCGACGGCTATCGATCGGTCAGGGATGTCTGGCTGCGTTCAGGCCTCGATGTCGGCGAGATCGAAAGGCTGGCCCAGGCCGACGCCTTCCGCTCGCTCGGCCTCGACCGCCGCGCGGCGCTCTGGGAGGTGCGCGCGCTGGACGGCAGGAGCGCTGCCGAGAAACTGCCGCTGTTCGACCAGCCCACGCTCCGCTTGCGCGAGCTGGAGCCCGAGACGAAGCTGCCGAAAATGCCGCTCGGCGAGCATGTCGTCCACGACTATCGCTCGCTCGGCCTGTCGCTGAAGGAACATCCCGTCGCCTTCCTGCGCGAGCGGCTTGACCGCGCCGGCATCACCCCTAATGTCCGCCTGCCGTCGGTGCGCGACGGCCGCCGCGTCACCGTCGCCGGCCTGGTGCTGGTGCGCCAGCGCCCCGGCAAGGGCAATGCGATCTTCCTAACGCTGGAGGACGAAAAGGCGATCGCCAATGTCATCATCTGGCCGCGCGTCTTCGACCGCTTCCGCTCTATCGTGATGGGCGCACGCTTCATTCGCGTCACCGGGAAGCTGCAGCAGGAATCGGATGTCATCCACATCGTCGCCGACAGGATCGAGGATTTGACGCCCTGGCTGAGCGTCCTCCTGCAGGAGCCGCCCACCATCGAGCATCAGCCCGCCGGGTCATCGAATGGACCGGAGCGCTCCGCGAACTGCGGCCTGCCGGGGCGGCAGGATGTCGACGCCCTGTCGGGCGCGGCGCAACAGGTCATGCCCAAGGGGCGCAATTTCCAGTAGCGGCAACCGGTCCGCCAGCGCGATTCACGACGGCCCGCCGAGCCGCGGCGGCGGCTTGAGCGCGTCTTCGGCCGAGATCGTGCGTGCTTCCGAAGGCAGCATGATCGGGATGCCGTCACGCACCGGATAGGCAAGTTTCGCCACGCGCGAGATCAGCTCGCTGCGCTCGGCGTCCCAGGTCAGCGGTCCTTTGGTCAGCGGGCAGGCGAGCAGTTCCAGCAATTTCGGGTCGACCGTGGCTTTGCGCCCGTCACGTCCGTCCGCCGCCATCGCACTTTTCCATTGTCCAACTGCCGCCGGCCTAAGTGTTGAGATTCAGGTCAGGCCGATTTCACCCGAATCATTACGTTTACTGCAGGCTCGAGCCAAAATCCTCATCTTCGCGCGCCAGCGTAATTTCGGTGATGGCGATCAGCGTCTCGGCGCGCGTCTTCAGATCCGCCGCCTCGAGCAGGGCCTGCTTCTCGGCCGGCCCATAGGGCGCCATCATCGACAGCGCGTTGACCAGCATGGCGTTCTCGGCGCGGCTCACGCTTTCCCAGTCGGCCTCGAGGTCATTGGCCTGCAGATAGGCGCGGAACGCCTTGAGCAGGGCAGGGCGGTCGACCTCGGCACCGGCCGGATCCTCCTCGAGATCGGCGAGGAAGGGCGCCATCCGGCATTGCCGGAACGGCGTCTTGACCGCCAGCTCATCTGTGACACGGAAGCGGCAGACGCCTTGCAGCGAGATCAGGTAGCGCCCGTCGCCGGTCTCGGCAAGCGAGATGATGCGCCCGGCGCAGCCGACGCTGCAAAGCTCGGGCTCGCCGTCGTCGCGCAGCGCGCCGTCGAGGCTGGGCTGGATCATGCCGATCAACCGCGGCCCGGCCATCGCCTCATCGATCATCTCCAGATAGCGCGGCTCGAAAATGTTGAGCGGCATGCGGCCGCCGGGCAGCAGCAGCGCCCCGGCGAGCGGAAACACCGGGATCCTCGACGGCAGATCCCTCGCGAGCCGGTAGCGGGCGTTTCCGACCTGCACCTCAACCCTCCGCCTGCGCTTCAACTCTCGAAAGTGTCGCCGGGCAGCGTATCAATCTGCGATCTCCTCTTACGCAACCCAGCCTGTTTAAACCCTTAACCGGCAGGGGCAAGCCGCTGCCGCCTATCTGGCGTAGTCGCCGCCTTGCGCAAGACCCTCTTGGCAAAAGGGGCCGGCAGCAAAGCCGGCAAAACGCTCAGGAGAACAACAGCGACGACAGCTTGCGCCGCGCCGACAGCGTCGCCTCGTCGGTCATCCCCCATGCCTCGAAGAACTTCAAGAGCTGCGCACGCGCGCCATCGTCGTTCCACGTCCGGTCGGCCCTGACGATCGCCAGCAGGTTGTCGGCGGCCTGCATCCGCTCGCCGCGTGCATTCTGCACCATCGCCAGGTCGAACCGCGCCTGGTGATCGTTCGGGTTGGCGGCGAGCCGGCGTTCGAACTCGGCCGGATTGCCGAGCGCGGCGGCTTCCGCCGCGAGCGTCATCTTGGCGCGCAGCGCGGCAAGCGCCGGCGCGTCCTTCTTGTCCTCCGGCGCCTTGGCAAGCACCGCCTCGGCGCCTTGGCTGTCGCCGGCCTCGAACAGGATCTCGCCGAGCCCGGCGATGGCCTCGATGGTTTCGGGCGACTGCTCGAGGATCGCATCATAGATGTCGGCCGCGGTCTGGGTGTCGCCTGCCTCGCGCGCCTCGGCGGCCGCGGCCAGCGCTTCGGTGATCTGCGGCGCGCCGCCGCCGCCCTTGCCGCCGACCTTCTGGATGAACTGCGTGATCTGGCTTTCCGGAATGGCGCCCATGAAGCCGTCGACCGGCTGGCCATCCTTGAAGGCGATGACCGCGGGAATCGACTGGATGCCGAGCTGGCCGGCGACTGAGGGATGGTCGTCGATGTTCATCTTGACCAGCTTGACCTTGCCGCCGGCAGCCTTGACCGCCTTTTCGAGCTGCGGCGTCAGCTGCTTGCACGGCCCGCACCAGGGCGCCCAGAAGTCGACCAGCACCGGCTGGCGGCGCGATTCCTGGATGACGTCGGCCGCGAACGTCGCGGTCGTCGTGTCCTTGACGAGATCCGTGGCCGCAGGCGCCTCGCCGAGCGAGGCCTTGCCGCGGTCCGCCCCGCCATATTGCACGGATTGGGCGTACTGGCCGGCATTGCCGCCAAATGAGCCGCTGAACGGATTGTTGTCACTCATGTCGTCGCCCTTTCGGTCGCGTCGTCGCCCGCTTCGGGAGTGCGGCGCGTTATTGTCGGATTTCGGTTTCGCCATCCATGTGGCGATCAGCCCGAGACTTTCAAGATAACAGGATCGTGGCCCGTTGCCTCGACGAATTTGACGAGATCGGCAGCGGCGATGGCCGTCGTCGCCTCATTGGTCAGCGGATGACCGTTGATGACCTCGTGGCTCATCAATTCCTGGTCCAGAACCACCTTGATCCGCCCGGCCGTGTCGTTGATCAGGCCGAAGATGGTAACCGCGCCGGGAATGACGCCGAGCAGCTCCATCAGCATTTCCGGCTTGCCGAAGGAGACGCGGCTGGCGGCGCCGATCAGATGGTGGATCTGCTTGAGATCCACCACGGCCTCCTCGCCGACGGTGACGAGAAAGTAATTGTCCTTCTTGTCCTTGAGGAAGAGGTTCTTGGTGTGGCCGCCCGGGATCTCTCCGCGCAGCGCCTGCGAATCGGCAACCGTGAACAAGGGCGGGTGGCGCACCGTCGAGACGGAAATGCCGAGATCGGCAAGAAAGGCATAAAGCTCGGCTTCGGTCTTCGGCATCGGTCCTCGCATCATCTGGAAAGCTTGTGCCGTTTACGGCCAACGATGCCCTTGGGGCAAGATCGCCCGGTTGAGCCAACCGAATTCGCCGGGTCGAAACGCACCCCTCGCCATACGAAGAGCTAGCTCGAAAAAGACCGTCATTTCCCTGTTGCAATCGCCGCGCTCTTCGGCCATATAGGCGCGGCTTGCGGCCCAAGGCCGCGCGAGCGGGTGTAGCTCAGGGGTAGAGCACAACCTTGCCAAGGTTGGGGTCGGGCGTTCGAATCGCCTCACCCGCTCCAGTTTCCTTCAGGGGATCAAGCAAACGAAAAGCCGCGGTTTTCCGCGGCTTTTTCGCGTTTGTAGCCTTCAGAACAAGATTCCGTTCCCCGCCATCCCCAATACCGTGGCGACGCAGTGAACGATCCCGATCGGCAGCGCCAGCAACGGCTTGGAGCGGATCAGAAGGATGTAGATCGTGAATTGGGCGCATGCCGCGAGCAACCCGGGCAAAGCGCCAACGCCCGCCATCATCAGCAGCATCATCCAGGGGACCACGACGAAACCGGGAACGTTCGTTCCGTGCCCTGCGCCCATCGTGAAAAGCGCGATGAGGAACCCGACAAGGCCCAGGCCGACGCCGGCCGCGATTGTCTTCAGCATGACGCTGCTCTCCGCGATTTGTTGCTCGGCCCATGCTGGCCGGGCAAAATAGAGGAACGTCGCGACGGAAAGGAAGCGCCCTGCCGCCTGATCCTGACGGGTTGGCGCCTTTGCTGGAACAAATTCAGGAAAGTCCCTAACGGCTCGTCCTCCTCGCCGAAGCCTTCAGTCCGGAATTGCGCAAAAAAGGAACTCGAGCGGTTCGGCGTTTCCATAAAACGAACCGCTCTACCCAAGCCTCGCCCTCGTCGTCCTCGGCGTCGCCAACAGCAGGCTCGTCTCGCTGCCGGTGATCCCGGGGATCAGCCGGATGCGACGCAGCACGGCGTCGAAATCCGTGAGCGAGGCGGTGCCGAGCTCGACCACCAGGTCCCAGCGGCCGTTGGTGGTGTGGATGGTCGACACCTCCGGAAAGCCGCCGAGCGCGCGGATGACGCGGTCCGCGGCATGGCCCTCGATCTCGATCATCATCACGCCGCGTATCCTCTGGTCAACCGCGTCGGCGCGCAGCACCACCGTGTAGCCGATGATCTCGCCGGACTTTTCCAGCCGCTCCATCCGCGCCCTGACCGTCGCGCGCGAGACCTCGAGATCGAGCGCAAGATCGGAGACGCTGCGCCGCGCATCGTGCCTCAGAAGCGTCACCAGTCTCTCGTCGAGCGCGTCCATTTTGACCATTTCGAGCAGCCGATATGCCCACTATGATAAATCGACCTTTTCGAAATGCCAATTTATCCTGTTCAAACCGCCAGGCAGCGGTGGTTCACTTCGGCAAATCAAACGCAAAAGCGGAAAGAAGTGATGCGCTGCAGGATCGTCGGCGCGCCGGTGCAGGACGGCGCGGGCAGGATGGGATGCGAGATGGGGCCGAGCGCGCTGCGCACAGCGGGGCTTGTCGCGGTGCTGTCGGAGCTCGGCCATGAGGTCGAGGACTGGGGCGCGGTTGAGAAGGCGGCGGCGCGCCCTGTCGCTCATGGCAATCTCGCCCTGAAGGCGCTGCCCGAAATCTCCGCCTGGACGGCGGCGATTTCCGAGACCGCCTACGCGGCGTCGAGGGATGCCATGCCGATCTTCCTCGGCGGCGACCACTCGATCTCCGCCGGCACCGTCTCCGGGGTGGCGCGCCGCGCCGCCGACCGCGGCCGGCCGCTCTTCGTGCTGTGGCTCGACGCCCACCCGGATTTCCACACGCTCGACACCACCACCAGCGGCAATCTGCACGGCGTGCCGCTCGCCTATGCCAGCGGCCGCCCCGGCTTCAACGGCTATTTCCCCGACCTGCCCGCCGCAGTCGACCCGGCCCGCGTCTGCACCATGGGCCTGCGCAGCGTCGATCCGGCCGAGCGCCGCGCGCTGAAGGACGCGGGTGTGACCGTGCATGACATGCGCGCCATCGACGAGCACGGCATCGCCCCGCTGCTGCGGGCTTTCCTGGCCAGGATCGAAGAGGCAAACGGGCTGCTGCATGTCAGCCTCGACGTCGACTTCCTCGACCCCTCGATCGCGCCGGCCGTCGGCACCACGGTTCCGGGCGGCGCCACCTTCCGCGAGGCGCATCTGGTGATGGAGATGCTCTCCGACAGCGGCCTGGTCTCCAGCCTCGACCTGGTCGAACTGAACCCGTTCCTCGACGAACGCGGCCGTACCGCGACCCTGATGGTCGACCTTACCGCCAGCCTGATGGGCCGCCGCATCATGGATCGCCCGACCCGCAGCCATTCCGGAAGCCTCTGATCATGACCCAGCCGTCCCGCCTTGCCATCGTCCCCTTCGTCAGCGTCGACCGCATGATGAAGCTGGTGCTCGCCATCGGCCTCGAGCGCTTCCTCACCGAGCTTGCCGGCTATATCGAGGAGGATTTCCGCCGCTGGGAGCTGTTCGACAAGACGCCGCGCGTCGCCTCGCACAGCCATGACGGCGTCATCGAGCTGATGCCGACCAGCGACGGCCGCCTCTACGGCTTCAAATATGTCAACGGCCACCCGAAGAACATGCGCGAAGGCCGCCAGACCGTCACCGCCTTCGGCGTGCTCGCCGATGTCGGCTCCGGCTATCCGATGCTCTTGACCGAGATGACGATCCTGACGGCGCTGCGCACCGCCGCGACCTCGGCGGTTGCCGCCAAATATCTGGCACCGAAAGGCTCGCGCGCCATGGCCATCATCGGCAACGGCGCCCAGTCCGAGTTCCAGGCCGTCGCGTTCAAGGCGCTGCTCGGCATCGACCGGCTGCGGCTCTACGACATCGACCGCTCTGCTTCCGAAAAATGCGCCCGCAACCTCGCCGGCAAGGGCTTCGACATCACCATCTGTTCGACCGGGCAGGACGCGGTGGAAGGCGTCGACATCATCACCACGGTGACCGCCGACAAGCAGTACGCCACCATCCTCACCGACAACATGGTCGGTTCCGGCGTCCACATCAACGCCGCCGGCGGCGACTGTCCCGGCAAGACCGAGCTGCACCGCGATATCCTTTTGCGCTCCGACATCTTCGTCGAGTTTCCGCCGCAGACGCGCATCGAGGGCGAGATCCAGCAGCTCGATGCCGATCACCCGGTGACCGAGCTGTGGCAGGTCATGACCGGCCAGGCCGAGGGCCGCAAGACGAAGGAGCAGATCACGCTGTTCGATTCCGTCGGCTTTGCAACGGAGGATTTTTCCGCGCTGCGCTATGTCCGCGACCAGCTCCAGGCGACCGGCCTCTACGAGGAGCTCGACCTGCTCGCCGACCCCGACGAGCCGCGCGACCTGTTCGGCATGCTGCTCAGGGCCGCCATGCAGCCGGCGGCGTGAGGGAATGAGCGCGTGATCTCCCCCCTTGCGGGGGAGATGGCCGGCAGGCCAGAGCGGGTCGCCTCGCGTGGAGCGCCAACCTCCATCTGCCGCAGCAGGCCGAGCCCAGTCGGACCGACCCCCTCTGTCGCCTTCGGCGACATCTCCCCCTCAAGAGGGGAGATTACACGCTACTTCTGCAAAGCCGCGCAGCTTTCCCTCTCGACAAGCACTGGCGCCAGCACCTCGCGGCGCGACGGCGCCTCGGGCTCGCCGACGCGCTCGAGCAGCAGGCTGACCGCCCGCGTTCCGATCTTTTCGACCGGCTGCGCGATCGTCGTCAGCGGCGGCCATGTGGTGACCGCATAGGGGATGTCGTCGAAACCGATCAGCGACATGTCGTCGGGCACCCGCAAGCCGCGCGTGCGCAGCGCGGTGATGGCGCCCATGGCCATCAAATCGTTGCAGGCGAACACCGCCGTGATCTCCGGCGCCTGCGTCATCAGCCGCTCCATCGCCAGGCGTCCGCCGGCGAAATGATAGTCGGAATCGACCACCGACGAAGCAGGCAGGTCGATACCTGCCTCCGCGAGTGCCCGGGTAAAACCGCGCAGGCGGGCCGGGCTGGAGCTCGAATCGCGCGGACCGCCGATGACGCCGATTTTGCTGTGGCCGAGCCCGACCAGATGGCGCCCGGCGAGATAGCCGCCGTGATCGTGGTCGACCAGCACGGAATCGACATGGACAGAATGGATCTCGCGGTCGAGCAGCACCGCCGGCAGGGCGGCGGACAGGTGCGAGAACACCCGCGCATGGTCTGACGAACCGGCGAAGATCAGTCCGTCGATCTGCTTTGCCATCAACACCGACAGATAGCGCTCTTCCTTCTCGGCGCTGCCATCCGAGTTGCACAGGATCACCGTATAGCCGGCCACGAAGCCGGCATCCTCGATCTGGCGCGCCACGCTGGCGAAGAACGGGTTGGAATTGTCCGGGAGCAGCAGGCCGATGGTCTTGGTCTCCCCGCGCCTCAGACTCCGCGCCAGCGAGTTCGGGCTGTAGCGCAGGGCGGTGATCGCCGCGCGCACGCGCTCGGCCGTCTCCGGCTCGACATGGCGCGTGCGGTTCATCACATGCGAGACCGTTGCGACGGACACCCCCGCATAGCGCGCGACATCGGCAATTGTGGTCATGGTTCCCTCTGACCGTTTAGCGGATCCTCCGCAACAGCCTCTCCCGATAAGCGTCTAGGATGACGGCGAGCACGATGACAAGGCCAATCACGATCGGTTTGAAATTGTCGCCGACGCCGAGCAGCTGCAGCCCGGTGCTGAGCACCTGCAGGATGCAGGCGCCGACCAGCGTGCCGATGATCGAGCCCTTGCCGCCGCTGAGGCTGGTGCCGCCGATGATGACGGCGGCGATTGCATTGAGCTCGTAGCCGACGCCGGCGATCGGGCTGCCGATGTTCAAGCGCAGCAGATAGACCATGGCCGCGATGCCGGCCGTCAGCCCGCTGATGGTGAAGGCCGCGACCTTGTAGAAATCCGGATTGTGGCCGGAGAGGCGCACCGCCTCGTCATTGGTGCCGACGGCGAAGATCATGCGGCCGAACACGGTGAAGCGCAGCACGAACCAGCCCGCCGCGATCACCAGCACCGCGACCAGGAAGATCGACGGCAGGAAGCCGCCGATGATCAGATTGCCGAAATCGACGAAACTCTGCGGCAGCCCGGTGATGGTCGAATTGTCGCTGACCACGCGCGCAGCGCCCGCCGCCATGTTGAGCATGCCGAGCGTGACGATGAAGGACGGGATCTTCCAGCGCGTCGAGATCCAGCCGTTGAGGAAGCCGCAGGCAGCACCGGTCGCCATGCAGGCGAGCAGCGCCAAAGTGATCGCGACGGCCGGCGACAGGCTTTCGTCGATCATGACGGTGGCGCCGACCACGGTGCAGAGCGCCAGCACCGAGCCGACCGAAAGGTCGATGCCGCCGGTGAGAATGACGAAGGTCATGCCGGCGGCGAGCACCGTGTTGATGGCGATCTGCACGAAGATCTTCAGCGCGTTGCCGGGCGTGGCGAAGTAAGGCGCTGTGAGCGAGAAGAACAGCGTGATCAGCACCAGCGCCAGAAGCACGCCGGCGTCGCGGATCAGGAAGCGCAGGAACTTCGCCCTGCCGGGAGAAACAGGCGCCGACACGAGGGTTTCGGACGTCTCGCTCATGGTCGCACATACTCCTGGTAGGCGAGCGACAGGATGCGCTCCTGGTCGAATTCGGCTCGCGGCACCTCGCCGACGATCTTGTTCTTGGAAAAGACGATGATGCGGTGGCACATGCCCATCAGCTCCGGCAGGTCGGAAGACACCATGATGATGCCTTTTTGAGCCGCCGCCAGCATCCACAGAAGCTGGTAGATCTCGCGCCGCGCGCCGATGTCGACGCCGCGCGTCGGCTCGTCGAGGATCAGCGTCGAGGTGCCGCGGAACAGCCATTTGGCCAGCACCACCTTCTGCTGGTTGCCGCCCGAGAGATTGCGCACCGCCTGCTCGATCGAGCTTGCCATGACGCGCAACTGGCCGATGAGATCGTTCGCTGCCGCGGCTTCGGCCCGGCGCTTGACCAGCCCGTGGCGCGACACCTTGCCGAGATCGGTGATGGTGATGTTCTTGTCCACGGCCAGATCGAGCAGCAGGCCCTGGCCTTTGCGGTCCTCGGTAAGCAGGCTGAGCCCATGCCGCACGGCATCCTTGGGCGCCGTGATCGCCACCGGCTTGCCGTCGATCTCGACGACGCCGTCGAGCCTCGGATCGGCGCCGAACAGGGCCCGCATGGCTTCGGTCCGGCCGCTGCCGACCAGACCGGCGACGCCCAAGATCTCGCCGCGGCGGACGTTGAAGGAAATCTCGGGCGCCACGGCGCTGCGCTTCAGATTGGTGACGCTGAGCGCGACCTTGCCCGGCACGATCGAGGCGTCGAAGCCGAATTCGTCGGCGATGTCGCGGCCGATCATCATGCGCACGACATCCGGCACGCTGAGGCCGTGGAGGTCGCGGGTCGCGACCAGCCTGCCGTTGCGCAGGATGGTCACCCGGTCGCCGATCTCGAACACCTCGTGCAGCCGGTGCGAGATGTAGATGATGGTGACGCCCCTGGCCTTCAGCCGCTTGATGATGGCGAACAGCCGCCCGATCTCCGGCGGCGTCAGCGTCGCCGTCGGCTCGTCGAGCACCAGCAGCTTGCTGTCGTAGCTCAGCGCCTTGGCGATCTCGACCAGCTGCATCTGCGCGACGCCGAGCGCTTCGACCCGCGTCCTCGGATCGACGTCGAGCCCGACCTCCTTGAGCAGCGCGACGGCGCGCCGGTTGAGCGCCTTGCGGTCGACGATGCCGAAGGCGCGGCGCGGCAGGTTTTCCAGCATCAGGTTCTCGGCGATGCTGAGATAGGGCAGAAGGTTCAGCTCCTGGTGCACGATGCGGATGCCGCTTAGCTGCGCATCATGCGGCGTCTGCGGCTGATAGGGCTGGCCGTTGAAGGCGATCGTGCCGCTGTCCGGCTGGTAAATGCCGGCCAAGAGCTTGATCAGCGTCGATTTGCCGGCGCCGTTCTCGCCGAGGACGATATGCGTCTCGCCGCGCGCGATCGACAGCGAGACGTCGCTCAGCGCGACCACGCCGGGAAAGATCTTTCCTACCCCTTCAAGGGAAAGAACCACATCGTCCATGCAGCAATCCTGAATGGCGCTCATCGCCGCCGGCTGCTTGCCGGCGGCGATGATGAGACAAGCCAATGGATGGCGCCAGAGGGAGTCCCGGCGCCTCAACTCGCCTCAGGCGGTGATCAGCTTGACGTCGGTCTTGACCCAGCCGGAGAACTTCTCGCCGGCAAGCTCGCGCAGGCCGTAGTCGATGCCCATGGCCGCCATCTGCGCGCCATACTGCTCGACCGTGGCGAGCATCTTGCCTTCCTTGAGCAGCGGGCCGACCGCCGGTATGTTGTCGAAGCCGACCACCTTGATCTGACCCGACTTGCCGGCCGCGTCGATCGCCTTGACGACGCCGAGCGCCATCGAGTCGTTCGCCGCCATCACGCCCTGGATGTCGGGGTGCTGGGTGAGGAAGTTGGTCATCAGCGTGTTGGCTTCCTCGGTCTCCCAATGCGCGGTCTTCGAATCGAGCAGGTCGAGGCCGTGCTCCTTCACCGAATCGTCGAAGCCCAGCTTGCGCTGCTTGGCGTTGTCGGCTTCCGGATTGCCTTCGAGGATGACGACCTTGCCGCCCTTGCCCAGCGCCTTGCCGAGCGCGTCGCCGGCGAGTTTGGCGCCGGCGCGGTTGTCCGGCCCGAAGAAGGCAAGGTCGATGCCGGCCTTCTTCTTAGCCTCATCGTCGAGCGCGACGTCGATGTTGATGACCTTGATGCCGGCCTTCAGCGCCTTGGCGATCGGCGTGACCATCGCCTTCGAATCGGCCGGCGCCACGACGATGATGTTGTAGTTCTGGGTGATGAAGTTCTCGATCGCATCGACTTGCGCGGCGAAATCGCGCTCGTCCTTCATGCCGACGGCGGCGAAATCGAACTTGTCCTTGTGCTTGGCCGCATAGTCCTCCGCGCCGGCCTGCATCTGCTTGAAGAACTCGTTGGCCAAAGACTTCATGACCAGGCCGACCTTCGGCTTGTCGGCCGCAAACGCCGGACCGAACGGCAGCGCCAACGCGCCGGCCGCCAGCGCGCCGGTCTTGAGAAACTTGCGCCTGGAGACCCGGCCTAGATCGAGCCCATGCGAATTTGAAACCTTGCTCATGCTTTCCTCCTCCTGAAGAGCGTAATCGGTTACGTAACCGATTACGCAAAAAACTACTGCTTGTCTTCGTCGGATGTCAACACGCTCGCGGAGGAAGCGTACCCGAGCAGCCTGCCGGGCAGATATCGCCGCGTCGGCCCCGGCTTAGGTCTGCCGCTGGCTATTTCCCAGCCGGAGTTCGACGCTCTCGTCGGGCAAATGCCTTTGCGCATAGGCGGGGATCTTGAACCGCTTGCGGTATGCGCCGGGCGCCAGCCCCGTCACACGTTTGAACAAGCGACGGAAGAACGCAGGCTCTTCGTACCCGACCTGCCAGCTCACGTCGTCGATTGACGCGTCGGTGCGCTCCAGTCGGCGCTTGGCGTCCTCGATCCTCAAGCGCTGTACATAGGCGATCGGGCTCAGGCCGGTCGCGCTCGTGAACCGGCGTTTGAAGGTGCGCTCCGTGAGCTGGGCGCAGCGGATCATCTCTTCTATGGGATTGGCGACCGAAAATCGGGTGGCGATCAAGTCCTGCGCCGCCTGAACGGCAAGATCGCCATGATCCTTGCGGCCCTCAAAGATGATGTAGGGCGCAAGACCGTCCTGATGCCACTGCAGCGCGAATGAGCGCGCCACGGCCTGGGCTGCGGTCGCGCCGGCGTGTCGGGCGATCAGGTACAACACCAGATCATGCCAGGTCATGGAAGCACCCGAGGAGATGAGCTCCTCTCGCTTGCCCGACACCACCAGCACACGATCCGGGTGGATAGGCACTTGCGGAAACGTCCGGCCGAAGTCGCCGGCGTAGCCATAATGCACGGTCGCGTCCACGCCATCGAACAGACCGGTTTCGGCAAGCAGGAAGATGCCTGAGCACGCCGAGCACAAGAGCGCGCCGCGGCCATGCATGGCGCGGAACCACTCGATCAGTTCCGGATGCAGGTCCTTTCGCCAGCCGTTCGGCCCAAGCAGGATCGAAGGAACAATGGCGATGTCGGTCATATCCACCTCCGCCACGCTTCGCTGAACCATGACCGGCACGCGGCTGGCCAGTTCCAGAGCGCCCGTTTCGAGGCCGACGATCTCAATCTCGAAGGGCGGAGCCTGGCGCGGCTCGCTGCCCGGCAGCGGCATTATTTTGAAAGCATTCATCACGTCGAAGATGCCCGACAACGTGGACACCACGGCCTCTGGAATGGCCACCAGACTCACGTGAAGCGGCTCGGATGCGGCAGTGGTGAAGTGACGATGCATGTCGGCTAATCCATGTCGCAGGCGCCGCAACCATAGCGCCCGGCGCGCGCGGCCGCCAGTTTCTCTCCTGACGACGGGCCAGTGGCACAAATGGCCCGATTCTGGAGAGTCGCGCTCTCCCGTTTCTTCCCTGTTCCTGCGATTCAGCCGCTGCCTCGGGATTGCCCGAGCGCTTGGACAGGAGACTTGGACATGGAGCATACCCACAACCATAAGATCGATCCGGCGAAACTCGATGCGCTCGTCGCGCGAGCGATCGGTGATATTTCGGCCGGCTACGGCGGAGTCATGATCAGCCTCGGCCACCGTCTCGGTCTTTATAAGGCCATGGCGGGCCTCGGACCCCTCAGTGCCCGCGCGCTCGCGGGGCGCGCCGGCTGTGCCGAACGTTACGTACGCGAATGGCTCAATTCCCAAGTGGCGGGCGGCTATATCGTCTACCACCCGGTCAGCGACACCTACGAGTTGACACCCGAACAGGAAGTCGTGCTCGCCGACGAGGACAGCGCCGTCTTCATTCCCAACGCTTGGGCGGTGCCCGCTTCGATGTGGGCCGACGAAGAGAAGGCCGTAGAGGCTTTCCGCACCGGCAAGGGCATAGCCTGGGGAGATCATGACGGACGCCTGGCCTGCGGCGTGGCCGCCTTTTACCGGAACGGCTACAAGGCCAGTCTCGTCAGCGAATGGCTGCCATCCCTGGAGGGCGTCGTCGAGAAGCTCAGGACTGGTGCGCTTGTCGCCGATATCGGGTGCGGCCACGGCCATTCGACGGCGCTCATGGCAAAGGCCTTTCCGACTTCCCGCTTCCATGGCTTCGACAATCACGAAGACTCGCTGGGGGAGGCCCGTCGCGGCGCCGCCAAGCAGAGCTTGGAAGGGCGCGTGGCGTTCGAAAAGGCGCGGGCCGACGACTACCCGGGCAGCGGCTACGATCTGATCTGCTTCTTTGATGCCCTGCATGACATGGGCGATCCTGTCGCCGCGGCAGTGCATGCATCAAAGGCGCTGGCGCCGGACGGGACGGTGATGCTGGTCGAGCCTTTCGCCAATGACCGGGTCGAAGACAACATCTCGCCGGTGGCGAGAATGTATTACGCGGCCTCCACCACCATCTGCTGCGCCCACGCTATTTCGGACGGCGGCCGCCTCGTGCTGGGCGCCCAGGCCGGCGAGGCACGGCTGGCGGAAGTGTTCCGCAAGGCCGGGTTCACCCGTTTCCGTCGTGCCTTCGAGACGCCGTTCAACTTGGTCCTCGAGGCCCGGCTCTGACCTTCGAAAGCTAACACCGGTCGGTCGCAGCGGACGACTTCCGGCCTCGCGGCGCAAAGGGGGCGCGGGGCGGGCGGCAATCCCTTCGATCCCAACAAACAAGAGACTGATCATGAAAAACATTCTCACAGGCATAGGCTTCGCCATCGCTACCGTACTTGCCGCACCGCTCGCCGTTGCGCAGGAACTGCCGGCGGCCGAGCAGACCTACAAGGAAATCGAGGCGACGCTCGGCATCGTGCCGAGCCATATCAAGGCCTATCCAAAGTCGGCAGTCGCCGGCGCTTGGACGATGTTCAAGGGTCTCGAGCTTCAACCCGAGAACAACGCTCTCGAACCGAAGGTAAAGTCGCTCATCAACGTCGCGGTGGCGGCGCAGATTCCGTGCCGTTACTGCATCTGGCTGGAAACCAAGATGGCCAAGGACCGCGGCGCCACCGACGAGGAGGT
This sequence comes from Mesorhizobium sp. WSM3879, assembly GCF_002294915.1. Taxonomy (NCBI): domain Bacteria; kingdom Pseudomonadati; phylum Pseudomonadota; class Alphaproteobacteria; order Hyphomicrobiales; family Phyllobacteriaceae; genus Mesorhizobium; species Mesorhizobium sp. WSM3879. Next base: position 321,890 of record NZ_NSFZ01000003.1, on the reverse strand, counting down.
CGCCGAAGCCGTGGCCCATGCCGGCTACGTCCGGCACTGGAGCGCCGTGCTGAATGGCCTGCAGATCGACTTCGAAACCTTCAAGACCGAATTTGGCGGCGACTGACGGCAGGCGGTGCCCGGCGTTTCAACCGGGCACCGCCCCTTCCTGCACGCCCCACCACATGGGAACTCTCATGGAACTGCTCATCAACGCGGCGAACATTCTTTACGTGATTGCCTACTTCACGATGGACATGCTGCGCCTGCGAATACTCACCCTGACGGCGGCAACCTGCCTGGCAGTATACTTCTACGGCCAGCCCGTCCCGATGTTGAACGTCGTGGCATGGAACGTCTTCTTCATCGGCCTGAACGTGGTCCACATCACCCGGATCGTGCGCGCGCGGTACACTGGCGCAGCGACCTGATTGCCGGTGGCAGTGCCTCAAAGCATCGGGTGCACCGATTCGATCATGGCCCCGAAATCGAGTTTGGTCTCGCCTCGCGGCCGTCGAATCGCTCGATTGATCACCGCCAGCCGAGTGCCGGCGCGACGTGCTTCAGGATCGCCTCGATGACATGGGCATTGTAGTCGACGCCGAGCTGGTTGGGCACGGTGAGCAGCAGCGTGTCGGCCTCGGCGATCGCCTGGTCTTGCCTGAGCTGCTCAACCAGCACATCCGGCTCGGCGGCGTAGGTACGGCCGAACACGGCGCGCTTTTCCGGCTCGATATAGCCGAAATGGTCCTCGCCCTCGCTGCCGCCGAAATAGGCGCGGTCCATGTCGTTGACCAAGGCGAAGATGCTGCGGCTGACCGACACGCGCGGCTCCCTTGCGTGGCCGGCTTCCTTCCAGGCGGCGCGGTAGGCGCGGATCTGCTCGGCCTGCTGGATGTGCAGCGGCTGTCCGCCCTCATCGAATTTCAGCGTCGAGCTCTGCAGGTTCATGCCGAGCTTGGCCGCCCATTCGGCGGTGGCGTTGGTGGCCGCGCCCCGCCAGATCCGTTCGCGCAGGCCCGCCGAGAACGGCTCGAGCCTGAGCAATCCAGGCGGATTGGGAAACATAGGCCGCGGATTGGGCTGGGCAAAGCCTTCGCCGCGCAGCAGATCGAGGAAGATCTCGGCGTGGCGGCGCGCCATCTCGGCATCGGTCTTGCCCTCTTCCGGCACGTAGCCGAAATAGCGCCAGCCATCGATCACCTGCTCGGGCGAGCCGCGGCTGATACCGAGCTGCAGCCGGCCGCCGGCGATGAGGTCGGCCGCACCCGCATCTTCGGCCATGTAGAGCGGGTTCTCGTAGCGCATGTCGATGACGGCGGTGCCGAGCTCGATACGCTTGGTCTTCGCGCCGGCCGCGGCAAGCAGCGGAAACGGCGAGGCGAGCTGGCGGGCGAAATGGTGGACGCGGAAATAGGCGCCGTCGGCGCCGAGCTCCTCGGCCGCGACGGCAAGGTCGATCGACTGCAGCAACGCGTCGGCGCCCGAGCGCGTGCCCGATTGCGGGGCGGGCGACCAGTGCCCGAACGACAGAAACCCGATCTTCTTCATGCGCTCCGTTCCGAGTCAGGCGGCCCGCTGAACCGCTCGTGTTCTTGTGTTGCTCCAGCGCAATACCAGCAAAAAACGTGCGACCGCTTTCTGCTTCGGAATTGGCGCAACGCAAATAGTTGAAGCCGTGCGGCTATTCAACGAAACGCGACCGGATACAGACCGTCAATCGATCCGGATCCAGACGCCCTTGGTGTTGAGATATTCGTCGAGATGCTCGGCGCCGCCCTCGCGGCCGTAACCGCTCATCTTGTAGCCGCCGAAGGGCACGGCCGGGTCGATCGCGTGATAGGTGTTGACCCAGACCGAGCCGGCGCGCAGTCGGTTGGCGAGCTGGTGCGCCTTGCCGACATCCTTGGTGAACACGCCGGCGCCGAGACCGTAGGGCGTGTCGTTGCCGCGCCGCGCCGCTTCCTCCAGCGTGTCGAAGGACAGCGCCGAGATGATCGGCCCGAAGATTTCCTCGCGCGCGATGCGCATGCCGTCGGTGACGCCGGAAAACACGCCGGGCGTCATGAAATTGCCTGCGGCCAGCGCGCCCTTGGTGATGCGCTCACCACCTGTCACCAGCCGCGCGCCCTCGCGCGCGCCGTCCGCGATGAAGCCTGAGACGCGCTCGAGCTGTCTTGGCGAGATCAGCGGTCCGATCTCGGTCTCGGGGTCGGCGCCGTCGCCGATCCGCAGCTTTGCCGCGAAGGCCGCGACGCGTTCGACGAATTCGTCATAGATCGGCCGTTCGACGAAGAGCCGGGAGCCGGCGATGCAGACCTGGCCGGAATTGGCGAAGACCGACATGGCCGCCACCGGCACGGCGCGCTCGATGTCGGCATCGGCGAGCACGATCACCGGCGATTTGCCGCCCAGCTCCAGCGACACGCGCTTCATGTTGGCGGCCGAGGCGCGCAGAATCGCCTGGCCGGTGGCGGTCGAGCCGGTGAAGACCACCTTGTCGACATCCTTATGCGCCGCGAGCGGCGCACCGGCTTCCGCGCCCGTGCCGGTCACGACGTTGACGACGCCCGGCGGCACGCCGGCCTCCTGCATCAGGTCGGCGATCAGGAGCGGCGTCAGCGGTGCCTCTTCCGACGGTTTCAGCACGATGGTGCAGCCGGTGGCCAAGGCCGGGCCGATCTTCCAGATCGAGGCGGCGGTGGGCGCATTCCACGGAATGATCGCGCCGACCACGCCGACCGGCTCCTTGCGCGTGTAGGAGACGATCTCGCCGGGCAGCGAATTGCCGATCGTCTGGCCGTGGATCGACGTCGCCATGCCGGCATAGAAGCGCAGCATGCCGAGCACGCGGTTGCGGTTGGCCAAAGTGCGGGTGATCGGCATGCCCATGTCGGTGGTGTCGGAAAGCGCCAACTCTTCCCAATGCCGTTCCATGAGATCGGCGATCTTCAATAGCAGCAGCTGGCGCTCATAGGGCTTGAAGCGGCTCCACGGTCCCTCGAAGGCGCGCCGCGCGGCGGCCACCGCCAGGTCGACGTCCTTGGAATCCGCAAGCGGCACGGTGCCCAGCACCGCGCCGGTGGCGGGGTTGCGCGTCTCGAAAGTCCGGCCGCTCACCGCATCGCGCCACTCACCGTCGATCATCATCTGCCGGTGCCGGCCGTCGATCGGCGTGCGCAGGGGAAGGTCTCTCACCGATAACGTCATCTGAAGCCGCTTTCTCTGATGAGCATGGCCTTATGCCACCGGCCTGCGCACGGGCGCAAGTTCGCCGCGGCGTTGGAGAATGTGCAGCCGGCGACGGCTGATTTGTCCATCCGCCATACTTTGTGCGTCATCGCCTGTTGAACAAGGCTGGACCGGCCCCGCCTTCCCAAAAGGGCGGCGAAACACGGACCGCGGTGCCCATTGATGCACGAACTGACGCCCGTTCTCTCCACCGTGGCCGCTTCCTTCCTGGCGTCCTTTGTCGAGGTGGTCGAAGCCTTCACCATCGTGCTGGCCGTCGGCGTGACGCGCGGCTGGCGGCCGGCGCTGACAGGCGCCGTCTCGGCGCTCGCCGTGCTGGCGGCGCTGGTGCTGGCTTTCGGACCGCTGCTGCAGCTGATCCCGATCACGCTCCTGCAATTCGCAGTCGGCGTGCTTCTTATCCTGTTCGGCATGCGCTGGCTGCGCAAGGCGATCCTGCGCAGCGCCGGGATCATCGCGCTCCGCGACGAAGAGGCAGCCTTTTCCAGGGAAACCGACGCGCTGACCCGCCATGCCAACGACCGTCGCGCCGGCTATCTTGCCGGCGTGGCGGCCTTCAAGGCGGTGCTGCTCGAAGGGGTCGAGGTGGTGTTCATCGTCATTGCGGTCGGGACCGCGCATGGCCAGACGCTCTATGCCGGTCTCGGAGCGCTGGCCGCATTCGTGCTTGTGATGCTGATCGGCCTCGCCGTGCACCGGCCGCTGGCGCGCGTGCCGGAAAACGCGCTCAAATTCGTCGTCGGCCTGATGCTGACCAGTTTCGGCGTGTTCTGGATAGGCGAAGGCCTCGGCGCCGAATGGCCGGGCGAGGATTTTGCGCTGCTTGCCATCTTCGTCGTCATCGCCGCGGCATCCTTCGCCATGGTGCGCTGGCTGCGCAACGCCCACGCCGCGGCTGCCAACGCAATTCCGGGAAAAGCGTGAAGCGGTTTCACGAGCGGAATTGCGGTCAAAGAAGAAACAGAGCGGTTTGCCATTGCCCTGCAACGGTGAGCCGCTCGAAGGGAATTGCCCGATGAAAATCGTCCGCCTCGTCCTGAAGGAGCTCGTCGGCATGTTCGTCGACGACGGCAGCCTTGCGCTTCTGGCGCTGCTTCTGATCGCTTTGGTCGCCGGCGCCGTGAAGCTTCTGGCGCTGCCGCCGGTCGCCGGCGGCGTCCTGATCCTGATCGGCTGCCTGGCGATCCTTTGGGAAAGCACGAGGCGCGGCGCGCGCGGCGGAGGCAAAGGCTAAGCCGACCTGACGGGTGGCGCGGGCCAAATTCGACGCGACGCGCTTTAGGCTCGGAGGGCGCGACTTTTCTTGCCGATCGCGCGTTTGACGAAAAGCTCGGCGTGCTCGGCCCACCGGATTTCCGTGACGTTGTTCTCGCGAACCGATCGCTTGAAAGCTTCTCGCAACGCGTCGAGTTCAAACACCGACAACCGTCCGAGCGTATCGTGTTTCGATCTGCGAACGTCCATCACGCAGCCCCCAACTCATAAAGAGGTATATGCTTCGCCAGCTCGGACTCAAGGCGTTGCCGCTGACTTCTTTTGGGTGCAATCGGCAAACGCCCAATCGGAATCAGTAGATTGTGAACAAGGTCGGCAGCATGCCGATCATACGAAAATGCTCGACCGCCTCGATAAGCGGAAAGAACGCCAGAAAATATAAACCGTCCCGGAACGTGCTTTTCAGCGCGCTGGTGGAAAAGATCCATTCCTCCTCGTCGCGGTAGAGCATCGGATTCGGCCAGAAACGCGGCGTCCGCTCGGCATAGGCGGTGTAGGCGGCGCCGAACTTGCCGGACAGGAACTCGGCCTCCCGGCCGGCGGTGAACCGGAAGACGAGGAAGCTTGCAAGACCAAGCATCGCGGCGGCCAGCACCGATCCGAACATCAACCCGATACCGATCGCTCCGATGATCGAGAAGAAATAGAGCGGATTGCGGCTCATCGAGAACGGACCGGAGACGACCAGTTCGTCGTTCTTCCTGCCGCCGACATAAAGAATGCTCCATAGCCGGCCGAGAAAGCAGACGAGCACGAAGCCGAAGCCGGCCGTCTCCATCAGCTCGTGTCCGCTCGAGCCCTCGCTGAGGAACGGCTTGGCAAACAGCAGCAGGGCGATGGCCGTCACGGCGGCGACCTGGACGACGATCAGGCGCTTGTGCTGGTCGAAGGCCTTTGGCGCTGACTTGAGCGATGTGTAAGCCATTCGATTTGAGTCACTCCGGCCGGGCCAGCGCTCCCCTAACCTTTCTCGCGCCCGGCGGCGAGGTCTTCCCATTATTTTCGATCATTCTTACGAATTTGTAAGGACCCGGACAGGCCTGCGTAAGTCCGGCTTGTGGGAATGGGGCCTCGCCGATGCTACCGTGCCGCTTGAACTCGACACCGGACGATAGGCCAAGATGCGACTGCTGCTGGTTGAGGATGACCCAAGGACTGCCGACTACATCGTCAGGGGACTGAGCGAGGCCGGGCACGCCTGCGATCTCCTGCGCAATGGCCATGAAGCGCTCGCCGCGGCAACCCGCAATGCCTATGACGTCATCGTGGCCGACCGTATGGTTCCCGGTCTCGACGGCCTGTCGATGATCAAGGCGGTGCGAGCGGCGGGCATCAAGACGCCGGCCATATTCCTGACCTCGATCGGCGGCGTCGACGACCGGGTGGAGGGGCTGGAGGCCGGCGGCGACGACTATCTGGTCAAGCCCTTCGCCTTTTCCGAACTGCTTGCCCGCATCAACGCGCTCGGCCGGAGGCCGGCGGCGCAGGAGCAGAAGACCAGCCTTCGCGTCGGCGACCTCGAAATGGACCTGATCATGCGGCGTGTGACCAGGCAGGGCCGGACCATCGACCTGCAGCCCCGGGAGTTCAGCCTGCTCGAAGTGCTGATGCGCGGCGAGGGCCGGGTGATTACCCGCACCATGCTTCTGGAGCGCGTCTGGGACTTCCATTTCGACCCCAAGACCAGCGTCGTCGAAACCCATATCAGCCGGCTCAGGGCCAAGGTCGACAGGCCGTTCGACGTGCCGCTCATCCATACCGTGCGCAACACCGGCTACAGCCTGCACGCGCAGGGTTGACGATCCATGCCTGATCGCATCTCGCGCCTCCGGCCGGCTCTCCGTATATAAGCGACATGGCGATGCTGGACTCCGCAAGGCAATGGGCGCTTCGCATGAAGCGCGACGTCGTGGCGCTCTGGCTTGCCGCCCGCGATCCGCGCGTCCCCTGGTACGCGAAGGTCGTGGCCGGTGCGGTCGCGGCCTATGCGCTGAGCCCCGTCGACCTCATTCCGGATTTCATTCCGATCATCGGCTATCTGGACGATCTTGTGATCGTTCCGCTCGGCATCCTGCTTGCGGTAAAGCTGGTTCCGGCCGGGCTCATGCGGGAATTCCGCGACACCGCCACGCGCAGCACCAGACCGGTCAGCCTGACCGGTCTGATCTTCATGATTGCCGTCTGGATCGTGGCGGCCCTGGCCCTGCTATGGCTGTTCTGGCCGAGCCCCGCCTGAAACGATGAAGGAAGCACGCCCCAGCCTGCTGCGCAGCACGCCGTTCCGCCTGGCACTGACCTTTGCCTTCCTTTTCGTGCTCGCCTTCATCCTGTCCGGCGCGGTCGTCTATCAGCTGATGAGCGCCGATCTGGCGAGGCGGCTCGATAAGTCCATCAAGGAGACCTATTCGGTCGTTGCCCTGACCTATGCCGCCAACGACAAGGAGGATCTTGTCGCCTCGGTCAACAACAACGCCGACCTCAGCCCCGACAAGGACCAGCTTTTCTCGCTGACCGACCCCGCCGGCAACCGTCTGGCAGGCAATTTCACCGCCTCCGGCCTGCCCGACGGTTTCTCGATGTTCGCCGCCAGATTGCCGGGCGTGCCGCCCGACACGATGTACCGCGCCTATACCGGCGAGGTCGGCGGCAACAATCTGACGGTTGCCTTCTCGCTTGCCGAGACGGACGAGTTGAAGACCATCGTGCTGATGAGCTTCGGCTGGGGCACGCTGTTTATCACCGGGCTCGCCATTGCCGGCGGCGCCCTGCTCGCCTCGCGCGTCCAGCGGCGGCTCGACGGCATTGCCGCCACCATGGTCGACGTCTCGCACGGACGGCTCGACGCGCGCATCCCGTTGACCGGCAATGGCGACGACATCGACGCCGTGTCCACCCAGGTGAACGCAGCCCTCGACCGCTTGTCGGGCCTGGTCGACGGCATGCGGGAGGTGAGCGCCAACATCGCGCACGACCTGAAGACGCCGCTCAACCGCCTGCAGATGATCCTGGAGCAGGCTGCCGACAAGACCGCCTCCGGCGAGACCGTTTCAGCCGAGCTGGCCGATGCGCGCAGCGAAAGCCGGCAGATCAACGACACCTTCGATGCGCTGCTGCGCATCGCTCAGATCGAGGCCGGCGCGCGCAAGGCCCGCTTTGTCGATCTCGACGTCGGCAGTGTCGTCGACACCATCGGCGAGGTCTATGCCGACGTCGCCGAGGACGACGGAAAATCGTTGTCGACGACGCTCGTTCCGGACACCAAATGGTACGTCCACGGCGACCGCGACCTGCTGATGCAGATGCTCGCCAACCTGGTCGAGAACGCGCTTAGGCATTGTCCCCCCGGCACAGCGATCGAGCTGTCGGTGACAAAGCAGGGCGACCGTGTCCTCGTCCATGTCCGCGACGATGGGCCCGGCATTCCGGCCGGCGAGCGCGAAAAGGTCTTTCAGCGGCTTTACCGGCTGGATTCCAGCCGCACGACGCCGGGCAGCGGCCTCGGCCTAAGCCTCGTCAAGGCGGTCGCGGACCTGCATGGCGCGTCGATCACGCTGGAGGACAACCATCCAGGGCTCGCCGTCATCGTCGACTTCCCCGCGGTGAGGGAGCCGGCCGCTTGACGGGCAGGTTTCAGCGCACGCCCGCCCTGCGGAAGTCGGAGGGCGACATGCCGGCAAGCTTGCGGAACGACTTGTTGAAGGCGCTGAGCGAGCCGAAGCCCGAGTCCATGGCGACCTTCAGCACATTGGCGCCCTCATGCATCAAAAGCGCCTGCGCGTAGCTCAGTCGCAGCAGATTGACATATTCGTTGAGCGTCATGCCGGTCGATTTCTTGAACAGGCTCATGGCGTATTTCGGATGGATGTCGGCCGCCGCCGCGATGTTCACGCAGTCGATGTCGTAGAGGAAATTCTCGGCGATGAAATCGCACATGCGCCCGACATTGCGCGAGGACTGCTGGTCGAAGGCGCTGCCGGCCCCGTGTCCGGACGCGGTTGCCGGCACCAGCCGGTACGGCTCGAAGCGCACCCGCTCCAACCGCAAGAGCAGCTCGTTGACGGCGTGTTCGGCCTTGGCCGCATCGCCCGAGCGCGCATACTCGTTCCAGCGCTTGAAGTTGTCGTTGTCGGACTGGTCGGTGGCATTCGTCACCAGCGTCGCGCCCGTCATCAGCCGGTGCCGGACATCGGCCGGCAGATGCAGCCTGAAGAAATGCACCAGCGGCAGATGCGCGCCGGCATAGATCGCGTCGTCCGTGAGATCATCCATCTGGTGCGGCAGCCCGCCCCAGAACAGGCACATCTCACCGGCCGAGAGCGCGATCTCATGCTCGGCCATGCGGTAATGCACGCTGCCGCGCACGATGAAGTTGACCTCGACCTGGGCGTGCCAATGCGGCTTCAGCATCACCAACGGCTGGTTGTGGAACATCTGCAAGGCCAGCGGCAGGCCTTCGACGCTGCTTGCGCCTGGCTGGTAGAACGGACGCTCCGGCATCTTACTTTCCGCCAATTTCTTATTCCCTTTGTCGGGGACAAGCCTTCCGCGCCGCATAATCTAGCCAGGCTCACGGTGAGAGAGCAAACGAAATGGGAGGATTTCAATGCGCACCACACTGACCTGCGCCGCGCTTTTGCTTGCCCTGGGCTCCGGCCCCGCTTTGGCGCAATCCGGCGAACTCACGATCTGGAGCTGGAACATCGCCGCTTCGTCGCTGAAGGCCACCGTCGCGGGCTTCAACAAGAAGTACCCCGACATCAAGGTCACCGTTCAGGACCTCGGCAACCAGCCGACCTATGACAAGTCGATCGCCGGCTGCGCCGCCGGTGGTGTCGGCCTGCCCGACATCGTCTCGATCGAGAACGGCGAGGCCGAGAACTATTGGAGCCAGTTCCCGGACTGCTTCGTCGACCTGCACACGCTGGGCTACAGCGCGGAAGACCAGAAGAAATTCCCCGATTTCAAGCGCACCGAGCTCGAAGTCGGCGACAAGGCCTATGCCATGCCCTGGGATTCCGGCCCGGTCGCCGTCTTCTACCGCCGCGACTTCTACGAGAAGGCCGGTGTCGACCCCGCATCGATCAAGACCTGGGATGATTTCATCGCCGCCGGCAAGAAGATCCAGGCCGCCAACCCCGGCGTCACAATGACCAACGCCGACTTCAACGGCGATACCGAATTCTTCCGCATGATCTCCAACGAGCAGGGCTGCGCCTATTTCGCCGAGGACGGCCAGTCGATCACGGTCAACCAGCCGAAATGCGTCGACGCCATGACCAAGGTCAAGGAAATGAAGGACGCCGGCATCGTTTCGTCGGCCGACTGGTCGACCAAGATCACCAACAACACCGCCGGCACGGTCGCCACCCAGGTCTATGGCGGCTGGTATGAGGGCACGATCCGCACCGAATCGCCGAAGGAAAGCGGCAAATGGGGCGTCTACCTGATGCCGAGCCTGACCGCCGACGGCCCGCGCGCCGCCAATCTCGGCGGCTCCTCTTTGGCCATCACCTCGGCCAGCAAGAACAAGGAAGCGGCCTACGCCTATCTGACATACACGCTGGAGACCAATGAAGGCCAGATCACCATGCTGAAGGATTTCGGCCTGGTGCCGTCGCTGATTTCCGCGCTCGACGATCCTTACGTTGCGCAGGGCCAGCCCTATTGGGGCGGGCAGGCGGTCTGGAAGGATATTCTCGCCACGCTGCCGAAGGTCGTGCCGAGCCGCGGCACGCAGTTCCAGAGCGATGCCGAGATCATCGTGCGGGCCGTGCAGACCAAGTATCTTGCCGGCGGCTATCCCGATGCCAAGGCCGCGCTCGACGACGCCGCCAGCCAGATCGCCTCTGCGACCGGCCTGCCGGTCAAGTGAGCGTCGCTTTTCCTTCTCCCCTTGTGGGAGAAGGTGGATTGGCGCGTAGCGCCAAGACGGAGGGGGGTGTTGGACGGATTGCCGTCGTTGCCAAGCTGGAACACCCCTCATCCGGCCGCTTCGCGGCCACCCTCTCCCACAAGGGGAGAAGGCAAGACAGGGCAGCGCCTGCATCGACCATTGGCACTGCTCCAGCAATTCAACACATGATCAACACCGCGCCCGCTAGGAAGGCGCGGCCCGAAACTGGAAGGAGGAGGAACACGATGCGCTACCGCAACGCCGCCGCGTATCGCTTCCTCACGCCTTATCTCCTGATCTTCGCCATCTTCTGGATCTGGCCGATCATCAGCTCCTTCCTGATCTCCTTCCAGGCGACCCGCACCGTGCCGTGGCGCTTCGCGCCGACCTTCAACTGGGGCCGCCTGATCGGCGACCCCGCCTTCTTCAACGCGCTGAAGAACACGCTGCTGATTCTCGTCATCCAGGTTCCGGTGATGATCTCGCTGGCGGTCGTGATGGCGGTGCTTTTGAATTCGCCGCTGCTCAAGGCGCGCGGCCTCTACCGCTTTGCGTTCTTCGCCCCGGTCGTGGTCGGCGAGGTCGCCTATTCGGCGGTGTTCCGGCTGATGTTCAGCCTCGATTTCGGCATCGTCAACAAGCTGTTGAGCAGCGTTGGCCTGGAGAAGATCGACTGGTTCTCCAACGTCACGCCGGCCATGGCGCTGATCATGATCGCGGTGACCTGGCGCTGGGCCGGCTACAACGCCATCATCATTCTTGCCGGCCTGCAATCCATTCCCGATGACGTCTACGAGGCCGCCACGCTCGACCGCGTCAGCAAGGTGAAGCAGTTCTTTTACATCACCCTGCCGCTGTTGAAGCCGGTCATCGTCTTTTGCGCCGTGCTGTCGATCATCGGCACCATGCAGCTCTTCACCGAACCCTTCCTGATCACCGAACGCGGCGGGCCGGGCGGCGGCACTGAAACCCTTGGCCTCCTGCTTTACCGCCAGGGCTTCCGCTCGCTCAATTTCGGCTATGCCTCGGCGATCGCCTACACCATGGCGGGCCTCGCCATCGCCATCACTTTGGTGCAGCTCTGGCTGACGAGGGAGCCGAAATGACCTCGCGCTCGCAAAGGCGGCTCGGACGCAGCATCCTGCTGCATCTCGTCCTGACGCCGCTGGCGCTGATCTGGCTGTTCCCGCTGTGGATGATGGTGGTGTTCTCCACCATGCCCGACAACGGCATCTTCAGCCCCGGCATCGAGCTTCTGCCGCATGACAGCTTCCTCGACAATTTCAACAATCTGCAGCGCGACACCAATTTCGTCGGCGCGATCGGCATCTCGGTCTCGGTGGCGGTGACCTACACCTTTCTCTCGGTACTGCTGACCTCGATGGCCGGCTGGGCGCTGGCGCGCTACGACTTCCTCGGCAAGGGCGTGGTGGTGGCGATCATCTTCGGCACCATCACGCTTCCCTACGCCGTGGTGCTGATCCCGCAATTCATCATGGTGGCGCGCGACTTCCAGCTCGCCAACACCTGGATCGCGCTGATCGTGCCGCCGCTGTTCAATTCGCTCGGCGTGCTCTTCATGCGCCAGGCCTTTTCGATGATGCCGGCCGAGCTGTTCGACGCGGCGAGGGTCGAAGGCGTGAAGGAATGGCGCATCTTCCTGTTCGTGGCGCTGCCCTTGGCGCGGCCGATGCTGGCGGCCCTCGCCATCATCCTCTTCCTCGCCTCGTGGAACAACTATCTCTGGCCGCTTTTGATCAACAGCCAACCCGGCGCGATGACGGCGCCGGTGGCGCTCGGCACGCTGATCGGCCTGACCAAGGTGTCGTGGGGCGGCATCATGGCCGGCGCCGTCATGCTGACCGTGCCGATGCTGATCGTCTTCGTGCTGCTGCAGCGCCATTTCATCGCCGGCATCGCCGCCGGCGCGGTCAAATAGGATAGGAACGAGATGGCGGCCGTCACCCTCACCAATGTCGTCAAGCGTTTCGGCACCTTCGAGGTCGTCCATGGCGCCAATATCGACATTGCCGACGGGGAGTTCGTCGTCTTCGTCGGCCCGTCGGGATGCGGCAAGTCCACGCTTCTTCGCATGGTCGCCGGGCTGGAGGACATCAGCGGCGGCGAGATCGCCATCGGCGGCAAGGTGGTAAACGATGTCGAGCCGGCCGACCGCGGCATCGCCATGGTGTTCCAGTCTTACGCGCTCTATCCGCACATGACGGTGGAGCAGAATCTGAGCTTCGGCCTGCGCATGAACGGCAATCCGAAGGCCGACACCGAACGGCGGGTCAAGCGCGCCGCCGAAATTCTTTGCATAGACGAGCTAATGCAGCGTCGGCCGAAGCAATTGTCCGGCGGCCAGCGCCAGCGCGTCGCCATCGGCCGCGCCATCGTGCGCGAGCCGCAGGTCTTCCTGTTCGACGAGCCGCTTTCGAATCTCGACGCCGAACTGCGGGTGCAGATGCGTGTCGAGATCTCGCGCCTGCACAAAGAGCTCGGCGTCACCATGATCTATGTGACGCACGACCAGACCGAGGCGATGACGCTGGCCGACCGCATCGTCGTGCTCAAGGCCGGCAATGTCGAGCAGATCGGCGCCCCGCTCGACCTTTACGACGATCCGGCCAACCGTTTCGTCGCCGGTTTCATCGGTTCCCCGAAGATGAATTTCATCGCGGCGAAGGTCGTCGATTTGTCCAACAGCGCCGCGACCATCGAGCTCGTCAATCATGGCGGCGCCAGGCTGCGCAAGCCGCTCTGCGGCCCCTTGCCGGCGCCCGGCGCGGAGGTCGTGCTCGGCGTCAGGCCGGAGCATTTCTTCGAGGCCGGCGAGGGCGACTGCGACATTCCGGTGAAGGCCGACGTCGCCGAGCATCTGGGCTCGGTCAGCTATGTCTACGCCGATGCCGGGCCGGAGGAGCTGATCATCGAGCGCGAGGCCAGGCGCCAGCGCGCCGGCAGCGACCACTTCACCGTCTCGATCAAGGCCGAGCGCTCGCTGCTCTTCGACAAGACAGGCGCCAGGATTCGCTGACTTTCCTTTCTGCCCGATCGCGAAGGCGTGGCGGCGACCGCATGGAGAATTCGACATGACATCCGGAAAAATTCGCTGGGGCATTCTCGGACCCGGCAGCATCGCCAAATCCTTTGCCGGCGGCCTGGCACAGTCGCGCACCGGCGAGCTGGTCGCGCTCGGCGCTCGCAATCCCGGCAAGCCGGGCCTTGCCGAGACGTTTCCGGGCGCGCGCATCCTTGACGGCTATGACGCGCTGCTTGCCGACGAGGACGTCGATGCGGTCTATATTTCGATCCCGCATCCAGGCCATGCCGAATGGGCGATCAAGGCGGCAGAGGCCGGCAAGCATGTGCTGTGCGAAAAGCCGCTGGCGCTCACCGCCTTCGAGGCCGACGCCATGATGCATGCGGCGCGAAAAGCGGGCACCTTCCTGGGCGAAGCTTTCATGTACCGGCTGCATCCGCAGACGCTGCAGCTGGTCGAGCTGATCAAATCGGGCGCCATCGGCGAGGTCCGCATGATCAAGTCGAGCTTCGGCTTCGCTATGCCGGGCTTCATGCCGGAGCACCGGCTCTACGCCAACGAGCTGGCCGGCGGCGGCATCCTCGACGTCGGCGGCTACCCGGTCTCGATGGCGCGGCTGATTGCCGGCGCCGCGGCGGGAAAGCCTTTCCTCGAGCCGGACAAGGTCGTCGGTGCGGGCCATCTCGGCCAGTCCGGCGTCGATGAATGGGCCTCGGCGCTGCTCCATTTCCCCGGCGGCATCGTCGCCGAGGTCTCGTGCAGCATCTCGCTTAACCAGGACAATGTCCTGCGCATTTTCGGCACCAACGGCCAAATCGAGGTGCCGGACTTCTGGTTCGCCGGTGGCAACCGCGATGTCGGACCGGGCCGGATCGAGGTGATCCGGTCCGGCGGCACGCGCGAGGTGATCAGTGTCAACGAGACCCGCCACCTCTATTCCTTCGAGGTTGACGCCGCCGGCGAGGCGATCCTGGCCGGCCGCCAGGAATTCGCCTGGCCGGGCATGGGCTGGACCGACAGCCTGGGCACGTTGCGCGTTCTCGACAAATGGCGCGCCGCCGTCGGGCTGGAATACGAGATCGAAAGGCCGGCTAAGCGCGTCAACACCATCTCCGGCCGGCCGCTCGGCGCCAACGGCACAGCCATCGGCAAACGCGCGATTCCGGGCCTGCCGAAGCCCGTCTCGCGCCTGGCGCTCGGCTTCGAGGATTTCCGCACCTTCTCCTCGGGCTCGATCCTGCTCGACGCCTATTTCGAGGCCGGCGGCAACCTGTTCGACACCGGCTTCGTCTATGGCGCCGGCTACACCGAAACGCTGCTTGGGCAATGGCTGAGCAATCGCGGCGTGCGCCAGCAGTCGGTCATCATCGCCAAGGGCGCGCACACGCCGCTCTGCTATCCCGATGTGATCGGCAAGCAGCTCGCCCAGACGCTCGACCGGCTGCAGACCGACCATGTGGACATTTATTTCATGCATCGCGACAATCCGGACGTGCCGGTCGGCGAGTTCGTCGATGCCATGGACCGCGAGGTCAAGGCCGGCCGCATCCGCGGCCTGTTCGGCGGCTCCAACTGGACGATGGAGCGTATGGACGCGGCGATCGCCTATGCCGAACGCACCGGAAAGCAGAAGCCCGGTGCGCTTTCCAACAATTTTTCGCTGGCCGAGATGCTGGAGCCGATATGGGCCGGCTGCATCACCTCTTCCACCGACGATTGGAAAGCTTGGCTGACGGCGCGGCAAATGCCCAACTTCGCCTGGTCGAGCCAGGGCCGCGGCTTCTTCACCGACCGCGCCGGCCGCGACCGCACCGACAATGAAGAGCTGGTGCGGGTCTGGTATTCGGAAAAGAACTTCGGCCGTCGCGACCGCGCCATCGAACTTGCAAGCAGGCTCGGCAAAAGCCCGATCCATGTCGCGCTCGCCTATGTCCTGGCGCAGCCCTTCCCGTCCGTTCCGCTGATCGGTCCGCGCACGCTGGACGAGTTGGAGGACAGCCTCAAGGCGCTGGATATCGCCCTGTCGCCGGACGATCTGGAGTGGCTCGACAACGGGCCGGAGAGACGGAGGGCGTAGCGCCAATCTCCCCCCTCGAGGGGGAGATGGCCGCAAAGCGGCCAGAGGGGGTCGGTCCGACTAGGCTCGGCCTGCTGCGGCAGATGGAGGTTGGCGCTCCACGCGAGGCGACCCCCTCTGGCCTGCCCCGCAAGGGGGGAGATCACCAGTTTCGATGCCCTCACCGATCAACCCGCGTCGACAAAATAATCGACGACGACGTCCGCTCTACTCCCTCCATTGCCCCGATCTGATCGAGCAGCGCGTCGAGATCGCGGATCGACGGCGCGTCGACGATGACGATCATGTCGAAATTGCCGCTCACCGAATGCACCGTCCGGACCGGCGGCATCGCCTCCAGGCTACGCACCACCTTGTCGGCGAGTTTCGGCGTGACGGTGAGCAGCACATGCGCCTTGACCAGACCCTGCTCATAGTCGGGCGACAGCCTGACGCCGTAGCCGGCGATGATGCCGCGCTGCTCCAGCCGCTCGATCCGGCTCTGCACCGTGGTGCGCGACACGCCGAGCTTTCTCGCCAGCTCGGCGGTGGAGGCGCGCGCGTTGGCGCGCAGCAGCGTCAGCAGGGCCTGTTCAGCTTCACTGATCATTTCGACGAAACCCTTCGGCAAATTGCGCTATGTTCAGCTTCACTTTGCCAGATTCCGAGCTTCCTTTCGACAGGCAAGCTGCGATGATTCCTGCCAATTCGAACTGGCAGGGGTATCGTCATGAAAAACATTGTTGTCGTCGGCGCCGGCAAGATCGGCTCGACCATCGCTGAAATGCTTACCACCACGGGAAACTACCGCGTCACGGTGGTCGACCGCTCGGCGGCCCAGCTCGCCGCAGCCGAATTGCCGGCCGGCGTCGAGAGCAAGGAGCTCGACATCGCCGTGCCCGGCGCGCTTGAGGCAGCGCTTGCCGGCAAATTCGCCGTGCTGAGCGCCGCGCCCTTCCACCTCACCACCCGCATCGCCGAGGCTGCGGCGAAGGCGGGCGTGCATTATCTCGACCTCACCGAGGACGTCGCCAGCACCCGTCGGGTCAAGGAGCTGGCGCGCGAGGGCAAGAGCGCCTTCATCCCGCAATGCGGCCTGGCGCCGGGCTTCATTTCGATCGTCGCCAACGATCTGGCCAGCCGCTTCGACACGCTGGAAAGCGTGCGCATGCGCGTCGGCGCGCTGCCGCAATATCCGTCGAACGCTTTGAACTACAACCTCACCTGGAGCACCGACGGCGTCATCAACGAATATTGCGAGCCTTGCGAGGCGATCGTCGAGGGCGAGCTGGTCGAGGTGCCCCCGCTGGAGGAGCGCGAGGAATTCTCGCTCGACGGCGTCACCTACGAGGCCTTCAACACCTCCGGCGGACTCGGCACTCTGGCCGAGACGCTGAAAGGCAAGGTGCGGACGCTGAACTACCGCACCATCCGCTATCCCGGTCATGCCGCCATCATGAAGGCGCTGCTCAACGACCTCGGGCTGCGCCACCGCCGCGACGTGCTGAAGGACATTTTCGAGAGCGCCCTGCCGGCGACGCTGCAGGATGTCGTCATCGTCTTCGTCACCGTCTCGGGCCGCCGCAACGGCCGCCTGCTGCAGGAGACCTACGCCAACAAGATCTATTCGCACCGCGTCGGCAACGTCGTGCGCAGCGCCATCCAGATCACCACCGCCTCCGGCATCTGCGCCGTGCTCGACATGCTGGCCGACGGCACGCTGCCGGCGAAAGGTTTCGTCCGGCAGGAAGACATCGCGCTCGACGCATTTCTGGCCAACCGCTTCGGCCGCGCCTACGCCCAGCACGAGACGGCGAGCCGCCTGGCGGGCTGAGCTTTGTGATCTCCCCCCTTGAGGGGGAGATGTCGCCAAAGGCGACAGAGGGGGGTCCTCTCAACCAGTGCAGCGCATGTGAAAGCCAAAGACGGAAGTTGGCGCTTCACGCGCGGCGACCCCCTCTGGCATGCCGGCCATCTCCCCCTCAAGGGGGGAGATCCCGCTCCCTCTAAACATGCAGCGCGTGCCCGAGCGCCTTCAGCGCCGCTTCCTGGAAGCCCTCGCCCTGGGTCGGATGCGCATGAATGGTGCCTGCTATATCCTCCAGCCGCGCGCCCATTTCGAGCGCAAGGCCAAAGGCCGCGGCCAATTCCGAAACGCCCTGCCCGACCGCCTGGATGCCCAGCACCAGATGGTTGTCCGCGCGGGCGACGATGCGCACGAACCCGTCCTCGCCTTGCCTGGTCATGGCGCGGCCGTTGGCTGCGAACGGAAAATGTCCGATCTTGATCTCGCCGGCGAGCGCCTTCGCCTCGTCCGGCGACAGGCCGGCGGTGACCAGCTCGGGATCGGTGAAGCAGATCGCCGGGATCGCGCGCTTGTCCCAGCCTCGTTTGTGGCCGGCGACGATCTCGGCCACCATCTCGCCCTGCGCCATCGCCCGGTGCGCCAGCATCGGCTCTCCGGTGACATCGCCGATAGCGTAGATGCCCCGCATCGAGGTGCGGCACTGGTCGTCGATGCGGATGAATCTTCCGACCGTGTCGAGGTCGATCTGCTC
Organism: Mesorhizobium sp. WSM3879; assembly: GCF_002294915.1. Classification (NCBI taxonomy): domain Bacteria; kingdom Pseudomonadati; phylum Pseudomonadota; class Alphaproteobacteria; order Hyphomicrobiales; family Phyllobacteriaceae; genus Mesorhizobium; species Mesorhizobium sp. WSM3879. Next base: position 303,834 of record NZ_NSFZ01000003.1, on the reverse strand, counting down.
CAGCCCCCAGCCCTCGGTGAGCGGCTTGCGCCCCACCGTGACCAGGACCTTGTCGGCGGCGATCTTGGCGTTCTTGCCATCTGCCGTCTCGACCAGCAGCGCATCGCCCTTGGTCGACAGCCCCTTGGCCTTGGCACCCAGCATCACCTCGATGCCGAGCTCGCCGAGCCGCTTCAGCACCGGCCGCGTCAGCTCGGCATCATATTGCGCAAGCACGCGCGGCAGGGCTTCGACCACGGCGACCTTGGCGCCCATCTTGGCGAAGGCCATGCCGAGCTCGAGCCCGATATAGCCGCCGCCGACGACGGCGAGCTTGTCCGGCACCTCGCTCAGCGCCAGCGCTTCGGTCGACGAGATGACCGGGCCGCCGAAGGGCATGAACGGCAGTTCGGCCGGCACCGAGCCGCTGGCGATCACCACCGCCTCGGCGCGGATCACCTGGCTTCCCGTCTCGGTCTCGACCTCGACGGTCTTGCCGTCGCGGAACGTCGCCCAGCCCTGCACTGTCTTGACCTTGGCTTTCTTCAGCAGCCCAGCGACGCCGCTGTTCAGCCGGCTAACGATACCGTCCTTCCATGCGACCGTCTTGGTCAGGTCGAGCGTCGGCGGGGCGACCGCGATGCCGAGCGGCCCCTTGCCGCCGGCCATGTTCGCGATCTTCTCGAACTCTTCCGCCGCATGGATTAGCGCCTTGGACGGGATGCAGCCGACATTGAGGCAGGTGCCGCCCGGCTTGCCGAACTCGACGATCACCGTGTCGACGCCGAGCTGCCCGGCGCGGATGGCGCAGACATAGCCGCCCGGACCGGCGCCGATGACGAGCAGCTTGCAGGAGATCTCTTTCATGGGCTTCTCGTTGCTGAGCACGGGGATTTTGGCAGAGGGTTAGGGCCTGGCGAACGCAGAGCGTGGCGATTGGCCGATATCCGTGGAATCTCGTGATCCTGGGGCGGAGCAAGGAGCGTAGCGACGCGCGTAGACCCCAGGATCCATGCCGTGACGTGAAGGCGTTGCAACGGTCCAGAATTCTGGTCCGCCGCGCCCTTCGGGCGAGGTCGCGGCATGGATCCTCGGGTCAAGCCCGAGGATGACGAGGGGGCAACGTCGTCCGTATCCATACGACTATTCCACGAAGATCAGCGCCGGCGTCTCAAGCAACGCCTTGATCCGCTGCACGAAAACCGCGGCGTCCCAGCCGTCGATGACGCGATGGTCGAAGCTTGACGACAGATTCATCATCTTGCGCGGAAGGAACTGCGCGCCGTCCCATACCGGCCGAACCATGATCTTGTTGACGCCGACGATCGCCACTTCCGGATAATTGATGACCGGCGTGGTCGCCACGCCGCCCATCGCCCCGAGCGAGGTGATGGTGATGGTCGAGCCGGAAAGCTCATCGCGCGTCGCCGTGCCGGACTTGGCCGCGTCGGCAAGCCGGTTGATCTCGGCGGCGCTTTCCCAGAGGTCGCGCGCCTCGGCATGCTTGACCACCGGCACGACGAGCCCGGTCGGCGTCTGGGCGGCGATGCCGACATGGATGCCCGCGTGTTGGTGAATAACGCCGGCCTCGTCGTCGAACAGCGCGTTGAGGTTCGGCTGATCGGCGATCGCCTTGACCATTGCCCGCATCAGGAACGGCAGCAGCGTCAGCTTCGGCCGGTCTTGCCGCTTCTCTTTGTTGAGCGCGGCGCGCAGTTCTTCCAGCGCCGTGACGTCGATCTCCTCGACATAGGTGATATGGGGAATGTGCGACTTTGCGAGCGCCATCTTCTCGGCGATCTTGCGCCGCAGCCCGACGACCTTGATGTCCTCGATGCCCTCCTTGCGGGCAAGGCCGGTGGCGCGGGCAAGCTGCGGGCCGCGCGCCAGGAAGGCCTCGATGTCCTCATGGCTGATGCGCCCGGCCGGACCGCTGCCTGCAACCTGGCGCAGATCGATGCCGGCTTCCTTGGCGCGCAGTCGGACGGCAGGAGAAGCCAGCGGCTTTTCGCCTTCCGCGCGCGGCGCGCCGATGACGGACGCCGGGCGCCCAGCCTTCGGTGCCGCGACGGAAGGCTGGGCCGGGATCTGTGCCGGTTTCGGCGCCGCTTTCGAGGCGTCCGACAGCGGTTGGGACTTTGCCTCCACGGGCTCGGCCGGCGCTTCTGCCTTCGGCGCGGCCTTGGCACCGCTGCCTGCTTTCACATTGCCTTCGCCGGCTATTTTAAGCCGCACGATCGGCGAGCCGATCGCCACCGTGTCGCCGATCTCGGCGCCGAGCCAGAGGATCTCGCCATCGACCGGCGAGGGGATCTCGACGGTCGCCTTGTCGGTCATGACGGCCGCCAGCACCGCATCCTCGCGCACCAGGTCGCCGATCTTGACATGCCATTCGACAAGCTCGGCCTCGGCGACGCCTTCGCCGACATCGGGAAGCTTGATGACATATTCGCCCATCGTCCGGCCCCCCTCAGGCTTCCATGGTCTCGACGAGCGCGCGCCCGACCCGCGCGGGGCCGGGGAAATACTCCCACTCCTGCGCATGCGGATAGGGCGTGTCCCAGCCGGCGACCCGCGCCACTGGCGCCTCCAGATGGTAGAAGCAGTTCTCCTGCACCAGCGCCGCGAGCTCGGCGCCGAAGCCGGAGGTCAGCGTCGCCTCATGCACGACGACGCAGCGCCCGGTCTTCTTCACCGAGGCGACGATCGTGTCGAGGTCGAGCGGCAGGAGCGTCCTGAGGTCGATGATTTCGGCATCGATGCCGGTTTCCGCGGCCGCGGCCTGCGCGACATAGACCATGGTGCCGTAGGCGAGCACGGTGACCGCCGAGCCTTGCCGGCGGATCGCCGCCTTGCCGAGCGGTATGGTGTAATGGCCATCCGCCACCTCGCCGAGCTCGTGCTTCGACCAAGGCGTCACCGGGTTGTCGTGATGGCCGTCGAAGGGGCCGTTGTAGAGCCGCTTCGGTTCCAGGAAGATGACCGGGTCCGGATCCTCGATCGCGGCGATCAATAGCCCCTTGGCGTCATGCGGGTTGGACGGCACCACCGTCTTGAGGCCGGAGACATGCGTGAACAGCGCTTCCGGGCTCTGGCTGTGCGTCTGGCCACCGAAGATGCCACCGCCGGTCGGCATCCTGACGACGATCGGGCAGGTGAAATCGTTGTTGGAGCGGTAGCGCAGCCGCGCCGCTTCCGAGACGATCTGGTCGTAAGCCGGATAGACATAGTCGGCGAACTGCACCTCGACGCAGGGCCTCAGCCCATAGGCGGCCATGCCGATCGCCGAGCCGACAATGCCGGATTCGCTGATCGGCGCATCGAAGCAGCGGTTCTTGCCGTATTTGGCCTGCAGGCCCTGCGTGCAGCGGAACACGCCGCCGAAAAAGCCGACATCCTCGCCATAGACGATGACGCGCTCGTCGCGAGCCATCGAGACATCCATGGCGTCGCGGATCGCCTCGATCATGGTGCGTCTGGGCATCGATCAGACCCCTGCCTGCTGGCGTTGGCGCCTTAGATGCGGCGGCGTCTCGGCATAGACGCCTTCGAACATGTCGCGCGTCGACGGCTTGCCGCCGGCATGCAGCGTGCCGTGGCTTTCGGCTTCCTTCTGCGCCGCGATCACGGTTTCGAGGATCTCGGCTTCCGCCTGGATGTGGCGCTGTTCCGTCCAGACTTGCTTGTGGATGAGATGGTTCTTCAGCCGGATGATCGGGTCGCCGAGCGGCCAGGCGTCCGATTCCGCCTTCGGCCGGTAGGCCGACGGATCGTCCGAGCTCGAATGCGCGCCGACGCGATAGGTGACATATTCGACCAAGGTCGGCCCGAGATTGCGACGCGCCCGCTCGATCGCCCATTTGGCTACCGCATGGACGGCGAGATAGTCGTTGCCGTCGACCCGCAGCGACGGGATGCCGAAGCCTAGACCGCGCGCGGCGAAAGTGCCCGAGCCGCCGCGGGCAATGCCCTGGAAGGTGGAGATGGCCCACTGGTTGTTGACGACATTGAGCACGACCGGGGCCTTGTAGGTCGAGGCGAAGACCAACGCCGCATGGAAATCGGACTCCGCGGTCGAGCCGTCGCCGATCCAGGCCGCGGCGATGCGGGAATCGTTGGAGATCGCCGAGGCCATCGCCCAGCCGACCGCCTGGATGTACTGCGTCGCCAGATTGCCGGAGATCGAGAAGAAGCCGTGCTCCTTCGAGGAGTACATGATCGGCAGCTGCCGGCCCTTCAGCGGATCGGCCTCGTTGGAATAGATCTGGTTCATCATCGCAACCATCGGATAGCCGTCGGCGATGAGCAGGCCGGCTTGCCGATAGGTCGGGAAATTCATGTCGCCAGGCTTGAGTGCCTTGCGGAAGGCGCAGCTCACCGCCTCTTCGCCCAGATGCTGCATGTAGAAAGAGGTCTTGCCTTGGCGCTGCGCCATCTGCATGCGCGCATCGAAGGTCCTGAGCGTCATCATATGGCGCAGGCCTTCGAGCAGCTCCTCGTCGGTGAGCAGCCCGGCCCATGGCCCGACCGCTTCGCCGGCGCGGTTAAGCACGCGGATGATGGAGAAGGCCATGTCGCGGATGGTGCGCGGATCGACATCGACCTCCGGCCGCGGCACGGACCCCGCTTTGGGAATGGTCACATTCGAGAAGTCGGGCGTGCCGCCCGGCCGAACCTCGGGCTCGGGGACATGAAAGCGCAACATTCCAGCATCGGCCATGACCTTCGTCCTCCAATGTTGCCGGTGCGATACTTGCACATCCGCGCCGCCATTTCATCGGGCGAGATGGCGGCCGTCCTCCCGGTCATCAGCCTCGTCGAGCCGATGCGGCACATGGCCGACAAGATGCAGATATGGCGCTGAAATTTCTTGTCGATGTTTCCAAGCGTCGCGCAATTTGGCGGAAGTTTGCGGAGCGTTTGCCGCCACAAAAGACAATCAAGGCATGCGCGCCGGCCGACGCAGCTAATCTCCACCCTCGTGGGGAGTTGCTCGGCAGGGCAGAGGGGCGTGACAGACTCTGCTTCAGGGTCGTCATTCCAGGGCGGAGCAAGGAGCGGAGCGACGCGCGCAGACCCCTGGAATCCATGCCGCGACGTTGACGCGTTGCGGCGGTTGGAGAATATTCTGCACCCCGGCGCTCCCCGGCAAAAGTCACGGCATGGATCCTCGGGTCAAGCCCGAGGATGATGAAGAGAGGCCGGCCGCTTCTCCGTTCACTCCGTCTCCGCCTCATGCTAACTCACCCAGCATGGCACAGAAGAAGGGATACGAGGTCGATTCGTGGCTGGCGCGGCCGGACCCGGCCATGGCCATCGTCCTGCTTTACGGCCCCGATCGCGGCCTGGTCGCCGAGCGGGCCAAGACCTTCGCGTTGAAGACCGGGCTGCCGCTCGACGACCCTTTCTCAGTGGTCATGCTGGATGGCGCGGAAGTCGACCGCGACGAAGGCCGTCTGCTCGACGAGGCGCGCACCGTGCCGATGTTTTCCGACCGGCGGCTGCTTTGGGTCCGCAACGCCAGCGGCCAGAAGGCGCTGGCCGACGACATCAAGGCGCTGACGGCGGAGCCGGCGCCGGATGCTCTCATCCTCATCGAGGCGGGCGACCTGAAGAAGGGCACTGGCCTGCGGGCCATCGTCGAGGCAGCCGGCAACGCCATCGCCTTGCCCTGCTATGCCGACGAGGCCCGGGATCTCGACTCGGTGATCGACGACGAGCTGCGCAAGGCCGGCATGTCGATGACGCTCGACGCCCGCCAGGCGCTGCGCCGCAATCTCGGCGGCGACCGTCTGGCCTCGCGCGGCGAGATCGACAAGCTGGTGCTCTACGCCCATGGCAAGAAGGAGATCGACCTCGACGACGTCAACGCCTTGTCCGGCGATGTCTCCGGCGCCTCCCTCGACGGTGCGGTCGACGCGATGCTCGACGGCAAGGTCGGAGATTTCGACATTGCCTTCACCCGGCATTGTGCGTCCGGCGGCCATCCTTTCCTGGTGCTGTCCTCGGCGATGCGGCAATTGCAGGCGATCCAGGTCATGCGCGGCCAGATGGAATCCGGCGGCCGCAACGCCGCCTCGGTCGTAGCGGGAGCGCGTCCGCCGGTCTTCTTCTCGCGCCGCAAGCTGGTGGAAAAGACGCTCGAGCGCTGGAACAGCGAAGCCCTCGGCCGCGCGCTGAACCGGCTGCAGGCAGCTGTGCTGCAAACGCGCAAGCGGCCCGACCTGTCGGAGGCGCTAGCCCGTCAGGCGCTGCTCGGCATCGCGGTGGAAAGCGCGAGATTGGCGCAGAGGTAGGCGATCAGCCCTCCCCCTGTGAGGCGATTGGCCGGCGCCTCGGCTTTCGCCTATCGCGGGCGCCGCAAAAAAGAAGAGGCCAACGCAGCGGCCGGCCCTTGTTGTGCCTATCACCAATATATCAGCCTAGATCTAATCCTAAGCCAGAACTTTATTAGTCGGCTAATTTCATGTAATTCAGCTACTTATCGGTCATCCTTCAGCCGCCGGCACAACTCATCGAGCTGATCCAGCGACCGGTAGTCGACCCGCAGCGTGCCGCCCTTGGCCTTATGCTCGATCGAGACAATCATGCCGATCGTGTCGGTCATCAGCTTTTCCAAGGCCAGCGTGTCGGGATCCTTTTCCGGCGCGCTCGGCGCGGACCTTACTTTGGCGGGGGTCGGTCCCGCGGGCATTTGCGCCAGCGCCTCGGCCTGGCGCACCGAAAGCCCCTCCTCGACGATCCGCTTGGCGAGCCCCGCCGGATCGCCGGCCGTGACCAGGGTGCGGGCATGTCCGGCCGACAACGCGCCGTCGACCAGCATGTCGCGGATGACGTCAGGCAGCTTCAGGAGCCTCAGCGTGTTGGCGACATGACTGCGGCTCTTGCCGATCACCTGGCCGAGATCGGCCTGCGTGTAGCCATGCTCGTCGATCAGCTGCTGATAGCCCTGCGCTTCTTCGACCGGATTGAGATCGGCGCGCTGCACGTTCTCGATGATTGCGAGCTCCAGCGCGGTGCGGTCGTTGACGTCGCGCACGATGAGCGGGATTTCGGTCAGCCCCGCGCGCTGCGCGGCGCGCCAGCGCCGCTCGCCGGCGATGATCTCATAGCGGCCGGGCTGCGACGGCGAGGGCCGCGCCACCACCGGCTGCACCACGCCATGCTCGCGGATCGACTGGGCGAGGTCAGTGAGTTCGGCGTCGCCGAAATGCCGGCGCGGGTTCTTCGGGTTCGGACTGACGAACTCGATCGGCACCTTGCCATCCGCCGCGACCGCGCTCGGCTTTTCGGCCGCTGCCGGACGATCGATCTCGCCGATCAGCGCCGCGAGGCCGCGGCCCAGTCTTTTTCTCGATTGGTCTTCGCTCATCATTCTGTCCAGATCGTTTCGGAATCGAATCGGCTAGGGAAATTCGCCTGCGCTTTCAGGCGGCGCGCAGCTTGCGCTCGCGGCGGATCACTTCCGAGGCAAGCTGCAGATAGGCCTGGCTGCCGGAACATTTGAGGTCGTAAAGGATTGCCGGCTTGCCGTAGGACGGTGCTTCGGAAACGCGCACGTTGCGCGGGATGATCGTCTCATAGACCTTGTCGCCCATATGCGCGCGCACATCCTGCACCACCTGGTTGGCCAGGTTGTTGCGGCCATCGAACATGGTGAGCACGATGCCTTGGATGGTGAGGTCCGGATTGATCGTGCCGCGCACCTGCTCCACCGTTTCGAGCAGTTGGCTAAGGCCTTCGAGCGCGAAGAACTCGCATTGCAGCGGCACCAGAACGGAATCGGCCGCCGCCATTGAATTCAAAGTCAAAAGGTTGAGCGACGGCGGGCAGTCGATCAGCACATAGCCGAACGGCGCCGCGCGCGCGGCTGCCGCACGCAGCGCATTGCGCAGGCGCAGCACCCGGTCTGGCGCCGAGGCGATCTCCATTTCGATGCCGAGCAGATCGAGGGTTGAGGGCACGATGGACAAACCCGGCACCGCCGTCGGCACTGCGGCCGCCTCCAGCTCGAGTTCGCCGGTCAGCACGTCGTAGGACGAGACGGTGCGATCCTTGCGTTCGATGCCGAGCCCGGTACTGGCATTGCCCTGCGGATCGAGGTCGACGATCAGCACGCGCTCGCCGATCGCGGCCAGCGCCGTCGCCAGATTGATCGCCGTGGTCGTCTTGCCGACGCCACCCTTCTGGTTGGCAACGGTGATGATACGCGGTCCAGTTTTCATGGGTCGATGCCAGTGATTCATTGCGGGGTCGCCGGGTGCAGATCGGCGATTTCCAGAATGACGCCATGAGCGTCTGTCATGCTTGGATGTTCTACCAGATCGAAGGTCCAGCGGTGAGCGCTTTCTTCCACTTCGGCCCGGTAATCCCGGCCTTTGTGAAAAAGCGAACGCGCGCCCTTGGTCAGCCAGGGTGCGGCAAGATCGAGCAGGTCCGGAAGCGCCGTCAATGCCCGCGCGGTAACGACTTCCGGTGCAGAAACAAGTGGATAGCTGTCATCGATGCGTCGCGCCAGCACGCGCGCCGGTAGGCCGAATTGGCCGACGACCGATTGCAGGAACGACGCCTTCTTGCGGTTGCTTTCAACCAGATCGATCGTGGCGCCCGGCCGCTCTGCAAGCAGAAAACCGAGTACCAATCCGGGAAAGCCGCCGCCCGAGCCGAGGTCGACCCAGCGCATTGCGGTCGGCGCGATTCGCGCAAGCTGGGCGCTGTCCAGGATGTGGCGGCGCCAGACGTCGTCTAGCGTCGATGGCGCCGCCAGATTGATGCTGCGGTTCCATTTTTGAAAATGCCGCTCGAAGGCCTGCAGCCGCTCGAATGTTTCACGTGAAACCGGACCCGCTGCCTTCTGCAGGTCCGCCCAGGCATCGCCACTCACGCGACCGACCTTCGTGCAGCCAGCTCGGCATTGCGAACATGCGCGACAATGATCGCCAGAGCCGCTGGCGTCATCCCTTCCATGCGCTGCGCGTCGGCAATCGAGCGCGGCCGGCGTGCCTTCATCTTCTGCTTCAGCTCATTGGAAAGGCCTGGCACGTCCGCGAAGTCGACGGTCTCCGGAATGAGCCGCGATTCCTCGTGCCTGATCTGCGCCACGTCAGCCTGTTGGCGCTCGAGATAGACGGAATATTTCGCCTCGGTCTCAAGCCGCTCTGCCGTGTTGGAGTCGAGTTCGCCAAACCGTGGCTCGATCCGCGTCAGCCAGGCCATGTCGACGCCGGGATAGGCGAGAAGGTCGTAGGCCGAACGCCGAACGCCGTCCCGGTTGATCTCCAGTCCATGCCGCGCGGCTTCATTCGGCGTGAAGGCGATCGACTTTGCCAGCGCGCGGGCAGCGTCGAGCTTCACACTGATCGCGCCGAAACGTTGCATCCGCTCGGAGGAGGCGATCCCCAAGCGGTCGGCCAGCGGCGTCAGCCGCTCGTCTGCATTGTCGGCGCGCAGCGAAAGCCGGAACTCCGCCCGCGAAGTGAACATGCGATAGGGCTCGGCAATGCCGCGGCTGGTGAGGTCGTCGATCATCACGCCGATATAGGCTTCGGTGCGGCTGAGCACGACCGGCTCGCTTGACGATGCCCTGCGCGCGGCGTTGATGCCGGCAAGCAGGCCTTGCGCGCCGGCTTCTTCGTAGCCCGTGGTGCCGTTAATCTGCCCCGCCAGAAAAAGCCCGGCGACGCGCTTCGTCTCCAGCGTCGGCTTGAGCTCGCGCGGGTCGACGTGGTCATACTCGATGGCGTACCCCGGCTGCAGCATCGTCGCCCGTTTCAGCCCGGGGATCGTCTTCAACATGTCGAGCTGCACCTCTTCCGGCAGCGAGGTCGAGATGCCGTTCGGATAGACGGTGTCGTCGTCGAGGCCCTCCGGCTCGAGGAAGATCTGGTGACCCTCGCGATCGCCGAACTTGACGATCTTGTCCTCGATAGATGGACAATAGCGCGGCCCCACGCCTTCGATCGAGCCGGAATACATCGCCGAACGCTTCAAATTGAGGCGAATCAACTCATGTGTCGCCTGCGTTGTGCGAGTAATACCGCATTTGATCTGCGGGTTCGCGATGCGGTCTGTCATCAGCGAGAACGGCACCGGGTGATCGTCCGCGGCCTGACTTTCCAGCGACGCCCAATCGATGGTGCGGCCGTCGAGGCGAGGGGGCGTCCCGGTCTTCAGCCGCCCGAGCTTGAAACCGGCACGCGTCATCGTCGCCGAGAGCCCATGGCTCGCTTGCTCGTTCATCCGGCCGGCGACGATCTTCTTCTCGCCGATATGGATCAGCCCTCGCAGGAATGTACCGGTCGTCAGCACCACGGCGCCGCAGGCGAGCCGCCTGTCACCGGAGACCAGCACGGCCGCAACCCGACCGTTCTCGATCTCGAAGTCCAGGACTTCGCCTTCTACCACGTCGAGATTGGCCTGCTCGCCGATCGCCGCCTGCATGGCAAGACGATAGAGCTTGCGGTCGGCCTGGGTCCGCGGCCCACGCACCGCCGGGCCCTTGCGGCGGTTCAGCAGGCGGAATTGGATGCCGGCAGCGTCCGCAATGCGGCCCATCAACCCGTCCATGGCGTCGATCTCGCGCACGAGATGACCCTTGCCGAGGCCGCCGATGGCCGGATTGCAGGACATGACGCCGATCGTCTCGAAGCGCAGCGTCACCAGCGCCGTCCTGGCGCCGGCGCGCGCAGCCGCGCCCGCCGCTTCGCATCCGGCATGGCCGCCGCCCACCACCACCACATCATAGTGATTGGTCATTGCAAGAATCCGTTTCAGAGATGCTTTGACACATGTCCCCGCCAGCCTCCGCTGTCAAGGATGCAGTCCGTTGCGGAGGTGATCGCCGGGGATAGGGCTGCGTGCCGGTGGTCTGCCTGTCCGACCTCGTCCCGCGTAGAAGGGAGGCGCTTATCCCACGGACAATTTTTCACTTCTCAAGCGCTGCGAATCAGCGCTGTTGGTTTAGTGGCCAGCCGTCCTCGCCTTCTACGAGGCAGGCAATGAGGGGCAGCGCCGTTTGGCCCTTGATTTATTAGCACGCCACGCGTCTGGAGCCGGACTCGTTTCACGTGAAACACCCATCCGCCCACATCCTGTCGCTGTTTCACGTGAATCACCCGGCGCGCACAGCCGCCCCGCGTTTCACGTGAATCACTTGCCGATGCAGAACTGGGAAAAGATGACGTCGAGCATATCCTCGACATCGACAGCGCCGATAATTCGCCCAAGCCGGTCCGTGGCCACCCGCAACTCTTCTGCACGCAGCTCCAGGCTTTGCCCCGCCAGCGCCACCAAGATAAAATCCTTCGCCTCCTCCAGCAGCTCGACATGGCGGAGCCTCGACGGCAGGATGTCACCGGCCCCTCCGACTGCGGCTGCGGCGCGACCCGCAATCTCATCCAGCAGTTCCGGCAATCCGGTGCCTTCCTTGGAAGAGACGGCCAAACCATAGGCCCCTCTACGCGCTCCCATGAGATCGGCTTTGGTCCCGATCCTCAGGAGCGGAACACCTGTCGGAACCGCGCCGACGGGCTGTGGATCGACCATATCCTCCAGCAGCAAAACCAGGTCGGCGCCACCCGCCTTGGCGCGCGCTCGTTCGATGCCGATCGTCTCCACCTTGCCGGCGGCCTCGCGCAGGCCTGCCGTATCGACGACCCGAACTCTCATCCCGTGGAGGTCCAGCACCACCTCCAGCAGGTCGCGCGTGGTGCCCGGCTCGTCGGTGACGATTGCCGCCTCGCGTTGGGCCAGGGCGTTGAACAGACTGGACTTGCCGGCATTCGGCGCGCCGAGGATGACGACCTCGAAGCCATCGCGAATGATTTCGGCCGCCTTGAACCCCTGAATGTGGCGTTCGATCTCGTCGGCCATCGTCGCCACATCGGTCCAGACCGCCTTCGAGACCGAACCCGGCACATCCTCCTCGTCAGCGAAGTCGATTTCCGCCTCGATCATTGCTCGAGCATGGATCAACCGCCGGCGCCACCCCGAATAGAGCTCGCTCTGCGCGCCCTCGGCGTTACGCACGGCAAAGCGCCGCTGCGCCTCCGTCTCGGCATTGACGAGGTCCGCCAGCGCCTCGGTCTCGACCAGATCGAGCTTGCCGTTCAGAAAGGCGCGCCGCGTGAATTCGCCAGGCTCGGCATGTCTGACGCCGGCAAAGCCGGTGAGCGTTTCCAGCATTTTTGCCGCAACGGCGCGGCTGCCGTGAACATGGAACTCGCCAACGTCCTCGCCGGTGAAGCTGCCAGGTCCGGGAAAGAACACGACAAGCCCATGATCGATGACCGAACCGTCCGGTGCCATAAGCTTGCGCAAGGTGGTAAAGCGATCCTTAAGACCGCCGCCGGCCATCGTTTCGAGTACGAATCGAGTCTTGGCGCCGGAGATGCGGATTACGGCGATGCCGGCGGGCAGGCGACCGCTCGACAGCGCTACGATAGAATCCTTCGAGGTTGCCATTTGCCCGACCTGCCGAACCACCCTAGGTATCTTCTTTCAGGCGCCGTTCCGGAAGTCAGCCGCAGCTTTCCCGGAATTGCCTGCTTATCAACCAAGCCGAGCCGCTCATCGTGACCTTGCCCGCGCGAAACCTGCTTGCCGAAGAGGCCAGCCCCTATCTGCAGCAGCACAGCGACAATCCCGTGCATTGGCGGAGCTGGTCGCCGGACGCCCTTGCCGAGGCGAAGGAACTCGGACGGCCGATCCTGCTGTCCATCGGCTATGCCGCCTGCCACTGGTGCCATGTCATGGCCCATGAAAGCTTCGAGAACGATGCCGTCGCCGCCGTCATGAACCGCCTCTTCGTCAATATCAAGGTCGATCGCGAGGAGCGCCCGGATATCGACCAGATCTACATGGCGGCACTCCATGCCATGGGCGAGCAGGGCGGCTGGCCGCTGACCATGTTCCTCACCCCCGATGGCAAGCCTTTCTGGGGCGGCACCTATTTTCCGCGTGAGGCGCGCTATGGACGGCCGGGCTTTGTCCAGGTGCTGGAGGCGGTCGACAAGGCCTGGCGCGAGAAGCAGGAGAGCCTTGGCCAAAGCGCCGACGCGCTGACCACCCATGTCGAGCAGCGGCTGGCCGGCGCGAAGGGAAAGGCGGTGCTCGACCGCGGCACGCTTGCCGATCTCGCCGGTCGCATCGAGGGCATGGTCGACGGCGATCTCGGCGGCTTGCGCGGCGCGCCGAAATTCCCCAACGCGCCCTTCATGCACAGTCTGTGGCTGTCCTGGCTGCGCGAGGGCCAGACCGCCCATCGCGACGCCGTGCTCATCAGCCTGGAAAAAATGCTCGCCGGCGGCATCTACGACCATGTCGGCGGCGGTCTCAGCCGTTACTCGACCGATGCCGAATGGCTGGTCCCGCATTTCGAGAAGATGCTTTACGACAACGCCCAGCTCATCCGCATGTGCAATTGGGCCTTTGCAGCAACAGGCAATGAGTTGTTTCGGAAGCGAATCGAGGAAACTGTGGCCTGGCTGCTGCGGGAAATGCGCGTCGAGGCGGGCGCCTTCGCTGCCAGCCTCGATGCCGACAGCGAAGGCGAGGAGGGGTTGTTCTACACCTGGAGCGGGGAAGAGGTTGAAGCCGCACTCGGTGCTGATTCCGCTCGCTTCTTCCAATCTTTCGAGCTCGCCGCTCCGCATGGCTGGGAAGGCAAGCCCATCATCCGCCAGAGCGAGGCACAGCCGCGCCAAGGGATCAGCGATGACGCTCAGCTCGCGTCACTGAAGGCGAAATTGCTAGCTGCCAGAGAAAATCGCGTCAGGCCCGGCCGCGACGGCAAGGCGCTTACCGATTGGAACGGATTGATGATTGCGGCCCTCGCGGAAGCGGGCCGCTCCTTCGGACGAGCCGACTGGGTGGACGCCGCCGTCAAGGCCTTCGCTCACATCGTCGAAGCCAGCAAGGACGGCCGCCTGCCGCATTCGATGCTCGGCGACAAGAAGCTTTTCCCCGCGCTGTCGAGCGACTATGCCGCCATGACCAACGCGGCGATCGCGCTGTTCGAGGCAACCGGCAGTTCTGCCTATATGGACCATGCCCGGCAGTTCATCGATCGGCTCGACCGCTGGCATCAGGATCCTGAAAAGACCGGCTATTATCTGACGGCGTCCGACAGCGTCGATGTGCCGATCCGTATCCGCGGCGATGTCGATGAGGCAATCCCCTCCGCCACGGGCCAAATCATCGAGGCGCTGGTCCGGCTCTCGTCCCTTACCGGCGATCACGATCTTTGGGCAAAGGCATGGACGACAGCCGAACACGCCATGGGTCGCGCCGCGCAGCAAGCCTACGGCCAGGCCGGCATCATCAACGCCTGCGCCCTGGCACTCGAACCGCTGAAGCTCGTCATCATAGACAAACTTGATTCCTCAAGCCTTGTTCCGGTGGCGAATCGCAGTTCCGATCCACGCCGGGTCGATATCGTACTGCCCATCGGTACGGAAGCGAATCAACCGCTTTTGCCGGGCGGCGTGCTGCCGCCGACGGACAAGCCGGGAGCCTGGTTCTGCAGCGGACAGACATGCCTGCCGGCGGTTACGGATGCGGGCGAGTTGGAGAAGCTGTTGCGGCGGGGATAGACAGCTTCGTCTCCTCGGTTTGACCCAGGATGTATGTCGCCGAGATTCTCCACGAATGCAGCGGTGCAGAATTTTGCACCGCCGCAAAGCTCAAAAACAACGGCATGAACTTAGGGTTCTACGCGACGTCGCTTCGCTCCTTGCTCCGCCTTGTATGCCGAAGAAAGGACCGCTCTCTCGCCCTGCCCGATCATGTATTCATCGAATCGAAGAAATCGGCGTTGGTCTTGGTCTGCTTGAGCTTGTCGATGAGGAATTCGATCGCGTCCGTCGTTCCCATCGGCGCAAGGATCCGGCGCAGCACGAAGATCTTCTGCAGATCCGAACGCGGCACCAGAAGGTCCTCCTTGCGGGTCCCGGACTTGAGGATGTCGATCGCCGGGTAGATGCGCTTGTCGGCCACCTTGCGGTCGAGCTGAATTTCACAGTTACCGGTTCCCTTGAACTCTTCGAAGATGACTTCGTCCATGCGGCTGCCGGTGTCGATCAGCGCGGTGGCGATGATGGTCAGCGACCCGCCTTCCTCAATGTTGCGGGCGGCGCCGAAGAAGCGCTTCGGACGCTGCAGCGCGTTGGCGTCGACACCGCCGGTCAACACCTTGCCGGATGACGGCACCACGGTGTTGTAGGCGCGGCCCAGGCGGGTGATGGAATCGAGCAGGATGACGACATCGCGCCCATGCTCGACCAGGCGCTTGGCCTTCTCGATCACCATTTCGGCGACCTGCACATGGCGCGCCGCCGGTTCGTCGAAGGTCGAGGAAATGACTTCGCCCTTGACCGAGCGCTGCATGTCGGTGACTTCCTCCGGACGCTCGTCGATCAGAAGAACGATCAGGTAGCATTCCGGATGGTTGGCGGTGATCGAGTGCGCGATGTTCTGCAACAGCACCGTCTTACCGGTGCGCGGCTGAGCGTTGATCAGCGCTCGCTGGCCCTTGCCGATCGGCGCCACCAGGTCGATCACACGCGGCGAGATGTCTTTGGTCGGGGGATTGTCGACCTCCATCTTCAGCCGCGAGGTCGGGTAGAGCGGCGTCAGGTTGTCGAAGTGGATCTTGTGCCGGATCTTCTCCGGATCATCGAAATTGATGGTGTTGACCTTGAGCAGCGCGAAATAACGCTCGCCCTCTTTCGGGCTGCGGATCGGCCCTTCGACCGTATCGCCGGTCTTCAGCGAAAAGCGCCTGATCTGCGACGGTGAAATATAGATATCGTCGGGACCCGGCAGGTAATTGGCGTTGGCCGAGCGCAGGAAGCCGAAACCGTCCTGCAGTACCTCGACCACGCCTTCGCCGATGATCTCGACGTCCTGGATGGCGAGCTTTTTCAGGATCGCGAACATCAGCTCCTGCTTACGCATGACGCTGGCGTTCTCCACCTCGAGCGATTCGGCGTAAGCGATCAGCTCCGGCGGCTTCTTATTCTTGAACTCTGCGAGTTTCATTTCTTGCATTAGATGGACTCTGGGTAGGCTTTGGGGAGAAAAAATCGGCTGGATGCGACAAATGCCGGGCGCGGCCGAAAGCGAGAAAGGGGCGGCGCATGACGGGAAGGAAGACCCGTCTTTTATCGTCGGTCGCCTGAAAGAGCAAGCCGCCTTTTGCCGGGTGTGGGGAAGCCTCAGAACGGCTTCACGATGACCAGGATGACGATGACGATCATCAGCAATGTGGGGAGTTCATTGACGATCCGCCAGTGCCTCGCCGGCTTTTCGTTCTTGTCCTCGGCAAATTTTCTCACCGCGCCGGCGAGATAGCCGTGCAGACCCGAAAGCAGCAGCGCGGCGAGGATCTTGGCGTGCAGCCAGCCGCCCTGGAAACCGAAGCCCTTCCAGGCGAGCCAAAGCCCGAACACCCAGGTCACGGTCATCGCCGGGTTGATGATGGCGCGCAGCAGCCGGCGCTCCATCACCTTGAAGGTCTCGGACTGCACGGAGCCTTTCTCGGCGTCGACATGATAGACGAAAAGCCGAGGCAGATAGAGCATCCCGGCCATCCAGGCGATGACGGCAATCACATGGATTGCCTTCGCCCAGGGATAGAAGCTGTCCGGCGCCACAAGGAAGAGCAGGGCGGTCAGGACGACCAGCAGAACGATGCCGATCAACATGCGCTTCATCGCCTGGCCGGCGCTGTTCTCGTTGGTCGTCTCTGTCATCGATGGCTCCGCACCATTTTCACCATGGCCTCGACATGTGCCACAGGCGTTTCCGGCGTGATGCCGTGGCCGAGATTGAAGATCAGCGGCCCGTTGCCCAGCGTGCGAAGGATGGCGTCGACGCCGTCGGCCAGCGCCCTGCCGCCGGCAACCAGGCGAAGCGGATCGAGATTGCCCTGCACCGCGCCTTCGCTTTGCAATTCCTTTGCCATCGACAGCGGCACGGTCCAGTCGAGACCGAGCCCGGTGATCCCGGTCTTCTTCCTGTAATCGCGATAGCGCTCGCCGGCGCCCTTGGGGAACCCGATCACCGGAACATCCGGACGCGCGGCCTTCACTTGCCGGACAATCTCCGCAACGGGCTCGATGCAAAACGCCTCAAAGGACGCTTCAT
This sequence comes from Mesorhizobium sp. WSM3879, assembly GCF_002294915.1. Lineage (NCBI taxonomy): Bacteria > Pseudomonadati > Pseudomonadota > Alphaproteobacteria > Hyphomicrobiales > Phyllobacteriaceae > Mesorhizobium > Mesorhizobium sp. WSM3879. Next base: position 286,710 of record NZ_NSFZ01000003.1, on the reverse strand, counting down.
CGAGAACACCCGACCAGGAGTCGAAAATCTGCACCACATCGGCGCCGGCCTCGATCTGGCGGATGAGATAGGCGGCCGAATGATCGGCCAGTATCTTCAGGAGCCGCGCAAGGGCCTCCGGCTCGCGATAGGCAAAAAGCCTGGCCGGTCCCTGATCCGGCGTGCCGTGGCCGGCAATCATATAGGTCGCCACCGTCCACGGCGCGCCGCAGAAGCCGATCAAGGTCGTTTCCACCGGAAGCTTCTCACGCAGACGGCGGACCGTTTCGTAGACCGGTTCGAGATTCACGTGAAACGTTTGGCCGTCCAGGGCCTCGATTTCGGCCGCCGCAATCGGCTTGAGGATCGGCCCGTGTCCCTCTTCGAAGCGGACATCTCGTCCCAGCGCATCGGGCACAACCAGGATATCGGAAAACAGGATTGAAGCATCGAAGCCGAAGCGCTCGATCGGCTGCAGCGTCACCTCGACGGCAAGATCCGGATCGTAGCAGAGATCGAGGAAAGAACCGGCCCGCTTCCGGGTCTCGCGATACTCCGGCAGATAACGCCCTGCCTGACGCATCATCCAGAGCGGCGGCGGTGAAACCGTCTCGCCCTTGAGGACGTCCAGCATGATCCGTTTCCCAGCCATCCAGTGCTCGCCCTCTCCAGGTCTCTTAAATCAAATATCTATTTTAAAAGAGTCTTCTGATTCTAAGAGTCTGTTGGTTGTGGTGGTTGCGACCTGTCCCGCCTGCCGCTCGAAAAGGCCAGTCAGCATATTGTCGCGCAGCCGCTTTCTCAATTTGGAGGGATCTGGGGACGAACCGGATTCAGGCTTTCGAGTCAGCGGCTTGGCTTTTCTGCTGCGGACCTCGAGCTGTGGATGATATCGGCCAAGAAAAGTTGATCCCCGGTTTTGTCCCCAGCGCCCCGACAAAGCCTACAGCGGGGAGAATTGTGGACAAGGTGGCATCTGATACAGTCGCCTTCGACGTCACGACCTTTCTGTCCAACCTTGTCCACATCTGCCCACAGTCTGGAACCAACTCTTGTGAACAAACCCCAGAGCTTCTTCCATCTGCATCTGATTTCCGACGCTACCGGCGAGACGCTGCTGGCGGCAGGCCGCGCCGCCTCCGCCCAATACAAGGACGCACGCGCCATCGAGCACATCTATCCGCTGATCCGCACGGAAAAGCAGGTCGCCAAGGTGTTCGAGGATATCGAGGAGGAGCCCGGCATCATTCTCTACACCGTGGTCGACCAGAAGCTCGCGCGCAGCATCGACGAGCGCTGCGCCGCCATGGGCCTGCCTTGCGTTTCGGTGCTGGAGCCCGTGCTCAGCGTCTTCCAGTCCTATCTCGGCACGCCGGCCGGCCGGCGCGTCGGCGCCCAGCATGTGCTCGACGCCGAATATTTCCGCCGCATCGATGCGCTGAACTTCACCATGGAGCATGACGACGGCCAGTTGCCGGCCAACATGGACGATGCCGATGTCGTGCTGATCGGCATCTCGCGCACCTCCAAGACGCCGACGAGCATCTATCTCGCCAATCGCGGCATCAAGACCGCCAACATTCCGATCGTGCTCGGCGTGCCGCTGCCGGAAAGCCTGATTAACGCCAGGACGCCGCTGATCGTCGGCCTCGTTGCCACGGCCGAGCGCATCTCGCATGTTCGCCAGAACCGCATCCTCGGCAACAGCAACAACTACGTGCCGACCGACTATGTCGACCGCGCCGCCATCGCCGAGGAGCTCGCCTACGCGCGTCAGCTCTGCACCAGGCATGGCTGGCCGATGATCGACGTCAGCCGGCGCTCGATCGAGGAAACCGCGGCGGCGATCGTTGCCCTGCGGGGCAAGACGCGCTAGGGCAGGCGATATCAGTGAGCATTCCGTCCTGAGAGAAGGTGGCTCGGCGCATAGCGCCGAGACGGATGAGGGGCGCTGGACGGATCGCAACCGTTGGTGAACCAGTATGGCCGGCAAAATCGTCCTCGCTTCGGGCAGCCCGTTCCGCAAGGCAATGCTTATCAATGCCGGGCTCGACATCGAGGCGGTGCCGGCAGATGTCGACGAGCGCGCGCTCGAGGCGCCCTTGCAGGACAGCGGTGTCTCTCCCGAAGATGTCGCTTCGATCCTTGCCGAAGCCAAGGCGACCGAGGTCAGCGAGCGCCGGCCGGGCGCGCTGGTGCTCGGTTGCGACCAGACGCTGTCGCTTGGCGACGAAATTTTCCACAAGCCGGCCGATATGGAAGGCGCGCGGAGGCATCTCCTGGCCTTGTCAGGCAAGACCCATCAGCTGAACAGCGCCGTCGTCCTCTGCCGAGATGGCGAAGTGCTGTGGCGGCATGTCGGCATCGCCAGCCTCACCATGCGCAAGCTCGATCCCGCCTTCATCGGCCGCCACCTGGCGCGCGTCGGCGCCAAGGCGCTGGCGAGTGTCGGCGCCTACCAGATCGAGGGCGAGGGCATCCAACTCTTCGAGAAGATCGAGGGCGACTATTTCACCATCGTCGGCCTGCCGCTGTTGCCGGTGCTGAAGGAGCTGCGCGCATTGGGAGCGATCGATGGTTGAGAAGCGGGCCTTCGTCACCGGCCACCCGATCGCGCATTCGCGCTCGCCGAAGATCCACCGCCACTGGCTGGAGGAATACGGCATCGACGGCAGCTACCAGGCTATCGACGTTCGGCCGGAGGATTTCGCAGCATTCCTGAAATCGCTGGACGAGAATGGCTATCGCGGCGGCAATGTCACCATCCCGCACAAGGAAGCAGCCTTCGCCTTGGTCGCGCGCCGCGACGAGGCCGCCGAAGCCATCGGCGCGGTCAACACGCTGTGGCTGGAAGACGGCGTGCTGTGGGGCGGCAATACCGACGCTCTCGGCTTTGCCGGCAATCTCGATGAACATGCCCCCGGCTGGGCGGCGAATGGTCCGGCCGTGGTGCTGGGCGCGGGCGGCGCCTCCCGCGCCGTCGTCCACGCGCTGAAGGACCGGGGTATCAACGACATCCGCATCGTCAACCGTACGCTGGCAAGGGCTGAGGAACTCGCCGACCGGTTTGGCGCCGGGGTTTCGGCGCATGGCGCCGGCGCGGTCGGCGAATTGCTTTCCGACGCTGGCCTGCTCATCAACACCACCGCGCTCGGCATGCATGGCAACGAGATCCTCGCCGCCGATCCGGCCGGTCTGCCTGGCCACGCCATCGTCACCGACATCGTTTATGTGCCGCTGGAGACACCGCTGCTAGCTGCCGCCAGGGCGCGCGGCCTGAAGACCGTCGATGGCCTCGGCATGCTGCTGCACCAGGCCGTGCCCGGCTTCGAGCGCTGGTTCGGCAAGCGGCCGCAGGTGACGCCGCAATTGCGGCGCATGATCGTCGCCGACATCGAAGCGCATTGACATGATCGTGCTCGGCCTCACCGGATCGATCGGCATGGGCAAGTCGACCACGGCAAAGATGTTCGCCGAGGCCGGCGTTCCGGTGCATGATTCCGACGAGACCGTGCATCGCCTCTATGCCGGCAAGGCAGCACCCCTGGTCGAACGAGCCTTTCCCGGCACGACAAAAGCGGGCGTGGTGGATCGTGCAAGGCTCGCCGAGACAGTGCTGGGCGATTCCGCCGCGCTGAAAAAGCTGGAGGCGATCATCCACCCGCTGGTGCGGGCCGACGCCGACGCCTTTTTGGCCCGCCATCGTGCGGCCGGGGCGCCGATTGCGGTGCTCGACATCCCGTTGCTGTTCGAGACCGGCGGCCGCAACCGGGTCGACAAGGTCGTGGTCGTCACCGCGCCGGCCGAGATCCAGCGCGCCCGCGTGCTCGCCAGACCCGGCATGAGCGAAGAAAAATTCGCTTCCATCCTCGCCAAGCAGGTGCCTGACGCCGAGAAACGCCGTCAGGCGGATTTCATCGTCGACACCGGCCAGGGTTATGATGCCGCACGTGCGGCGGTGGCAGCCATCGTCAGCGAATTGACCGGGGATAAGTCCGGCAAAAACGCTTCCTGACGGCCGCCGTCAGCAGTCCCCATTGCCATTTTGTTCCGGTTTGTGATTCTGCTCTTTAGAGCGGGCTGATTCGAATGCGTGAGATCATCTTCGACACCGAAACCACCGGCCTCGATTTGCGCGACGACCGCATCATCGAGCTCGGCGGCGTCGAGCTGGTCAACCGTTTCCCGACCGGCCGCACCTTCCACAAGTTCATCAATCCGCAAGGCCGCGCCATTCACGCCGAGGCGCAGGCCGTGCACGGCATCAGCGCGGCGGATCTGGCCGGCAAGCCGACCTTTGCCGAAATCGCCGAGGAATGGCTGGCCTTCACCGACGGTGCCAAGCTGATCGCCCACAACGCCACTTTCGACCTTGGCTTCCTCAACCTCGAATACAGCCGGCTCGGTCATCCGGCCATCGATCCCGGCCGCATCGTCGACACGCTGGCGATCGCGCGCCGCAAGCATCCGATGGGTCCGAACTCGCTGGACGCGCTCTGCCGCCGCTACGGCATCGACAATACCCGCCGCACCAAGCACGGGGCGCTTCTCGACTCCGAATTGCTGGCCGAAGTCTATATCGAGCTCATCGGCGGCAAACAGGCGGCGCTGGTTCTGGAAACCGTGGCCGTGCAGATGAACGGCAGCGGCGAAGTCGCCGATATCGATATCTCGATCGGCGCAAGGCCGATCGCGCTGCCGCCGCGCCTCACCGAGGCGGATCGGGCGGCACATGCCGGGCTTGTCGGCACGCTCGGCGAAAAGGCGTTGTGGCTGAAGGTGGCGTCTGCGGGTTGAGCGGGGGGCGCTCCCTGAACCGACGCGATTAGCCGAGCCGCCCATCCCTTCGTCATGCCCGAGCTTGACCCGAGCAACCCTTAGCAAAAAAGCCCGGCGCGAAGCCGGGCTCTCGATACGAGGGGTGGTGAGTCTCCTCAGCTCACCTGGACCTTGCTTGCGGCCTGGTCCTCGGCGATGCGCTGCTGGAACATCTGCGCGAAATCGATCGGGTCGAGCATCAGCGGCGGGAAGCCGCCGTTGCGGGTGGCGTCCGCGATGATCTGGCGCGCGAAGGGGAAGAGCAGCCGGGGGCATTCGATGAACAGGATCGGCAGCATGTGCTCCTGCGGGAAGCCGCTGATGGCGAAGACGCCGCCATAGACCAATTCGACGTTGAACAGCACTTCCTGGTCGAAGGAGGCCTTGGCATTCAATGTGAGATTGACGTCGAACTGCTTGTCCGAAAGCGGGTTGGCGTTGACGTTGACATTGATGGCGATGCCCGGGGCCTTGTCGCGGCCGCGCAGCGAGTTCGGCGCGCCGGGGCTTTCGAAGGACAGGTCCTTCACATATTGCGCAAGCACGTTGAGCGAGGGCTGTTCCTGTTTGCCGTTGCCATTGGCGGCGGCTGCCGCGGCATCATCATTGCTGGCCATGAGCCTTTGTCCTTTTGCCTGGGCAGCATTGCTGACCGGATTGAAATCGGGGTTCGCTATCATGCTCGGCAGGACAAGACAAGTTTTGCGCGCCGCCTGAAACTGCGCAGCCGTTTCGGGGCGACGGCGCGCATGAGACAGCTATTCGAGCGGACCCTAAAGCAGACCTAGTCGTCTTTCAGCCGCCGCCAAGGCGAATTGTGATCCGGCCCGCGCTTGTAGTCCTCCTGGCGCGAAAAGTCGCTGTCATCGAGATCGATGACCTTGTCGCGGCGGCGGGCCGAAAAGCCGCTGCTGAAGCTGGTCGCCATCACGATGCGGTTCTTGAGCAGGCGCCAGGCAAGATCGCGCACCGGCGGCAGGAGCAGCAGGATGGCGATAATGTCGGTGATGAAGCCCGGAATGATGAGCAGGATTGCCGCCAGCACGATCATCGCGCCATGCGCGAGTTGGCGGCTTGGATCGCGCCCGGCATCCATCTCCGTCCGCACCCGCGCCATCACGCCGAAACCCTGGTGCCGAAGGAGCAGGCTGCCGGCAATGGTGGAGAGGATGACGAGCCCAATCGTCGCCAAAGCGCCGACTTCGCGGCCAACGATGACGAAGCCGGCGATCTCCAGAAGCGGCAGCAGGAGCAGGAACAGGGGAATGAACGAAATGCGCAAATTGAGACCGGTCGCTTTCTTCTTTTGCGGGCCTCGCGGGAAATCGCCGCTGGCACTAGGACCTTTAGATAGGTATGGCTGGCTTTGATTTGAATGATTGCGCCCGCCGTTCTATATGCTTTGGGTAATGAACGCTATGCGACCGCCGCCATTCTAGGGGCTCTGGTGGTCCGGCCTGGACAGGGATCGAATTGGCGGAAGATATGGGTTTCTTCGACTTCGGCACGATTTTCTTTTTGATTGCGGCGGTTGTGATCTTCTTCCAGCTTCGCAACGTGCTGGGCCGTCGCACCGGAAACGAACGCCCGCCCTTCGATCCTTATTCGGCAAGCCGCACGCGCGAGCAGGACGCGGCGCAGAAGTCCGAGAATGTGGTGTCGCTGCCGCGCAAGCGCATACCGGGGGAACCGGCGGCGGAGACCTATGCCGCGATCGACGCTTTCGCCAAGCCGGACAGCGATCTCAACAAGGGCCTGCGCGCGATCAAGGACAACGATCCGTCCTTCGATCCGAAGACCTTTATCGACGGCGCCAAGATGGCCTACGAGATGATCGTCATGGCCTTTGCCGACGGCGACCGCAAAACGCTGAAGAACCTGTTGTCGCGCGAGGTCTATGACAGCTTCGTCGCCGCGATCGGCGAGCGCGAGGCGAAAGCGGAAAAGATCCAGTCTTCCTTCGTCGGCATCGACAAGGTCGATGTCGTCGCCGCCGAGATGAAGGGCACCGAGGCGCATATCACGCTGCGCATCGTCAGCGAGCTGATCTCGGCGACCCGCGACAAGGTCGGCGCCGTCATCGACGGCGATCCGGAAAAAGTCGCCGAGGTCAAGGACGTCTGGACCTTCTTCCGCGATACCCGGTCGCGTGATCCGAACTGGAAGCTGGTCGCCACGGAAGAAGAAGATTGACCTAGAGCATGATGCCGAAAAGTGTGGAGCGGTTTTCGGACGCCATCATGCTCCATCTCTTTAATTTGGAGCCGGATTCAGATTTCAGGTCGATCCGGCCTGAAATCATCCGGCTCTAGTGGCGGCTGTCATGTCGCTGTCTTCGGCATTCAAGGAAAAATCCTTCGGCGACCTGCCCGGCTGGAACGAGGATGATCACCTCGCCGCCTTCGCGGCGTTCAAACGTTCGGCTTTCCACGTCCTGACCAAGCCCTATCGAACCCGTTCGCTCGGCGTCGCGTTCGCCGCTTTCGCCGAGGCCTATACTGAGGCGCGCTCCGTTTCGCCGGCGAATCGGTCGGAGGCGCGGTCCTTCTTCGAGCGCCATTTCGCTCCGGCTTTGGTGGCGGCCGAAAGCGGCGGCGCCGGCCTCGTCACCGGCTTCTATGAGCCGGAGGTCGAGGCCTCGCCGGTGAGGACGGAGCGGTTCACGGTGCCGCTGCTCTCCCGTCCCGCCGATCTGGTCGACATCGACGATAAAAATCGGCCCCTCGAGATGGATCCCTATCTCGCCTTCGCGCGCGCGACGACGACAGGTCCGGTCGAATATTTCGATCGCGGCGCCATCGAGCGCGGCGCGCTGTCCGGGCGGAGCCTCGAGATTGCCTGGCTCGCCGACAAGGTCGATGCCTTCTTCATCCATGTGCAGGGAGCGGCGCGGCTGAAGATGGCCGATGGTCGGCTCTGCCGCGTCACCTATGCCGCAAAATCCGGCCAGCGCTTCACTGGGCCGGGCAGGATCCTGAGCGAGACCGGCGAAATCCCGCTGGAACAAGTGACGATGCAGTCGATCCGCGCCTGGTTCAAGGCGCATCCTGAGCGGGTCGACGAGATCCTCTGGCAGAACCGCTCCTACATCTTCTTTCGTGAGGCGCCGGTCGACGACCCGGAGCTCGGTCCCATTGCCGCCGCCAAGGTGCCATTGACGCCCGGCCGCTCGGTCGCCGTCGACCGGCTGCTGCACACCTTCGGCACGCCCTTCCATATCGTTGCGCCAACGCTCACCGCTTTCGGCGGAAAACCGTTCCGGCGGCTGATGATCGCGCAGGACACCGGCTCGGCCATCACCGGAGCGGCGCGAGGCGATCTCTTCGCCGGCTCGGGCGATGCCGCGGGCGAGATCGCCGGCGTCGTGCGCAACGTCGCCGACTTTTATGCGCTGGTCCCGCGCGGGCTGTTCGATAGGGGGCACGCGTGAACCGCCGCCACGACACGCTGAGCGACGACGATCGCATCCTCTGGAACCTGGTGGCGCGCACGACGCGGCCCCTCAAAGGCAAGGCCGCGGTCGAGATTCCCGATATTGTCGAGCCGACGCCGGCGCCCACGCCGGCCAACGGCGTTCCCGCCGCTGCCGCGAAGCCGAAGCCGCAGCACGTCGCGCATTCGCTTGACGACCAGACGCACGAGAAACTGAAAAAAGGGCGGCTGCCGATCGAGGGCAGGGTCGATCTGCACGGCATGACGCAGGACCAGGCCTATTCGCTGCTCCTCACTTTCCTGCACCGCGCCCATGCCGGCGGCATCCGCTATGTGCTGGTCATCACCGGCAAGGGCTCATCGTCCGGCGGCGACGGCATCCTGCGCCGCTCGGTGCCGCACTGGCTGTCGACCCCGGCTTTCCGGCATCTGGTTTCGAGCCACGATCACGCCGCCCGCAACCATGGCGGCTCGGGCGCGCTCTATGTGCGGCTCAGGCGGACGCGCGCATGAGGACGCCGGCCATGAGGACGCAACAGTGACCCCGTTCGGCGAGAGGCTGAGGGCGCTGCGCGCCGAGCGCGGCGTCAGCCAGAAGGCGATGGCGCAGGCCATCGGCGTCAGCGCCGCCTATCTGTCGGCGCTCGAGCATGGCCGCCGCGGCGCGCCGACCTGGACGCTGATCCAGAAGATCATCGGCTATTTCAACATCATCTGGGACGACGCCGAGGACCTTGCCCGCCTCGCCGAAACCTCGCATCCACGGGTCAGGATCGATACGTCGGGCCTGTCGCCGGCCGCGACCGAACTGGCTAATCTTCTGGCCGAGAGCATCGAGAAGCTGGACGAGGCGGAGCTGCGCCGCCTCAGCGCGTCGATTCGTGCGGCGCTGAGAAGGTAGTTCCGGAGATCTACTGCACCGAGCCGACCAGCAGCTGCTGGCCATCGCGGATCGACACCCAGCGGCCGGTGTTGTCGATCGCCTGGCGCTTGAGATAACGGTAGCCGGTCTCGTCCCAGGCTTGGACCTTGTCGGTCAAATTGTCGAGGATGTAGTCACCCTTGTCGGTGCGCACCGTCAGCACGGAATGGCCTTCGCCGTCCGGCTTGCGCACGACGGTGATCAAGAGATCCGCAAGCGAGATGCCCATGCGGTAGAGCTGGCGCCGCTTCTCCAGCACATAGTCCTCGCAGTCGCCAAAGCCGTTGTCCGGATAGGTCCAGACCTCGTCCTTGCCGTAATTGTCGAGATCGCTCATCGGCTTGACGGCGGCGTTGACCTTGGCGGTCACGTTGATCAGCTTGCGCCACAGAGCATCGGTCAGCTTGGCCGGCGCGAGATTGGCCGGGCGAATGTTGCATTCGCTCGGATGCGTCTTGCAGAAGTCGTAATGTCCGATCGGCTGCGAGGTCAGGCCGCCGGTGGCCATGGCGCCGGCAGCCCATGCCGGAACCGCCCAGTGGGCCGAGATCGCCAGCCCTGCGACTGCACACAAACGCAGCATCCGCGCCATCGGTGAGGAAGTCATTGTCCCCCGGGGTCCGCCCTTGTTTATTAACGAAACGTTAAGGGGGATTTACAGTCCGTGTCAATTGAAGACAACGGCTAGTTTGGTGGCATGGTTACCCGCCAGGCCCGCATAGCGGCAGTTTGGCAACAGCGGCGTCGGGACGCCGGTCCGCCCTGAACATTGGTTGCACGGAAAGGTCACTCGCTTCGAGCGGCGCCGAGCCGCGTCCGCTTCCCGCTCAGCTCTTGGCGGAACGGACCAGCTTTGGCTTCGCCGCCAGGCGGGTCTGGCGGCCGTAGCTGGAGATGAAGTCCAGGATGCGCGGCACGATCTCCGACCGGAACCGCGAGCCGTTGAAGACGCCGTAATGGCCGACGGCCGGCTGCATGTAGTGGGCTTGACGGTCGGCCGGGATGTTCACGCAAAGCTCATGCGCGGCCCGGGTCTGGCCGAGCCCGGAAATGTCGTCGTTCTCGCCCTCGACGGTGAACAGCGCGACATTGCGGATCGCCTGGGGATCGACGGCCTCGCCGCGATGCGTCATCTCGCCCTTCGGCAAGGCGTGGCGCACGAACACCGTGTCGACCGTCTGCAGGTAGAACTCCGCCGTCAGGTCCATCACCGCCAGATATTCGTCGTAGAAGTCACGGTGCTTCTCGGCGCTGTCGCCGTCGTTTTTCACAAGGTGCATGAAAAAGTCCTTGTGGGCGATGATGTGGCGATCGAGATTCATGCTCATGAAGCCCGAAAGCTGCAGGAAACCGGGATAGACATCGCGGCCGAATCCGGGCACCGGCCAAGGCGCCTGCATGATGACGTTCTCGCGGAACCAGTCGGTGCCCTTTTCCCCGGCGAGCAGATTGACCGCGGTCGGATTGCGGCGGGTGTCGATCGGCCCGCCCATCAGCGTCATGGTCGACGGCACGAAGGGGTCGCCGCGCTTTTCCATCAGCGCCACCGCCGCCAGCACCGGCACCGAGGGCTGGCAGACTGCCATCACATGGGTATCGGGACCCAGCGCGTGGAACATCTCGATGACATAGTCGATATAGTCGTCGAGATCGAAGCTGCCCTGCGACAGCGGCACCATGCGGGCGTCGACCCAGTCGGTGATGTGCACGTCGGCGTGCGGAAGCATCGCCTCGACCGTGCCGCGCAGCAGCGTTGCATAATGGCCGGACATCGGCGCCACGATCAGGAGCTTCGGATCTGGCTTGCGGCCCGCGGGAAGCTGGCGCTCGAAGCGGACGAGGTTGCAGAACGGCTTCGACCACACGGTTCGTTCGGCGACGTCGACGCTCTTCCAGTCGACCACCGCCTTGGTCAGGCCGAATTCAGGCTTGCCGTAGCGGCGCGTCGTGCGCTCGAAGAGTTCCGCGGCTGCCGCGACGGAACGGCCGAGCGCCGTATGCGAAACCGGATTGAGCGGGTTGGAATAGAAGAACCGCACTGCATCTGCGTAAAGGCGGGCGGGCTGCAGCGCCGCATGGTTCAGTTCGTAGAGCTGGTAGAACATCAAGAACCCCGCTGCTGCCTGACGACCAAAGGGCCGACGAGCAGCGCCGAGCCTTGAATGTCTCGCAGTGAGGTTAACAAGATATTGTTGCGATGCAATACGTCAATTGGAGTGACGAATGCTGCTTTGGTCCAAACTGTTGAAAACTCGCCACGTATGGCGGAGCCGGCTCACTGTGCGCTGCCGCAATGTGTAGGAAATATGTCCGGCTCCCTCTTGCCGGACACCGACATCTTAAACGCGCGCCATGCAGACTGCGGTGTGGCCCGAGCCGATGAAGCCGAGCTGGGTGGCGGCGCCGCGGGAGAGGTCGAGCACGCGGCCCCGGACGAATGGGCCGCGATCGTTGATGCGCACGACGACGCTGCGGCCGTTGTTCTTGTTGGTGACCCTGAGCTTGGTGCCGAACGGCAAGCTGCGGTGCGCTGCAGTCAGCGCGGCGGGGTTCATGCGCTCGCCGGAGGCGGTTCTGGAATGCAGCGCGTACCAGGAAGCGCGGCCGCATTGTGCGGCGGCTGAAGAGGCGGAAGAGGCGCCAGCCATCAGGCCAGCCGCGATCGTTGCCGCGACAAGCGCGGTGCGGTTGGTTTTATTCATCTTTTAGGGGTGGGCTCCGTTATAGACAACCCGCCCTAAGTGCCGAATGAGGCATGAAATGCGGCAAGCGTCTGGCGGTTCCATGGCAAAGGCACACGTTTGGAGTCGCCGCGAAACAGTTTGTCATGACATCTTCCGCGAGCGCCAGCGTATTCTTCATGGAGACCGACCCGGTTTTGCAGGAAGTCCCGAGTAGGAGCGGCCCTCGGGGCGCAAGTAAAAGAGGAAGCGATTGCTTCGCTTCCTTCTGCTCCTTTACTGCGCGCGCGTTCCGGTGAAGGATCGACTTTGCGCGGGGATTTCGCCGATGCGACTGATCAGGAATTTACTGGCGCTGATCGTGCTGGCGATCGGCGTGCTGTGGTCGCTGCAAGGGCTTGGGCTGGTCCAGGGCAGCTTCATGACCGGCCAGAGGGAATGGCTCTATATCGGGCTCGTCACCACGCTGCTCGGCCTGCTCGGCCTCCGTTGGGCAAACCGCCCGCGCGTTTGATCCGACCGGCAAGATGGCGCCGCGCGTCCGGTTGGACGGTCGAAGCGACGCGCGCAGACTCCCGCCGTCGGACCGCTGACGCCGGGCCTCTTCGAGATCGACGCCATCCCGACATCCGCGCGCAACGCGCGAAGCTCAGCAAGCAGTTGCTGGGGTGAAATTTCTGCTGAGGTCGGCGCTCTACGGCGCCCCCCTCTGGCCTGCCGGCCATCTCCCCCACAGGTGGGGAGATCAGATGTCGCGTCGGCTTTCGCCAATCGCCAACATTTGCAAGCAAGGGCGCCAAGGGTCGAGCTCCAATCTCCCCCCTTGTGGGGGAGATGTCCGGCAGGACAGAGGGGGGCGCTGTCCCGCCGGCTTTCGACATTGAGAGGCGGTGCTGCGCCGCCCGCGAAATCCCATTCCGCCACTCGTCGCCGGAATGGCACGATCTATCTTCTTTCCGGATGAAAAGGGCTGGAAAAGACAAAGGCGTGTGATCTGCGCACCCGGCATGGCGTTCGGCGGCATCATGCGCAGACTGGTGACGGCCGATCCCGTCGAAACTGCTTCCCATGGAGGGTCCGAGATGAGCGTGCACAGGAAAGCGGCGCCGGACGGCGCGGAAAGCGCTTTGTCGCGGTTGCGTCCGCCTTACGCCTCCGTGCTCGACCTGATCGGCCAGACGCCGGTGGTCGAGCTCACCAAATTCGATACCGGCAAGTGCCGGCTGTTCATCAAGCTCGAGAGCCAGAACCCCGGCGGCTCGATCAAGGACCGCATCGCGCTGTCGATGATCGCGGCCGCCGAGAAGGATGGCAGGCTGAAGCGCGGCGGCACCATCGTCGAGGCCACCGCCGGCAACACCGGCCTCGGCCTCGCCCAGGTCGGCATTCCCAAGGGCTACCGCATCATCCTCGTCGTGCCCGACAAGATGTCGCGCGAGAAGATCCAGCATCTGCGCGCTTTAGGCGCCGAGGTGCGCATGACCCGCTCCGATGTCGGCAAGGGCCATCCCGAATATTACCAGGACATGGCCGAGAAGATCGCCGCCGAAATTCCCGGCGCCTTCTATGCCAACCAGTTCGCCAATCCCGCCAATCCGCTGGCGCACGAAAGCACCACCGGCCCGGAAATCTTTTCGCAACTCGAAGGCGATGTCGACGCGGTGGTGGTCGGCGTCGGTTCCGGCGGCACGCTCACCGGTGTCGGCCGCTTTTTCGCGAAGCATTCGCCGAAGACCGAGATGGTGCTTGCCGATCCGGTCGGCTCGGTGCTGGCGCCGTTGATCAAGACCGGCAAGATGACAGAGGCCGGCAGCTGGACCGTCGAAGGCATCGGCGAGGATTTCGTGCCGCCCAATGCCGATCTGTCGCTGGTCAAGAAGGCCTATTCCATTCCCGACAAGCAGAGCATGCTGGCGGTGCGCGACCTGCTGTCCAAGGAAGGCATCCTGGCCGGCTCGTCGTCCGGCACGCTTCTGTCGGCGGCACTGCGCTACTGCCGCGATCAGACGACGTCCAAACGCGTGGTCACCCTGGTCTGCGACAGCGGCAACAAATATCTGTCGAAGGTCTTCGACGACATCTGGCTCGCCGAGCAGGGCTTGGCCGACCAGGAGCAGCACGGCGACCTGCGCGACCTCGTCATGCGCTCGCCGCGCACTGGTGACATCGTGACCGTGGGCCCCGAGGAAACCCTGCTCAACGCCTATGGCCGCATGCGCCGCTCCGATGTCTCGCAGCTCCCGGTGCTGGATGACGGCAAGCTCGTCGGCATCGTCGACGAGAGCGATATCCTGGCCAAGGTCGACGGCCCCTATGACGGCCGCTGGGATCGCTTCAATGCGCCGGTGCGCACGGCCATGACCTCCAACCTGCACACGCTGCAGGCCAGCCAGGCGCTCGATGCACTGCTGCCCGTTTTCGACCGCAACGAGGTCGCCATCGTCTTCGACGGCGACGAATTCATCGGCCTGATAACCCGTATCGACCTGATCAACCATCTGAGGCGTCGCGCAAAATGACTTCGAACGGCAAGAACCGCCTGGCCTTTTCCACTCGCACCATCCATGGCGGCCAGAGCCACGATCCGCTGACCGGCGCGGTGATGGTGCCGATCTACGCCACCTCCACCTATGGCCAGCAGTCGCCCGGCGTGCACAAGGGTTTTGAGTATGCTCGCAGCCAGAACCCGACGCGCTTCGCCTTCGAACGGGCCGTCGCCGACCTCGAAAGCGGCACCGCGGCCTTCGCCTTCGCCTCAGGCCTGGCCGCGATAGCCACTGTGCTGGAGCTTTTCGACGCCGGCGCCCATGTGGTGGCCACCGACGACATCTATGGCGGCTCGTTCCGGCTCATGGAGCGGGTGCGCAAGCGTTCCGCCGGCCTGCAGGTCAGCTTTGCCGATTTCACCGATCTCGCCGCGGTCGAGAGAGCGATCCGCCCTGAGACAAACCTGCTCTGGGTCGAGACGCCGACCAACCCGCTGCTGCGTGTCGTCGACCTCGAAGGCCTGGCGGCGCTGGCCAAGCGCAAAGGCCTGCTGACTGTCGCCGACAACACTTTTGCCAGCCCCTACATCCAGCGGCCGCTGGAGCTCGGCATCGACATCGTCGTCCACTCGACGACGAAATACTTGAACGGCCATTCCGACATGGTCGGCGGCGTGGCGGTCGTCGGCGACAACAAGGACCTCGCGGCGCAATTGAAATTCCTGCAGAACGCCGTCGGTGCCATCTCCGGTCCGTTCGACAGTTTTCTGGCGCTGCGCGGCATCAAGACTTTGGCGTTGCGGATGGAGCGCCATTCCGCCAACGGCCTCAAGATCGCGCAATGGCTGGCAGCGCGGAAGGACGTACGCCGCGTCATCTATCCCGGCCTCGCCAGCCACCCGCAATACGAGATCGCCAAGCGCCAGATGCACGCCTTCGGCGGCATGATCTCGGTCGATCTCGACCGCGACCTTGCCGGGACAAAACGCTTCCTCGAACGCACGCAGCTGTTCACGCTCGCCGAAAGCCTCGGCGGCGTCGAAAGCCTGATCGAGCATCCGGCGCTGATGACGCACGGATCGATCCCGGCGGAGAAGCGCGGGGCGATCGGTATATCGGATTCGCTGGTGCGCCTGTCGGCCGGTATCGAGGATGGCGATGATCTGATCGCGGATCTGGAGCAGGCGTTGCGGGGGTGAGTGCCTTCGAGGATCAATCGTTGTGATCCTTCGCGCCTCCCTCTGTCCCGCCGACATCTCGGTGCCTGTGCCATTGCAGACCGCAATCCACCGACTAAACTGCCTAACAACATGCGATCTCCGGAGGCGTGATGCGCGTGATCGTGTTGGGTGGCGGCGTTGTCGGCGTCACCACTGCCTATCAGCTGCAGAAGGACGGGCACGAGGTGGTCGTCCTCGAGCGCCAGAGCCAAGTCGCCGCCGAGACCAGCTGGGGCAATGCCGGCATGATTGCGCCGGGACATTCCTTCGTCTGGTCGTCGCCCAGGGCGCCATTAATCCTGTTGAAATCGCTGGTGCTCAAGGATCAGGCGCTGCGCTTCAAGCTCTCGGCCGATCCGACGCTCTACAGCTGGTCGTGGCTGTTCCTGATGGAATGCACGGCCGAGAAGGCCAGGCGCAACACGCTGCTCAAGCATCGGCTTGCCGTCTATTCGCAGAGCGTGCTGCACGAGGTGATTGCCCACGAGCAGATCGACTACGACCGCAACGATCGCGGCATCCTCTATTTCTATCGCAGCCAGCAGGCGCTTGATAAAGGCGTCGAGCACATGCGGCTGCTGGAATCGGACGGCCAGCTGATCAAGGTGCTCGACCGCGACGCCATCGTCGCGCTCGACCCGTCGCTGGCTTCCGCGCGGGAAAAGATCGCCGGCGGCATCCATTGCCCGACCGACGAGACCGGCGACCCGGCGAAGTTCACCCGGGCGCTTGCCGCGAAGATCGTCGAGCGCGGCGGCGAAATCCGCACCGGCACGACCATCATCGGCATCGAGACCTCGGGCGATGGCGTCACCCAGGTGCTGACCGACAAGGGCAGCGTCAAGGGCGACGCCTATGTGCTGGCGCTCGGCTCCTACAGCCCGCTGATCGCGAAGACCGTCGGGATCAACCTGCCGATCTACCCGATCAAGGGTTATTCGCTGACCATTCCGATCGGCAACCGGCCTCGGCCGCCGGCCATCGCGGCGATCGACGAGCACAATCTGGTCGCCGTGTCGCGCTTCGGCGACCGGCTGCGCGTCACCGCCACGGCCGAATTCGCCGGCTACGACATCAGCCACAGGCCGGCCGATTTCGCCTTCATGAAGGGCGTGACGCAGGAGCTTTATCCCGAGGGCGCCGACTATGACCGCGCCGAGATGTGGGCGGGCTTGAGGCCGATGACGCCGAACAATCTGCCCGAATTCGGGCGCCCCCGCCTCGGCAATCTCTATCTCAACACCGGGCACGGCCATATCGGCTGGACCATGTCGCATGGCTCGGCGCGCATCACCGCCGACCTGATCGCCGGCCGCAAGCCGGCCATCTCGATGGACGGTCTTTTGAATTGAGAGCATGATCCCGGGGGATCGGCCAAGAAAGGGAATGCCATGTCCATCAGCGCGGCTGCTACCCGCCCTCAATCTTCGGGACCGGTCGATCCCAAGCCCGTCGATCCCAAGCCGGTCGATCTGGGCGTGCTTCCGTCCGAACTCGACGGCGGCCTTGCCTCGCGCGCGGCGATCGGGCTTGCGATCCTCGCCACCGACCAGACGCTGGAGCATGAGTTCCGCGCGTTGGTGCGCATTCCGGGCGTCGCCTTCTACGAGGCCCGCCTCTTCAACGACAACGACATCACCCCCGACACGCTGCGCGCCATCGGCCCGCGCATCGCGCCGACCGTCGACCTCATCCTGCCCAGCATTCCGCTCGACGTCGTCGGCTTCGGCTGCACCTCGGCCACCATGACGCTCGGCGAGGAAGCCGTCTTCGCCGAGATCAGGAAGGCGCGGCCGGGCGTCGCCTGCACCACGCCGGTGACGGGCGCGCTTGCCGCCTTCAAGGCGCTCGGCGCCAAGGGCATCGGCCTGCTGACGCCTTATGCCCCCGAGATCAACCAGGGTCTCGTCACCTATTTCACCGGACGGGGCCTCGATATCGCCGCCGTCGCTACTTTCGACCGGCGCGACGACCGCGAGGCGGCCCGCATATCGCTCGCCTCGATCGAGGCCGCGGCCGAGCGCATGGCGGCGGCGCCCGGCGTGGACGCGATCTTCATTTCCTGCACCAGCCTGCGCGTCGCCGAGGCGGTGGCGGATCTCGAACGGCGCATCGGCATTCCCGTCACCTCGTCCAACCACGCCATGGCCTGGCACTGCCTGCGGCTCGCCGGCATCGATGACGTCGTGCCGGCCGGCGGCCGGCTGTTCGCGTTGCCGATTGCCTGATCCAATTGGCAGATTGGCCTGTTCGAAATCCGCCGGTTAACGTTTGCGGAAAAGGTTGCTTAACGCTTCGCTACTATGTCCTGCCCTCGGGAGGCAGGACAGAGTGAGCGCGATGAACGACAGCCCCGAAAAGCGCAATGAATGGCGCGCCATCTTCTACGTGCAGGCGCGTGTGGCGATCCTGTTCGTCCCGATCATCGTCAGCCTGCTGATCATCGGCGCGCTTGCCGGCAACGACCGCGATCACGACGCCATCGACAGGACCATCACCAGCTCGGTGAAGTAGGCGACCCGGCAAGAGGCTCACGGTATTCCGTGCACGCTAGACAAAGCGCGGGATCGGGCCGTTCTGCGCCGTCGTGCGGTCGCCGAGGTCGATGAACACCTCGTCGACATAGCACCAGCCCCAGCCTTCGGGCGGATCGTAGCCTTCGATGACCGGATGCTGAGTGGCGTGGAAATGCTTGGTGGCGTGGCGGTTGGGCGAGTCGTCGCAGCAACCGACATGGCCGCAGGTGCGGCAGAGCCTGAGATGCACCCACCAGGAGCCGCTCTTCAGGCATTCCTCGCAGCCGAGGGCGCTCGGCACCACATCCTTGATGTCGTCCGTATGCCTGCATTCGTCCATCACGGTCTCCTTTCGGGCTGAGCAGCACGCCCGCCGTTGCGCGCAAGATAGGCATGCAGCGCCGCCACCACCTGAGCGCCTTCGCCGACGGCGGCCGCGACACGCTTGGTCGAGCCGCAGCGCACATCGCCGATGGCGAACACGCCGCTGCGGCTCGTCTCCATCGGGCCGTGTCCCGGCGCCACATCCGGTCCGGTGCGCACGAAGCCCCTGGCGTCGAGCGCCACGTCGCAACGCGCCAGCCAGTCGGTGTTCGGGTCGGCGCCGATGAACAGGAAGAGGTGGTGGATGGTCCGCGTCGTCGCCACGCCGGTGACCCGGTTGCGCCAGCACAGCCGCTCGAGGTTGCCGTCATGGCCGTCGAGCGCCTCGACCTCGGTTTCCGTCAGCACCTCGATGTTCGGCTGCGCCACGATCCGCTCGACCAGATAGCGCGACATGGTGGCATCGAGGCTGTCGCGCCGCGCCAACAACGTCACCTTGCGCACTTGGCTGGCGAGAAAGACGGCCGCCTGGCCGGCCGAGTTGCCGGCGCCGACCAGCGCCACTTCCTGGTCCCGGCAGAGCCGTGCTTCGATCGGCGAGGCCCAGTAATGCACCGACGTGCCCTCGAACTGCGCGATATTGGCGATGTCGAGGCGACGGTAGCGCGCGCCGCTGGCGATCACCACCGTGCGCGCGCGCAAGGTCTCGCCGTCGCCAACGTCCAGCCGGTAGCCGGCCATGTTGTCGGCGGCGCCGAGCAATTTGGCTTCATCGGGGATCACCATCTCGACCCCGAACTTCTGCGCCTGGTTGTAGGCGCGCGCCATCAGCGCCATGCCTGTAATGCCGGTCGGAAAGCCGAGATAGTTCTCGATGCGCGAGGATGCCCCCGCCTGCCCGCCGAAGGCGCGGCAGTCGAGCACGATCGTCGACAGCCCCTCGGAGGCCGCATAGACCGCGGCCGCCAATCCTGCCGGCCCGGCGCCGACGATGGCCACGTCGTAGATCTTGCCGGCGTCGAGCGGCCGCAGCAGCCCGACGCAGCGGGCGAGATCGCTTTCGCCGGGATTGTGCAGCAGCTTGCCGTTGGGACAGAGCACGATCGGCAGATGGTGCGGATCGACATGAAAACGCTCGATCAGCGTCTTGGCGCAGGGATCGGTGTCGGAATCGAGCGCGCGGTGCGGCAGGCCGCTGCGGGTGAGGAAACCCTGCAGCCGCAGCACATCGCCATTGCCGGGACGGCCGATGACGATCGGCCCGCTGGTGCCGCTCTCGAGCAGGCCGACACGGCGCAGGATCAGCGCGCGCATGACGCGCTCGCCGAGATTCGCCTCTTGCACCATCAGATCGCGCAGCCGCTGCGACGGGATGACGATGGCTTCGACCGGCTCGGTCGCCTCGGCATTGACGAGCGACGGCCGGCTCGAAAGCTGCGCCAGTTCGCCGATGAAATTGCCCGGACCATAGGTGATGATCGCCTCGCGCGGGCCAAGACCGCTGGCCTGCGTGATGTCGACCTTGCCCGACAGGATGACGACCAATCCGGGCGAGACCGTGCCGGCCGTCACGATATGCTCGCCGGCGCCGTAGGCTCTTGGCACGCCGAAGCGGCGCATGCGCTCGATGTCCGCATCGGCGAGCACGGGGAACATCTGGTCGCGGCGGGCGGCGATCGTAGGGCTGACGGAGGGGGCCATGACCGGACCGTAGCGTCCGCGGCAGCGGGTTTGAAGCGGTTTGTTCAGGGACTGGCCGGAAGGGCAGGTGGCCGCTACGCTGTCAGCTATCCGAGCGACCTCGCCAGCTTGCGCAGCGCCCCCTGCGGATCATCGGTGATGACGGAGCCATGCGAGACGAGGATGCGCTTGAGCGCCGGCAGGTCAGCCCATCGTCTCAATTGCGCTGCGAGTGCCGCCTTGTCGCCGACCATCGTCAGCTTGACCGGCCAGGGTATACGCGGCTCATCACCGGCAAATCCCATCATGCGCAATGCCCAGCCGGCAAAACCGGATGCGCCGCGGATGTTGCCGACGATATCATTGAGAACGAGCGTCATGCCGTTCGGTCCGTCGATTTGCAGCGCCGCTTCGCGATCACGGGTTCCGGGGACGGTGACGAGCTTGACGTCGGGATCGCCAAAGTCGCCGCGGGCCGCATCGACATGCACCGCCTTCTCGACGCTGTTGCGCGCGCCCGCCGGTGCAATCACCTGCAGGGTGGGATAGCGATCTTTCCATGGCTTTGCATCGAGCCGGTGATGGTCGTTAGGGACGATCAGGAAGGCCGGTTGGCCGAAGGCCTCGATCGCGCGCATCTGTTCGTCGTCGAGCGCGATGGCGCTGAAGATGACGAGCCGTCGGTCGCGCAATCGCACCACGGTCATGCGCCGTTTCAGGTTGCCGACCGGCATCGGTATGTCGCCGGTCACCGTCAGAATATCGTCGTCGACAGGAGAGAGCCTGCCATGCGGCAGAACCTTCCACTCCTTGAACGGCGCGGGCATCACGGAACCTCGGCTTAACAGACAAGATAGGAACGGTTTAACCCGAGACGAGTTGCAGGCACAAAAAAGCCCGGAAAATCCGGGCTTTTTGCTCATCGCGTCAGATCGTCTGAAACGGGAATTTGGTGCCCAGAAGAGGACTCGAACCTCCACTCCTTGCGGAACACGGACCTGAACCGTGCGCGTCTACCAATTCCGCCATCTGGGCTGGTGGGCGCTCATGTAAGCGGGCAAACGAAGCGTGTCAACGCGGTTTTTTCGAGGAGCTCAAGACTGACCAGAGGGCAGCTTGGGTTCATTTCAGGCACGGACGGCAATTGTCGGCGTCGCCCCCCTCATCGCCCTGCCGGGCACTTCTCCCCGTATAGGACGGGGAGAAGGGGCTGGCCGCGGCGTTGGCGTCCTCTTGAGACGCTGGCGATTGGCGAAATCGGCGGCCGGAGCTTCCCTCTCCCCGTCACTATACGGGGGAGAGGATGCCGGCAGGCAGGTGAGGGGCGCGCCGACGCTGGTCAGTTAACGACGAGACGGAATTCCGAGCTGAAGCGGTTGTCCCGAGACGGCCACCCGTTCCGAGCGGGGCCGGAACAATGGAATCCCTCACCCCTCCAGCACTTCCTTCTTTGCCACGGTGGAATCGGCGTTGAGCTTGTAGATCACCGGCACGCCGGTGCCGAGCTCCAGCTTGACGATCTCTTCGCCCGACTTGCCGTCCAGCGCCATGATCAGCGCCCGCAGCGAATTGCCGTGCGCGGCGACCAGCACCGTCTCGCCGCGCAGCACATGCGGCTGCACGTCGTGCAGGTAATAGGGCCAGACACGCGCGCCGGTGTCCTTCAGGCTTTCGCCGCCGGGAGGCGATACGTCGTAGGAGCGGCGCCAGATATGCACCTGCTCCTCGCCCCACTTCTTGCGCGCGTCGTCCTTGTTGAGGCCGGAGAGATCGCCATAGTCGCGTTCGTTGAGCGCCTGGTCGCGGACGGTCTCGAGCTTGCTTTGGCCGACCACGTCGAGAATGTGCTGGCAGGTCTTCTGCGCCCGCTTCAGCGCCGAGGTGTAAGCGATGTCGAATTTCAGCCCGCGCGCCTTGAGCTTCTCGCCGGCGGCAAGCGCCTCCGCATTGCCCTGGTCGGTGAGGTCGACATCGCGCCAGCCGGTGAACAGGTTCTTCAGGTTCCATTCGCTCTGGCCGTGGCGCACGAGCACGAGAGTTCCCGACATGTTTGCTCCTGATACGTGGTTGGATTTGAGCGATTCCAGGAAAAGTGTGTAGCGGTTTTCCGTCCGGAATTGCGGAAGAAAAGCAGAAAAAAACCGCCTCAGCCCAGGCCGAGCACGTCCCGCATGGAATAGAGGCCCGGCTTCTTGCCTCGGCCCCAGAGCGCCGCCTTGACCGCGCCGCGGGCAAAGATCGCCCGGTCCTCGGCCTGGTGGGCGAGCGTGATGCGCTCGCCGGTGCCGGCCAGGATCACGCTGTGCTCGCCGACCACCGACCCGCCGCGCAAGCTGGCGAAGCCGATCGTGCCGGGTTTGCGGACGCCGGTATGGCCGTCGCGCACACGCACGCTGTTGACATTGAGCGCGATCTCTCGGCCTTTGGCCGCCGCTTCGCCGAGCAGCAGCGCCGTACCGGACGGCGCGTCGACCTTGTGCCTGTGGTGCATCTCCAGGATCTCGATGTCGAAATCCTGCGCATCGAGCGCGCGCGCCGCCTGCTCCACCAGCACCGCCAAAAGATTGACGCCGAGGCTCATATTGCCGGATTTGATGATGGTCGCGTGGCGCGCCGCCGCGGCGATCTTCGCATCGTCATCGGCCGAACAGCCGGTCGTGCCGATGACATGGACGATGCGCGCCTGCGCGGCATAGCCGGCGAATTCGACGGTTGCGCCGGGGGCCGTGAAATCGAGCACGCCGTCGGCCTTGGCGAAGGCCGGCAGCGGGTCGTCGGCGATCGGCACATTGATGGTGCCGATGCCGGCGAGCTCGCCGGCATCCTTGCCGAGATGCGGCGAGTCCGGCCGCTCGACGGCACCGGCAACCCGCGCGCCGGGAATGGAGTGGATGGCACGGATCAGCGTCTGACCCATCCGGCCGGCGGCGCCCACCACCACCAGGCCCATATCGCCCGTTTCGCTCATGCGCTTCTCCCGACGGTCTTCTTCGCGCGCGTGCGCGGCAGAGGAGTTTGGGTCGGCTTGGCGTCATCGACAAGCCCCAGCCCCTTCTTGCCCTGCACCCGGTGGAAGCGGGCATAGACGCTGTGGGGGTCGGCCATCAACGAGGCGTGTGTGCCTTCCTCGACCAGCCGCCCCTCTTCCAGCACGATGATGCGGTCGGCATTGACCACGGTCGACAGCCGATGCGCGATGACGATGGTGGTGCGGCCTTCCATGACATGGGTGAGCGCTTCCTGGACGCGCGCTTCGGCCTCGTTGTCGAGCGCCGAGGTCGCCTCGTCGAGCAGCAGGATCGGCGCTTGGCGCACGATTGCGCGGGCGATCGAGACGCGCTGGCGCTGGCCGCCGGACAGCGTCGAGCCGCCTTCGCCGACCGGCGTGTCGTAGCCTTGCGGCTGCTGGCGGATGAACTCGTCGGCGGCGGCCTGTTTCGCCGCCTGCTCGATCTCCGCGTCGGTGGCCGAGAGCCGGCCGTAGCGAATGTTGTCGCGGATCGTGCCTTCGAAGAGATACGGCGCCTGCGAGACATAGGCGATCGATTGGCGCAGCGACCGCTTCGTCACCTTCGAGATGTCCTGGCCGTCCACCTCGATGCTGCCCTCGTCGACGTCATAGAAGCGCTGCAAGAGCGCCACCAGCGTCGACTTGCCGGCGCCCGAAGCGCCGACGATCGCCGTCACCTTGCCGGCGGCGGCGGTAAAGCTCAGATCCCTCAGCACCGGCATGTCGGCGCTATAGCCGAACGTCACATTGTTGAAGGTCACTTCGCCGGAAATGATCTTCGCTTCGGCAGCGTCGGGCGCGTCGCTTTGTTTCGGCTCGAGGTCGAGCAATTCATAGATCATGCGCGCGTTGACCAGCGCGCGTTCCATCGCCACCTGCATGCGCGCCAGCCGCCGCGCCGGATCATAGGCCAAGATCAGCGCGGTGATGAAGGAAAACACCGCGCCCGGCGGCTGACCGAGATACAATGCCCGATAGCCGGAATAAGCGATGACGGCGGTCACGGCGAGGCCGGCCAGCATGTCCGAAATCGGCGACAGCCGTTCCGAGACGCGGGCAATCTTGTTGCTGCGCTGTTCGGCCGTGTCGGCCATGATGCCGATGCGGCGCGCCAGCTCGTCCTCCAGGGTGAAGGCCTTGACGATGGCGATGCCTTGGGTGGCCTCCTGCACCGACCCGCTCAGCCGAGAATTGATCAGCACGGATTCCCGATTGATCTTGCGCACCCGGCGCGTGATGTAGACGACGGCCCAGATCAGCGGCGGCCCGATCAGCAGCGAGCTCAGCGACAACACCGGATCCTGGTAGACCATGAGGCCGACCAGGCCGACGAGCGTCACTGCGTCGCGAGTGATCGAAATCAATGTCAGCGACAGCAGGTCGCGGATGCCGCCGATATTCTCGTCCAGCTGCGCCGCCAGTCGACCCGAGCGCGTGTCGTTGAAGAAATTGACGCCGAGCTTCATCAGTTGGTCGAAGCTGCGCTTCTGGTAGCGGGCGACCAGATTGTTGCCGATCGTGGCCAGCATCACCGCCTGGCCGTAGCCGGCGAAGCCGCGCACGAGGAAGGCGCCCATGAAGCCGGCGCAAATCCACCAGACGGCGTCGCTGCTCCGCTCGTAGAATATCTGATTGACCATCGGCGCCATGACCCAGGCCGAGAAGGCGGTCGCGCCGGAAACCAATAACGAGCAGACGATGACGATCGCGTAGGACCAGCGATGGTCATAGCCGTTCTCGGCGATGATACGGCGCAGTACCGCCGTGACCTCGCCGGGCCGGGCCTTTAGCTTGTTTGGATTTTGAAATGTCAAATCGGCAGCGCTTCGTGGGTTCTCGTCAAAGGTCAGGGAGCATTTCGGCACCCTCTTATCGCTCCGGCTACGGCTTGCCTATGGCGAAACTTCGTCGCGGTGGCCGATTGCCATCCCGCACCCGGGCGCGCTCATGCCCGCCAGTGCCGTCCGGCGGTCTGAACGCCGAACAGCGACGGAGTTCTGGCATAGGCGGCCAGCCCGAGAAGCGCCGCCAGCGGGTGGGTGATGACATAGACCGGCATCGTGCGCATCAGCGCGCTGTGCGGCGCCTTGTCCTCGAATGCGGCGCGGAAATTGCCGGCTTTCAATGCCGGCACGATTTTTTGCGCGATGCCGCCGGTCAGGAACACGCCGCCACGACTCATGAACACCAGCGCGAGATCGCCCGCGGTGCGGCCGAGGCAGGTAACGAACAGTTCCAGCGCTTCCTGTGCCACCGGATCGGATTTGGCGAGCGCGGCCGCCGTAACTTCCGCCGGCGTCGTGAAAGGCGTCGGCTTTTCGTCGGCCCTGGCCACCGCGCGATAGACATTGACCAGTCCGCGGCCGCACAGGATCTGCTCGCCGGAGATGCGACCGTCGAGCTTTTCGATATGCGGAAACACTTCGAAGTCGCGCGGCGTGCGCGGGCCGATATCCATATGCCCGCCCTCGCCCGGCACCGGTATCCAGCGGCGAAGCGCGTAGATCAGCCCCGCGACGCCGAGCCCCGTCCCCGGGCCGAGCACGACCCGGCCGGCATTCGGCTCCGGCGTCCCGCCGCCGATCTTTTCCATATGCTCTTCGCCCAGCGCCACCACCGCCAGCGCCTGCGCCTCGAAATCGTTGAGCACGACGATCTCGCTCAAGCCCAGATTGGCAAACATCTGGTGCGGCTTAACCACCCAGGGGCAGTTGGTCAGTCGGATCTCGTCGCCGTCGACCGGCCCGGCCACCGCCAGCACCGCCGAATGCGGCTGGATCGACGAGCGGTCGAGCACCGCCGCCTGGATCGCCTCGTCGATGGTCTTGAAATTGGCCGTCTGGACGATTTGCGGCTCGGTCGCTTCCGAATTGGCGTCGAGCACGATCGAGAAACGCGCATTGGTGCCGCCGATATCACCGATCAGGACCGGAAACCGCAGCGCTGTATCGTCTTCGCCAACCATGCTTTTTTGTCCCGTTCGTTCCCGCTCCGTCGCTGACTAGCGCATGGTCCTGCAAAGGGAAAGCGGCTTCGGTCCCTATCTCGAGCGTCGCCGCTCCTCACCTGCCTGTCGGCATCCTCTCCCCGTCAGTGACGGGGAGAGGGGCACTGTCGCCAATGGTTTCGCCAATCGCCAGCCTCGCAAGAAGAAAGCCCGCATTGCGGCAGCCAGGCGGATGAGGGACGCCGCCGGCCTCGACAATCTGGACGCCGTGGCGCGGCCCTCAGTTCCCCGGCCTTGGCCGTGGCACTGGAATGCCGATTTTGGGCGTCGGCGCAAAGGAACTCGCCGCCGCCGGCAGCGTCGCCGCATCGCTGGAGATCGTCTCCGCCGTCTCGGTCGCTTTCGATTTGGCCGCCGCCACCGCTGCCGCGCCGCCGCCCTGATAGGTAACGGCTTCCAGAGAAGGCGCGTCCGGCGCTGCAAGCACCGCCTGGCACTCCTTCGGCAAATTGGCCATCGTCATCAGATCGCGCGCTTTCGGCGCATCCGGGTTCTTGTTGGGCCGCCACGGCTCCTCGGTGAACCACCAGGCAAGCGGTTTGCCGCAGCCGTCATCGGCCGGCGTCGCCTCCTGCCCCTTGCAGCCGGACGAGCCCGCCTGGCAGCCGATGCGCATGTGGAAATGATAGTCATGGCCCCAGAACGGCCGGATCTTGCGCAGCCAGGAGCGATCGCCGATGACCGTGTCGCAAAGTTTCTTCTTGATGCCCGGATTGACCAGGATGCGCTCGACCTCCGGGTAGCTCGCCGCGCGCTTCAAAAGTCGCGTATGCGCTGGCGTCCACAGCGCGTCCTTCACCAGATGCGTCTTCTCGTCGACCATCAGCGTCGCGCTCATGCTCTCGCGCTGCGCCATGGTCAGCGGGCGCCGCGGCATCGGCGTCAGCCAGATGTCGGCATCGAGGCCGATCTGGTGCGAGGCGTGGCCGGTCGTCATCGGGCCGCCGCGGGGCTGCGAGACATCGCCGACCAGCAGCCCCGGCCAGCCATCCGCCTGGGCGTCTCGCGCGAGCTTCTCGATCAGCGCAATCATCGCCGGATGGCCCCAGCGGCGGTTTCGCGAGGGGCGCATCACCTCCCAGCTCGGCCCGTCCACCGGCAAGGCGACGCCGCCGGCGAAGCAGCCTCTTGAGTAAAAGCCGAAGGATTGCGCTTGCGCCACCGCCGGCAGCTTCTTGGCGCCGAACAGGTCTTTTGCGCGCGGTTCGGCCGAGATCGCGGCCGCCGCCAGCCCGGCTGAGGTCACCAGGGCAAGCGCGGCGGTCAGGAACGGCTTCCTGTCGGGCAGCGGTCGCAACGTCATCAGGTCGGGTCCCCTCTCCAGTGGCACGACGCAATCTCAGGCGGCATGCTAAAACATGTCTCCCGAAAGTGGGACCCGGTTTCGGGACAAAGACATGCATAAATCAAACCTTGGCGACGCAGTTCAGGCGCGAATCATATCACGCCAATGCACGTCGCTTCGCTCACGAGCGTTTCATCGGGCTGCGCGGCTCTCCGTCCCGCCAGTTGCCGTCGGCCCACATCCGCTCCAGCGCCACCCGATAATTCGGCAAACGAAAGCTGTAGCCGGCCGCTTTGATCGCTGCGTTGGCGACGCGCTTGTTCTCGCCGTAGAAGGACCGCGCCATGGGCGAAAGTTGCGCGGTTTCGAAGGGGATTTCCGGCGGCGCCTCCACGCCCATCAGCCCGGCGGCGTAGGCGACGACATCCTGCGGCGGCGCCGGCTCGTCGTCGGTGACATTGAAGATGCCGCCGCGATTGCTATCGGCCAGGTGCCACAGGGCGCCGGCGATGTCGTCGCAATGGATGCGGTTGAAGACCTGGCCGGGCTTGACCAGGCGCCTCGCGGTGCCGTCCTCGAGATTAACCAGTGCGTTGCGGCCCGGGCCGTAAATGCCGGAAAGCCGCAGGATCGCTATCGGCTTGCCGATTTCCCGCCCAAGAGCCAGCCATTCCTGTTCGGCCGCCACCCGCATTGCCGAGCGCTTCGAAACCGGCCTGCACTCGGCGCTCTCGTCCACCCAGGCGCCGCCATGGTCGCCGTAGACGCCGACGGTTGAAAGATAGCCGATCCATTTTAGCGCCGGCGTCTTGTCCCGGATCGCCTCGCCGGCCGCATTGAGCACCGGATCGCCCGCTTCGTCCGGGGCGACCGAGATGATGAGATGTGTTGTTTGCCGAAGCGCCTCGCTGATTTCCGCCGTCAACGAACCGTCGAAGCTTGACGGCTCGATGCCCGCCTCTCGCAAGGCCTCGAACTTTCCCGGCGATCGCGTCGTCCCAAGGATCGGCGCGCCATCTTCATTGGCTTTCGCAAAAGCCTTGCCGGAATAGCCGGCGCCGAAAATGAAGAAGCGTCTCTCGCCCATCAATTAAATCCTCTTCTTCAATGGTCCTTTGCGGGAACCGGCAGCGCTGACAGCCATTCCTCGCGCACCGTTGCATCGCCTTCGGCCTGCAAGGCCGATGCGGCGAGCTCCGCAAAATCGCGCCGCTCCATCAGTCGCGATAGCGCCCATACTGCCGCACCCCGCACCAGGGGCGAGCCGTCGTCGATTAGGCCGCGCGCGACCGGCGTCAGCGAAGCATCGCCCGAATTGCCGGCGGCGATCAGCGCGTTGCGGATGAAACGGTCGCGGCCGATGCGCTTGATTGGCGAGCCCGAGAAAAAGGAGCGGAACGTCGCATCGTCGAGCAACAGCAGGTCCGACAGCCGCGGCTCGCGCAGATCTTCGCGAGCGGCAAGCTTGGCCTCGGCGGCGACGCTGGCGAATTTATTCCACGGACACACGGCGAGGCAGTCGTCGCAGCCATAGATGCGGTTGCCGATCGCCTCGCGAAATTCGCGCGGGATCGGCCCCTTGTTCTCGATGGTGAGGTAGGAGATGCAACGCCGCGCATCGAGCCGGTAGGGCGCCGGGAAGGCATCGGTCGGGCAGATGTCGAGGCAGGCGCGGCAGGAGCCGCAATGGTCGATCTCGGCTTTGTCCGGCTCAAGCTCGGCCGTGGTGAAGATGGTGCCGAGGAACAGCCATGAGCCATGCTCGCGGCTCACCAGGTTGGTGTGCTTGCCCTGCCAGCCCAGCCCCGCGGCTTCGGCAAGCGGCTTTTCCATCACCGGCGCCGTGTCGACGAAGACCTTCACGTCGCCGCCGGCGCGCGCGACGATCTTGCCCGCGATTTCCTTCAGCCGACCTTTCATCACATCGTGATAGTCGCGATTTTGCGCGTAGACCGAGATCGCGCCGCGATCGTGTTTGTCGAGGACATTGCGCGGATCCCGGTCCGGACCGTAGTTCATGGCGAGCACTATGATCGAACGCACTTCCGGCCACAGCGTCGAAGGCTCGGCGCGCCGACCGATCGTCTCGGCGATCCAGTCCATCGAGCCGTGAAATCCCTCGGCGACAAACTCGGCCAGGCGCGCGGGAGCCAGCGGGATCGCGTCCGGCCGGGTGACGGCAACGGCGTCGAAGCCGGCGCGGCGCGCCTCCGCGTCGATCAGCGCGCGCAGCTTCGTCGTGTCAGAAATCGAGGTCCGCATAATGCGATACCGGCGACAGGCCGCGCACGCGATCGGTGAGCAGCGGCCGGAACGACGGCCGTGATTTCACGCGAGTATACCATTCGCGCGCCGCCGCGTGCTCGCGCCAGTCGATCTCGCCGAGATAGTCGAGCACGGAAAGCGTCGCGGCCGCGGCGAGGTCGGCATAGGTCACCTTGTTGCCGGCCAGCCAATGACGCGTGCCCGCCAGCCAGTTGGTGTATTTCATGTGCTGGCGGATGTTGGCGCGCGCGGCGCGGATCGCGCCCGAATCGGGTGAGCCGCCGCCCGCCGTCTCCGGCATCACCGGCTTCAGCACCCGCTCGCGCACCAGATGGCGGGTGACCTCGCTTTCGGCCTTGCTGAGATACCAGTCGGTCAGTCGCCGGATTTCGGCGCGCTGCATCGGGTCCTCGGCAAACAGCCGCCTGTCGCGCTTCAGCACCCCGCGTGTCTCGTCAAGATATTCGGCAATGACCATGGCGCCGACGATTGGCACATCGCCTTCGGCCAGCAGGATCGGCAGCGTGCCGGCCGGATTGAGCGCCAGAAACTCCTTGCGCCGGGTCCAGGGTTTCTCCTCGATCAAGGCCAGCTCCTCGCCATACTCGCCGAAGGCGAGGCGGACGAACCGGCAGGTGGCGAACATCGGGTGGTGAAAAAGCGTCAGCATGGTTCCGCGATGATAGGGCGCACTGGCAAATTGGTGTGAGCGCCGGTAAGTCTTGGCGGCCCGATTCCAGGGACTGTCATGTGTTGCGACCTATAGGGGCACTTCCGCGCCATGACAAGCAAGCCCTTCCCCTTAGCCGTCACTCGAAGCAGAGGTTGCCATGGAAAGCCAGACCATCGTCGAAGCACTGCTGCTTGGGCTGATCGAGGGCCTGACCGAATTCATCCCGGTCTCGTCGACCGGTCACATCCTGCTCGCCGGCCATTTCCTCGGCTTCCATTCGACCGGCAAGGCCTTCGAGATTCTGATCCAGCTCGGCGCGATCCTCGCGATCTTGAGCGTCTACTTCCGCCGCCTCTGGAAGATGCTGCTCGAACTGCCGCATGACCGTCTGACAAGGCATTTCGCCATCGGCATCCTCATCGCCTTCCTGCCGGCCGCGCTCATCGGCGCGCTGGCGCATGACTTCATCAAGACCTTCCTGTTCGAATCGCCGCGCCTGATCTGCATCATGCTGGTCATCGGCGGCGTGGTGCTGCTCGCCGTCGACCGCATGAACCTGAAGCCCGTCTACCGCGATGTCGAGCGCTTCCCGACCAGGCTTTATCTGCAGATCGGCCTGTTCCAGTGTCTGTCGCTGATACCCGGCACCTCGCGCTCCGGCTCGACCATCGTCGGCGCGCTGCTCTTGGGCGTCGACAAGCGCGCGGCGGCGGAGTTTTCCTTCTTCCTCGCCATGCCGACCATGGTCGGCGCCTTCGCCTTCGATCTGTTCAAGAACCGCAACGTGCTGACCTCGGCCGACCTGCCGATCATTGCCGTCGGCTTCATCGCCGCCTTCGTCACCGCGCTCTTCGTGGTGCGCTTCCTGCTCGATTACGTCTCGCGCAGGGGCTATTCGCTGTTCGGCTGGTGGCGGCTGGTGGTTGGCGGGCTCGGACTGGTGGCGCTGATGATCTGGGGGTGAGCTTACCCTCCCATGAGTTGGGAAGGTAAGCCTCTCAATTCCGCCCGTAAAACGCATTCTCGACATGCACCGGCCAGCGCCAGGGCAGCACCGCCACCATGTCGAAGCGTACCGACAGCCGGCCATAGTCCGGCTGTCGCGACAGCCAGAGGTCGGCGGCACCCTCGATGCGCCGTTCCGAGGCGTGGGCGATCGCTTCCATCGCCTCCATCAGTGTCCGCCGCGCCTTGACCTCGACGAACAGTACAAGGTCGCCGCGCCTGGCGATCAGGTCGATCTCGCCGAGCTTTGTGCGATGGCGGCGCGCAAGGATGCGATAACCCTTCAGCATTAGCGCCAGCGCCGCCAGCCATTCGCCGCGATGGCCGCGCCGATAGGCTTTTCGCCGATAAACGACGGTGCGCTCAGCCACCGCCGTCCGCCTTCAGCTCGATCAGCCGGCGGTAGAGCGCCTGTTTCTGGCCACCGGTCATTTTCGCCGCTTCCGCCGCCGCTTTGGAGGCCGGCATTTCGGCGGCTAAAGACAACAGCAGCCGGTCGATGTCGGCCGGCTGGTCCTCGGCCGCCTCCGGCGGGCCGACGCAGACCACGATTTCGCCTTTGGGCGTCTCGGCCGCCGCGTAGTGATCGGCAAGCTCTCCGAGCGTCCCCGTTCGCATCTCCTCGAACGCCTTGGTCAGCTCGCGGCCGATCGCCGCTTTGCGCGCTCCGCCAAGCACTTGCACCATCGCAGCAAGCGTCTCGGCCAGCCGGCGCGGCGATTCATAGAAGATGAGCGTCGCCGGCACCTGCCTGAAGCTTTCGAGCTTGGTGAGCCTCTGGCCCGCCTTGGCCGGCAAGAAGCCGGCGAACAGAAAGGCGTCGGAAGGCAGGCCGGAAGCGGTCAGCGCGGCAAGCGCCGCCGACGGTCCGGGCACCGGAATAACGCGTATGCCGCGCTCCAGCGCCTCGCCGACCAGCCGGTAGCCCGGATCGGAAACCAGCGGCGTGCCGGCATCCGAGATCAGCGCCACGCTTTGTTCGGCAGCGAGCGACTCGATCAGCCTCGGCCCGGCCTCGGCCGCATTGTGCTCGTGATAGGCCGTGGTGCGCCGGCGAATGCCGTAGCGTTCGAGCAGCACGCGCGAGACGCGGGTGTCCTCGCAGGCAACGATGTCGGCGCCGGCCAGCGTCTCCAGCGCTCGCAGCGTGACATCGGCGAGATTGCCAATCGGCGTCGCCACCAGATAGAGCGCCGGCTCCAGCGGCCGCGCCGCAATTTCGGTCTGCCCGATTACATAGCTGCGTTTGTCGCCGGTCAATTGAGGCCCTCCCCACGCGCCACTGTTTGCCACGGCTGATCTGCGGTTGCAAAACGTGATGGCGATGCAAGGGAATCGCCATGCCTTTGCCACGATGCGGAACCAAACCGCACAAGGCGGATTTTACCCCTGATTCCCGAGGAGGAGGACAGGATGGACAGCCTGATCATTCAAGACGCTTTCACGCCCTATTATTCGGGCTGCAAGCGCTTTGCCGGATCGGAGAAGGTTGCCGGTTCGGAGAATCGGGAACCCTCCGCCAGGACAAAGGACAAGGAAGCGATGAAGCCGCTTCCAAGCCCCGCGGTTCAAGACGCCTCGACCGAAACCGAAAGCACGACGGAGCACTGACCGGACGATGCCCAATCGCTTCGACATTTTCATCACACGACTCGAAAGCAAGACCGCCCGCGAGGGCATTCCTTCCCATCCGATCGCCGCCCAGCACGGGAACCGCCGCGACAAGACCGACCTGAAGCAAGGCCGCTCCGGCGACGCGCATGCGGAAAAGGATCGCGGGAAGCAGCGTCAGAAGCACGACGCCTAGAGCAGCTGCGACGCTTCGCGATCTCTCGCCTCATCCCAGGCGGAGCGAGGAACGAAGCGCCATGCTTGGCGCCTGACGCCATTCAGCCCAGATATTTAGTGACCTTCGCCTCGAGCAGCCGCACCAGTTCCGGATCCATGAACGCATAGTTGTCCGGGATGTCGAGGCAGATCACCCGTGCCCGCATCAAGCTTGACCGGAACTTCTTCTGCAGCTTGACGCGATGCGCCTTCTCCATGACGAAGATGATCTCGGCCCACGCGACCAGCTCATGCGTCAGCGGGTTGTCCGCGTCGTGATTGGTGCCGGCCGATTCGACCTCGAGGTCGCGGCGCCTGGAAAACACCTGCTCGGCGGTGGGGCTGCGCAGGCGGTTCTGGCTGCAGACGAAGAGAACCTTTTTCACCGCGCGAGGTCTGCCACCACCGCATCGAGCACGATCATGCCGGCGGTCGTGGCGCGGAGGCGGGCGTTGCCGACCGGCGCCACCAGCCCCTCTTCCTGCAGCACCGACAATCGGTCGCTCGCCAGACTACGCCCGGCAAGCGTCTCGTAGCGCTGGAGGTCGATGCCCTCGGCCAGCCGCAGCCCCATCAATAGGAACTCGTCGGCTTCTTCGGCGCGCGTCAGCACCTCGCCGCCGGTGACGCCATGGCTCCTGGCTTCGACCAGGTTGGCCCAGGTCTCAGGCATCTTTTCCGCGACCGTCACGGTACGGCGGCCGTTCTCGACGAAGCGGCCATGCGCGCCGGGTCCGACGCCGACATATTCGCCGTAGCGCCAATAAGTCAGGTTGTGCCGGCTTTCCGCGCCCGGCCGCGCGTGGTTGGAGATTTCGTAGGCCGGAAGCCCGTGCGCCGCGGTCACCTCCTGCGTCAGCGCGTAGAGGTCGGCGGCATGGTCGTTGTCGGGCAGGACGAATTTTCGCGCTGAGTGGAGTGCATGGAACGGCGTGCCCTCCTCGATCGTGAGCTGATAGAGCGACAGGTGGTCGGCGGCGTGGCCGATCGCTTCCTCAAGCTCTGAAGCCCAAGCCTCGGGCGTCTGGCCGGGCCGCGCATAGATCAGGTCGAAGGAGAGCCGCGGAAAGATTTCCCGCGCCAGCCCGATGGCGTGCAGCGCCTCCTCGACATTGTGCAGCCGGCCGAGGAAGCGCAGGTCCTTGTCGTTCAGCGCCTGCACGCCGAGCGAGACACGGTTGACGCCGGCCGCCCGATAACCGCGGAAGCGCTCCGCCTCGACCGAGGACGGATTGGCCTCCAGCGTCACCTCGATCCCGGCAGGCACCGTCCAGTTCTTCGCTACGGCTTCCAGAACCGCTGACACCGTTTCCGGCTTCATCAGCGACGGCGTGCCGCCGCCGAGGAAGACGCTGGTCACCTCGCGCGGCCCGGTGCGGGCGCGCATGGTCTTCAGCTCCGTCTCGAAGGCCCGCGCAAAACGCTCCTGGTCGACCGGCTGGTGGCGAACGTGGCTGTTGAAGTCGCAGTAAGGGCATTTGGCCGCGCAGAACGGCCAATGAATATAGACGCCGAAGCCGGGGCTGCGGTCGAGCGGCATGGTCTGGCCTGTCCCAATCATTTTGACCTGAGCCGCGCCAGATCCAGCCGCGCCAAATCCAAGCGGGCCTGGGCAAACTTCTGGAAGGCGCGGGCGCGGTGCGACAGGGCTGTTGCCTGGCCGGGCTTCCAGCCATGCTTTTGCTCGGCGCTCATCTCGCCAAAAGTCTTGGCGAAGCCGTTGGGCAGGAACACCGGATCGTAGCCGAAGCCGAGCGTGCCGCGCGGCGGCCAGACCAGCGTGCCTTCGGCCTCGCCGCGGTAATATTCGGCCTCGCCATCGGGAAAGGCGAGGCAAATGACGGCGACGAAACGGCCGGTGCGCTGCGCCGGCTCGGTCGCGCCGACCTCCTGCAACGCCACTTCGGTGCGCTGCATGGCCATGCCAAAATCGCGTGTGCCGTCCGCCGTCTCGGCCCAGTTGGCTGTGTAGACGCCGGGCGCCCCGTCGAGCGCGTCGACGCAGAGCCCCGAATCGTCCGACAGCGCCGGCAGGCCGGTGGCCTTGGCCGCGGCATAGGCCTTGATATAGGCATTCTCCTCGAAGGTCGTGCCGGTCTCGTCCGGTTCCGGCAGGCCGTATTCCTTGGCCGACTTCGCCTCGAAGCCGAACGGGGCCATCAAGTCGGCGAATTCGCGCAGCTTGCCTTCATTGTGGCTGGCGACGACGATCTTTTGTCCGTTCAAAGAATGCATCAGAGACCCCAGATCCTTGGTTCGGCGAACTCGATCGAATTGCCCGAAGGGTCGCGGATATAGATCGAATGTCCGCCTTGCGGCCATTCGAAATCGCTTTCGATGGCGATGTTCTTGGCCGCCAGATGCTTGCGCCATTCGGCGATCTCGGCCGCAGTCGCGGTGAAGCAAAGATGCCCTTCGCCGACCGTGCCGTGCGGCGGCACCTTCAGCTTGGCGTCGGGCGCCGGCGGAATTTTCGTCGCCTCGGCATTGAAGATGAGCAGCACGCCGTTGCCGCAGCGGAAGAAGACGTGGCGGCCTTCGACCTTGCCCAGCGGATCCAGGCCGAGGATGTCGCGGTAGAAGGCTTCGGCAGCGGTTAGATCTGTGACGTAGAGCGCTGATTCCAGAATCGCGGAGGGAGTCACGAGGCGCCCCCCTCTGCCCTGTCGAGCAGATGGCCGGCAGGCCAGAGGGGGGTGCCTAGGCTCGGCATTCGAAAACCTACGCCACCGCCATCTGCTGCAGGCTGACCAGCCGAGAAATACCCTTCTTGGCCAGTCCCATCAGTGCCGAAAACTGCTCTTCGGAGAAGGGCTCGCCTTCCGCCGTGCCTTGGATCTCGACGATGCCGCCCTTGCCGGTCATGACGAAATTGGCGTCGGTGCCGGCCGAGGAATCCTCGAGATAATCGAGATCGATGACCGGCTGTCCGTCATGGATGCCGCAGGAGATCGCCGCGACATGGTCCTTGAGCACCTTGGAAACGCTGGCCATCTGGCGCGCTTCCATCCAGCGCAGGCAATCGTATAGCGCCACCCAGCCGCCGGTGATCGAGGC
The DNA here is from genome assembly GCF_002294915.1 of Mesorhizobium sp. WSM3879. Classification (NCBI taxonomy): domain Bacteria; kingdom Pseudomonadati; phylum Pseudomonadota; class Alphaproteobacteria; order Hyphomicrobiales; family Phyllobacteriaceae; genus Mesorhizobium; species Mesorhizobium sp. WSM3879. The sequence continues at coordinate 250,523 of NZ_NSFZ01000003.1, read as the reverse complement.
GGTGCGGGTGCCGCCGTCGGCCTGGATAACGTCGCAGTCGACGGTGATCTGCTGTTCGCCCAGGGCCTGCAGGTCGACAACGGCGCGCAACGAACGACCGATCAGCCGCTGGATCTCCAGCGTGCGGCCGCCCTGCTTGCCGGCGGAAGCCTCGCGGCGCATCCGCTCGCCCGTCGAGCGCGGCAGCATGCCGTATTCGGCCGTAACCCAGCCCTTGCCGGAATTGCGCATCCAGGCCGGCACCTTTTCCTCCAGGCTCGCCGTGCACAGCACATGCGTGTCGCCGAACTTCACCAGGCACGAGCCTTCGGCATGCTTGGAGACGCCGCGCTCGAAGGAGATGGCGCGCATTTCGTCGGGCTGGCGTTTGGAGGGGCGCATTCGGCCTTCTTTCCTTGGTTTTGGATTCGTCGGCGGCTTGTAGACGCATGCGACGGATGGCGCAAAGGAAAAGGGCGCCAAGGAAACGGCGCAAGCGAAAATGGCCCGGGTTGCGCCAGGGAGGCTTAAGTCTATATCTTTCGATAGGAGGTTTTTCGCTGGAATGAACAAGGCAGTCGATCCCGCATCGCAGCCGCCCGTGTTTCAGTCGCTCGACATGCGCTCGCGCGACATCTTCCGGCGGATTGTCGATTCCTATCTGCGCGACGGCGAGCCGGTCGGCTCGCGCAGCCTGTCGCGCATCCTGCCGTCGTCGCTGTCACCGGCCACCATCCGCAACGTGATGAGCGACCTTGAGCATCTGGGGCTGATCTACGCGCCGCATATCTCGGCCGGGCGCCTGCCGACCCAGACCGGCCTGCGCTTCTTCGTCGATGCCTTCATGGAGCTCGGCGATCTGTCGGACGACGAGCGCCGCGTCATCGAGGCGCAGGTGCGTGCCTCGGGCTCGGGCGCGACGCTGGAGCATATGCTGACAGAGGCCAGCCAGATGCTCTCCGGCATGTCGCGCGGCGCCGGCCTGGTGCTCGCCGCCAAGAACGAGGTGGCTCTGAAGCACATCGAGTTCATCCAGTTGGAACCCACCAAGGCGCTCGCCGTCCTCGTGTCGCAGAGCGGCGATGTCGAGAACCGCGTTGTCGACCTGCCTGCCGGTATCACCGTCTCGCAGCTGCACGAGGCCTCGAACTTCCTCAACGCCCATATCCGCGGCCGCACGCTGGCCGAGGCCCGGGTCGAGATCGCGCGCATCAAGGACGAGACCAGGGCGGCTCTCGACACGCTGTCGCAGGAACTGGTCGAGAAGGGCCTCGCGGTCTGGGCCGGCGCCGAAAGCGGCCTGCCGGCGCGCCTCATCGTGCGCGGCCGCGCCAATCTTCTGGAAAACGTCACCGCCCAGGCCGATCTCGAATTGCTGCGCCATCTGTTCGAGGATCTGGAAACGCAGGACGGACTGCTGCAGCTCCTCGATCTCGCCGAGGACGGTCCGGGCGTGCGCATCTTCATCGGCTCGGAGAACAAGTTGTTCTCGCTGTCCGGTTCCTCGCTCGTGGTCGCGCCCTATCGCGACAAGGATGCACGCGTCGTCGGCGCGCTCGGCGTCATCGGCCCGACGCGATTGAACTATGCCCGCATCGTCCCGATGGTCGACTATACGGCCCAGTTGATTTCGCGCATGTTGAGGTAGGCGAGCGGGAAACGTCGCAAGGAGGGTGGAAATGGCGCTGGAATCGTTCAAGGCCCAGATCAGCCTGCTGCTCGAGGAGATGGTGAACCAGCCGGAAGACGATCACGAGATCCAGGAGCTACTGCGCGAGAAGCTCAGGGAAATGCGCGCCATGGGCCTGCCGCTGCCGGCCGATCTGGTCGCGCTGGAAAAGCAGCTCGACGACGATCTGGATATCGAAGAGAGCTGAACTGCCGGCGCTTCCCGTCAAAATTTGCATGCCCGGCTTCTCTTTTGGAGAGCCTGCCCGATATTCGCTGTCTGGTTGCTGATGCACGATGGCGAATAACGGAGAACAGCATGATACGCATTGCCGGCCTTGCCGCCCTCGCCTTGCTCCTGGTCTCCGGCGCCGTCGCGCAGCAGGCCGACCAGCCCCTGCTCACCGGCAAAAAGGCCTTCGGTGACTGGAAGGCCGACCGGCCCGGCGTGCGGCGCCTCATCAGGCCCGACGATCTCCCGAAGCCGAATGTCGCCGAATCCGCCTCGAACGGCGGCGGTGTCACCGATCGCCCCGAGGATGCCAAGCCAGCCCTTCCACCCGGCTTTTCGGCCGAGCTGGTGGCTTCGGGCATCAGCAGCCCGCGTGTCGTGCGCACGGCGCCGAACGGCGATCTCTTCGTCGCCGACAGCAGGGCGAACCAGGTCCGCGTCTATCGACTGGCCGAAGGCAGCGCCAAGCCCGCCGAGAAGTCGGTCTTTGCCAAAGGCCTGACCCGGCCCTACGGCATCGCCTTCTATCCGCCGGGCGACAAGCCGCAATGGGTCTATGTCGCCAACAGCAACAGCGTCGTCCGCTTTGCCTATCGCGACGGCGACCTCAAAGCTTCGGGCAAGCCCGAAACGATCGTCTCGGACATCCCGTCGAGCCATCACTGGACGCGCGACATCGCTTTTTCGCCCGACGGCAAGACGCTCTATCTCTCGGTCGGCTCGGGCTCGAATACCGCAGAGGGCATGGGAGCGAGGCCGAAGGGCGGCGTCGAAGAATGGGCGAGATCGGCACCGCTCGGCGCTACCTGGGGCGCGGAGGAAGGCCGAGCGGATGTGCTCGCTTTCGATCCTGACGGCAAGAACCGCAGGATGGTCGCCACCGGCCTGCGCAACTGCTCGGGCATGACGGTGCAGCCGGCCACGGGCGCGCTCTGGTGCGTCGTCAACGAACGCGACGAGCTCGGCGACAACGTGCCTTTCGAATATGCGACCGCCGTCAAGGAGGGAGCCTTCTATGGCTGGCCCTGGTACTATATCGGCGACAACGAGGATCCGCGCCACAAAGGCGCGCGGCCCGATCTCGCCGGCAAGGTCACGGTGCCGGACGTGCTGATCCAGGCACATTCGGCGCCGCTCAACATCGCCTTTTACGAGGGCGGCAACTTCCCGGCCGACTATAAGAGCGACGCCTTCGTCACCCTGCACGGCTCGTGGAACCGCAATGTCCGCACCGGCTACAAGGTGGTGCGGCTGAAGTTCAAGGACGGCAAGCCGACCGGCGAGTATGAGGATTTCGCCACCGGCTTCGTCATCGCGGACGATGCGGTCTGGGGCCGGCCGGTCGGTGTCGCGGTGGCGAAGGATGGATCGCTGATCCTGACCGAGGACGGCAACGGCACGATATGGCGCGTCACCTACGGCGACGGCCGGTCCTGAAGCGGCGCTGGTGCAACCGAATCCGGCCGCAAGGCAATTAACGCCGCCCCGACGCCGTGGTAAGAGGCCGCCGCTCTGGATCGCGATCTCGGGATAGCGCTGGGTTCAAGCCATGACACTGACAGGATTTCTCGCCTACAGCGCCGCCCTCGGCGTCGCCGCCGCCATTCCGGGCCCCGGCGTGACTGCGCTTGTTGCCCGCGCGCTCGGCTCCGGCTTCCGTTCGTCGCTGGCTATGTCGTTCGGTCTCATGCTCGGCGACATTACCTACCTCACCGCCGTCGTGCTTGGCCTCGCCTTCGTCGCCCAGACCTTCGGCATGGTGTTTCTCGCCATCAAATGGGCGGGCGTCGCTTATCTCGCCTTCCTTGCCTGGCGCTTCTGGACGAGCGGCATCTCGCCCGAAACGGTCGAGGCGCGGAAGAGCAAGAGCGGCCTGGCGTCGAGCTTCATCGCCGGGCTGACGGTGACGCTCGGCAACCCGAAGACGATGATCTTCTATCTCGCCATCACGCCGACCATCGTCAATCTGAAGACGATCACGCCGGCCGACTACGGCATACTCGTCGCGCTGACCGTCGTCGTCCTGTTCGTGGTGCTGGTCCCCTATCTGGCGCTGGCTGCCAAGGCGCGCTGGTTCCTGAAGTCGCCGCGCGCGCTCAAGGTGCTGAACCGCACCGCCGCCGGCTTCATGATGGGAGCGGCAGCCGCCATCGCGGCCCGTCAATAGGCTGCATTCTCAACCGGCCCCCATTTCGGGGAAAGCATCCCCAAAACGGGCCGATCCGGAAAATGCATTCCGGCGCGGGGAGGTTTTCAGCAGCCGCCCCACTCGGATATTTTCGGCGGGCAGCCTATCTTGCGCGGCTGAAAGCCTTATTCTGTTTGCCTATGCCTTTGCCTTGGGAGCGAAACCAATGAACAAGCCCGTCACCTCCGCGCGTGTCCCCGGCCGCGGCCGCATCTTCAACTCGATCACCGAGACGATTGGAGACACGCCGCTGGTGCGGCTGGATAAATTCGCCAAGGAGAAGGGCATCGTCGCCAACCTGCTGGCCAAGCTCGAATTCTTCAACCCGATCGCCTCGGTCAAGGACCGCATCGGGGTCTCGATGATCGAGGCTCTGGAGGAGGCCGGCAAGATTGCGCCGGGCAAGACCACGCTGATCGAACCGACCTCCGGCAACACCGGCATCGCGCTGGCCTTCGCCGCCGCCGCCAAGGGTTACAAGCTGATCCTCACCATGCCGGAGACAATGTCGGTCGAACGTCGCAAGATGCTGGCGCTGCTCGGCGCCGAATTGGTGCTCACCGAAGGGCCGAAAGGCATGAAGGGCGCCATCGCCAAGGCCGACGAGCTTGCCGCGACGCTGCCCAACGCCATCATACCGCAGCAGTTCGAGAATCCGGCCAATCCGGAAATCCACCGCCGCACCACGGCGGAGGAGGTCTGGAACGACACCAATGGCGAGGTCGACATCTTCGTCGCCGGCATCGGCACCGGCGGCACGATCACCGGCGTCGGCCAGGTGCTGAAGAAGCGCAAGCCTTCGCTGCATGTGGTGGCAGTCGAGCCGGAAGCCTCGCCGGTGCTCTCCGGCGGCCAGCCCGGCCCGCACAAGATTCAAGGCATCGGCGCCGGCTTCGCGCCCAAGATCCTCGACACCACGATCTATGACGAGATCGTCAGGGTCTCGAACGAGGATTCGGTCGCCAATGCGCGCCTCGTCGCCCGCCTCGAAGGCGTGCCGGTCGGCATATCGTCGGGTGCCGCGCTGCAGGCGGCGATCGTCGTCGGCTCGCGGCCGGAAAACAAGGACAAGAACCTCGTCGTCGTCATTCCGTCCTTCGCCGAGCGCTATCTCTCGACGATCCTGTTCGACGGGCTGGGGGCCTAGGCGCTCATACCTCTAAGAATGGCTTCAGCCCCTCGCGGTCGTCATCCCAGGGCGAAGCAGGAGCGAAGCTCCGTCGCGTCGACCCTGGGAGTCATGCCGTGACGGTGGCCAGGAAATGCCACGGTTCAGAGTGGATACCATCTGTCTTATCAGAGATTAACGGAGCCGCTGTTCCTCCGCAGAATGAACCGCAACGCTTGTGACGTGGAGACGTCACGGGATTGATCCTCGGGTCTGCGCGCGTCGCTTCGCTCCTTGCTCCGCCCGCGGATGACGAAGTCGGGAACGCCACGGCCAATCTCAAGAGCTTGCGGCCAGCGGCGCTCCCGGGATGATGCAAGCTGGATCGCTCAAAAAGCGTCTGTGGCAAGCGGAGCCCGGCTTGAGGAAGGCGCCGCTTCCGGTTCAAATCGCCGCCGGCCTCGAATCGGCCGGCGGGAGGATTTTATGTACAAGCTTTACACGCGTCCCGGCAGCGGCGGCTTCGTCGTCGAGGCGGCCCTGGCCATGGCCGGCGCGCCTTTCCGGCAGATCGACGTGCCGAAAAAGGATCCGCCCGATCCGGCTTTCCTCGCCATCAGCCCGTTGAACCAGGTGCCGGCGCTGACATTGCCCGACGGTCGGTCGATGACCGAATCGGCCGCGATCTGCATCCTGCTCGCCGAGCGTCATCCAGAAGCGCATCTGGCGCCGCAAGCGGGCTCGCCGGCGCGCGCCGATTTCCTGCGCTGGATGGCCTTCATGTCGTCGGCGCTCTATCCCGCGATCCTGAGGCTCTATTACCCCCACCGGTACACGGCCGACGCCGATAGCGTGCAGGTGGTCAAGGAGGCGGCTATCGCGGAAATGGATCGCGGCTTTGCCATTGTCGACAGCGTGCTCGCCGGCCGTGAGTGGCTGGCCGGTGAGGAACTTTCGCTTGTCGACATCTATCTCGTGATGCTGGTGGCCTGGCATCCCGACACCACGAGCGCTCGCGTGGCCTGGCCGAACATCGAACGGCTGTGGGGCAAGTTGCGCCAGCATGCGATCATGCGGAAACTGAACCTTTCTCATGAGATGTGGCCGCAGGACTAGTTGCGAGAACTGGTGTCTCGCCTCAGTTGCGGACTAGCTTCCCCCGCTCGGCCTGCAGGAAATGGCGCAAGGCCGGATCGCGCTCGAGGCCGATCGCCCGGTCGTAAGCCTCGGCGGCCTCGGCCGTCCTGCCGAGCCTGGCTAAGAGCTCGGCCCGCGCCGCCCAATAGGGCTGGTACTCGCCAACCCGCTTATCGCCGCCGATCTCGTCGAGCGCGGCAAGACCCTCGGCTGCGCCCTCGGCTTCAGCGATCGCCACGGCGCGGTTGATCGCCACCACCGGCGAACCGGCAATCGCCATCAGCGCGTCGTAAAGCTGGCGGATCGCGGCCCAGTCGGTGCGGCCGCTCCGCCGCCTTGCCGTGTGCGCCGACTGGACCGCAGCCTCCAATTGGTAGCGGCCGATGGTTCCCCTGATCGCGGCGCGCCTGAGCAGCGCTTCCGCCTCGTCGATCAGCTTGTCGTCCCAAAGCGCCACGTCCTGCTTCGCCAGCGGCACGAAGTCGCCGTCGGGGTCGCGGCGTGCCGTGCGCCGCGCTTCGGCGAAAAGCATCATCGCCAGGAGCCCGAGCGTTTCCGGCTCGTCCGGGATCAGCGACGCGACCAGCCGGCCGAGCCAGATGCCTTCCGTGGCCAGGTTGCGTCGGCGCGTCTCGGTGCCGGCCGGATCCGACCAGCCCTCGGCGAAGGTGGCGTAAATCGCTTCCAGCACCGCCTCGAGCCGCTCGCCGAGCTCGGCCCGCTCCGGTACCCGGAAGGGGATGCCGGCCTCGCGGATGCGGCTCTTGGCGCGCACCAGGCGCTGGCCCATCGTCGTCGGCGAGACCAGAAAGGCCGAGGCGATGGTTGCGGCGTCGAAGCCAAGCACGGTCTGCAGGATCAGCGGCGCGCGTACGCTGGCCTCGATCGCCGGATGCGCGCAGGCAAACATCAGCCTCAGCCGCTCGTCGGGCAAATCCTCGTGCGTCATGCGCGCCTCCGCCTCTTCGGCAATCAGTTGCAGGTGGCCGCGGGCCGCCTCGCCGGTCAGCCGCCGCCGCACGGCGTCGACGTCGCGGCGGCGCGCCACCGCCAGCAGCCAGGCCTCCGGCTTTTCGGGCACGCCGCTCTTCGGCCAGCGCTCCAGTGCGGCGGCGAACGCGTCGGCCAGCGCGTCCTCGGCGCTGGCAACGTCGCGCATGCGAGCAGCGAGATAGGCAACCAGCTTGCCGTAGCTCTGCCGGGCGGCCGCCTCAGCCGCCGCCCGCGCCGTCTCCGGGCGCTTGTCCATATTGCTAGGACCGGTAGTCGGTCATTTCCCAGATCGGCCGCACCTCGACCGTGCCGGTGCTGGCTGCCGGGCAGCGCGCGCCCCATTCCATCGCGGTGTCGATGTCGGTCGCTTCGATCATGTAGAAGCCGGCAAGCTGTTCCTTTGTGTCGGCATAGGGACCGTCGAGCACATTGGTCTTGCCGTCGGCGAGCCGTATCGAAGTGGCCGCCTGGGTCGGACGCAGCCTTTCGCCGGCGAGGTACGCGCCGGATTTCTTCAAGGCTTCGGTATAGGCACCGTAGGCGGCAAGCGTCTGTTCGGTCTTGTCGCGCGGCGCATTCGCCATTGCCGCTTCGTCATTGTAGATCAAAAGCATGTATCGCATCGTCTTCTCCGTTTTCTCGAAGGCCGCGTCGTCGCGGGCCGACCTATGTCGTGCGGCCACGGCCGATTTCGACAGGCGCCGCGGAAATCTTTCGCCTCCAAAGCAATCGAGCGCAAGCCGGCGCTTTCGCCACCCCTCGATCGTTCGTCTAATGGCTGCAATTGCGGGTTGGCATTTGGCGTCTCCTGTCTAAACTCCCAGCTTCGCGCCGGCAGAGGCGGCGCGGCGCGACCATCAGGAGGAGGAAACCAAATGCTCGATTTCAGGACGAAATTTGTTGCCGCCGGCGCTTTGGCATTGTCGCTCGGCCTCGGCGCGATGTCGGCCGGGGCACAGGAATTCATCACCGTGCTGACCGGCGGCACGTCGGGCGTCTACTATCCCCTCGGCGTCGCGCTGTCGGAAATCTACGGCAAGGGCATCGAAGGCGCCCGCACCCAGGTGCAGGCAACCAAGGCATCGGTCGAGAACCTCAACCTGCTGCAGCAGGGCAAGGGCGAGATCGCCTTCGCGCTCGGCGATTCCGTCAAGCTCGCCGCCGAAGGCAACACCGAAGCCGGCTTCCCCGGCAAGCTCGACAAGCTGCGCGGCATCGCCGCCATCTATCCGAACTATATCCAGATCGTCGCCAGCAAGGAGTCCGGCATCAAGACCCTCGCCGACCTCAAGGGCAAGAGCCTGTCGGTCGGCGCGCCCGCCTCCGGCACCGAGCTCAACGCCCGCGCCATCTTCGCCGCCGCCGGGCTGAAATATGAGGATCTTGGACGGGTCGAGTACCTGCCATTCGCCGAGTCGGTCGAGTTGATCAAGAACCGGCAGCTCGACGCCACGCTGCAATCGGCGGGCCTCGGCGTCGCCTCGATCCGCGATCTCGCCACTTCGGTGCCAATCAACGTCGTCGCCGTGCCGGCCGAGGACGTCGCCAAGATCGGCTCGCCCTATCTTTCGGTGATCATTCCCAAGGGCACCTATGAGGGCCAGACCGAGGATGTCGCCACCGCCGCGGTCGGCAATTTCCTTGTCACCCGGGCCGATGTTTCCGACGAGACCGCCTATCAGATGACCAAGCTGATGTTCGAGCATCTCGACCAGCTCGCCGCCGCCCATGCCGCCGCCAAGGCGATCGATCCGGCCAAGGCGCTGGACGGCATGCCGGTGCCGCTGCATCCCGGCGCGGAGAAATATTACAAGGAAAAAGGGCTGATCAAGTAAGCGAGGATGGCGCGGCAATCTGCTTTGGAGCGCGTCGGATGAGCAAAGCAACGCCTGGAACAACTACCGACGGCAATTCGACCACTTTTCATCTCCCCGTCGCCGAAGAACAGGTCGAAGGCCTGCCGCCGGGCTTCGGCGGCGGCATCGCCGGCAAGGCGGCCTTCCTGATTGCCGTCGCCTTCTCCGTTTTCCAGATCTACATCGCCGCCTATGGCAGCCTGCCCAGCCAGGTGGTGCGCGCCATGCATGTCGGCTTCCTGCTGCTGCTCGGCTTCGGCCTGATCGCCAACCTGCGCGCCACCGGCGTAGCGGCGAAGGCCGCGTTCTGGACGCTCGGCGCGCTCGGCTTCGGCACCGGCCTCTACAACTGGGTCTTCTACGCCGACCTCATCCGCCGCTCCGGCTTCCTCACCACGCCGGACCTGATCGTCGGCACGCTGCTGGTGGTGCTCGTCTTCGAAGCGGCAAGGCGGCTGATGGGGCTGCCGCTCGCGGTGATCGCCTTCATCTTCCTCGCCTATTGCTTCGTCGGCAATCACCTGCCGCCGCCCTTCATCCATCGCGGCTACGATTTCGCCCAGCTCGTCGACACCTTCGCCTTCGGCACCGAAGGCATATACGGCACGCCGGTCTATGTCTCGGCGGCTTACATCTTCATCTTCGTCGTCTTCGCCGCCTTCCTCGAACGCGCCGGCATGATCGCGCTGTTCAACGATTTCGCGCTTGGCCTGGTCGGCTCCTGGCGTGGCGGTCCGGCCCAGGTCTGCGTGCTCTCCTCGGCGCTGATGGGCACCATCTCCGGTTCGGGCGTCGCCAATGTCGTGGCGAGCGGCCAGTTCACCATTCCGCTGATGAAGCGCTTCGGCTTCCGCTCGGCCTTCGCCGGCGCTGTCGAGGCAACGTCCTCGATGGGCGGCCAGATCATGCCGCCGGTGATGGGCGCGGTCGCCTTCATCATGGCCGAGACGCTGAACGTCCCCTACGCCGAGGTGGTGAAGGCGGCGATCATTCCGGCGCTGCTCTATTTCGGCGCCTGTTTCTGGCAGGTGCATCTGGAGGCGGGCAAGGCCGGCCTGCACGGAATGGCCAAGGCTGAGCTGCCCAATCCCTGGGATGCGGTGCGGCAGCACTGGCCGCTGGTGCTGCCGCTTGCCGTGCTGGTTTACCTGCTCTTCGCCGGCTATACGCCGATCTTCGCCGGCACCATGGGCCTGGCGCTGACCATCGTGCTGATCCTCGGCACGCCGCTGGCGGCGCTGATCGGACCGTTCGCCTTCCGCGTCGTCTTCTGGCTGGCGCTCGGCCTTGCCGCCGCCTCCTTCATGCGCTTCGGCGTCAACATCCTCGGCCTCGTCATCGCGGCGCTCATTGTCGCCTGCGTCACTTTCAAGGGCGGTCGCGAGACGCTGCGCATCTGCGTCGACTCGCTTGCCGAAGGGGCGAAGAACGCGCTGCCTGTCGGCATCGCCTGCGCCATCGTCGGCATCGTCATCGGCACGCTGACGCTGACCGGCATCGCTTCGACCTTCATCGGTTGGATCATCTCCATCGGCGAGAACAATCTGTTCCTGTCGCTGCTGCTCACCATGCTCACCTGCCTGGTGCTCGGCATGGGCATCCCCACCATCCCCAACTACATCATCACCTCCTCGCTCGCCGGCCCGGCGCTGCTGTCGCTCGGCGTGCCGCTCATCGTCAGCCACATGTTCGTCTTCTATTTCGGCATCATGGCTGATCTCACCCCACCGGTGGCGCTCGCCGCTTTCGCCGCGGCGCCCATGGCCAAGGAAAGCGGGCTGAAGATCGGCATCCAGGCGACCAAGCTCGCCATCGCCGGTTTCGTCGTGCCGTTCATGGCCGTCTACACGCCGGCGCTGATGCTGCAGGATGCAGGCCCGATCGCGGCTTCGTTCGGCTATCCGGTCGAGGTCGCCTACATCGTCGCCAAAGCCTGCATGGGCATCGTGCTCTGGGGCGCCGCCGCCGTCGGCTTCCTCGCCCGCCGCATGGCCTGGTGGGAGCGCCTTGTCGCCTTCGCCGCCGGCGTGCTGCTGGTGGCGGCGCTGCCGCTCACCGACGAAACCGGCTGGGCGCTGGCGCTGCTCTGGATCGGCTGGCACTGCTGGCGCGCGCGCCAGGCATCCGCGGCCGGCCCTGCATGAGCCTGTGCATCCTCGCAGCCGGCAAGACGGTGACGCTTGTCGTTGCCGCCTTTACCTTGTCCTGGACGCATTCGGTGGAACGGACGCGCTGGCAGGAGGACTGGAAGGTGACGCCGGCAGGTCTGCGCGTCGTCGAAGCGCGCGTCAAGGGCTCCGGCGCCGGCATGGAGCCGCCGGATGGTTCGGTGCTGCGGGACGGCTGGTGGGTCTATGCTCCCAGGGTCCGGTCACAGCCGCGTCTGGTGCTCGCGGCCTCCGGCGCAACCGGGGAAGGCTGGACCTTGTGCACGGTCACGAGTTGCCTGGAACTTAGCGGGACGGCCGGGGATTCGGTCGTGCTCGAAGCCTGCGCGGGTTCGAGCCAGCCGCGATAAAATCCGCGTCGCGATCGGCACGAGCCTGGACTTGGTGCCGCCTCGTCCTTTGCAATAGGCCTCGGCCTTGGCGAGCGAGCGGCCGGCGACGAGCAAGGTCAGACGCGGCTCGCTCTCCAGCAACTGCACGATGCGTCCGCCGAAGGTGCCGTAACCGCGGACAATCAGAAGCTTCATCCGACCCTCCGATCTCAACTGATCAGCCGCTGCCGCAGCTCGGCGGAGGGGATCTCGCAGCTGTGTTTGCGGCCGAACAGCGCATAGCGGTTCTTGGCGATGCGGTCGTACAGCCAGTCGCGCAGCGGCCGCGGCAGGACGAGCAGCAATCTCGCGGCGCGCCACGGCCAGCCGAGCGCCGCCATGACGGCGACGAAACTGTCGAGCTTCGTGAAGGCGGCGCCGTCGATGATGGCGAGGTTGCTGTCGTAATCCTCGGTCGGCAGGCCGTGCTCACGAAACAGCGCCTCGCCGAGCGGCGATTGCGCGGTGGCGAAGCGGAAGCGTTTGTTCCGGTCGATCTTGAGGACGATCTGGACGAAGCCCGAGCAGAACACACAGACGCCGTCGAACACGAGCAGCGGCTGGCGGGCATCGTAAGCTTGGCCTGGGAGAAGGGGACGTTTCTGTTCGGACAGGTCGGTCATGTTGGCCCCGGCTGCTTGTGCCCCTAGGCACTAAGCTAGGGGGACACTAAGCCAGCCGGCGGCGGCGTCAAAGTCGCGGCGTTGTCGCACGCCTGCCGTCGACGACGGCGGGGCGCTCGTCACGATAGGTCGTGGCGCGGGTGTCGGCGACCGGCTTGCAGATCCGGCTGTTGTGGCGGCTGTCGAGCATAGTGATCAGTGCGTGCCGATGCCGAGCGAGTTGCCGCGGCGTGCGCAGGCCGGGCCCGGGCCGCGCATGTAATAGCGCTCGGGCCGATAGGTCGGCGCGACGAATTCGCGGATGGCGGCGGCATAGCCGGCGATGTGGTTCCAGAAGTTCATTTTCCCTGTCCCTGTCCCGTTTTCGGATGTCCCTTCCGAATTGCGAGGATCATAGCCTTGAGGCGTGAATAGTCGGTGAACGCCATGTTAATTTCTGGTCCGAAACGCGTTGCATCGTGGCTGGAATGCGGCTGATTCGCGGTCTTTCCACGCCTTTTGTCGCGTTTCCGGCTTGTGTGACTTTTGCATCACATATGTTTCGTCTCGATGTCGCTTGGGCGCGCTTCTGTTTCACGCATCGAGGTGGCTTGAAATCTCCGTGCGGCGTCGTCCGCCGGCAGGAACCTGCCCTGCGCGGTGACGTTGATCGATCAAGGCCGGGGCCGAACCCGGCCGCGTTGGCGGCGGACCGGCCGCGCAACTTCCGGACAACACCAGACATGGAAGGCAACCGCCATGGGTTTCTTTTCGAAGGACATCAAGACGCTGGACGACCTGTTCGTCCACACGCTGCGCGACATCTATTATGCCGAAAAACAGATCGAGAAATCGCTGCCGAAGATGATCGACAAGGCGACGGATTCGCAATTGAAAGCCGGTTTCGAGAAGCATCTCGCGCAGACCAAGGGCCACATCGAACGGGTCGAGCAGGTATTCGAGCTGCATGGCGTCAAGGCCAAGACCGTCAACTGCCCCGCCATCGACGGCATCCTCGAGGAGGCTGACGACGTGAGCGGCGACGTGGAGGACAAGGAGGTCCTCGATGCCGCGCTGATCGCCTCGGCTCAGGCCGTCGAGCATTACGAGATAACGCGCTACGGCACGCTGATCGCCTGGGCCAAGCAGCTCGGCCGCAGCGACTGCGCCAATGTGCTGGCCAAGAACCTCAAGGAAGAAGAGGCGACCGACCGCAAGCTCACCGAGATCGCGGAAAGCAAGGTCAATCTGCAGGCTGCCGAATAACTAATTGTGAGCCCGAAAGGCCGGCGGACAGCCGCCGGCCTTTCGCCTGCCCGGAACCGAAGCGGAGCCTTGGCCGTTGCGATGGCACCCGCCTGCCAGGGAGGTCGCCGTGGCGTCTACGTCCAGGCGCAGATCCGCATAGGAGCACGATGTCATGGCCGGCCTCGAGCAATACCACGCCAAGCGCGATTTCCGGAAAACCTCGGAGCCGGCCGGCCAGCTCGCGCCCAGCAAGAAGACCGACGCCGGCGGCATCTTCGTTGTCCAGAAGCATGCCGCGACGCGGCTCCACTATGACTTTCGGCTCGAGCATGATGGCGTGTTGTGGAGCTGGGCGGTCACGCGCGGACCGAGTCTCGACCCGCACGAGAGGCGGCTGGCGGTGCATGTCGAGGACCACCCGATCGACTATGCGTCTTTCGAGGGCACCATTCCGAAGGGCGAATATGGCGGCGGTTCCGTCCTCGTCTGGGACGAAGGCCGGTGGATCCCCGACGGCGACCCGGCCAAGGGCATGAAGAAGGGCCATATCGACTTCGAGCTCGAAGGCCAGAAGCTCAACGGTCGCTGGCATCTGGTCAGGCTGAAGCCGCGCCCGCGCGAAAAGCGCGACAACTGGCTGCTGATCAAATCCAATGACGCCGCCGCCCGCCCTGGTGAAGACATACTTGTAGAGGCGCCGCAATCGGTAAAGTCGGGCTTGACCATCGAGGAGATCGGCGAAGGCAAGACGGCCAAGGGCGCCAAACCAAGGGTCTGGCATTCCAACAAGCCGGCTGCAGGCAAGGCAAAATCCCCACGCCTCGAATTCGTCGAGCCGCAGCTGGCGACGCTCGAAAAGAATGCGCCTTCCGGCGAGGAATGGGTGCATGAGGTGAAGTTCGACGGCTACCGCATGCAGGCGCAGATCGCCGGCAGCGATGTCCGGCTGCTGACCCGCACCGGCCTTGACTGGACGAAGAAGTTCGAAGGTCCGGTCGTGGCCGAGCTTGCCGGACTGAAATGCCGCGACGCCATCATCGACGGCGAGATCGTCGTGTTGGCCGACAGCGGCGTGTCCTCCTTCGCCATGCTGCAGGCGGATCTCTCGGCCGGCCGCACCGACCGCTTCATCTACTACGTCTTCGACCTGATGCGGCTCAATGGCGAGGACCTTCGCCGCGAGCCGCTGGTCGAGCGCAAGCAGGCGCTGGCCGAACTGCTCGGCGAGCGGTCGGAGCAATCCGCCGTCCGCTTCAGCGATCATTTTGCGGAACCCGGCAGCGTCATGCTGCAGCATGTCTGCCGCATGGGTCTCGAAGGCGTGGTGTCGAAACGCGCCGACGCGCCCTATCGCAGCGGCCGCGGCCTCGCCTGGATCAAATCGAAATGCACGCTGCGCCAGGAATTCGTCATCGGCGGTTACTTGCCGTCGGACAAGACCGGGCGCGGCCTGCGCTCGCTGCTGGTCGGCTATCATGAAAGCGGCAGGCTCAACTATGCCGGCCGCGTCGGCACCGGCTTTTCCGGCAAGGTGGCTGCGGACCTTAAGAAAAAACTCGACAGCCTCAAGACGACGAAGTCGCCTTTTTCTGCCGCCGTGCCGAAGGGCAAGGGCCTCGTCTGGGTCAAGCCCGAGCTTGTCGGCGAAGTGGAGTTCCGCAGCTGGACATCCGACCATATAATCCGCCACGCCTCGTTCCAGGGGCTGCGCGAGGACAAGCCGGCGGAGGACGTGGTGCAGGAAAAGCCGAAGCAAGCCGACGGCAAGACAAAAAGCGGAGCAAAGGCGAGCAGCGGCAGGACCGAGACAAAAACCTCGGCCGGAACGGCGAAGACCTCGGTGAAGCTGTCGCATCCCGACAAGCTGCTGTGGCCCGACGAAAAGGTCTCCAAGCAGGATCTCCTCGATCACTACGCCTTGGTCTGGCCGCGAATTGAGCCATTCGTCGTCAACCGGCCGCTCAGCCTTGTGCGGGCGCCGGATGGCATCCATGGCCAGCGCTTCTTCCAAAAGCATGCCTCACCGGGCATGAGCGACAAGATCGCCAGGATGAACGATCCGACCGACGGCGAGGAGATCTTGTTCATCAGGGATTTCGACGGGCTTGCAGCCCTTGTCCAATACGGCGTCGTCGAGGTTCATATCTGGGGCTCGACTGTCGACGAACTGGAAAAGCCGGACCAGATCATCTTCGATCTCGATCCGGACGAGGGCATCGGGGTCGAGGCGGTGCGTGCCGCCGCCCTCGACATCCGAGCCAAGCTGAACGACCTGTCGCTGCCGACCCTGGTCAAGACGTCTGGCGGCAAGGGCTATCACGTGCTGGTGCCGCTCAAGCCCTCCGCCGAATGGGACGAGGTGAAGGACTTCGCCCATGATTTCGCCCGCGCCCTGGAGCAGGCCGCGCCCGACCGCTACACGGCGACGCTGTCGAAGAAGGCGCGCACCGGCAAGATCTTCGTCGACTACCTGCGCAACGGCCGCGGCGCGACCACGGTCGCGCCCTATTCCTCGCGCGCCAAGAAGGGCGCGACGGTGTCGATGCCGGTGACCTGGCCGGAGATCGAAAAGGGCCTGCCGCCCAATGCGTTTCCGCTCGGCGACGCCACGACGCTAAAGCAGCTGAAGAAGGCCGATCCGTGGGCGGATTTCTTCAAGTTGGGCAAACCGCTCAAGCGGGCTTAGCCAGCAGCCGAGCCGGCCAGTCCGTCACGCCAGAAATACCCTCTCGAACTCCTGCTTGCCCTTCGGCGAGAACACCACGGCGCGGCTGTCCTTGTCGCGCCGCGCCCATTTTTCGACGATGACCTTGTCGAGGATGGCGGCGCCCAGCGCGCCGGCCAGATGCGAGCGCCGCACGCTCCAGTCGAGGCAGGCGCGGCAGATCGGCCGCTTCGCTTTGCTGTCGATCTCGATGCCGAGCGCGGCGAAATGCGAAATGGCTGACGGCGACAGCCTGATCTCGTTCTCCTGGCGCAGCAGCAGCTTCCGGTCGACCAGACGGTCGAGCATCGCCACCGCCTGCTCGCCGGCAAGATGGTCGTAGCACACCCGCGCCACGCGCATGGCCGCGTCGCGCGGGCCGGGCCGCACCCGCTTCGGGCCGACCGCCTCGGCGACGCCGATGATCGCCTCGAGCATGCCCGCCACCTGCGGGCCGGCAAGGCCGTAGTAGCGATGCCGGCCCTGGCTCGCCAGCGTCAGCAACCCGCCGTCCATCAGCTTGGACAGATGCGAGGACGCGGTGGGCAGCGACACGCCGGCTTCAAGCGCCAGCTCCGACGCGGTCAGCGCCGTGCCGCCCATCAGCGCGTTGAGCATGTTGGCGCGGGCCGGGTCGCCGACCAGGCTGGCGATGCGGGCGATATCGGGTCCTTCACGCATAGTTCGATCCTCATCGAAGCATCCCCGTGAGGGAAGCACTATTCTCGGGCGAGCTCAAGGAGCGCGGCAAACGCTGCTGACACCAGAACGTCTAGCACAGCCGGTGAAGCGATGTTTCGACCGTGGTCGAACCGTCGCCGCCAGCAAGCCCACCGACCCAGTAAGCCAATCGACGAGGAGACCGAAATGACCGTCACCTGCTTCATCCGCTACGAGATCGACCCTTTCGGCAAGGCCGCGTTCGAGCAATATGCGCGCGCCTGGGGTCAGGCCATTCCGCGCTGCGGCGCCGAGCTGATCGGCTATTTCGCGCCGCATGAGGGTTCGGCCACCACGGCTTACGCGGCCTACAACATCGAGAACCTCGCGGCCTACGAAGCCTATCGCGCGCGGCTTGCCGCCGACCCGGCCGGCAAGGCAAACTATGAGTTCGCGCGGCGCGAGAAATTCATTCTCAAGGAAGACCGGATCTTCCTGAAACTGGTCTCGGCACCGCATGGCCCGAGGCAGGTCTTTCGCACCGACGTAACGGTCAAAGAAGGGATAGAGGCATGATCGCCGTCATCTTCGAAGTCGAGCCGGCGGAGGGAAAACGTGACGCCTATCTTGGCATCGCCGCCGAGCTCAAGCCCCTGCTCGACGGCATCGATGGCTTCATCTCGGTCGAGCGCTTCCAGAGCCTGACCGATCCGAGGCGCGTGCTCTCGCTGTCCTTCTGGCGCGACGAGGAAGCCGTCAAGGCCTGGCGCAACACCGAGGAGCACCGGCAGGCGCAGAAGGCCGGCCGTGGCGGCATCTTTGCCGGCTATCGTCTGCGCATCGCCCATGTGGTGCGCGATTACGGGCTAAATGAAAGGGCTGAAGCGCCCGAAGACAGCCGCATAGTGAATGGGTGAAACGAGGCTCTCCCTTCCCCTGTGGGCCTGATGCGTAATTGGCCCGCAAGGGGAGAAGGAGGGTCGGCCCTCACGCATTGCCGATCAGCACACCCGCTCCGAACACCAGCGCGCCGCCCAGCACCACCTGGAAGGCGGCGCGCCAGAACGGCGTCTGCATATAGCGGTTCTGGATGAAGGCGATCGCCCACAGTTCGAAGAACACGACGATCGCGGCAACGATCGTTGCCGTCCAGAAATAGGGAATGAGATAGGGCAGCGCGTGGCCGAGTCCCCCCAGCGTCGTCATGATGCCGACGGTGAGCCCCCGCTTCACCGGCGAGCCGCGCCCCGAAAGTTTGCCGTCGTCGGAAGCCACCTCGGTGAAGCCCATCGAGATGCCGGCGCCGATCGAGGCGGCGAGGCCGACGAGGAAGGTCTGGAAGGTTGCATGGGTGGCGAAGGCGGCGGCGAAGATCGGCGCCAGGGTCGACACCGACCCGTCCATCAGCCCGGCCAGCCCCGGCTGCACATAGGTGAGGATGAACTGGCGCTGCTCGGTTGTCGCTTCCTCCTCCTTCACCTCGCCCGGGACGTGCTCCTGTTCGAGTTCATGCGCGGAGTTCTCGTGGCCGAGTTCCGCCGCCGCCAGCTCGTCGAGCAGCTTCCGGGTCGACGCATCGGTGGTGCGCTTGGCCGCCTCGACATAGAAGCGATAAGCCTGCCGCTCCATGTCCTCGGCCTGACGGCGCACATGCTCGATGCCGAGCGGCCGCACCAGCCAGTCGGGCTTGCGTTCGTAGTAGCCTCGCACATGCTCGCGCCGGATCAGCGGGATGCGCTCGCCGAAGCGCTTGCGGTGAAGCTCGATGAGGGAATCGCGGTGGCCGTCTTCCTCCTCCGCCATGGCCTCGAACACCTTGGCCGATTGTGGAAACTCTTGTGCCAGCCCGTCGGCATAGGCCCGGTAGATGCGTCCGTCGTCCTCCTCCGACGAAATCGCCAGCGCCAGGATTTCCTGCTCCGACAGAGAATCGAAGGAGCGGCGGCCAAAGCCGAAAACACGGGAAAGCATGAGAAAATCACCCTAGTTTAGAACGATTCTAAACTAGGGAATCGTTTGCCGAGGGTCAATCGGGAACGCCGCGGGACAGGCAGAATTCGTCGATCCAGCTTTCCGCTCGCACCCTTCATTATTGCCGAATGTTCACCTATATGGAACGCATTAGCCAAAAACGAAGGAAACACGGGATGACGGACAAGAAGCCCCCGCACGCATTCGATCCAAAGCCGGTTCTCGATCTCATCGCCAGCATCGAGGCCGACCTGCAGCGGCTCAGAGGCCTGGTCGAGCAGCAGGCCGAAAAATTCGACCCCGCCAATCCGCACAACAAGACGCTGGACGGCAAGCTGACCGAGGAAGGCGTCGAATGCTGCTACCGCATGTTCGACGACGGCAAGTCGCGCTACACGGTCGCCCAGCAGATGAAGATCTCTTTTGCTGCCGCCACGCATCGTTTCAACAGCTGGCGCAAGCTCGGCGGCAAGAAGCGGACGCGCGCGCTGCTGGGGTGAGCAGCGGCCGCCCTTCGCTTCGTCATCCTCGGGCCTGACCCGAGGATCCATGCCGCGACCCCTTATTACGGAATGCAGAAGCGAGAGCGCGCTCTGGAAGTACCTGCGAAGAGTGTCCATTCTGCTTCGGCTGCTCGCATCGCGAAGGTGCCGACATGGATTCCCGCGTCGCTTCGCTCCTTGCTCCGCCTGAGACTGACGAAGGTGACGGCCGTCGACGCTATCATCGCCAATATTGTCTCCATCACATTTTTTCGTTGGCGCGCCGCGGCGTTTTCCGTGCAGCATATGTGCATCATTCTCACGAGGCCCACCATGACCGCCCTCCCCGGCATCTCCGACATCCACGCCGCTGCCGCCAGGCTTTCCGGGCTGATCGTCGAAACGCCGCTGATCGAATCGCCGGAGCTCAACAAGCGCTATGGCGGCCGCATCCTGTTCAAGCCGGAGACGCTGCAGCGCACCGGTTCCTTCAAGATCCGCGGCGCCTACAACAAATTGTCGTGCTTAAGCGAAGAAGAGCGCAGCCGCGGCGTCGTCGCCTTTTCGTCCGGCAATCACGCGCAGGGTGTCGCCGCTTCGGCCGCCATGTTCGGCGTCAGGGCGGTCATTGCCATGCCCGCGGACGCGCCGGCGCTCAAGGTCGGCAATGTGCGCAAGATGGGCGCCGAGGTGGTGCCGTTCGACCGCTTCAAGGACGACCGCATGACGATCGTTCGCCCCTATATCGAGAACGGCATGGCGCTGGTGCCGCCCTTCGACGATCCAGCCATCATTGCCGGCCAGGGCACGATCGGGCTGGAGCTGGTGCGCCAGGTGAAGGCGCTGGGCGTCAGCCTGGACGCAGTTGTCGTGCCCTGCGGCGGCGGGGGTCTGTCGAGCGGCATTTCCGTCGCGGTGAAGGACGCCTCGGCACAGACGCAAATCTGGGCGGTCGAGCCGGAGCATTTCGACGACACGCGCCGCTCGCTCGCCAAGGGTGAGCGGGTCTCGAATCGACCCGGCCACGCCTCTATTTGCGATGCGATCCTGACCGCCGAGCCCGGTGCCATCACCTTCGAGATCAACCGCAAAAACCTCGCCGGCGCCATCGCCGTCTCGGACAAGGCCACGGCGCAAGCCATGCGCGACGCCATGGCGTGCTTGAAGCTGGTGGTCGAGCCCGGCGGCTGCGTCGCGCTCGCGGCGCTCGCGTCCGGCGAGATCGATCTCGCCGGCAAATGCGTGGCGGTGGTGCTTTCCGGCGGCAATGTCGATTTCGGCACCTACGCGGAGATCATGGCGGCGGCCTGATCGGCCAGTCGCCGCTCAATCCAGCGTCCGCCGGAACCGCACCAGCGCAACGCCGGCAAACAACGCCACGAACACCACCAGCCAGCCGATCTCGGTCGCCACAGCCGGCAGTTCCGCGCTCTTCAGCATGACGGCGCGGGTGATGCGCAAAAAATGCGTCAGCGGAAAGATCTCGCCAAGGATCTGCGCCCAGCCCGGCATGCCGCGATAGGGGAACATGAAGCCCGACAGCATGATCGAGGGCAGGAAAAAGAAGAAGGTGAGCTGCAGCGCCTGCATCTGCGTGCGCGCGATCGTCGAAATCGTGTAGCCAAGCAGCACCAGCGCCAGCACGAACACCAGCACCGCCGAGAGCAGGAGCGACAGCGATCCCATGAAGGGAATGGAAAACAGGAGCTTCGCCGCCGCCAGCACCACCACCACCTGCACCGCGCCGACCACCAGGTAAGGCAGCACCTTGCCCAGCATGATCTCGAGCGGGCTGGACGGCATGGCCAAAAGGTTTTCCATCGTGCCGCGCTCGGTCTCGCGCGTCAGCGCGATCGAGGTCATCATCACCATGGTCATCTGCAGGATGACGCCGAGCAGGCCGGGAACGATGTTGTATTGCGAGATGCCTTCCGGATTGTAGCGCCGGTGCACGACGACATCGAGCTGGCCGCGCGCCGCCTCCTTGGCCGCTTCCTGCATGCCTTGCGCTCTCAGCAGCGCCTGGCCGGCGACGGTGCTCAGCGTCGAGATGGCGCCGCTCGCCACCGCCGGATCGGTGGCGTCCGCCTCGATCAGGATCTGCGGATTGTCGCCGCGCTCCACCCGTCGCGCGAAATCGGCCGGGATGGTGACGACGAAGGCGACATCGCCGCGCGACATCAGGAACTCGGCTTGCGACGCACTTTGCGCCACATGGTCGAAGCGATAGTAGCCGGTGGTCTGCAGCGCCGAGACCATCGCCCGCGTGTAGGGATCGCTGCTGGTCGCGACGAGTGCTGCCGGCAGGCTCTTCGGGTCGTTGTTGATGGCATAGCCGAACAGCACCAGCTGTATCAGCGGCACGCCCAGCATCATGGCGAAGGTGATGCGGTCGCGCCGCATCTGGATGAATTCCTTGATCAGCAGCGCGCCGAGTCTCGCGAAGGAAAAGATCGCTCTCACGCCATCTCTCATGCCATGTTGTCCTTCGAGCCGGACATGAACTGGATGAAGACATCTTCCAGGCTGGTCTCGCCCGGCGCCACCGTCACCCCTTTGTGCTCCTTCTCGACATCGGCGAGCGCCTTTTCGAGGGCTGCCTTGTCGGAGCCGACGACATGCAGCGTGGCGCCGAACGGCGCCACCTGGTCGACGCCCGGACGCCCCTGCAGCGCCTCGGCCACGCGGTCGAGCCGCGGTCCCTGCAACACGAAGGTGGTCAGGCCGGCATTCCTCACCACCTCGTCAACGGTGCCGGTGGCCAGCATCTTGCCGTAGGAGATGTAGCTGATGCGATGGCAGCGCTCGGCCTCGTCCATGTAATGGGTGGAGACCAGCACGGTGAGCCCGCCGCTGGCCAGGCGGTGGATCTCGTCCCAGAACTCGCGCCGTGCCTTCGGGTCGACGCCAGCCGTCGGCTCGTCGAGCAGCAGCAGCTTCGGCTTGTGCATGATGCAGGCAGCGAGTGCCAGCCGCTGCTTCCAGCCGCCGGAAAGCGTGCCGGCGAGCTGGTTGCGGCGCGTCGTCAGGCCGAGTTCCTGCAGCGTTTGCGAGACATACTCCTCGACCGGCTTCAGCTGGTAGAGCCGCGCCACGAATTCGAGATTCTCGCCGATCGTCAGATCCTCGTAGAACGAGAATTTCTGCGTCATGTAACCGACTTCGCGCTTGATCCTGAGTGCGTCGGTAAGGATGTCGAAGCCGAGCACCGTGCCCTCGCCCGCATCCGGCGTCAAAAGCCCGCACATGATGCGGATGGTCGTCGTCTTGCCCGAGCCGTTCGGCCCGAGGAAACCGACGATCTCGCCCTCGGCGACCGCCATCGTGACATGGTCGACGACGGTCTTGTCGCCGAAGCGCTTGACCAACCCACGGACGTCGATGACGTTCATCTGTCAATATCCGCCAGGTCGACATCGACGATCTGGCCGGGCTGCAAGGGATGAGCATCGCCCTCCGGCCGCGCCTCGACGAGATAGACCAGCTTCTGCCGGTTCTCGAGCGAGTAGATCACCGGCGGGGTGAACTCGGGATCGGGCGACACATAGCTGACGCGTGCCTTCAACTCCGGCCCGCAGCCGTCGCAACGGACGCTGAGCAGGGTGCCGACCTTGACCGAGGAGAAGGCCGTCTCCGGCACATAGACGCTGAGTTTTACCGCGCCGTCGGGCAGCATCGAGATCACCGGCGCGGTCGGTCCGGCCGTATCGCCGGGATTGCGGATCACGTCGTCGATGCGGCCGGGCGAAGGCGCCGCCAGCACGCGCTTGGACAGGCGCCACTCGGCTTGCCCCAATTCCGATTGCGCCTGCTTGACCTGGTTCTCGGCAGCTCTGATCGTTTCGGCCCGCGCCGGCAGGCCGCCGACGGCAAGGTTCGCCTCCGCCTGGCCGACCTGCGCGTTGGCGGTCTCCAGCGAAGCCGAGGCCGTGTCGTAATCGGCCTGGGTGCCGGTGCCGCGCTTGTAGAGATCGCTGGCGCGGTCATATTTGCGTTTGGCGTCGGCAGCCTGCGCCTTCGCCATGTCCACCTGCGCCTTGAGCACGGCGATCTCTTCCGGCCGCTTGCCCACCTTAAGGTCGGCAAGCTGCGCCTGCGCTTGGGCGAGCGCGGCCTGGGCTTGCGCCACGGCGATCTTGGCGTCGGCGCTTTCCAGCGTCACCACCGGCGCGCCCGGCTCGACACGGTCGCCGCGCTTGACCGTCACGGTCTCGACCTGCGCGACTTCGATCGGCGCCAGCAGCACATATTCGCCTTCGACATAGCCGACGGCAAGCGGGGCGGCCGGCGCGCAGGCGCCGAACAGCTGGGCCGCGAGCGGCAGCGAACAGAGTACGCTCATGATTTGACCTTCCTGCCGGCGGCTGCGTCGCGCGCCGCAAGCATTGCCCTGAGGTTGTCGGTCGCGACCGCCACGACCTTGGCGGCCTCCTTGTCGCCGATCTCGCGCCAGCCCATCCTGCGCATCACCGCCTCGCGTCCGATGCGGAAATAGATGACCTGCCCGATGATGGTGAACACGGTGAGCCTGGTGGCCTCGCTCTCGGCCGGTTCGCCGGTCGCCTGCTCCCAGATCTGGCACAGCCGGCGATGCGTCGGTTCGAACACGCCGGCATAAATGCGGTCGAGCGCCGCCGTCGGGTGCGAGAGCTCGCGCAGTACGAATTGTACGATCTCGCCGGCCTGGGGACTTGCCACGACAAAGCCGACCATCCGCGCCAGCGCGGCAAAGAGCTGCGCCCGGGCGGCTTCCGGGCTCGAAGGGGCCGCCGGCTGGGGTGCGCCGAGCGCCTGGCCGGCGATCCCCTGGATGGTCTCGACGATGAAGTCGGCGGCGGCGGCGCGCAGCCCCTCCTTGCCGCCGAAATGATAGGCGATCGAGCCGATATTGGCCTTGGCCTCGGCCGCGATCTCGCGCGTCGAGGTGCCGTCGAAGCCCTGCCGGCCGAACAGCTTCAGCGCGGCCTGCACCAGCGCCGCGCGCGTTTGATCGGCGGGAGAGGCTTCGCGTTGCGGCCCTTTGGCGTTCGTTTGTTTGCTCATTCCACCCATTTAATCAATCGATTGATTAAAGTCAAATTGAATTCCAACGCGGCTTGCCATCTTCCTGCGGGCGGGCTTTAGTGCGCGGCCATGGGCAAGGAAGTCGAGCGCAAGTTCCTGGTCGCTGATCCCGCCTGGCGCAGCCTGGTCGAGGCGCATATCCGCATTCGTCAGTTCTACGTCGCCGCGCAGCCTGGACGCACGGTTCGCGTACGCATCAGCGACGGAGGCTCCGCCGCGCTGACGCTGAAGTTCGGCAACAAGGCGCGCGAGCGCGACGAATTCGAATATCCGATCCCGCTCGCCGAGGCCGAGGAATTGATGGCCTTCGCGATCGGGCGTGTCATCGAGAAGACACGTCACCATGTTAGGCACCGCGGCTATCTCTATGAAGTCGATGTGTTCGGCGGAGTGCTCTCGGGGCTGGTGGTCGCGGAGTTGGAGACGCCGGAGGACGTGCCTGACGAAATGCTGCCCGACTGGCTCGGTCGCGAGGTCACCGGTGAGTCGAGGTTTTACAACGCGTCGCTGGCCCTCGGCGGGATTCCGGAGATAGCCGCATGAGCTTTCGCATCGATCCGCGCTTGCCGCTGACCGGCGAGGTCAGGCGCATATTGGCTGACGAGATCGGCAAGGCGCTTGGCCAACTCGAGACGGCGCGCGACAAGCCGGAGCAAGGACTGCACAAGTGCCGTAAGCGGCTTAAGTGCGTGCGTGCCTTGCTGCGCCTGGTTCGTTCCGGAGACGAACCGTTCTGCCAGACCGAGAACGAGTGCTACAAGCAGGTGTCGGCGCTGCTTGCCGGCCCGCGCGAGGCGACCGCTCTCATCGAGACCATCGACCGTCTGGCCTCCGCTTTTCCAGATGAAACCGCGGCCGGCGGGCTCGATCCCGTCCGCGAGCGGCTGGTGCTGCGCCAGCATGAGCTCCATGCCGGCCCCGGTCTCGACGCTGCCATAAACGCCGCGGTCGCTGCCTGCCGGGAAGGGCTGGAGCGTGTCGACCGGCTGTCGCTCCCCGATCAGCCCGAGCAGGCGGCCGACATACTGGCCGAAGGCGCCCGCGCCGCCTTGCGGCGGGCGAACAAGGCGCTGGATAAGGCGAGCTCGCGCGGCGAGGCCGATGACTTTCACAACCTGCGCAAGGCGGCCAAGACGCATTCGATGCATCTGTCACTGCTCGGCCGCCTGTGGCCGGCGCCGATCAAGGCGCGCCGCAAGGCGGTCGACAAGCTTGGCGAACGGCTGGGCGAGCTGCATGACGTCTTCGTCATGCGCGCGCTGCTCGCCGCCGCTGGCGAGCCGCTCGGTCCGCCCGAAGACACCAAGCTTCTGCGCAAGCTCTTGAAGCGTGCGGAAAAAAGCCTCAGCAAGACCTGTCTTGCCGATGCCGCCGAATTGTTCGGCGACAGCCCCAAGCGCTCGGCCAGAAAGCTCGCGCGCAAGGTGCGCGACGACCTCGCGCCGCCGCATGGGGAAGCCGGCTCGGCCGCGGCCTGACGCCTACGCCGGCAGCGGCCGCCTTGCTTTCGCCCCGGCATCCGTCCGCGCGCCGGCATCGCGCGGATGCGGCCCGATCGGCATGATCGCCGGAAACGGCGTCGCGCCGAAGGCGAAGGTCCATTTGTAGCCGATGAGCTGCTCTTCCGGCGTGGTGTGCTGGTCGTGATGGGCAAGCAGCCTGGCGCGCTCCGCCAGCTCCTCCGCCTCGCGCCGCACCATCTCCGCCGTTTCCGGCCGCATGCGCCGCGAGAAGCTGACGAAGGTCGCTTCCCGTTCCAGATGGGTTATCGCCCAGCCGACAAAATTCTTGTTGGTGGTCTCGAAATGCGGCCGCAGCGGCCCCTCGAAATCCCACTGGATCGGTGTCTCGACCAGCAATCTTGCCGACAGGCCGCGCCCGAGCGCCACCAGCCCAAGCTCTTCCAGGTCGCGCAGATAAAGAAACATCGAAGCTTCGCTGAGACCCTGTGAGCGCATGATGCCTTCGGGCGTGAATTTTTCGGACAGCATGATGAAGACGAAGAGCAGCGCCGGCCGCGCGGCGAGCTTGCGCTCGATCTCCGGCGCGACGTGGTTGGCCGGTCCCGGTCCCCGGTTCATCGAGCCCAGCACATTCTCCAGTTCCACGTCCGCAGCGGCGCAGATTTGCATCAGCCGATCGAGCTTGCAGTTGCGCTCATGGAAGATGCGCTTCACTGTCGGCTCGGAAACGCCCATGCGCTCGGCCAGCGCCCGGTAGGTCAGGCCCTTGGCCTTCAATGTCCGTTTCAGCGCCTCGAAGATCGGCCCGTTCATGGAATGCACCTCGTTTGCGCGAATTCGTATCGCTCCTCGATACTACGCTCGAACCGCCTTCCGGAAAAGTATCGAAAAACCTAGCTCTTGGCCGTACACAGGAGAGCATCATGAAAAACCTCATCGCTTCGACCTTTCTCGCCATCGCCGGCATCGCAACGGCTGCCACCGCCGAGGCCGGCGAGATCTGGCGCGCCGGCGGCTTCGAGCAGCCGGAATCGGCGCTGGTCGATGCCGCCAACAAGCGCATCGTCGTCTCCAACATCGTCGGCAATCCGGGCGAAGCTGACGGCAACGGCTATTTGTCGCTGCTGTCGCTGGACGGCAAGGTCATCAGCCGCCATTGGGTGGACGGCATGGACGCGCCCAAGGGCATGGCGATCGCCGGCGGCAAGCTTTACGCCGCCGACATCACCAAGGTCCGCGTCGTCGATCTTGCCAGCGGCAAGCTGGTCTCTACCATCGATGTGCCCGGCGCCGTCTTCCTCAACGACATGACCGCCGATGCCTCGGGCAAGGTCTATTTCACGGATATGCTCGCCGACACGATCTACCGTATCGACGGCGACAAACCGGAGCTGTTCATCAAGGATGCGCTGCTCGCCTCGCCCAATGGCGTCTTCGCCGACGGCGCTCGGCTGATCGTCGCGTCCTGGGGCAAGGGCATCAAGCCCGATTTCAGCACGGCGGCGCCGGGCGGCTTGCTGGCCGTCGACCTCGCCAGCAAGAAGGTGACGCCGCTGCCGGGCGCGCAAAACTTTGCCGACCTCGACGGCGTCGTCACCATCGGCGACACGATCTATGCCACCGCCTACATGACCGGCACGCTCTATCGCTACAAGGGCGGCGCCGCGCCGGAAGCGATCGCCACTTTCAAGCCGGGCAGCGCCGATATCGGCACCGACGGCAACTCGACCATCTATGTTCCGCTGATGAACGAAGGCGCGGTCGCGGCGCTGAAGCTCGACTGAGGACGATTGCGGCGGGAACGAGGTCGATCGGGGCTGGACCGCCATATCGACGGGGCTGCCATCTGGTTCAGCCGCTCGCTCCGGGATATCCGGCAGCAACCGTCACATGGGCCAAGCCGTGAAGACATCCAGCCTGACCGGCGCCGCCGTTTCACCAATGATCCCAGTGCTCGTATGCGCACTGGCGATCTTCCTTTTGTCCGGGATGGACGCGGGGATGAAGTCCCTGGTCATCGCGGTCGGTGTGTACAACACGGTGCTGTGGCGCAGCCTGGTCTCGACCTTGATCGCGGGCGCGGCCTGGTCGGCGGGGCCGCGCTCGAAGCCCGCTCTTCCGGTGCTGGGGCTGCATGCGCTGCGCGCCGTGGTCGTCGGCATCGTCCTGGTTTCGTTCTTTTGGGGTCTCGCCAGATTGCCGCTCGCCGAGGCGATCGGGCTCAGCTTTGTCGCGCCCCTGTTTGCGCTTTTTCTCGCAGCCTTGTTGCTGGGCGAGAGAATCCGGCGCCAGGCGGTGTGGGCGTCGCTGGCCGGCATCGCCGGCGTCGCGATCATTCTGGCCGGCCAGTTCGGGCAGGCCGGCCACTCGCAGGATGCGCTCCTGGGCACGGCCGCGGTGCTCGTATCGACGGTGTTCTACGGCTACAATCTGATCCTCGCGCGGCGGCAAGCGCTGTTGGCCAAGCCGGTCGAGATCATGCTGTTCCAGAACCTCTGCATCGCTGTCATCCTTGGTCTCGCCGCGCCGTGGCTCGCCGTCGCGCTGCCGAGTGACCTGTGGCTTCACCTCGTCGGGGTGGCTATGCTGTCGCTTGCCGGGCAATTCCTGATGAGTTGGGCCTACGCCCGCGCCGAAGCGCAATATCTCATCCCAACGGAATACTCGGCCTTCATCTGGGCGATCGCGCTCGGCTGGTTCTTCTTCGGCGAGGAGGTGGCCTGGACCACGCTGACCGGGGCTTGCCTGATCGTCGCCGGCTGCCTGATCGCGGCGCGCGCCAACCCGAAACTTGCCGAGCCGATCGAAGCGGCAGTTTGAGAGAACATGTCGCTCTACGCGGACTGCGATTGTCCTTTCAGCTGCGCCCGCGCGTCGCGAATCGAGGCGGCATAGGTGACCAGCGGCCGCTTGAGGCCGTGGTTGATCAGCATGCGCCTTGTCTGGGGCGCGGCGCCCGCGATGATGAAGCGCACGCCGGCGCGTCCGGCCTTGTGCGCGGCGCCCTCGATGACGTTTGCCGCCGTCGAATCGAGGAACGGCACCGCCGAGCAATCGAGGATGAAATTCTTGCGCTGGTCTGCGATGCGGTCGAGCACGGCGCCGACGGTCGAGGCGGCACCGAAGAAGAATGCCCCGGAGATTCGATAGATGACGGTATCGGCGTCGGCCGCCTGGCTTGAATCATAAGTGGCGGCGCGATCGGCGACGTCCTCCGGCACCAGCGGCAGATCGGCCTCGACGGCGATGGACTTGGCCATGCGATCGATGAACAGGATCGACCCGAGCGCGAAGCCGACGACGATGCCTTCCGTGAGATCGCGGAAGATGACGATCAGGAACGTCGCCATCAGCACCAGCGCGTCGCCACGCGAGGCTCTGAGGAGCGTGACGAAAGCCTGCTTCTCGAACATGTTCCAGCACACGACGGCGAGTACGCCGGCCAATGCGGCGAGCGGGATGTAGCTGGCCAGGGGCGCCGCCGCAAGCATCAGGACAAGCAGGATCGCCGAATGCAGCATGCCGGA
Source organism: Mesorhizobium sp. WSM3879 (assembly GCF_002294915.1). NCBI lineage: Bacteria > Pseudomonadati > Pseudomonadota > Alphaproteobacteria > Hyphomicrobiales > Phyllobacteriaceae > Mesorhizobium > Mesorhizobium sp. WSM3879. The sequence goes on along the minus strand of NZ_NSFZ01000003.1, from coordinate 221,102 downwards.
GACGGGGCCATGCGCGCCGGCCCTCACGTTGGTGGCCGTGCGAGCGATCGTGCCGGTGGCACAAATGCCGCCGAACAAGGCTGACGCGATGTTGGCGAAGCCTTGCGCCACCAGTTCGCAATTGGAGCGGTGCCGCCTTCCGCTCATGCCGTCGGCGACCACGGCCGAAAGCAGCGACTCGATCGCTCCGAGCAGCGCGAAGGCGATCGCGTCCGGCAGCACGTCGATCATCCTCTCAAGGCTGACCGGCGGCAGGGCTGGCCATTGCAGGTTCCGCGGGATGCCGCCATACCTCGTGCCGATCGTTTCCGCAGGCAGGGCGAACAGCCCCACGACCAGCGAGGCGATGCCGATGGCGATCAGCATCGCTGGCCATCTCGGCCGCCAGCGCCGCAAAAAGACAATGGTTAGGACAGTCAGCATCGCCACGAAGGTCGCGGCCGGATTGATCGTGCCGATCGCCTCGCCGATCACGGTCAGCTTCGGCACCAGCGGCCCGGGCTCCTTGCCGGCGAGTTTCAGCCCGAGCAGTTCGACGATCTGCCCGGAGAAGATGATGACCGCGATCCCGGCGGTGAAGCCGACGGTCACCGGATAGGGAATGAACTTGATGTAGGTGCCAAGCCTGAGATAGCCGATGGCGAGCAGGAAGACGCCGGCCATCATCGTTGCGAGCAGCAGCCCGTCGACGCCGACGCGCGCCACCGTCGCCGCTACCAGCACGATGAAGGCGCCGGCAGGACCGCCGATCTGGAAGCGGCTGCCGCCAAGCGCGGAGATGAGGAAGCCGCCAACGATCGAGGTGTAGAGGCCTCGCTCCGGCGTCACGCCGGACGCGATGGCGATCGCCATGGACAACGGCAGCGCGACGATGGCCACCGTCAACCCCGCGACGGCGTCAGCCCTGAAATGCGCCAGCGTGTAGCCTTCGCGCAGCACCGTGACCAGCTTGGGCGTGAACAGCTCGGCAAAGGACGGCCGCGCCTGGGGGTGGATTGACCGCCGGACCTGATCCATGAACTGCCTTCTTCCGCTCCGTAGAGGCGGCGGGATCGTCGGCAGGGCTGTCGGCGGTCGCCGTCGCGACTTCTTGTGCGGCTCAGCCTTGGGAGTTCTGCGGCGTGGCAGGCTTGAGGCGCACGCCCCTGCCGCCGCGCTCGCTGGCCTGGTTCTCGCCGATCAGCTCCACCCCGGCCTCGTCGAGTGCCTGGATGACCTTCATCAGCGTATCGACCACGCCTCTGACGACACCTTCACTCGCTTCCATGCGTTGGATGGTCGGAAGCGAAACCCCGGCGCGCTCGGCGAGCGTTTTCTGGTCGATACCGGCCAACGCCCTCGCGGCGCGCATCTGCGCGGCAGTGATCATCGGCCAGAACCCCTGTCTGAGTCTGCAGTATCAATGGATAATCCAAATATCATGATGGTTCAAGCATCATAACAAACAGTTTAAACATGAGCACTCATTCGCTGTCCGCCACCACTTTGCGCCGCTGCAGCAGGCGCGCTGCAAGCCAGCACAACATGGCCCAGGCAAAGCCGGCGCACCAGCCGGCAAGCACGTCGGACGGCCAATGCACGCCGAGATAGACGCGGCTGGTTCCGACCAGCACCGTGGTGAGCACGGCGAGGCCGAGCACGAAGATCTTGGTCCTGCGGTTCGGCAGGAAGCGCGCGGCGAGCGAGCCCAGCGTGAGATAGGTCACCGCCGACAGCATCGCATGGCCGCTCGGAAAGGACAGCGAGGTCTCGTTGACGAGATGCGAGACGAGATCGGGGCGGGGCCGGTCGACCTCGAACTTGAGCAGGCTGGACGCCGCTTGGCCGCCCGCCACCGAAACGAACACGAACAGTGCGGTCGCCGGACGGCGCATCAGCAGAAAATAGAGGATCACCGCAGTCGTGATCAGCACCAGCACGCTGGTGCTGCCGAGCGCGGTGATATCGCGCACCGCGCCTTGCAGCCAAAGCGGACCGATCGGGCTGTCCGGCTGCCCGGCATGGCGGAAGGCGAGCAGGATTTCCGTGTCGAAGGCATGCGGAGTCGTGGCACGCGCCACCCCCATCAGTTCCACCAGGCCCCATAGCCCGCAGGCGATGGCCAGCCCGGCCACAAGCACCGGGAACTCTATTCTGTTGAGCAGCGCCTTGGCGGTCGATTTCATGCCGGGCCTGCTCCAACTACAGCCGCTGCATATAGGGTCCGAGCGTGATCAGCGCGACGGCGGCGATTGCCAGCACGACGCCTGTCGCTTGGAAAGTGTTGAGGCGCTCTCCAAAGAATACCAGCGCCACGACATTGACTGAGACCAGCTGGATCACGGCCGACAGGCTGAACGACACCGACATGCCGAATTCGCGGATCAGCCTGAGCATGATCAGATTGCCGGCGGAATAGAGCACCAGCGTCAGCACGATCTTGCCGAGACTCGGCGCCAATCCCCATTGTTTGGCCGCCATCGCGGCCAGCAGGAAAATCACAGTCGAAACGCCAAGCTGCGCCAGTCCCCAGAGACTCACCTTCATCCCTCCCGAAGCGGCCTTCGCCGCGCCGCTCGCCGCTTTTGTTTCCGAAGCGCGCGAAGCCGTCAAGCTGATGGCGTCGGGCAAGCTACGCTGCGACGGGATCGAAGGCGGAATCTCGCAAGGCAAGCCCCGCAGCCATGGTTGTTCTTGCGCCGAGGCCGCTCGGGAGTCTGCTCGCCGTGTGTTGTGGGCCTCGTGTGGGGCCAATGCATGGGCGAACAGTCATCAGCCGGCAAATTGGCGTTGCTTAATGGGGCTGATGTCACGAAAATGTGATCGGCCGCCTATAGGGATCGACCGGTTACACGTTCCAGCCACCTCAAGAGCCAGAGGACAGCCCATGACCCAACCTGAGATCCGCTTCCGTACCAGCCAGCTCGAGGAGAATGACGGCCCGCCCGTCAATCCTACCGACAACCGCACGATGGGCGAGATCATCGCCGAGCGCTTCTCGCGCCGCGACTTCCTCAAGGGCTCGCTAGCTGTCTCGGCCATCGCCGCCACCGTGAGCCCGCTGGCGCTCGTCGCGGCAGACGAGGCGCGCGCCGCCGAGGCCTCGGCCTTCAAATTCGACGAACTCGAGGCCGGCATCGACGACAAGCACCACGTCGCGCCCGGCTACGATGCCGACGTGCTCTTGCGCTGGGGCGACCCGCTCTTTACCGATTCGCCGGAATTCGACCCGGCAAAACAATCGGCCGGAGCTCAGGCAAGACAGTTCGGCTACAACAACGACTATATCGGTTATATCCCGATCGAAGGCTCGGCCGAGCATGGCCTGCTGGTCGTCAACCACGAATACACCAACCCGCATCTGATGTTCCCCGGCATCGTCAAGATCGTCGACAAGGACGGCAAGAAGGCCGCCGAGGTGGCGCCGCTCAGCAAGGAGCAGGTCGATGTCGAAATGGCGGCGCACGGCGGCAGCATCGTCGAGATCCGCAAGGACGGCGGCAAATGGCAGGCGGTGCGTGACGGCAAGCTCAACCGCCGCATCATGTCCACCACCGAAATGGCGCTGTCCGGTCCGGTAGCCGGCCATGATCGCGTCAAGACCAATGCCGACCCGTCCGGCACCAAAGTCTTCGGCACCCTCAACAACTGCGCCGGCGGCGTCACGCCTTGGGGCACCTATGTGATGGCCGAGGAGAACATCCACGGCTATTTCTCGGGCGAGCTGCCGGAAGGCCACAAGGAGGCCGCCAACTACAAGCGTCTCGGCATTCCGGAGGGCGCCTATGAATGGGGCGCGCATTACGATCGCTTCAACCTCGCCAAGGAACCGAACGAGCCCAACCGCTTCGGCTGGGTCGTCGAGGTCGACGTCAACGACCCGAATTCGGTGCCGAGGAAGCGAACCGCCATGGGTCGCTTCAAGCATGAAGGCGCCGAATCGATCGTCACCAAGGATGGCCGCGTCGTCTTCTATCTCGGCGACGACGAGCGCTTCGACTATGTCTACAAATTCGTCACCAAAGGCACGTTCAATCCGAACGACCGCGCCGCCAACATGAACCTGCTCGACGAGGGCACGCTGCATGTCGCCAAATTCGCCGAGGACGGCTCGGTCGAATGGATGCCGATCGTGTTCGGCGAAGGTCCGCTGACGGCGGAAAACGGTTTCGCCAGCCAGGCCGACGTTCTGATCGAGACGCGTCGCGCCGCCGACCTGCTCGGCGCCACCAAGATGGACCGGCCGGAAGACATTCAGCCCAATGCCGGCAACGGCAAGGTCTATGTCATGCTGACCAACAATTCGAAGCGCAAGGCCGACCAGGTCGACGCCGCCAATCCGCGCGCGGCGAACGCCTTCGGCCACATCATCGAGATCGTCGAGGATGGCGGCGACTTCGCCGCCATGAAGGGCAAGTGGGAAGTGCTCCTGAAATGCGGCGATCCCTCGGTGGCCGACGTCGGCGCCACCTTCTCGACCGCCACCACCGCCAATGGCTGGTTCGGCATGCCGGACAACTGTGCCGTCGACTCGGCCGGCCGCCTCTGGGTCGCGACCGACGGCCAGGGCCCGAAGGCCACCGGCCGTACCGACGGCCTGTGGGCGGTCGACACCGAGGGCACGGCGCGGGCGACTTCAAAGCTGTTCTTCCGCGTGCCGATCGGCGCCGAGATGTGCGGCCCGCTATTCGCGCCGGACGACCAGACCGCCTTCGTCGCCGTCCAGCATCCGGGCGACGGCGGCGAGGACTGGGAAGCTTTCGGCCGCCCCTCCTATTACGAGGATCCATCGACCCGGTGGCCGGACTTCAAGCCGGACATGCCGGTGCGTCCGGCGGTCGTTGCCATCACCAAGCAGGGCGGCGGCAAGATCGCGGTCTGATTGGCGACTCGCTTAAGCAGGGGGAGGGTTGCGATGATCCGCGACCCTCCTCACCTTGCGATTACTCCACGCCTCGGACCACGGCCATGTTCAGGGTGGTTCTCAACCGGAAGCCGATGGCCTCGTAAAGGCCGACGGCCGGAGCATTGCTGGCGTAGGCGTGCAGGTATGGAACCTCGCCCCGCGCCATGATCCGGTTCGCCACGAACAGCGACAGCAGCTTGGCAAGGCCGCCGCCGCGGAAATCCGGATGCGTGCACACGCCGCTGAGCTCGGAGTAGCCGGGCTGCTTCATGCGCTCGCCGGCCATCGCCGCGAGCCTGCCGTCGATCTTCACGCCCCAGAATTCGCCGAGGCTCAAGGCCTCGAGCGTGAACGGGCCGGGCTTGGTGAGCGATGCCAGAGCGAGCATCTCGGCCGCATCGTCCGGCGTCAGTCGCTGCACGCGCTCGTCGGAGGCGGCTTCAACCGGCTGCTCGGCAACCATCTGCACCAAGGACGCGGTCGAAACCGCGGCAAGTTCCGAAGGCAGGGCGATCGGGTCCGTCTGAACCAGGATGGCGCTTTCAAGCGGCGGGAGCAGCTTGCCCAGGGCTTGTAGGCTTTCCGCATCGTCCGCAACGGTGGCGGCGAAGGGAACGATCGAAGGCCGGTACCGCCTGGCAAGGGTATCGCCTTCCGCAAAGGCCTGATGGCGCGTCGCCAATGCGCTCCAGATCGGACGGTCGAGAACATGTTTCATTGTGCGACGGCCTTGGGTGCGACTGTCTTGGCCTTGTCCGCCCGGCGGTCGAGCGGGGTCGCCGCCAGTCGATCCTCGATGGCGGCGAGCTGGCCAAGCAGCGGCCCGGAGAGGTCCGCGCACAATTCCGCGACCGCGCCCTCGATGCGCGGCCAGACGTCGTGCTTCGCGGCGTCGACCAGCCGCTGGCCGTCCGCTGAGAGGGAAACGATCCGGCGCCGCTGGTCGTCATCCGATGGTGTGACTTCGACCAGGCCGAGCTCGGTGAGCAGCGACGCGGCCCGCGTCACGCCTGGCTGCGCGATGCCGAGCGACTGCGCCAGTTCGCCGACCGGCAGCGGCCCCAGCCTGTCGAGCGCGGCGAGCAGCGGATACTGACTCGACTGGATCCGCACATCCAGGCGATCGAGCACGCGCTGCGTGTCGGCCTGCAACTGCTCGCCAATGCGCTTCAGCCTGCTGCCGAGGCAGAGAAAGCCGAGGGACCTCAGAACATCTTCCATCGTCGAACTGCCGGAACAAAAAGATAACATGATATATAACATTGCATGGAAATTGGCAATATGGTTTCACGATGCAGCCGGAGCGCCGGCTTTGGCCGGTAGACATTCCCTCTTCATTCGCCGCCGATAGCATCCTATATGGCGCTGGCGCGACATGACCGATCCGTCGCGCCAAGGCGACTGATTCGAGGCCCGTGGGCTTCGGGTCTTTCTTCATCGGCATGCGGACGCTTGATGCCATCCCTGCGCATCCATATCGACAGGTTTCTTGACGGCGCGGCGCCCAAGGTGCCGCGGCGCGAGCTGACGCATCTCGAGCGCCTGGAGCTGGTGCGGCGCCATGGCGACTTCTCGCTCGCCTATTCCACCGCCGTGCAGCAGAAGCTGTCCTACTTCAGCGAAGGCGATGGTTACATCGCATTCGGCACCAAGATGAAGCACCATTTCGCGCTGGGCGATCCGGTCGTCGATCCGCCGGACCGGCCGGGCTACATCAAGCGCTTCGTCGAGGCCGCCGGCGGCCCCTGGTTCGTTCAGATAAGCGCCGCCACGGCAAAGGTGCTGGCCGGGCTCGGCTATCAGATCAATCGGCTGGGCGTCGACACGAGGCTGCAGCTGCCGGCGCATGATTTCTCCGGCAAGCGCAACGAGACCGTGCGCTATTCGGAGCGCTGGCTGGCGAAGAAGGGCTTCACCTTCGCCGAGGACAGGGTCAACATGCTGCTCGACGAGGTTTCGCGGCTGTCCGAGAATTGGCGCGGCGAGCGCATCGTCAAACGTTGGGAGATGGGCTTTCTCAACCGCCCTTTCGCCGACCATCTCGGCGCCGACATGCGCCGCTTCGTCCTCCACGGCCCGCAGGACGAACTCGTCGCCATCCTCGATTTCGACCCGCTGTTCAGCAATGGCGAGGTCATCGGCTATACCACCGCCTTCAAGCGCAAGCAGGTCGACGCCACCCCGCATGCCGAGATCGGCCTGACCAAATTCGCCGTCGACCGCTTTCGCGAGGAGGGCGTTTCGGTGGTCACGCTTGGCCTGTCGCCGCTGCTTGACGTCGAGCCGAGCGGCTTTGCCGAATCGAGCTTCTGGCGCAGCACCTTCCGGCGCGCCTACGAGTCGCCCTGGGTCAACCGCTCGCGCTTCAACCTGCAGGGCCAGGCCGCCTTCAAGCGCCGCTTCCACGGGCTGGAGGAGCCGACCTACATCGCCTTCCGCAAGGGAACGCTGATGGAGATGCTTGGACTGCTGCGGCTGATCAAGGCGATTTGAAGCAAGCCCTGTTCGTCAATTCCTCAGCCGATACCCGGTCCTGAAAATCCACGCCACGATCGCGATGCAGGCGGCCAGGAACACCAGCGTCATGCCGAGGCTGACGCCGACCGAGACGTCCGCTTTGCCGTAGAAACTCCAGCGGAACCCGCTGATCAGGTAGACGACCGGGTTGAACAGCGTGATCGTCTTCCAGATGCCGGGCAGCATATGGATCGAATAGAAGCTGCCGCCAAGGAAGGTGAGCGGCGTGACGATCAGCAGCGGCACCAGCTGCAGCTGCTCGAAGGTCTTGGCCCAGATTCCGATGATGAAGCCGAACAGGCTGAAGGTCACCGCCGTCAGCACCAGGAAGGCGATCATCCAGAACGGGTGCTCGATCCTGAGCGGCACGAACAGCGCCGCGGTGGCCAAGATGATCAGCCCGAGCATGATCGATTTGGTCGCCGCGCCCCCGACATAGGCGATGATGATCTCGAGATAGGAGACCGGCGCCGACAAGAGCTCATAGATCGAGCCGACGAATTTCGGGAAATAGATCGCGAACGACGCGTTCGAGATCGACTGCGTCAAAAGCGAAAGCATCATCAGCCCCGGCACGATGAAAGCGCCGTAGCTGATGCCGTCGATCTCGGTGATGCGCGAGCCGATCGCCGAGCCGAAGACGACGAAATAGAGCGAGGTGGAGATCACCGGCGAGACGATGCTCTGCAGCACCGTGCGGAACGCACGCGCCATCTCCATCCGGTAGATCGCCCACACTGCACGAAGGTTCATGGCCGCGTGGCGGTTCATGGCTCTTGCCTCAGCAGATTGACGAAGATCTCTTCGAGCGTGCTGTTTTTGGTGTCGAGATCGTGAAACTGAATGCCTGCGGCCTCGAGATCGCGGATCAGCGAGGCGACGCCCGGCCGGTCGCTCTGGCTGTCATAGGTGTAGGTGAGTTCGTTGCCGTCCGCCGACAGCTCCAGCGCATAGCGCGACAGGCCCACGGGCAAGGCGGCGAGCGGCGCGCGCAGCTCCAGCGTCATCTGCTTGCGGCCGAGCTTGCGCATCAACTCGGCCTTGCCTTCGACCAGGATGATCTCGCCGCGGTTGATGACGCCGACCCGGTCGGCCATCGCTTCGGCCTCCTCGATGTAATGCGTCGTCAGAATGATGGTGACGCCGTCCTCGCGCAGCCGCCTGACCATCGCCCACATGTCCTGGCGCAGCTCGACGTCGACGCCCGCCGTCGGCTCGTCGAGGAACAGCACGCGCGGCTCGTGCGACAGCGCCTTGGCAATCATCAGCCGGCGCTTCATGCCGCCCGAAAGCGTGATCGCCTTGGCGTCCTTCTTGTCCCACAGCGAGAGATCGCGCAGCACCTTCTCGACGAAAGCCTTGTCGGGCGCCTTGCCGAACAGGCCGCGGCTGTAGTTCACCGTCGCCCAGACCGTCTCGAAGGCGTCGATGGTGAGCTCCTGCGGCACCAGCCCGATCAGGCTGCGCGCCGCGCGGTAGTCCCTGCCGATGTCGTGACCGTCGACGGTGACGCTGCCCGACGAGCGGTTGACGATGCCGCAGACGATCGAGATCAGCGTCGTCTTGCCGGCGCCGTTCGGTCCGAGCAGGGCGAAGATCTCGCCGCGCTCGATGTCGAGGTTGATTTCCTTCAGCGCCTTGAAACCGGTGGCATAGGTTTTCGTGACGCCGGAGATGGAGATGATGGATGACATGCTGAAATATGGCCGGCTGGAAAACGTGACCTGATATAGGTCGGATGTCGTTTTATGCAAACCGACAATCGACCGTGCTCCTGACAGTTCTCGACAGTCGCCGCCGCTCGCGATGTCGAACGGCGCCGGCAAGCGGTCAGGCGATGCGTGTGTCCATGACCGCCCGACGCTGCGACAACGCGCCTCGCGTGACGCCGCGCCGCTTTGACCGATGCGTGTTCGAAGCCTATCCTTCAAGCCTGAATTGCAGCCGGAGCCCAGCATGGACCCGCTCATCCTGTCGCGCATCCAGTTCGGCGCGAATATCTCGTTCCATATCCTGTTTCCGGCGATCACCATTGCACTTGGCTGGGTGCTTCTCTTCTTCAAGCTCCGCTACAACGCCACCGGCGACTCGGCCTGGATGCGCGCTTATTTCACCTGGGTGAAGGTGTTCGCGCTCTCCTTCGCCATGGGCGTGGTTTCGGGCGTCACCATGAGCTTCCAGTTCGGCACCAACTGGCCGGGCTATATGGAAACGGTCGGCAACATCGCCGGCCCGCTGCTTGCCTATGAGGTGCTAACTGCCTTCTTTCTCGAGGCGGCCTTCCTCGGCATCATGCTGTTCGGCTTCCGCCGCGTCTCCAACCGCATCCATACGCTGGCGACAGTGCTGGTGGCGGGCGGCACCACGGTTTCCGCCTTCTGGATCATCGCGCTGAACTCCTGGATGCAGACGCCGGCCGGCTTCGAGATGATCGACGGCAAGGCGCACGCCCTCGACTGGTGGGCGGTCATCTTCAATCCGTCCATGCCCTACCGGCTGGTCCACATGCTGCTCGCCTCCGGGCTCACGGTCTCCTTCCTGATCGCCGGCTGCTCGGCGCTGCGTTACCTTTATGGCGACCGCTCGGAATCGATGTGGAAGGCGCTGCGCACCGGCGTCTTCGCCGCCGCCATCCTGATCCCGATCCAGATCTTTGCCGGCGACCAGCACGGCTTGAACACGCTCGAGCACCAGCCGCAGAAAATCGCCGCCATGGAGGCGAACTGGAACACCGGCGCCAACGTGCCGCTGGTGCTGTTCGCGCTGCCCGACGAGGCAACCAAGGAAAACAGGTTCGAGCTCGCCATTCCCGACGGCGCCAGCCTCATCCTGCGCCACAGCACAACCGGCGTCGTGCCCGGCCTCAACGACTATCCGGGCAACCACCCGCCGGTCTTCCCGGTGTTCTGGGGTTTCCGCGTCATGGTCGGCACCGGCATCCTGATGCTCATCGTCTCCTGGTCGGCGGCCTTCTTCCTCAAGCGTCGCCGCAGCCTGCCTAAGCCGCTGGCCCTGATCATGGTGCCGATGGCGCTCTCCGGCTGGCTGGCGACGCTGGCCGGCTGGTACACGACCGAGATCGGCCGCCAGCCCTGGCTGGTCACCGGCGTGTTGAAGACGGCCGATGCCGTCGGCCCGGTCGCCGGCAGCCATGTCGCGCTGACCCTGACCGTTTATCTCATCCTCTATGTGCTGCTCTTGATCGCCTATCTCGGCGTGCTGGTGCATCTGGCGCTGAAGGCGGCCAAGGAAGGCGACACCTCGCCGCTGCCCGGCGTCATGAACGCCGCGATGTCGCAGCCGGCCGCCGGAGAGTGAACATGCAGGAGCAAGACAAGCGGTGCGGTCGGTTCGATGCGGGGCTTTCTTCTGAGGTCGGCGCTGCCCCTCGCGTTGCGGCCGGCAGCGCGATGAGGGGCGGCGCCAACCTTCGCAATCGATCCGAAACGGTTGCTTCGAACAGTATGGCCGTCTGTCGGACCAATCTCGGTTGGAGGAAAAAAAGATGACCTTCGACTGGCCAACCGCGCTTCCGCTGATCTTTGCCGGCCTGATGGGCCTCGCCATCCTGATCTACGTCATTCTCGACGGTTTCGATCTCGGCATCGGCATCCTGTTCGCAGCCGCCGAAGATGCCGAGCAGGACACGATGATCGCGGCGATCGGCCCGTTCTGGGACGCCAACGAGACCTGGCTGGTGCTGGCGGTCGGGCTCTTGCTGGTCGCCTTTCCGATGGCGCACGGCACCATCCTCACCGCGCTCTATATCCCGGTGTTCCTGCTGCTGGTCGGCTTGATCCTGCGCGGCGTTGCCTTCGATTTCCGCGCCAAGGTGCCGGCCGGCAAGAAGCACCGCTGGAACCGCATCTTCTTTTTGGGCTCCACCATGGCCTCGCTGGCGCAGGGCTATATGCTCGGCGTCTATGTGCTCGGCCTCGATGTCGGCTTTGGCGGCATGGCCTTCGGCGCGCTGGTCGCGCTCTGCCTGTCGGCGGCCTACGCCGCCATGGGCTCGGCCTGGCTGATCTACAAGACCGAGGGCGACCTGCAAGGAAAGGCGGTGCGCTGGCTGCGCGTCACGCTGGTGTTGACTGCGCTCGGCATGGTCGCGGTCTCTTTGGCCACGCCCTTCGCCAGCCCGCGCATCTTCGACAGATGGTTCCTCTGGCCGGAGATCCTCTATCTGTCGCCGCTGCCGATCGTATCGGCGCTCTTGTTCCTGTGGCTGTGGCGGCAGACGTTTCATCTGCCCAAGTCCGACGACCGGCATGCGCTGCGGCCCTTCCTGACCCTGGCCGCCATCTTCGCGCTCGGCTTCGCCGGGCTTGCCTGGTCGTTCTATCCCTATGTCGTGCCCGACAAGCTGACGATCTGGCAGGCCGCCTCGGCGCCGGAGAGCCTGGCCTTCATCCTGGTCGGCACCGTCGTCGTGCTGCCGATCATCATTTTCTATTCGTTCTACGCCTATCGCGTGTTCGGCGGCAAGGCGACGGATCTGACCTACGATTGAGGGCATAATCTCCCTCCTCGAGGGGGAGATGGCCGGCAGGCAGAGGGGTTGGTCCGACTGGGCTCAGCCTGCTTTGCTGCAGACAGTCGGCGCTCCACGCGCGGCGACCCTCTCTGTCGCCTTCGGCGACATCTCCCCCTCGAGGGGGGAGATCTGCGCGGCTCAGCTCTTGCTACTTGCCAGCACCAGCACCGGCTTCTCGCTGTAGAGCGCGGGAAACAGCGCTTTCAAATTCTCGATCTTCGGCAGGTCGTTGTAGACGATATAGGGGTAGGTCGGGTTCAGCGTCAGGAAATCCTGATGGTAATCCTCGGCCGGATAGAAGGTCTTGCCGGTTTCCAGCGTCGTCACGATCGGCTTCGAAAACACCTTGGCCTTGTCGAGCTGGGCGATGTAGCTCTCGGCGATCTTCTTCTGCTCGTCGTTCTCGGCAAAGATCGTCGAGCGGTACTGCGTGCCCTGGTCCGGCCCCTGGTAGTTGAGCTGAGTCGGATTGTGCGCGACCGAGAAATAGACCTGCAGCAATTGGCCATAGGTCACCTTCGACGGATCGTAGGTGATCTCGACCGATTCCGCATGGCCGGTGCGGCCGGTGCCGACGACCTCGTAGACGGCGTTCTCGGCGCTGCCGCCGGCGTAGCCGGAGACGGCCTTGCTGACGCCCTTGACGTGCTGGAACACGCCCTGCACGCCCCAGAAGCAGCCGCCGGCGAAGATCGCTTTCTCCGTGCCGCTGGCGGCCTTTTCATCCATGGCCGGCGGCGGGATCACCACCGCGTCCTCGGCCGAACGCGCCGGCGTCTGCCAGAAGGCGGCCGCGGCCGCCGTCAGCACCAGCGCTGCAAGCGGGGCCAGCGAGCGCCGCGCCGCCTTTTTGTCGATGCCGTTCATGTCGGATCTCCTTGTTCGTTGTTCCACTATATACGATGCAAGCCGCCGCTGGTTTCTCACTTTGCCGTGCGGCGGCTTCTGGCCGACGGCGATTGTTGCCAAGAACCGGGGCCGCGGACTTATTGCGCCGGCGCCATCGCGTCGGCAGGCTTCATTGCATCCGTCGCGGGCTTCATCGCATCCGCGGGCTTCATGGCATCCGTGGCGGGTTTCATCGCCTGGGTCGCCATCGCATCGGGCTTCATTTTATCCGCGGGCTTCATCGCGCCGGTCGGCATCATAGCATCGGTCGCCGGCTTCATGGCTTCGGTCGCCATCGCATTGGCGGGCTTCATCGCGTCGGTCGTGTCGTCGGCGCGGGCGCCGGCCACGAACGCGGCAGCGGCAAGCGCGAAAGCCAGCGCCGGCAGCGTAAGGAATTTGGTCATGCTAGTTCTCCTTGGGTTGCGGCGCGCGGATGCGGGCCCTTGGTTAAGCGTTGCCGCTCTGATGCGGCCCGCGCGAAAAGAAAAATCAGTTTGCCGCGGCGGCCAGGATCGGCCCGCCGGCCGGCGTCTGCACCAGCACTGCCGTGCTCAAGCCCCCGGGTGCCGTAGGCAGCGGCAGCGTCGTCGCTTGGCCGTTCCAGCGGCCCAGCCTCTGCAGCGAATGCACGACATTGGCATGCGGCAGCGTGCGTCCGGTGTTCTCGCCGCGCGCCACCGGCACCTCGACGACGCCGCGTGCGTAGCGCACCAGCCAGACATCGGCCGCCCCGCCGGGCGCCGTGCCGGCGCCGATGCTCACCTTGCCGTCGCCGAGCGAGAGCGCCGGACCCTTGGCGTGCGGGCTTGTCAAGATCAGCTTTTCGATCTCGCCGGGCGCCGCACCGACGGCGTCGGCGCTGCCGTTCACCACCACCTGCGGCGTGAACGGCCCGTCATGGCCGAGCGGCGGCTCGTAGGCGACCTGGCGCTGGGTGAATTCCTGCCGGCCGAAAATGTCCTTCCAGCCGAGATAGTCCCAGTAGGTAACGTTGAAGGACAGCGCCAGCACGCCCGGCCGGTCCTTGACCTTGATCAGATTGGCATTGGCCGGCGGGCAGGACGAGCAGCCCTGGCTGGTGAACAGCTCGATCACGGTAAGCGGCTCGGCGGAAGCGGCATCGAGCGTGGCGGCAAGCGCAGCAAATGTCGCGCGGGCAAGCAGGCCGATCCTTGTCTTCAATCCGGTCATGGGAAGCAGTCTCCGTAGCGGGGCAATGCTCCCATTTCGCCGCCGCGGAGGACTTCGTTACAGCTTCACCGGTTTGTGATATCGGAGAGTGGCGAAGGCCGTGGCGACGTCCAATCTCCCCCCTTGTGGGGGAGATGTCCGGCAGGACAGAGGGGGGCGACGTAGAGCGCAAGCCCATCGATAGACCGCAGTACCGGGACAGCCGGCCGTTTCCGCCTAGTCCCGCTAGCCGGCTAAGCCGGCGGACAGCGCCCCCCTCTGGCCTGCCGGCCATCTCCCCCACAAGGGGGGAGATCGGCAGTTCCTACTGCGTCAGCACCGTCTCGGACGGCCGCTGGTTGAAGGCGCATTTGCCGGTCACATTGTAGAAGAAGTCGGCATTGGAAACCGGCGCCGGCACAGGGTTGCCGCCGTCTTCCCAGGCTTGGTAGCCGGTCTGGCCGCAGGGCACCGAGGTGAAGATGTCGACCTTCTGGCCGGTCGCGACTTCCGGCATATCGGTGGCGCTGGTGCCGATATAGAGCCGGTTCGAGGTGTTGGGATCGTTCGACTTCAGCACCTTCGGGCTGCCCGAGGGAACGTCCATTTGCAGATAGAGCTGGTCCATCTGGCTGACATCGATCACCGCGCCGGCGCCATTGGCCGGATAGAAGGTATCGGCGCAGGTCGTGACGTACTTGTTGCTGCCGCTGGTCTGGGTGATCGCCCCGCTCGGCAGATTGCTGAAACTGTCGACCGTCGAGGTCGTGCAGACCTGTTTTTGCACCACGGTCGTCGTCGACCCGTTGATGGTGCTCACCGTGGTTGTGCCGTAGCCCTTCGGGTCGCCATAGCCGTTGTAGTTATAGCTGATCGTCATCAGCGGCTTGGCCTTGGTCTGGCCGAACTGGGTGCCGTAGAGGGTCATCGTCTTGTTCCAGTAGCCCGACACCTTCGTCACCTTGAAGGTGGACTGGACCAGCGCCGGCGCCTTGCGCACCGAGGAACCGACGCCGACATCGACCGAATTGATCCTGGCGATCTGCATGAAACTGGTCGGCATCGGATAGGCCGCCGTGGCGCTGAACGTCGCCGTGCCGTCGGCGGCGACGTTGACGGCGGTGAGCGTCGCGTCGCCCAGCCCGCTATTGGCGACATAGGCCTGCTGCAAGGCCGTCTGGCGATCGGCCTTCGAGGTCGTGGTCGGCAGCGTGGTGATCGACAGGATCGCGGCGTCCAGCGCCTGCTGCATGTTGCTCCTGGTCGTCACCGCCGAGGTGTAGTCGACGGAAAAGCCGACCGCGAGCAGCAGCGGGATCGCCAACAGCGCCATCATCGGCAGCATCGAGCCGCCTTGCGATCGAACGAAATCTCTTGCCGACGAGAACATGCCCCAACCCCATACACACCGGCAATGCAACCTGCCTGCCACCAGAGGTGGAGATATGCCCAAAATGAGTGCATGAAAGTTTAAGTGGATTTGAATTTTTGGCGCGGAGGCGCCCTAACCTTCAAACGCTTGCGCTGCCCCTCACCTGCCTGCCGGCATCCTCTCCCCGTATGGTAACGGGGAGAGGGGTGCCCCCATCGACGATTTCGCCAATTTGGAACGCTGCAAGAAAGGTACCGAGGCGGCGGCCAGCCCCTTCTCCCCGTCACTTACGGGGAGAAGTGCCCGGCAGGGCGATGAGGGGCAGCGCCGGCCTCCGATCATTGGCCGTGTTCAGACATGGCGAGCGTCTTTGCCTGCTCTGCTCCGATCTCCCCGGCCCCACCGCTTGCCCCTTAAACCCGCCCCTGCTAAAGCGCGCCGCATGACGACGCCGCTCGACCACATCAGAAATTTCTCCATCGTCGCCCATATCGACCATGGCAAATCCACGCTTGCCGACCGGCTGATCCAGCTCACCGGCGCGCTGGAGGAGCGCGACATGAAGGAGCAGGTGCTGGACTCGATGGACATCGAGCGCGAGCGCGGCATCACCATCAAGGCCCAGACCGTTCGGCTGAACTACCGCGCCAAAAACGGCGAGGACTACGTGTTGAACCTCATCGACACGCCCGGCCATGTCGACTTCGCCTATGAAGTTTCGCGCTCTTTGGCCGCCTGCGAGGGCTCGCTGCTGGTGGTCG
Source organism: Mesorhizobium sp. WSM3879 (assembly GCF_002294915.1). Classification (NCBI taxonomy): domain Bacteria; kingdom Pseudomonadati; phylum Pseudomonadota; class Alphaproteobacteria; order Hyphomicrobiales; family Phyllobacteriaceae; genus Mesorhizobium; species Mesorhizobium sp. WSM3879. The sequence goes on along the minus strand of NZ_NSFZ01000003.1, from coordinate 204,972 downwards.
ACGCCTCGCAAGGGGTCGAGGCGCAGACCTTGGCCAATGTCTATCAGGCGATCGACAACAACCACGAGATTGTCGTGGTGCTGAACAAGGTCGACCTGCCGGCGGCCGAGCCCGAGCGCATCCGCGAGCAGGTCGAGGAGGTGATCGGCCTCGACGCTTCCAACGCCGTGCTGATCTCGGCCAAGACCGGGCTGGGCGTGCCGGACGTGCTGGAGGCGATCGTCCACCAGCTGCCGCCGCCGCGCGAGGGCGACATCGCGGCACCCTTGAAGGCGATGCTGGTCGACAGCTGGTACGACGCCTATCTCGGCGTCATCGTGCTGGTGCGCGTCATCGACGGCGTGATGAAGAAGGGCCAGACCATCCGCATGATGGGCACCGGCGCAAAATATCTCGTCGAGCGCACCGGCGTCTTCAAGCCGGCCCGCGTCAATGTCGACGAGCTCGGCCCCGGCGAATTCGGCTTCTTCACCGGCTCGATCAAGGAAGTGGCCGACACCCGCGTCGGCGACACCATCACCGAGGACCGCCGCCCGACGCAAAAGGCGCTGCCCGGCTTCAAGCCGGCGCAGCCGGTGGTGTTCTGCGGTCTGTTCCCGGTCGACGCCGCCGATTTCGAGGATCTGCGCGCCGCCGTCGGCAAGCTGCGCCTCAACGACGCCTCCTTCTCCTATGAAATGGAGACGTCGGCCGCGCTCGGCTTCGGCTTCCGCTGCGGCTTCCTCGGGCTGTTGCACCTGGAGATCATCCAGGAGCGGCTGGAGCGCGAGTTCAACCTCGACCTCATCGCCACCGCGCCGTCGGTCGTCTACCGCATGAACCTCATCGACGGCACGACGAAGGAACTGCACAATCCGGCCGACATGCCCGACGTGGTCAAGATCGCCTCGATCGAGGAGCCGTGGATCCGCGCCACCATCCTGACGCCCGACGACTATCTCGGCGGCATTCTGAAACTCTGCCAGGACAGGCGCGGCATCCAGGCCGATCTCTCCTATGTCGGCAAGCGCGCCATGCTGACCTATGATCTGCCGCTCAACGAGGTCGTGTTCGATTTCTACGACCGGCTGAAGTCGATCTCCAAGGGCTACGCCTCCTTCGACTATCACCTGACCAACTATCGCGAGGGCGACCTGGTGAAGATGTCGATCCTGGTCAATGACGAGCCGGTCGACGCTCTGTCCATGCTGGTGCATCGATCGGCGGCCGAAAAGCGCGGCCGCGCCATGTGCGAGAAGCTGAAGGAACTGATCCCGCAGCATCTGTTCAAGATCCCGATCCAGGCCGCGATCGGCGGCCGCATCATCGCCCGCGAGACGGTTTCGGCGCTCAGGAAGGACGTCACCGCCAAATGCTACGGCGGCGACGTGACCCGCAAGCGCAAGCTGCTCGACAAGCAGAAAGAGGGCAAGAAGCGGATGCGCCAGTTCGGCAAGGTGGACATCCCGCAGGAGGCGTTTATCCAGGCGCTTAAGATGGGGGATTGAAGGGCGGTTGGCGCTCAGCTCCGCGCCAAGCCATCGATCCAGTGAATCGATGGCAGGCTTCGAAATCGGAAGAGTTGCCGGCGTGCCCTCGCCGGTTCAGCGCGGAGCTGAGCGCCTGGTGCGGGTGCTCCGGTTGATGCTCCGCGTGTGTGGAAGTCACGCTCTTATGTCAGGACACCTAAATCGGGGCATCGAGCCGTCGCCATCAGCGGCATTATGGAGCAAACTCACCGTAGCGATGATATTGACCCGCCAAGCGGCGTACAGGATGAGAAGGGCAATTGGAATCGTGACTGCGGCGAACACGCGCCGGTTAGCAAACCCAAGGCGCACGGCGTCTCTCTTTGCCTCGTAGTTTGGCACAAGGAATACGTCGCTCAACCACCATACCAATATGATTGCCGGTGGAGCGAGGCAGATGTAGGCGTTGACTTTTACAAAGTCAGCTAGCGCGCCTACCCACTTGGCCGGCGTAACCTCCGGATCTGCAAATCCCGAAACGAAGTTGACGAGAGTAAGTAACGTCGCCGCTATCGTAAAAAGAACCGTGCGGTATTTGTCCGAATTTTGTTTCTTCTCTGAAAATTTCAGGTCAAGATAGCTCTTTGTGGCGTTTATGGAATCCTTTGTGGCTTGGTCATTGAAGACTGGCATTTGCAGGGGCAGTTTCGAGGTGGCGGCCTGCTCCGTCGCAATCTGTTTAAAGGAGTTTAAATAGGCGAGAACGCCAAGCACTCGAACTTGCTCTGTTGGCTCCAGCCGGCGCTTCGAATTGATGATATAAAAGTACAGTGAATATATAACTCGATTGCTCCACTCCATTGACCTGCCACGGACGCGATATGTCGTTATCATGGTATCCGCATCCGGACTGTGATGCTGGTGCTGATGCGAAATATCGCGCACAAAGTAGTAAATCTGATCCGCCCACATCGAGTCGATTTCGACATGGTCGTTGTTGGCATAGCGAAGCGTGTTTTGGTATATTTCGTCGTCAGAATACGCAATCTTACTGATTGATATGATCCCATTTCTATGCAGGATCACGTTTGCTCTAAAATCGCAGATACTTGTAAGCTCGCGGTGAAGTGAACCGAACAGGTTACATAACTCAGCTTTGCCGACACCCAATTCTGCGCCTCGAAGCGAGTGCAGCCAATTTGGCATCTTCTCCTTGAGTTGAATGGAACTGTCTGACCCTGGGCGGACGACATACACGCGCCCTATGAGCGGATCGTCCGGAGATTTCGACCCACGCCTCGCGCGAGCGCAGAAGACGAAGGTAAAGTCCCCTGAAACTTGAAAGAATTTTGCCAGCAGCCAGTGGAATAGGACATCAGTCGTATTCCGCGACTGAATTGCCAAAACGAATTGATACTCCGGAGTAGCAACGTTGGCGTAATCTGCGATCGTAGGATGGCGGCTTTCGCCAATTATCTTATACGAAAGCCGACCATTTACCGTGGGAACCCATCCCTTGAAAGAAACCAGTTCGCTCATTAAGCGACGTGGTCGACCACGTCGTTGCGCAGCTTCCCGTTAGCCTCGATCCGCTTAAACTTTTTATTATAAGCGATTCCAGCCCGCACGCGGCCATCCGGAAACTCACCTCGCTTCACGCGAGCTTTTCCGGAAACTGCGGCCCTTAACGAAGGGTATCTGGCACGAGATTTCTCGTACTCAATTCGATCGTACAAGGCGATCTTTAGCGCAAACCTCAGTAAGGCGAGGCCAAACGCGCCGAGGGCAACCGCACCAGCTAGTTGCAGATATGCCATGCTCGCGCTCCCCTGATTCGCGTGCATATGGTACACGAAAAAAACTCTTGACAAAAGGCCGAATCGAACATGCGGTTTTGTTATTGTGAAGAATTCGTCAGCGTTGGTTTCCTATACAGGAACATTGGACCAAAGCAGAAGTTGCGCTGGTCTAGGCGACAGGTCAAGGTTCGAGGTTGACTTGCCGGACACCAAAGACGTCCACTCACATCATGAAGAATGCGGCGGTGAAGCTGCCTCAACTTTAGCTTGTTCGCCAGATTGTGCTCGGCGTCACGTTCGCCCCGTTCCTTTAGCCTCTCGGCCAGCGCGGCTACGTTATGCCCCGCGCTTCGACTCGCCTTTCAGTATGCTTTAGCCTGTTCTTCGTAGTGCGCCGTCGCCGTGGAGGCGCTGGCTGGCTTTGGCCTCCGAAAGACGAGATGTGACTGTATCGGAGGAACTGGTAATCGGCAGAGCTCACTGTCGAATCCGACGTCACCATTCGCTAAACCAACCTTTTGATCGCTGCCACCTCGTTGTATCCTCTTCCCGGCTTTGGGGAGACATCGCATGCGCTCCACCTCGGACACCGTCGCCGCGATCGGCCTCGCCATCGGCGGCGCGTTGGGCATGGCAGGCGCCTTCGTTGCAAGCGACCCGCTGCGCGAGACGCTGTGGACCATCGACGGCGTGGGCGTTGTCGTCGCGGCGGCGCTGCTGACGATGAAATACCAGCGGCTGGGCAATGATCTCGTCGCGGCCGGCTTCCTCACCTACCTCGCCGGCGAAAGCCTGCTTCTGGCCGGCAATGCGGCGGGCCTTGAGGCCAGCGTGCCGTCCTATGTCGGCGGCATTTGCCTCTGGGCGGCGGGGCTGGTCATGGTCAGCGCGCCAAAAACCTTCGCGCTGTGGATGCGGCTCACCGCTTTCGTCGCGGCCGTGCTCTTCGTCGTCTCGGCCCTGATGATCCTCTGGGGCGCGCCGCTTCTGCCCACCTCGGCGCCTTTGCCCGCCGCCGGCTATCCGTTCCTGGTCCTCACCTTCATCGGCTGGATCTGGACGCTGCTGAAATCGCAGCGCTGAGCGGGCGAAAAATGGCCGCGCCGCTTGAAATCCGCAACAGCGCCTCCGGCAAGATCCTGCCGGCGGTGGGACCGTTCCTGATCGGCGGCATCTTTGGCTTCGGCGCCCTGCAGGGCCTGGGTTCGGGGGCGTCCGGCGGCCATGTGCTGTGGATCGCGCTGCTCGGCGTCGCCTTCCTGGCGCTTGGCGTCTTCATTTCGCGCGGCGCTTTCGACAATTCGGTCAAGGTCACCCTTGATCAGCGCGGTTTTCGCGATGCTCGCGCCGGCGATGTGCTGGTGCCGTGGAACAAGGTGCGGAGCGTGCGCCTCGCCTCCGGCGGCAAGGGCGCGGCGATGCTCAATTTCGAGCTCACCGAGGAGCCGCCCGACGCGATCAAATACGCCGCCGCCAATGCCTTCGGCCTGATGCCCTTCGGCAAGACCACCGTGCACATGGAGATCTCCTCGCTCGACATCCACGACCAGGACTTGATCGAGGCGGTGAAGACATTCGCGCCGCACGTGGTGGTGAGGCGCTGATCTCCCCCCTCGAGGGGGAGATGTCGCCAAAGGCGACAGAGGGGGTCGCCGCGCGTGGAGCGCCGACGCCGTGCGGCACGAGATGAGGTCGGCGTTCTACGCGCAAGGACCCCCTCTGACCGCTTCGCGGCCATCTCCCCCTCGAGGGGGGAGATTACCGGTGCTTCCCGTGCTCTACTCCCATCGGGGACCTCGCCATGATTCGCGCTCTGCTCGCCGCTCTTCTCCTCACCGCGCCGGCCTTCGCCGCCGACATGTCGGTCTTTGTCCGCAACCAGCGCTCCGACGGCGTCGCGCTGGAACTGTTCAGCCGCGACAGCGAAAAGGTCTGGCCGGGCGGCGACAAGGTCTTCCTCATCCGCCCGCAGGCGCGCAAATCCGTGCCGATCTCCTGCGAGCCCGGCGAGCACATCTGCTGGGGCGCCTGGGTGGCCGGCAACGATTCCGTCACCGCCGGCGTCGGCCCCGACAACGACCAGCCCTGCGACACCTGCTGCTTCATCTGCACTGACCACTCGACGGAGACGGTGGATCTGGCGGAGTGAAGCTGCCAATCTCCCCACTCGAGGGGGAGATGTCGCCAAAGGCGACAGAGGGGGTCGGTCCGACCGGACTCGGCCTCCGGCTGCAGAACGAGGCTGGCGCTCCATGCGAGATGACCCCCTCTAGCCTGCCGGCCATCTCCCCCTCAAGGGGGGAGATCAGCTGTCACACCGGCCCTCGCCTATTGCCAACATTGCAGGAATGGCGCGGCGCGGAAGTTGCCAATCTCCCTCCCTGAGGGGGAGATGTCCGGCAGGACAGAGGGGGGTGGCTTGGCGCTTAGCGTCTCAGCAAATTCTTCGAAGCCGCACCATCTCTGCTCTTGGCCCATCGCTCCCGCCTTTATCCGCTGGCCCGTATCGGCTAAGGGGCAGGCACCAAACCTCTTGCCCGGACTTGCCACCGCCAAATGACCGCCAAGCCAAAACCGCTCTTCCTCGGCATCGACACCGGCGGCACCTATACCGATGCCGTGCTGTGGTCGGAGGAGGGCGGGCCCCTGGACAACCCAGATAAGGGCAAGGTGCTGGCCAAGGCCAAGGCGCTGACCACGCGCCACGACCTCGCCGTCGGCATTTCCGGCGCGGTCGACGCGGTGCTGGAAAAATCCGGCACCGATCCGGCCGCGATCAAGCTGGTGTCGATGTCGACCACGCTTGCCACAAACGCGCTGGTCGAGGGCCAGGGCGGGCGCGTCGCGCTGGTGATGATCGGGTTTGCCGAGGCCGATCTTGCCCGCGACGGGCTGAAGACGGCTCTGGGCAGCGATCCGGTGGTGTTCTGCCCCGGCGGCCACGACGTGCACGGCAATGCCGCCAAGCTCGATCTTTCCGGCCTCGAGGCGGCATTGCCGGAGCTTGGGCGTTCGGTGTCGGGCTTCGCCGTCTGCGCCTATTTCGCCACCCGCAATCCGGCGCATGAGCTCGCCGCGCGCGACCTGATCCGCGAAAAAACCGGCCTGCCGGTCACCGCCAGCCACGAGCTTTCGGCCAAGCTTGGCGGCCCGCGCCGCGCGTTGACCACGCTGCTTAACGCCCGGCTGATCTCGATGATCGACCGGCTGGTCGCGGCGACCGAAGGCTTTCTTGGCCGGCGCGGCATCGCCGCACCTTTGATGGTGGTGCGCGGCGACGGCGCGCTGGTGTCGGCGGCCTTCGCCCGCCAGCGGCCGATCGAGACGATCCTCTCCGGCCCGGCCGCCAGCCTGGTCGGCGCCCGCCACATGACCGGGCTCGACGACGCCATGGTCTCCGACATCGGCGGCACCACCACCGACGTCGCCGTGCTGGATAGCGGCCGGCCGCGGCTCGATCCGGAAGGCGCCACCGTCGGCGGCTTCCGCACCATGGTCGAAGCCGTCGCCATGCGCACCTTCGGCCTTGGCGGCGACTCCGAAGTGGCGCTGGAGGACGGCGCGCTCGACCCCAAGATCCTGCTCGGGCCGCGCCGCCTGGTGCCGCTGGCGCTGGCCGGCCTGGCGCATGGCGAGGCGGTCACCGCCGAGCTGGAGCGGCAGCTGCGCGCGCCGAACCCCGGCCGCATGGACGGGCGTTTTGCCGTGCGCACCGGCGTGCCCGATCGCCTCGCCGCCGGCCTCACCGCGCCCGAAGCGAAACTCTACGACGCGATCGGCGCCACCCCGCTGGCGCTTGACCGGCTGCTCAGCTCCAACGCCCAGAACGCTACGCTGAACCGGCTGGTGGCGCGCGGCCTGCTGCACATTTGCGGCTTCACGCCGTCCGACGCCGCCCATGTGCTCGGCAAGCAGTCGAACTGGGATCCCTTCGCCGCCCGTCTCGGCGCCGAGCTGTTTTCCCGCCGGCGCGACGGCCGCGGCCAGCCGATCGCCGCGACGCCGGAAGTGCTCGCCCAGCGCGTGCTCGTCACGCTGACGCGCTGGTCAGCCGAATATATTCTCGAAACCGCCTTCGCCGAGGACGGGCTGGACGGCGCCGCGACCGTCGCGCACGCGCTGGTGCAGCGCGCCGTCGATGCGCATCCCGGCATCGCCCGCTTCAGCGTCGCGCTCGACCGGCCGGTGATCGGCCTCGGCGCCTCGGCGCCGCTGCATTACGCCGGCCTGCCGCCGCTGATCGGCAATGGCTGCATCGTGCCGGAGGACACCGACGTCGCCAACGCGCTCGGCGCCGTCGTCGGCCAGGTGCGGGTCTCAGCCGAAGCCCGCGTCAGCCAGCCCAGGGAAGGGCTTTTCCGGCTCGCCTCGGGGCAGACGGTGCGCGACTTCACCGAGGAGGAGAAGGCGATCGCCGCGGCTGAAGCCGACGTGCGGGCGATCGTCGCCGAACGCGCGAAGAATGCCGGCACCGACAGCGCCGAAATCGATGTGTCCACCGAGTTCAAGGTCTCGACGGTCGAGAACCAGCGCATGTTCATCGAGGCGCATGTGGTGGCGGTGGCCTCAGGGCGCCCAAGGATTGCGGTTTAGAAGCAATCTCCCCCTTGAGGGGGAGATGTCGCCGAAGGAGACAGAGGGGGTCGGCCCGACTGGGCCCGGCCTGCTGCAACGAATAGAGCTCGCGCTCCACGCGAGGCGACCCCCTCTGGCCTGCCGGCCATCTCCCCCTCAAGGGGGGAGATTCGCTTGCCGCCAAAATCCGCACCTTCACCCTAAGCCGAATTGACCCTTGAACCCCAAACATGTCAAAGCCCCGGCAAAGCCTTACCCATCTGGAGACGTGCTGATGACCGACCGCATCGAGATCGCCGGGTTGCAGATTGCCCGGGAGCTCCATGACTTCGTCGCCGAGGAGGCAGCAGTCGGCACCGGCATCGATCCGGAAAAGTTCTGGACCGGCTTTTCAGAGATCGTCCACGACCTCGCGCCGAAGAACCGCGCGCTGCTCGCCAAGCGCGACGCCATGCAGGAGAAGCTGGACGACTGGTACCGCGCCAACGGCGCGCCGGTCGACATGGAGCTGTACAAAACTTTCCTCGAGGAGATCGGCTATCTGGTGCCGGAAGGTCCGGCCTTCAGCGTCTCGACCGAAAATGTCGATCCGGAGATCGCGGTCGTCGCCGGGCCGCAGCTGGTCGTGCCGGTGATGAACGCGCGCTATGCGCTCAATGCCGCCAATGCGCGCTGGGGCTCGCTTTATGACGCGCTCTACGGCACCGACGCCATTCCCGAGACCGCAGGCGCCGAAAGGGGCAAAACGTTCAATCCCACGCGCGGCGCCAAGGTGATCGCCTGGGTCAGGGACTTCCTCGACCAGTCCGTGCCGCTCACCACCGGCAAATGGGCCGGCGTCAACGGGCTCTCGGTGGCGAACGGCGCGCTGAAGGTCGGCGAAGGCGCCGGCGCCACCACGCTTGCCGACCCGAAGCAGTTCGCCGGCTACCGCGGCGACGCCGCCACTCCGGAAGCCGTGCTTTTGGTAAAGAACGGCCTGCATATCGAGATCGTCGTCGATCATGCCAGTCAGATCGGCAAGACCGATGCGGCCGGCATTGCCGACGTCATCCTCGAGGCCGCCCTGACCACCATCCAGGATTGCGAGGATTCGGTCGCCGCCGTCGATGCCGAGGACAAGGTCGTCGTCTATCGCAACTGGCTCGGCCTGATGAAGGGCGACCTGGCGGAAGAGATCACCAAGGCCGGCAAGAGCTTTGTCCGCAAGCTCAATCCGGACCGCCGCTACACGGCGCCGAATGGCGGCCAGCTGCTGCTGCCCGGACGCTCGCTGATGCTGGTGCGCAATGTCGGCCACCTGATGACCAATCCGGCGATCCTCGACCACGACGGCAACGAGGTGCCGGAAGGCATCATGGACGCGGCGCTCACCGCGCTGATCGCGCTGCACGATGTCGGCGACAACGGCCGCCGCGCCAACTCCCGCGCCGGCTCGATGTATGTGGTGAAGCCCAAGATGCACGGGCCGGAGGAAGTCGGCTTTGCCGTGGAAATCTTCGATCGCGTCGAGGTCCTGCTCGGCATGGCCAAGAACACCATCAAGATGGGCATCATGGACGAGGAGCGGCGGACCACCGTCAACCTCAAGGAAGCGATCCGCGCCGCAAGGGAGCGCGTCGTGTTCATCAACACCGGCTTCCTCGACCGCACCGGCGACGAGATCCACACCTCGATGGAAGCCGGCCCGATGATCCGCAAGGGCGACATGAAGCAGGCGGCCTGGATTTCCGCCTATGAGGCGTGGAACGTCGATACGGGCCTGGAATGCGGGCTCGCCGGCCACGCCCAGATCGGCAAGGGCATGTGGGCGATGCCGGATTTGATGGCGGCGATGCTGGAACAGAAGATCGCGCACCCCAAGGCCGGCGCCAACACCGCCTGGGTGCCCTCGCCGACCGCGGCGACGCTGCACGCCCCGCACTATCATAAAGTGGATGTGCACGCCGTTCAGGCGGCGCTGAGGAGCCGGCCGAAGGCCAGGCTCGACGACATCCTGTCGGTGCCCGTGGCGGTGCGGCCGAACTGGAGCCCGGACGAGATCCAGCGCGAGCTCGACAACAACGCGCAAGGCATTCTGGGCTATGTCGTGCGCTGGATTGATCAGGGCGTCGGTTGCTCGAAAGTGCCCGATATCAACGATGTCGGCCTGATGGAGGACCGCGCCACGCTGCGCATTTCCTCGCAGCACATCGCCAACTGGCTGCGCCACAAGGTGTGCTCGGAGATCCAGGTCCGGGATTCGCTGCAGCGCATGGCGGCGATCGTCGACCGCCAGAATGTCGGCGACCCGCTCTACCGGCCGATGGCGCCCGACTTCGACAAGTCGATCGCCTTCCAGGCCGCCTGCGACCTGGTATTCAAGGGGACCGTTCAGCCCAACGGCTACACCGAGCCGGTGCTGCATGCGCGCAGATTGGAGCTGAAGGCGCAGGACCGGGCGGGGTAGCGCCGGAAATCCGCGCCAGGGACCTTACGCCGCCTGCGCCATGCGCTCCGCGCTCATGCGGTAGGAGATCGCCTCGGCGAGATGGATGCGGCCGACGGTTTCGCTGGCGTCGAGATCGGCGAGCGTCCGCGCCACTTTCAGCACGCGGTGATAGGCTCGCGCCGAGAAGGCGAGCTTTTCGCTGGCGTCCTTGAGCAGCGTCAGCCCGGCGACGTCGGGCCTGGCGATCGCCTCGACGACCGAAGGCGGGCAGTGCGCGTTGGTGGTGGCCGCCGCACCCAGCCTTTCCAGCCGCTCGCGCTGCATGGCCCGGGCGCGCGCCACGCGCTGCGCCACAGCGGCACTGGCCTCGGCCTTGTCCGGCCGGATCAGGTCGCTTGCCGAGACTGCCGGCACTTCGATCCTGAGATCGATGCGGTCGAGCAGCGGGCCGGAAATGCGCGCCTGGTATTCGGTGCGGCAGCGCTCGCCGCGCAGGCAGCGATAGCCGGGCTCGCCCGACATGCCGCAGCGGCACGGGTTCATCGCCGCCACCAGCTGGATGCGCGCCGGATAGGTGACGCGGTGGTTGGCGCGCGCGATCACGCAGTCGCCGGTCTCCAGCGGCTGGCGCAGCGCGTCCAACGTCTGCGGCGTGAATTCCGGGAACTCGTCGAGGAACAGCACGCCGTGATGCGCAAGCGACACTTCGCCCGGCCGCACGCGCAAGCCGCCGCCCACCATCGCCGCCATCGACGCCGAATGATGTGGCGCGCGGAACGGCCGTCGGTCTGTCAGCTTGCCTTCGCCGAGCTCGCCCGCCACCGACGCGATCATCGAGACTTCGAGCAGCTCCTTCGGCGCCAGCGGCGGCAAGATCGAGGGCAGCCTTTGCGCCAGCATCGACTTGCCCGAGCCCGGCGGTCCGACCATCAGGAGATTGTGGCCGCCCGCCGCCGCCACTTCCAGCGCCCGCTTGGCGCTTTCCTGGCCCTTGATGTCGGCAAGGTCCGGCAGATCGCGCGCGGCGACCTGGATGCCGGCCTCGGGACGCGACAGCACCTGGGTGCCGCGAAAATGGTTGGCGATGGCGATCAGGCTGCGCGGCGCCAGGATATCGAAATCCTTGCCGGCCCAGGCTGCCTCCGGCCCGCAGGCGAACGGACAGATCAGGCCTTTGCCTTCGGCGTTGGCGCCGATCGCCGCCGGCAGCGCGCCGGCGACAGCGGCAATGGTGCCGTCGAGCGACAATTCGCCGAGCACGACATAGCCGGCCAGCATATCGCCAGGAATGGCGCCGAGCGCGGCCATCAATCCGAGCGCGATCGGCAGGTCGTAGTGGCTGCCTTCCTTGGGCAGGTCCGCCGGCGCGAGATTCACCGTCACCTTCTTCGACGGCATCGAAAGGCCGGAGGCATGAAGCGCGGCCTGCACGCGTTCCCGGCTCTCTGCCACCGCCTTGTCCGGCAGGCCGACGATCTGCATCCCGACCTTGCCCGGGGCGATCATCACCTGGACATCGACCGGCACGGCCTCGATGCCCTGGAAAGCCACCGTGCGAACCCGCGCTACCATCTTGTCTCAAGCCCCCGGATACCGGCTCGCTCGCCGGTCCTGCGATCAGGCGGCGAGCGGGTTTGGTTTAGACAACCACAGATTTTCGGCTTAAGCAAGAACATTACGGGAACATAATGGTCCCGCCCACGGGGCAGCTGAGAGGCGCTACTTCCGCTTTCCTTCCACGCAGTCCCAGAACAGGGCAGCAATGTCCGCGCCGCCGAAGCGCCGCACCTCGCGCACGCCGGTCGGCGAGGTGACGTTGATCTCGGTCATGTAGTCGCCGATGACATCGATGCCGACGAGGATGAAGCCGCGTTCCCTGAGCGCCGGCCCGATGCGGGCGCAGATCTCGCGTTCGCGCTCCGTGAGCTCGGTCTTCTCGGCGCGGCCGCCTACATGCATGTTGGAGCGCGAATCGTGCTCGGCCGGCACGCGGTTGATGGCGCCCACCGGCTCGCCGTCGATCAGGATGATGCGCTTGTCGCCCTTGCGCACGTCCTTGAGATAGCGCTGCACGATATAGGGCTCGCGGAACAGCTGGCCGAACATTTCGAGCAGCGAGGCAAGGTTGCGGTCGGCCTCGTGCAGATGGAAGATGCCCGCCCCGCCATTGCCGTAGAGCGGCTTGACGATGATGTCGCCGAACTCCTTGCGGAAGGCGGCCACCTCCTGCGGGTCCTTGGTGATCAGCGTTTCCGGCATCAGGTCCGGGAATTCGGTGACGAAGATCTTTTCCGGGCTGTTGCGCACCCAGGCCGGGTTGTTGACCACCAGCGTCTTCGGATGGATGCGTTCCAGAATGTGGGTTGTGGTGATGTAGTTCATGTCGAAGGGCGGGTCCTGCCTCAGCAGCACCACGTCCATCTCCGACAGATCGGTGCGCACCGGCTCGCCCAGCGAATAATGGCTGCCCTTCTCGTCGCGCACCTGCATCTCCTCGGCGCGCGCGAACACCTTGCCGTCCCGCATCGACAGCCGGTCGGGCGTGTAGTGGAAAAGCTGGTGGCCGCGCCGCTGCGCTTCCAACGACAGCGCGAACGTGGTGTCGCCGGCGATCGACACCGTCGAGACATGGTCCATCTGGACGGCGATTTTCAACGGCATCTCGGGCCTCCGGCAATCTCTGTCGCCGATATAGGGAAATCGGCGGCTTCTGCCAATCGGCCAGAGATTATCGGTCGAAGACCAGCCGGGAATAGCCGACGAAGGACAGCGCCATCGCGACCAGCGAGGCGACCGTCAGCGCTGCCAGCGGCGCCAGGGAGGGCAGCGCGAACAGAAGGGCACAATAGACGAGATAATTGACGATGCTGGTGGCGACGCCGACGCCGCCGTAGCGCACGCCCTCCTGCGCGATGCCTCGGCTCGACGGCGCAAAGGTCAAATGCCGGTTGATCTGCCAGGTGACGGTGAGCGCGAAGCCGATCGACAGCACGCGCGCCGCCAGCGGCCCTAGCGGCGTGACGGAAAGCAGCAGCCAGAGCGCGGCGGCATCGGCAACGAAGCCGATGCCGCCGGCAAGCACGAAGCGGCCAAGCCGGACCATCAGGCGGCTCGCGAGGGCTTGCCCGGCTCCCTCTTCCGGGAGGCCTCGCCGTTGAAGCCCGCGCGTCGCTCGATGCGGCCGGCAGGGATGGAAAGATAGAAGATGCGCTTCTGTTCGGCCCGGCCGCGCGACACCGAATCGAGGATCAGCCCGGTGACCATCGCCAGCATGGACAAGAGGAGCAGGCCAACGGACAGCACCCAGGTCGGCATGCGCGGAACAAGTCCTGTCTCGGCGAACTCGATCAGCACCGGGATCATCAGCCCGATGCTGGCCGCCAGGAAGAACAGGGCAAACGTGCCGAAGAAACGCAGCGGCTGCGTCTCCTTCACCAGCATGGCGAACATCCATAGGATCCTGGCGCCGTCGCGGAAAGTCGACAGCTTCGACGATGAGCCTTCCGGGCGGCGGCCGTAGTCGAGCGCCATCTCGTTCACCGGCAGCTTGAGCTGCGAGGCATGGACCGACATCTCGGTCTCGATCTCGAAGCCGCCGGAAACCGCCGGGAAGCTCTTGACGAAGCGCCGCGAAAAGACCCGGTAGCCGGAAAAGATATCGGTGAAATCGGCGCCGAACAGGCCCTTGTAGAGCCGGTTGAAGATGCGGTTGCCGAAGGCGTGGCCGGAGCGGCCGGCGTCGTCGGTGACGCCGCGCCGGGTGCCCACCACCATGTCCGAGCGCTCGGTCAAGAGTGTGTTGATCAGCTCCGGCGCATCTTCCGGCGCGTAGGTGCCGTCGCCGTCCGCCATCACATAGATGTCGGCGTCGACGTCGGCGAACATGCGGCGCACGACATTGCCCTTGCCCTGGCGCGGTTCGCGCACGACGACCGCGCCGGCCGCGCGGGCCCTGAGCGCGGTCAGGTCCTTCGAATTGTTGTCGTAGACATAGATCGTCGCGGAGGGCAGCGTCTCGCGGAAGCGCCGCACGACCTCACCGATCGTCAGCTCCTCATTGTAGCAGGGCAGGAGCACGGCGATCGCCGGCTCGTTGCGGACCTCGTGCGGCATGCCTGTCTCCGGTGCCCGGGCCCAGCCGACCAGCCGCGCCAATGCCGGCCCCAATGCCGGCGCCTCCGGGCCGCTTTACTATTTATTGAAGCTGTTAATGCCCGGTTTAAGCCTCCACCGCCAAAGACCTGGACCGCTAGGGGTGGCGCCAAGATCCTTTTCCGCATCTTCAGAAAATCGATTTTCCGATACCTTTCCTAAACGCTTTGCTGCCAGTCTGGTCACAAATTCCCCCGTCAGAACAGGAACATGATGCAAACGACGTTTGGCACCGGGCAGCCAGGCAGGGAAAACGCGGATCTGGCCTTCACCGATCCGCTGACCGGACTTGGCAACCATCGTCGCTTTTACGACAAGGTCGATCGCCTGATCAGCGATCGCGCCGACGATCCCGCGCCCTTCACCGTTGGCATTCTCGATCTCGATGGCTTCAAACCGATCAACGACCTGTTCGGCCACAAGGCCGGCGACGACATCCTGATCCAGGTGGCTATGCGCTTGCGTGCCTCGATGGATGGCTATTCGACCGTCTGTCGCATCGGCGCCGACGAGTTCGCCTTCCTCTACCCGATGGTGTTCAGCGAGGAGCAGGCCGCCGAAAAATCGCGCATGCTGATCGAGATCCTGTCGGCGCCCTATGATGTCGGCGAGCGCACCGCCAGATTGTCGGCTTCGGTCGGCTGCTCGCTGTTTTATTCCGGCGACGAGACCACAGAGATCCTGATCAACAAGGCCGAGACCGCGCTCTACCACGCCAAGCGCTCGGGCCGCGGCCGCGTCGTCGTCTACACACGCGAGATGGAGGAGGCCGCCAAGCGCGTCACCCGCATCGAGCAGGCACTGCGCCGCGCCGTCTCGGCCGGCGAGGTCGAGCCGCATTTCCAGCCGATCGTCGACCTCACCAGTCGCCGCACCATCGGCTTCGAGACGCTGGCTCGCTGGACCGACCGCGATCTCGGCATGGTGCCGCCGAGCGTGTTCATTCCCATCGCCGAGGAGCGCGGCATCATCGGCCCACTGTCGCAGCTGGTGCTGCGCAAGGCGACCGAGGCGGCGCGCAACTGGCCGAAGGACCTGTTCCTGTCCTTCAACCTGTCGCCGTCGCAGCTTGTCGACCAGAACACCGGCCTGCATATCCTGGCGATCCTCGACCGCACCGGCTTCGATCCGCGCCGGCTGGAGATCGAGATCACCGAAACCGGCCTGATGACCGACCCGGCTTCGGCCGAGAAGATCGTCGAGGATCTGCGCCGCGTCGGCATCCGCGTCTCGCTCGACGATTTCGGCACCGGCCAGTCGTCGCTCGGGCGCCTGCGCGAATTCCATTTCGACAAGCTGAAGATCGATCGCGCCTTCGTTTCCTCGATCCTCGAAGACCGGCCTTCGGAACACATCATCCGTGCCATTCTCGCCATGTGCGAAGGCCTCGGCATGGACGTTGTGGCCGAAGGCATCGAGGAGGAAGCGCAGGCCGACCGCCTCGTCCAGTTCGGCTGCGCGGGTGGCCAGGGGTATCTGTTCGGCAAGCCCGTCGATGCCGACGCCACGCTTGGCTATCTGCGCGATTCCTATCGCGGCGCACTGCGCGCCAAGGCGATCTGATCGAGCCAACCCG
This sequence comes from Mesorhizobium sp. WSM3879, assembly GCF_002294915.1. NCBI lineage: Bacteria > Pseudomonadati > Pseudomonadota > Alphaproteobacteria > Hyphomicrobiales > Phyllobacteriaceae > Mesorhizobium > Mesorhizobium sp. WSM3879. The sequence continues at coordinate 188,991 of NZ_NSFZ01000003.1, read as the reverse complement.
CGATCCAAGCCCACCCGTCCGCGCCTCGCGGAAGCGCGGCTGCTATTTTGTCAGACATATTGCCGCCGAAATCGCCTTTTCACCCTTGCTCCCCGGGCCGGCATGGCTAGGATGCGCGCCGGCCAAAGGGAGACAGAAATTATGATGCCATCGGCGCGTTTCGCCGACCTCGACGGCGCCTCGGTGTTGATCACCGGCGGCGGTTCCGGCATCGGCGCGGCGCTGACCGAGGGCTTCATGCGGCAAGGCGCCAAGGTCGCCTTCATCGACATCGCCGACAAGCCCAGCACGGCGCTGGCCGACCGTCTGGAAAAGGAGCTTGGCCAGCGTCCGCTCTATCTCAAGACCGATCTGCGCGACGTCGAGGCGCTGCGCGCCGCGGCAGCGGAGGCGGCGAAAGCGCATGGCGATGTCACGGCGCTGGTCAACAACGCCGCGCTCGACGATCGCCATGAGGTGAAGGATGTCACGGTCGAGTTCTGGGACAACAACCTGGCCATCAACCTGCGGCCGCATTTCTTCACCGCCCAGGCGGTGGCGCCGGGCATGAAGCGCGCCGGCGGCGGCTCGATCATCAATTTCAGCTCCACGTCCTATCTCATCAACCATCCCGATCTGCCGGCTTACACCGCCGCCAAGGCCGGTATCCTCGGTCTCACCAAAGGCCTTGCCGGCAAGCTCGGCGCCGACGGCATCCGCGTCAACGCGGTTGCGCCCGGCTGGGTGATCACCGAACGCCAGCGCGAGCTTTGGGTCACCGAGGAGGCGCTTGCCGCCCATGTCGCCAAGCAATGCATCAAGGAGCCCATGCAGCCCGACGACATTGTCGGCACGGTGCTGTTCCTGGCGTCGGACGCCTCGCGCATGCTGACGGCGCAAATGCTGATCGTCGACGGAGGCGTGCTGTGAGCGGCGCGCCTGCGGTCGCCGCCCTCGACTGGGGCACGACCAGGCTCAGGGCCTGGCTGCTTGACGGCGCGGGTCAGCTGCTCGCCGAGCGGCGCGGCGACGACGGCCTGATCACCGCGCGCGAAAAGGGTTTTGCGACGGTGCTGGAGGGCCATCTCGCCGCCATGGGCGCGCCGGAGTCCCTGCCCGTCATCATCTGCGGCATGGCGGGTTCCCGCCAGGGCTGGATCGAGGCGCCATACGTCACCGTGCCTGCCCCGATCGGCGCCATCTTGGCAGGCGCCGCCCGCATCGAAGGCGAGCGCCGCGACATCCGTATCGTGCCCGGCCTCGCCCAGCGCCTCGCCGACGCCCCGGATGTGATGCGCGGCGAGGAAACGCAACTTGCCGGCGCGAATTTGCCGCCAACGGGGCGCCACATCGTCTGCATGCCGGGCACGCATTCCAAATGGGTCGTGGCCGAGGACGGCGCGGTCGCCGGCTTCGGCACCTGGCCGACCGGCGAATTGTTTTCGGTATTGGCCGCGCATTCGATCCTGAAACATTCGCTGGGCGAGCATCCGGCACCGGTCACGGCGGATAGTCCGTTTTTCCGCCAGTGGTGCGAGCGGGCGCTGGGCGAAGGCGGCGATGTCACGTCAAAGCTGTTTGCGATCCGCGCCGCCGGGCTGCTGCAGGATTTGAAATCCGACGAGGCGGCGGCTTGCCTGTCCGGGCTGTTGATCGGCGGAGAAATCGCTTCGGCAAGGCGGCGCTACGGCGTCAGTGGAGCGCCCGTCGTGCTGATCGCTTCCGGCGCGCTGGCTTCGCTCTATTGCGCCGCTCTTGGCTTCGCCGGTCTTGCTTTTCGGGTCGTCGATGCGGATGAAGCGGTGCGCGCCGGCCTTGTCGAAGCCGCGCGCGAGAACCGCATGATCGGAGGCGACGTGTGACGCAGACAGCACCCTTTCCCAGACTGAAACGCGGGCTCGTCGCCATCTTGCGTGGCCTCAAGCCGACCGAGGCGATCTCAATAGGCCAGGCGATCTTCGACGCCGGCATCGAGGCGATCGAGGTGCCGCTCAATTCGCCGGAACCGTTTTCGTCGATCACCAGGATCGCCGAAGTCCTTCCGGAAACCGCGCTGGTCGGCGCCGGCACGGTGCTGACGGCGGCCGATGTCGATGCCTTGCACAAGGCCGGCGGCCGGCTGCTGGTCAGCCCCAACATCGATGCCGATGTCATGGGCCGCGCCATGCAGTATGGCATGGTGACGATGCCGGGCGTGTTCACGCCCACCGAGGCCTTCCAGGCGATCAGGCTCGGTGCTTCGGCGCTTAAATTCTTCCCGGCAAGCGTGCTCGGCGCCGGTGGCATTTCGGCGATCCGCGCCGTGCTGCCGGCAACGGCGCTGATCGGCGCCGTCGGCGGCGTTTCGGACAAGGATTTTGCTGGCTACAAAGCCGTCGGCGTCAGCGTCTTCGGCTTGGGGTCGAGCCTTTATAAGCCGGGCGCCAGCGTCGATGAAGTGGCTGAGCGCGCCCGCGCCGCGGTCGCGGCCTGGGACGAAGCCTTCGGAGGGATTTGATGGACAGCGTTTCGGTCTTCAGCGATCACATTTGCCAGTTGGGGGAGGGACCGAGCTACGATCCCGGCACCGAGACACTGTTCTGGTTCGACATCGTCAATGGCAAGCTTCTGGAAAAGCCGCTCGCCGGCGCGCTGAAAATCCATGATCTCGGCGTGATGGCCAGCGCCATCGCCGTCATCGACGATGCCCGCCAGCTGATCGCCACCGAGATCGGCCTGCAGGTCCGCGATGTGGCGACCGGCAAGTTGACGCTGCACACGCCGATCGAAGCTGACAATCCGCTGACCCGCTCCAACGATTCCCGCGTCCATCCCTGCGGCGCGTTGTGGACCGGCACGATGGGCAAGGACGAGGGCAAGGGCGCCGGCGCGATCTACTGGTTCTTCAAGGGCGAGCTTCGCCGACTGTTCTCCGACATTACCGTGTCCAACTCGATCTGCTTTTCCGACGACGGGACGATCGCCTATTACACCGACACCGCGACCGGGCTTCTGATGCGCGTCGCTTGCGATCCGGCGACCGGCCTGCCGACGGGCGAGCCGAACATCTTCGTCGATCATCGTTCGCAAAAAGGCTATGTCGACGGCTCGGTCGTCGACCGCGACGGGGTGCTGTGGAACGCCGTCTGGGGCGGCAAGGCGGTGAAGGCGTATTCGCCGGACGGCATGCTGCTGCGCGAAATCCCGATGCCGGTAACCCAGCCTTCCTGCCCCGCCTTTGTCGGGCCGAACGCCGACCGCCTTGCGGTGACATCGGCCTGGAAAGGCAAGGACGACAAGCAGCGCAAGCTCGATCCTCAGGCCGGCATGACCTTCCTGCTCGACATTCCGGTCCGGGGCCGCTTCGAGCCGCGCGTGCTGATCGCCTGAGCGGCTTGCGCATTATCGCTCGCTCAGGTCGGTTTCCTGAAAGCCGATTGCAACCGCCATGCGATGGTAGCACCAGACTTTTCTGGGAGCTTCCATGCCGAGCAACGGCCCGACGCTGATCCTTGTCCACGAGCCGGAGAAGGCTTGCTTCGACCGGCTGGTCGCCGACGGCTACCCGACGGAACGCGCAACCGAGATATCGTCCTATCTGGCGCAGTCGACCGACCTCGCGCCCGAATTCGGCCAGCTCGCCGCCGCTTGCGAAACGCGCGGCCTCACCTTGATGGCCGTCGAGCTGGACGACGCCGCGACCGTCTTGGCGAACGCCGATCCCGCCAAAACCCTGGTCTGGACGCTGACCGACGGCATCGCCTATTTCCGCGGCGGCTCTTCGCCTGCGCTGGCAAGGCTGAACGGACTGAAGACGATCGGCGCCGACGATGCGCTGTTCGCGCTCTGCCAGGACAAGTTCCGCTCCGGCGCCGTGCTCGGCGCGCTTGGCCTGTCGGTGCCGCCGGCCGGGCTGGCCCGCAATGGGAAATGGCTGGTCGACCCGCCGGCCTCGCCCGCCGGCTGGTTCCTCAAACCCAACCGGCTCGGCGCCAAGATCGGCATCTGGCCGGATTCGCGCTGCCATGAACTTGGTCATGCGCTGGAGCTCAGCCGGCGGGTCTTTGCCCATTATCGCGACGATGTCGTCGTCCAGCCTTATGTCGCCGGCCGCAATGTGCGGGCAAGCTTCCTCGGTCTGAGGCCGGATACCGGCGTCGAGGCGCTCGGCATCGTCTTCGTCGAGTCCGGCGGCGACTTCCAGACCATGGCCGATTCCATGGCGCTCTATGGCGATAGCGGCCAGGCCGCCAGGGACGCAGGCACCTATGCCGAGCCGGAGCTCGAGCAGGTCGCCGCCCGCCAGCCGGCGGCCGATCGCGCTATCCGCGCCATCGCGCAGGAGCTGATCGCCGGGCTTGGCCTGAAGGACGTCTTCTCGGTCGACTTCAGGGTCGAAGCCGACGACACCGTCCATCTCATCGAGTTCGAAGTCTGTCCCGGCCTGCCCTGCTTCGATTTCCGCGACTATTGCCGCAGGCAATGGAGCATGAGCCTGGCGGATGCGATGGCGGAGACGGCGACCAGCCGGCTGAGGGCATAAGCTTAGGGATTGGACCGGCCTGCGGCTGCGGAGCGGCTTTGAGACGCCGGCGAAGGATCGCTGCAAATCTCTATTCTGCGCCACCGCCTTCCATGATCATGTCAAGGCAGGACGATTCAGACGAACTAAACGCCCTCGACCAGCACGATCTCGCCATCGGCCACTTTCTGGCGAATGGCGACGGCGCGCTGATATTCCGGCGAGTGGTAGCAGTCATGCGCGGCGGCAAGCGATTGGAACTCGATGATCACGTTGCGCGCGCGGCCGGGCCCCTCGGCTTTCTCATGCTCGCCGCCACGCGCCAGGAATTTCGCGCCGAAGCGCTCGAAAGCCGGTTTGGCGGCGGCGACATAGTCCTTGTAGCCTTCCGGGTCGCGCACATCGACGCGGGCAACCCAATATCCCTTTGGCATCATTTTCTCCTGTTTCGGTTCGCAAACGGGATCGGCCTTATGCCGAGCACATTTCGGCCAAGATAGCCTCGGCCGCCGCCCGCCGATCCGGCGCCTTGACGATCGGCCGGCCGACGACAAGGTGGCTGGAGCCGTTGCGGATCGCTTGCGCCGGCGTTACCACACGCTTCTGGTCGCCATGGTCGCTGCCGCTCGGCCGTATACCCGGCGTGACCACGGCCATGTCGGGACCGACGATCCGGCGCACGGCTTCGGCCTCCTCGGCCGAGCAGACGATGCCGCCCATGCCGGCATGCAGCGCCTGTTCGGCGCGCCTCAGCACCAGCGTGTGCGGATCGTATTCGTAGCCGGCGTCGATCATGTCCTGCTCGTCCATCGAGGTCAGCACGGTGACCGCGAGCAGGCAGAGATCGCTGCCTTTGGCTGTTTCCACCGCCGCCTGCATAGCCTTGGGATAGGCATGCAGCGTCAGCATCGAGACCCCCATCCTGACGATATTCTCGACCCCCTTGGCCACCGTGTTGTCGATGTCGAGCAGCTTCATGTCGAGGAAGACCTTGGTGCCGCCGCTGGCGAGCTCGCGCGCGAAATCGAGCCCGCCGGCGAAGGCAAGCTGATAGCCGATCTTATAGAAAGAGACGCTGCCTTCGAGCGCGCGCACCGTCTTTTCGGCTTCCTTCAGCGTCGGCACGTCGAGGCCGACGATCAGCCTGTCGCGCATGGTCTCGACCGGATGCATCAGACCTCGATCCTCACGGACAGCATGCGCGAGGTTTCGATCAGTGTACGGCATAGGCGCTCCATCGATTGGTGCAGTCTGGCGTCGCGGAATTGTCCGTCCTCGGCGAAGGCTTCATCGGCGCCGGAAACCGAGCATTCCGGCGTGATCACTTCCATCTGGCAGCGCACCAGCACCGCGCGCAGATGGTTGATGCAGCGTATGCCGGCAAACTTGCCCTCGGAGGAGGAGCAGAGCGCGACGGGCTTGCCGTAAAGCGGCCTGAACGAGCGGCTGCCGTCGCGCCGGAGCCGGCTCACCCAGTCGATGGAATTCTTCAAGAGCGGCGGGATCGAGCCGTTATATTCAGGCGTCGCGATCAGCAGCCCGTCATGGGCGGATATCTGATGCCCGAGCTTCACGGCATTCTCGGGAATGCCTTTGTCCTTCTCAAGATCCTCGTCCATGATCGGCAGCGGATAGTCGCCGAGCGAGATGCGGGTCACCTCCGCACCCTGCATGGCGAGTTCCTTTTGCGCCACATCGGCCGTCCGGCCGCTGAAAGCGCCGGTGCGGACCGAGCCTGCAAAGACGAGGATTCTTGGGATTACTGCCATCGGCCACCTGTCGAACGACGTATAGGCCGAAGAGCGATCAATCCCCAAGCGCTTTCGATGGCCAAGCGCTTTCGGTCAACATGCCTCGCGCCGGTAGATCCACAGCTGCGTCGGCGGAATGTTGCGGATGATGAAATCGAAATGCTTGACCGTGTAGTCGCCGCGGCCGGGCGGAATCGGCGAGAGCGGGCCGTAGGTCAGCTGCACGATCGGCCGGCCGACGGGAATGCGGTGGAGCAGGCTTTCGATGTAGGCGATGCGCTGGGCGACCGGGAAATTGAGCAGCGGCACGCCGGAGACGACCGAATCGAACACCAAGTCGCGCTTGTCGCCGAGTGTTGCGTCGAGGTCGAAGGCGTCGCCCTCGATGACGTTGACGCGCGGGTAGAGCCGGCGCAGATGGCGCACGAAGTCGGTCGAGTATTCGATCGCATAGAGGTTCTCCGGCCTCACGCCCTGGGCGAGGATGGCACGGGTGATGACGCCGGTGCCGGGGCCGACCTCCAGCACCGGCAGGCCCGATTTCGGGTTGACGATCGAGGCCATCTTGCGGGCGGTGACGGAACTGGTGGGAACGATCGAGCCGACAGCTTTCGGCTTGTCGATCCAGCCTTTGAAGAACTTCAGCTCGTCGTCGAATTTTTCCGTCAGCGCTTTGCGCAACCCGGGACCACGTGCCATGCGAGCTCTCCTCAACGCTCCCCGACTCGCTACTTAGCAGCTAGGTGGAACAAGGCAAGGCAAGATCTGGCTTAAGATGTTGATGACGTTGAGGCAGCGCGTCAACCCCTGCCGCATCCCACTCAGGGTTCGCCGAAGGATTCGAAAAAGTCCTTCATGCGGGCGAAGAAGCCGCTCGACTGGGGCGAATTGTCCTTCGAGGAGAGCTGCTCGAACTCTTCCAGGAGCTCGCGCTGGCGCCGCGACAGGTTCTGCGGCGTCTCGACCGCGGTCTGGATGTAGAGATCGCCGACATTGGGCTGCCGCAGCACCGGCATGCCCTTGCCTTTCAGCCGGAACTGGCGGCCGTTCTGGGTGCCTTCCGGCACTTTCACCTTGGTCTGCGTGCCGTCGAGCGTGGTGACCTCGAACGAGCCGCCGAGGGCGGCGGTCGTCATCGAGATCGGCACCTTGCAGTAGAGGTCGGCGCCGTCGCGCTGGAAGAATTCGTGCGGCTTGACGGCAAGGAAGATGTAGAGGTCGCCCGAGGGGCCGCCGCGCAGGCCGGCCTCGCCCTCATTGGCAAGCCGGATGCGGGTTCCGTCCTCGATGCCGGCCGGGATGTTGACCGACAGCGAACGCTCCTCGGTGACGCGGCCCTGGCCGGCGCATTTCGGGCAGGGGTCTTTGATCGTCTGGCCGCGCCCCTGGCATTGCGGGCAGGTGCGCTCGATCGAGAAGAAGCCTTGCGTTGCCCGCACCTTGCCATGGCCGTGGCACATCGCGCAGGTGACCGGCTGCGTGCCGGGCTTGGCGCCGCTGCCGGAGCATTCCGAACAGGAAATCGATGCCGGCACGCGGATCTGCGCCGTCTTGCCCAAAAACGCCTCTTCCAGCGAGATTTCCATGTTGTAGCGCAGGTCGGCCCCGCGCTCGCGGCCGCCCGACGAGCGGCGCTGGCGGCCACCCATCATGTCGCCGAAAATGTCTTCGAAGATGTCGGCGAAGCCGCCGGCGCCGAAGCCGTGCGCGGCGCCGTTCATGCCGCCCTGCTCGAAGGCGGCGTGGCCGAAACGGTCGTAGGCCGCGCGCTTCTGCGGGTCCTTCAGCGTCTCGTAGGCTTCGTTGATCTCCTTGAACTTGTGCTCGCAGGCATGGTCGCCGGGGTTGCGGTCGGGATGGAACTGCATGGCGAGTTTGCGGAAAGCGCTCTTCAGCTCCTTGTCGTCGGCGCCTTTTTGCACGCCCAGCGTTTCGTAGAAATCAGCTTTCATTTTTTCCCGCTGTCCGGATGCTCAATGTCTTCAAGCATTGTCGCGTCGTCGCCGGCACGTTGTTCGATTTAGGAGCGATGTTGCCCGGATGCCAGAGCCGAGCCGGGCTCACCGGTGTTTTTCCGTCAATTTTTGGGCCAGGTCCGCACTTTTTCGGTGAAGGTTGCAAAAAAGCCCGGCCTTGCGCCGGGCTTTTCGCATTATTTGGCCGTCAGCCGGCTCAGGCCGACTTCTTCTTGTCGTCGTCTTCGTCGATTTCCTCGAAGTCGGCGTCGACCACGTCCGAATCCTTGGCGGCGTCCGCCTTGGCGTCGGCTTCGGCCGCTTCCTTCTGCGAGGCCTCGTACATGGCCTGGCCAAGCTTCATCGAAGCTTCGGCGAGCGACTGCGACTTGGCCTCGATATCGGCCACGTCATCGCCTTCGGCTGCGGACTTCAGCGCCGCAATCGCGTCGGCGATCGCGGTGCGGTCGGCCTCCGAGACCTTGTCGCCATAGTCCTTCAGCGACTTCTCGGACGAATGCACCAGGGATTCGGCCTGGTTGCGCGCCTCGACGAGGGCGCGGCGCTTCTTGTCGGCCTCGGCATTGGCCTCGGCGTCCTTCACCATCTTCTCGATGTCGGCGTCGGACAGACCGCCCGAAGCCTGGATGCGGATCTGATGCTCCTTGCCGGTGCCCTTGTCCTTGGCCGAGACGTTGACGATACCGTTGGCGTCGATGTCGAAGGTGACCTCGATCTGCGGCACGCCGCGCGGAGCCGGCGGAATGCCGACCAGATCGAACTGGCCGAGCAGCTTGTTGTCGGCCGCCATCTCGCGCTCGCCCTGGAAGACGCGGATGGTCACCGCCGACTGCGAATCCTCGGCCGTCGAGAACACCTGGCTCTTCTTAGTCGGGATCGTGGTGTTGCGTTCGATCAGCCTGGTGAACACGCCGCCCAGCGTCTCGATGCCGAGCGACAGCGGCGTCACGTCGAGCAACAGCACGTCCTTCACGTCGCCCTGCAGCACGCCGGCCTGGATGGCGGCGCCGAGTGCGACGACCTCATCCGGGTTGACGCCCTTGTGCGGCTCCTTGCCGAAGAACTGCTTCACGATCTCCTGGATCTTGGGCATGCGGGTCATGCCGCCGACCAGCACCACTTCGTCGATCTCGCCCGCCTTCAGGCCGGCATCCTTGAGCGCCGCCTTGCAGGGGTCGATGGTGCGCTGCACGAGGTCCTCGACCAGGCTCTCGAACTTCGCCCGGGTGAGCTTCATCGTCAGGTGCTTCGGCCCGCTGGCGTCGGCAGTGATGAAGGGCAGGTTGATCTCGGTCTGCGTCGTCGACGACAGCTCGATCTTGGCCTTCTCGGCCGCTTCCTTCAGGCGCTGCAGGGCGAGCTTGTCGGCCTTGAGGTCGATGCCTTGCTCCTTCTTGAACTCGGCCGCCAGGTACTCGACCAGGCGCATGTCGAAGTCCTCGCCGCCGAGGAAGGTGTCGCCATTGGTCGACTTCACCTCGAAGACGCCGTCGCCAATCTCGAGCACCGAAATGTCGAACGTGCCGCCGCCAAGGTCATAGACGGCGATGGTCTTGCCGTCCTTCTTCTCCAGACCATAGGCAAGTGCGGCAGCCGTCGGCTCGTTGATGATGCGCAGCACTTCGAGGCCGGCGATCTTGCCGGCGTCCTTGGTCGCCTGGCGCTGGGCATCGTTGAAATAGGCCGGAACGGTGATGACCGCCTTCTCGACCTTCTCGCCGAGATAGGCTTCCGCCGTTTCCTTCATCTTCTGCAGGATCATGGCCGAGATCTGGCTGGGCGAAAGCTTCTTGCCGCCAGCCTCGACCCAGGCATCGCCATTGTCGCCCTTGACGATCTTGTAGGGGACAAGCTTCTTGTCCTTCTCCGTCACCGGATCGTCATAGCGGCGGCCGATCAGGCGCTTGACCGCGAAGATGGTGTTTTCAGGATTGGTGACCGCCTGGCGCTTGGCCGGCTGGCCGACGAGGCGTTCGCCATCGCTGTTGATGGCGACGATGGAAGGGGTCGTGCGCGCGCCTTCCGCATTCTCGATAACCTTTGGCTCCTTGCCGTCCATGATGGCGATGCAGGAGTTGGTGGTTCCGAGGTCGATACCGATTACTTTTGCCATTGTTCTAGTCTCTCCTCTAAGCAGGCTCTCAGGACCCTGATAAGGCGTTCCGACGAAAGCCCCTGTTCACAAGAAATTCCGCCACGGTCCCCGGGTTTTCAAGGCCGGGCGGTTGGCGCGTATATAAGAACAGGCGGCACGAGGCGCAAGCATCCTGCGCAACGCATCTACCAAGCCGATCGCCTGCCGGGAACGGTGCTAAATCGCCAATTTTGCGGCCGATTTGCCGCCCGATACGCCCGGACCGAGGTAAATCCGGCGCGGGCAAAAACGTCGCAGTCGCCATGATCGGGGCGTGAATGCCTGCGAACGGAGTTGCGCCGAGCTTCAGAAAGATGTGTTTTCCGCCGGCGATCGCTCTTTCGCCCCGGCTGACAGGCGGCCCAGCGGTCAGGCCGCTTGCGACATCGATCTGTGCACGTCTGCCAGGATCTCGAAGGAGCGCACCCGCGCGGTGTGGTCGAACATCTGCGCCGTCACCATCAATTCGTCGGCGCCGGTGCGGCGTACGAAGGCGTCGATGCCCTGGCGGACCGTCTCCGGCGACCCGACGACGGCACAGGACAGCGCCTGGGCCAGCACGGATCTGGCGACGGGATCGAGATCTCGGTCGTAGTTTTCGACCGGCGGCGGCAGCTGGCCGGGCCGGCCGCTGCGCAGATTGACGAAGGCCTGCTGCAGCGAGGTGAACAAAAGCTTCGCCTCGGCATCGGTGGGTGCCGCAAAGACATTGAGGCCGAGCATCACATAAGGCTTGTCGAGCTGCGCCGACGGCTGGAAGCGGGTGCGATAGACCTCCAGCGCGTGGTCGAGTTCGGCCGGCGCGAAATGCGAGGCGAAAGCATAGGGCCGCCCAAGCAGCGCCGCGAGCTGCGCGCCATAGAGGCTGGAGCCAAGGATCCAGACCGGCACGTCCTGGCCTTCGCCCGGCACCGCGCGGATGCGCTGGCCTTCCTCGGCCGGCTGGAAATAGCCCATCAGCTCGACCACGTCCTGGGGGAAGTTGTCGCTGGCCTCCAGGTTGCGGCGAAGCGCCCGTGCCGTCATCATATCGGTGCCTGGCGCGCGACCGAGGCCGAGATCGATGCGGCCGGGGAAAAGTGCTGCCAGCGTGCCGAACTGCTCGGCAATTACCAGCGGCGCATGGTTGGGCAGCATGATGCCGCCGGCGCCGACGCGGATAGTCTTGGTGCCGCCGGCGACATGGGCGATCACAACCGACGTCGCGGCACTGGCAATGCCCGGCATGTTGTGGTGCTCGGCGAGCCAGTAGCGCTGGTAGCCAAGCCGCTCGGCATGGCGGGCAAGGTCGAGCGAATTGGCCAGCGACCGCGAGGCATTGTTGCCTTGCGTGATCGGCGACAGGTCGAGAACCGAAAGGGCCGTCATTGGTCAGGTCTCCACGATTTGCTTCTGCCGCAACCGGGCCTCGAATTCGGCGCGGTCGGGAATGACGATGGCGAACTGGCCTTCCAGCACGTCGGCGAGTTCGGTCGCCGAGGCGATTTCCCGCTGCTCGCTGCGGGCGCCGAGATGATGGATAGACAGGCGGTTGTTGCGCAGCGCGAGATCGAAGTCATTCATGCAGGCGGGTCCGGCTAGACCGGACCGATATAGGCACTCGCCATGGGCGCCGCAAACAGCCGGCCGGACATGCAGATTGGGCCAGGCCTCACGCGCCGGATTTGTGGTTGTTATCGCCGGCCTCGTCGTCGATCGCCATGGTCTGCTGCGCGGCGAGGAAATTGCCGACATGGCTGAGGCCATCGAAATGGTCGCAGAACACCTTGATGACCACCAGCAGCGGCACCGCCATCAGCGCGCCGACGAAACCCCACAGCCAGGACCAGAAGGCGATGGCGATGAAGATCGCCACCGCGTTTATCTCGAGCCGCCGGCCGACCACCGTCGGGGTCACGAACTGGCCCTCGACGATGTCGCACAACAAAACGAAGGCGGGTGCCAGCAACGCGTAGGGGATCGTATCGAAGCTGATCAGCGCGATGATCGTGACCAGCAGCAAGGTGATCAGCCCGCCGACATAGGGCAGGAAGTTGAGCAGCGCCGCGGCCGCGCCCCAGACCTGCGGGTTCGGCATCCCAAGTCCCCAAAGGCCAAGTCCGATCACCGTGCCGAGGCCGGCATTGATGGCCGCCACGGTAAGCAGGTAATGGGAAATCTCGTGCTCGACGTCATAGACGATGCGCAGCGCGCGCTTCTTGTCGCTGAGGTGGGCGAAGGACTGGACGATCTTCTCGTAGAACAAGGTGCCGGAGGCGAGCAGGAACAGCGACAGCACGAAGACGAGGGTGATGCTCGTGCCGGCTCCCAGAATGTTGCTGGCCGCCGTCGACAGGATGCCGGACGGCGCCAGCGCGACCTTCTGCACACCCGGTTCCTGCGATGTCTCGGTCAGGGCCTGCAGTTGACGCGAGAGATCCATGACCCTCTCGAGCGGACGCTTGAAAGGCGCCAGCCGCTCGGTGAGTTGCTCGCCGATCGAGTAGCTGTTGTTGATGAGGTCGATGACCGGGCCGCTGAGCAGGTAACCGGCGCTGGCGAAGACGAAGAGGGACAGCAACACCAGCAGTGTCGCGGAGGCCACCTCGGGGATGCCGCGCTTGCGCAGGAAGCGCACGATCGGGGTCAGCGTCAGCGCCAGCAGGAAGGCGAGGATCACCGGCATGAAGAAGGCGCGGGCGAAATAAAGCGCGGCGATCGTTATCAGCACGAAGATGCCGATCAGCAGCAATCGAATCAGGCGCAATTCGGCGCGGGCGCTGGCGCGCTCGTCCGGGCTTTCGGCAACGTTCGAACCCGAAGCGCTCGTTTCGACCTTCATCCGTTCCCTCGCGATCGCCGAGGAAAACGTACGCGCCGCCGCCAAGGTTCCTTAGCCGGCGGTGAGGGCGCATCTTGCTGGGCAGGCGTCCTCAGGCGACGGGCGCCGGCGCGGCCTTCGCCGTCTCCTTGCGCACGACCGGCGCCACCTTGGTGCCGTAGAGCTCGATCGCCTTCATGATCTTGGCATGCGGCATGGTGCCGATCGCCATCTGCAACAGGAAGCGGTCGTTGCCGAAGATCTTGTGCTGGGCGACGATCTTTTCCGCCACCTGTTCGGGATCGCCGACGAACAGCGCGCCGTTCGGCCCGCGCGCCTGATCGAAATGCGCCCGCGAGGTCGGCCCCCAGCCGCGCTCGCGGCCGATGCGGTTCATCACCTCGGCTTGCGGTGCGTAGAAATCGTCGGCCGCCTTCTCGGTCGTCTCGCCGACGAAGCCATGCACGTTCAAGCTGGTCGCGAGCGAGGCGGGATCGTTGCCGGCACGCCTTGCCGCCTCGCGATAGATCTCGAACAGCGGCGCGAAGCGGGCCGGCTCGCCGCCGATGATGGCAAGCGCCAGCGGCAGGCCGAGCACGCCGGCGCGGGCGGCGGACTGCGGCGTCCCGCCAATAGCGATCCAGATCGGCAGCTTGTCCCGGAAAGGTCGGGGATAGACGCCGCGGCCGTTGATCGGCGCGCGCAGCTTGCCCTGCCACGTCACCTTCACCTGGTCGCGGATGGCAAGCAGGAGATCCAGCTTCTCGGCGAAGAGCTCGTCATAGTCCTCGAGATTGTAGCCGAACAGCGGAAACGATTCGATGAAGGAGCCGCGCCCGGCCATGATCTCGGCGCGGCCGCCGGACAGAAGGTCGAGCGTCGCGAACTGCTGGAAGACCCGCACCGGATCGTCGGAAGAAAGCACCGTGACCGCGCTGGTGAGCTTGATCCGCTTCGTCCGCTCCGCGGCCGCGGCCAGCGCCACGACCGGCGCCGAGGCCGCATAGTCGGGGCGATGGTGTTCGCCGAGGCCGAACACGTCGAGACCGACCTGGTCGGCCAGCTCGACCTCCTCGATCAGGTTGCGCAGCCGTTCGTGCGGGCCGATGGCGCCGGGGCCCGGCTCCGGGCTGACATCCGCGAAAGTGTAGAGGCCAAGTTCCATTTTCATGCATCCTGATGCGCCGCTTGGGCGTTGATTGTTGGCGCTAGAGGTAGCGACCGGCCCCCAGAGCCGCCAGAGGCGCGATTTGTGAACAGTGCATCGCGCCGCGACGACGTATCCCGACGGCAACAGCCCAGATTTTCATGGCTGGCATACCGTTTTGGCGCTTGAACTCACCGCTTTCGCGCGTATGTAAGCGTCGCGAATTGACTTCAGGGAAGTGGACTTGGCTATTTACAGGGAAAAAGACATATTCGAGCGGCGCAACGCCGCGAACGAGGCAAAGAAGGCGCTCCTGGAGCGCTTCAAGTCAAAGCCGGCGGCGGACGACCCAGCGGTTCTGGCGCGTCAGGCGGAACGCAAGGCGATCCTCGAGGCCCGTGCGATCCGCGAGGCCGAGAAGGCCCGGTTGAAGCAGGAAAAGCTGGCGCGCGAAGCGGCCGAGAAGGCTGAACGCGAGGCAGTGGCCGAAGCGGCCCGTATTGCTGCCGAAGAGGCGGCGGCTGCCGAGGCCAAGATCCGCGAAGCCGAGGAAACCGAACGCATCGCCCGCCTGCTCGCCGAGGAGGCAGAACGCAAGGCCAAGCGAGATGCGCGCTACGCCGCCCGCAAGGCGCGCGTCGGTCGCACGCCTCCGGGCTTCTCGGCCCGCTAGGTTCGAGTTCTTTCGAAAAATGAGTCAGGGTCGCCAGGAGCGGCCCTGAACGCGTTCGTGCTGCATCAGCCGACGAGCTTCAGCCCGACGATGCCGCAGACGATCAGGCCGATGCAGGCAAGCCGCACCGCGGTCGCCGGCTCGCCGAGCAGCCATATGCCGAGCAAGGCCGTGCCGACAGTGCCGATGCCGGTCCATACCGCATAGGCCGTGCCGACGGGCAATGTCTTCAACGCAAGCCCGAGCAGGCCAAGGCTGACGACCATCGAGACGATTGTGAGCACGGTCGGCAACGGCTTCGAGAACCCATCGGTATATTTGAGGCCGATCGCCCAGCCGATCTCGAACAGGCCGGCGAAGAAAAGGAAGATCCAGGACATCGCGAACGCTCCATCGATCGAGCATCGAATGCTCGACGTTTGACGTGGCGGGTCGTCCCGGCCGGGCTTCGGGGAAGCGAGGTCGTCCTCGCGGTACCGATATAGTGAGTTCTGTACCCCGATCAACAAAACACCGGCAGCATTCGGCATGCCGCCGGTTCAAATCCGCATCGAGACGGATCGGCCGCGCTGACGGCCTACTTCTCCTTGATGCGCATCGCCTTGACCGGCGGCGCCTTCGGAGCCGGGGCCGCGGCCGGTTTCTTGGCGTCCTTTTTCGGCTTGCGGGGTTCCTTGCCCGCCTTCATCGCACCTTTCGCCATGATTCGCTCCTCCGATTTGTGGGCAGCACAAGTGAAACAAGAGAAGCGCCCGACCGCAAGAGGCCGCTTGCAGCTTCGAAAGCCGGCTTGCGCTATGTCAACCGTTTTCCCTTGATCCCGCGACCTCGGGATCGATCAGGCAACAGAAATGCATAGGGGCATCTGAACCTCGGAGCGGCTGGCGCATTGTCGGTGGAGCTTTGGGCGGCGGCTGAGCTCCCCCTTGGAAGAGGATCGGAAGCGCATGGCAGGGCATAGCGGCTCGAAAAGAGTGATCTACGCCGCGCTCGCCGGCAATGTTGCGATCGCCCTGACCAAATTCGCCGCAGCGTTCTTCACAGGCTCTTCAGCCATGCTGTCGGAGGGCGTGCATTCGCTGGTCGACACCGGCAATGGCGCGCTTCTGCTTTACGGCATGCGCCGTGCCGCGCGCCCGCCCGACCGCACGCATCCGCTCGGACACGGACGCGAACTCTATTTCTGGAGCTTTATCGTCGCGCTTCTGGTTTTCGCGCTGGGCGCGGGCGTTTCCTTCTATGAGGGCGTGATCCACATCATGGCGCCCGAGCCGATCGTCAACGCCAAGGTCAACTACATCGTGCTTGGTCTTTCTTTTCTGTTCGAAGGCAGTTCCTGGCTGGTGGCGCTGAAGGAGTTCCGGGGACAGAAGGGAAGGCTGGGTTGGTTCGAGGCGGTCCGGATGAGCAAGGATCCCAGCATCTACACGGTGCTGTTCGAGGACAGCGCCGCGCTGCTCGGCCTCGTCGTCGCCTTCGTCGGCATCCTGTCTGCCGAACTCCTGGGTATCCCCGAGCTCGACGGCGCCGGCTCGATCGGCATCGCCGTCATCCTGGGCGCCACCGCCATCTTCTTGGCGCGCGAGAGCAAGGGTCTGCTCATCGGTGAGCCCGCTTCGCCCGAGGTGCAGCGCAAGGTTCTGGCGATCGCTCAGGAAGACCCGGCCGTGCAGCGGGCGAACGGCATACTGAGCGTCCATATCGGCCCGGAGGAGATCGTCGCAGGCCTAAGCATCGAATTCGAGGATCATCTCACGGCGCCTGAGATCGAAGCCTGCGTTGAACGCGTGGAGGCGCGACTGAAAAGCGACATGCCCGAAATCACCAGGCTGTTCGTCAAGCCGCAGGCGACCGGCACATGGGAGCGCAGGCGTAAGGCTATCGCCGGGGCCTTCGAAGAGGATTAGATTTGAGCGAAGCAATCTTTTGGGAGCATGCCGAATGAGAATCGACGGCGGGTGTCATTGCGGCGCCATCACCTACGAAGCGGAGGTCGATCCCGAAAAGACCTCGATCTGCCATTGCACCGATTGCCAGCAACTGACGGGAACGGCCTTTCGCGTGACGGTGGGCGCGCCAGAAGAGGATTACCGGATTACCAAGGGCACGCCGAAGGTCTACATCAAGACCGGATCCAGCGGCGCTAAGCGCGCTCAGGGGTTTTGCGGCGAATGCGGATCGCATCTCTATGCCACGTCGGTCGGCGATGGACCGAAAATCTACGGCATTCGGGTGGGCACGGCGCGCCAGCGCGACCAGCTGGTGCCGAGAAGACAGGTTTGGCACCGCTCGGCGTTGCACTGGCTGCCGGAAATCGAAGGCATCACCACCATCGAGGAGCAGTAACGGAGTTACGGCAGCTCAGTCGTCGCCTTCGACGACGCGCAGCCTGAGCTGACCCGTCTTGGAATCGGCCACGCGCGCGCCCGCCTCCACCTTGGCAGGACCGCGTGGCGGTTCGGGTTCGCCCTCGGCGAACTCCAGCGCCTCGATCTTCTGCCCGCGTTTGGTGACCTTCGTCGTCGAGACGAGGATGTCGTCGATATCCCTGGCCGCCTGGCCGAAATGCGTCTGCAACCGGCGCACGCGCTCGTCGACTCGCGCCACGTCCTCCATCAGGCGGATGACCTCGCCCTGGATCAGATGCGCCTGCTCGCGCATGCGCGCGTCCTTCAGGATCGCCTGGATGACCTGGATCGACAGCATCAGCAATGACGGCGAGACGATGACGACGCGGGCGCGGTGCGCCTTCTGCACCACGGCCTCGAAATTCTCGTGAATCTCCGCGAACACCGATTCCGAGGGCACGAACATGAAGGCGGTGTCCTGCGTCTCGCCCTGGATCAGGTATTTTTCCGCGATATCGCGGATATGCACCTCGATGTCGCGCCGGAACGCCTGCGCCGCCGCCTTCTGCAAGTCGGCGGCTTCGGCGGCACGAATGGCATTCCAGGCCTCCAGCGGAAACTTGGCGTCGATGGCGAGCATCGGCGCGCCGTTCGGCATCCGCACCAGGCAGTCGGGCCGGCTGCCGTTGGAAAGGCTCGCCTGGAACTCGTAGGCGCCGTGCGGCAGGCCGTCGGCAATGATCGCCTCCATGCGCGACTGGCCGAAGGCGCCGCGAGTCTGCTTGTTGGAGAGGATCGCCTGCAGCTGCACGACCTGTCCGGCTAAAGATTGGATGTTGCCCTGCGCCGTGTCGATCACCGCCAGCCGCTCCTGCAGCTTGGCCAGGCTCTCATGCGTCGACTTGGTCTGCTCGGCCATGGTCTGGCCAAGGCGGCCGGTCATGGCGTCGAGCCGCTGTCCGAGCGATTGGGTGAGCTCGGCCTGCCTGGCGCCGAACACTTCGGCGATCGCGCCCATGCGACCCTGCATCTCCGCCTGCGCCTGAAGAATGTCCGCCATCCTGGCCTCGGTGTCGCGGGCATGGTCGGCCGCTTCTGCCGCCGCTGCCGCGCGCGCCTTTCCCGCGCGCCACAACGCGATGACGAGCGCCAGGAACAGCGCCAGCAGCAGCAGCGCTCCGAAGCCAAGCGCCTCGCCGAGCCTGATTGTGGTGGCGCCGAGCCGCGCGACGGGTTGCGAAAGGATCGAGGTCATGTCGTTCATTTGGGCAGCATAGCCGATTCGCTCTGCTGGCACAGATCAAAACGTGAACAAGTCAAAGCCGCCCCGGTTGACGCTTTTCCATCGACGTCTTAGGTGAGACGCCATGTCGATCAAGCCGCTCATCATCCTTCCCGATCCGATCCTTCGCCAGGTTTCCAAACCGGTCGAGCGCGTCGACGGTGACTTGCGCAAGCTCACCGACGACATGCTGGAAACCATGTATGACGCGCCGGGAATCGGGCTGGCGGCGATCCAGGTCGGCGAGCCGCGGCGTTTGTTGGTCATCGACCTCGCCAAGGAAGGCGAGCCGCCGGCGCCGCATGTCTTCATCAATCCGGAAATCCTCGAAAGCTCCGACGAGCGCTCGGTCTATGAGGAAGGCTGCCTGTCGATCCCTGACTACTATGCCGAGGTCGAGCGTCCCGCAGCGGTGCGGGTGAAATATCTCGACCGCGACGGCAAGCTGCAGGAGATGCAGGCCGAAGGCCTGATGGCGACCTGCCTGCAGCACGAGATCGACCATCTTAACGGCGTGCTGTTCATCGACCACATCTCGAAGCTGAAGCGCGACATGGTGGTCAGGAAATTCAAGAAGCTCGCCAAGGACAAGGCGCCGGGCAAGATGGCGGGCTGAACCTCATTCGAGCATTCCACGCAGGATCCAGTCTTTCCCGACTTCGATGGCTTTGGAAGCCAATTCAAACGCAAGCGCGCGAGACTTTGGCGAGAATATTAAACCACGACTAATGCCACTGCAAAAAGCGGCGTGAGGTAGACAGCGAATGCTCGCTCACGTCGTTTGGACAACTCGCCCTTCGTAGATTCCTCATCGAGCGATTTGAACCTGGCGTACGACACGCCCCAATGTCTTTTGACGAGTCTTCATATGAATGGCTCCGAAGGGGCAAGAGGCCCGAATCATATAAGGAAAGCATTCGAACTTGGTTACCGAAGAGTCTTTAAGCGCCGCGCAAATCCCTGCTGGGTATGATTGAGCAAATCGCCTAACCATGATATCATGATATCAAATTGGAGGCTTAGCCTTGAGCGATATGCTAATCAGAAATGTACCAGAACCCCTAAAGCGCGAAATTGAGCAAGCCGCTCGAAAAGTCGGCCAGAGCCTATCGGGCAAAGCCATCGATCTTTTGTGGAAGGGCATGAGTGTGGAAAAGGAAAGAAGGCTAGAGCCAAACTTCTCAGCATGGGAGAGTATCCGCTCCGCATTCGCAAACGAAAGCGCAATTGACAACGAGTTTGCTGAGACAATGGCTGAAATCGAAGCTGCGAGGAAACAGGACTTTGGCCCCTTGGTCGAGGGTTTCGATTGATTATTCTCGATACCAACGTCGTTTCCGAAGCAAGCAGGATCACACCTGATCCGAACGTGGTCGAATGGTTTCGCAAACAGGATCTGCTCAATCTTTACCTGTGCGGCCCGGTCGTCATGGAACAATCTTTCGGCGCCGAAAGATTTCTGAATAAGACCGGCTCTGATCGACACGTTCGTGCTCTCGACCATCTGATCTCGAAGCAGTTTTCGGGTCGCATCGTTGACTTTGCTGGCTCGGTACCTCGCCTTACCGGCAAGCTTCGGGCAATGCGGGAAAATATCGGTCGTCCGGTCAGTCTTTCCGATGCCATGATTGCGGCTATCTGTCTGGCCCATGACGCTACGCTTGCGACACGCAATGTTCGCGACTTCGACGAGCTTGGCCTGAAGCTCGTGAACCCGTTTGAAGCGGACGCCTGAACATAGCATGGCAGGAGAAATGCCCCTTCGCGTCATCTTCATGGGCACGCCGGAGTTTTCCGTGCCGACGCTCAGCGCCATCGCCGAGGCCGGCCATGAGATCGCCGCCGTCTATACGCAGCCGCCGCGCGCCGCCGGCCGGCGCGGGTTGGAATTGACGCCCTCGCCCGTGCAGCGCGAGGCGGAACGGCTCGGGCTCGAGGTGCGCACGCCGACATCGCTCAAGGCAGAGACGGAGCAGCAGGCCTTTGCCGGTTTGCGGGCCGATGTCGCCGTGGTCGTCGCCTATGGCCTCCTTCTGCCGAAACCCGTTCTTGAGGCCACCAGGCTCGGTTGCCTCAACGGCCATGCATCACTTTTGCCGCGTTGGCGCGGTGCTGCTCCCATACAGCGCGCCATCATGGCCGGCGATGTCGAAACCGGCATGATGGTGATGCGCATGGAAGAGGGGCTGGACACTGGCCCGGTGGCATTGGTTGAAAAATGCGCCATTGGTCCCGATATGACCGCCGGGGAATTGCATGACCTCCTCATGGCTCGAGGCGCCTCGCTGATGGTGGATGCGCTCGCACAGTTGGGGATAAATTGTCTGACATTTGCCCCGCAGGCGACGGAAGGGGTGACCTATGCGCGAAAGATCGATAAATCGGAGACACGCGTAGACTGGACGCGGCCTGCCGGCGAAGTCCACAATCACATTCGCGGCCTCTCGCCCTTTCCGGGCGCGTGGTGCGAGGTCGAAATTGGTGGCCGCGTGGAGCGGCTGAAACTGCTTCGCTCGACGCTTTCCAACGGCGTCGGCGAGTCGGGAGGTATTCTCGATGATCGGCTGACGGTCGCCTGCGGGTCAGGCGCGGTGCGGCTGGTCGAAGTTCAACGGGCGGGTGGAAGGCCCGCCGCCGCGCAGGAGTTTTTGCGCGGGGCCAAGATCGAAAAAGGAACGAAACTCCAATGAGCATGATGTCGATACGTGCGGCGACGCCGCGGGATCGCGAGGCGATCCGCCTCGTCGAAGAGCATGCCTTCGGCCAGCAGGCGGAGGCCGGCCTGGTCGATGCGCTGGTCACCGGCGGCGACGCCGTCGTCGAGCTGGTTGCGGAAGAAGATGGCCAGGTCGTCGGCCACATCCTGTTTTCCAGGCTTTTTGTGCAGAACGGCGGCAAGCGCTTCGCGGCCGTGGCGCTGGCGCCGCTGGCCGTCGAGCCGTCCTTCCACGGCACCGGCATCGGCGGCGCGCTGATCCGCGAGGCGCATGTCCGCCTGAAGGAAGCCGGCGAGGCATTGGCGGTGGTGCTCGGCGATCCGGCCTATTACGGCCGCTTTGGCTACACCCACGCCCGCGCCGAGAAATTCGAGAGCGAGTACCAGGGCGAGGCGCTGCAGGCGCTGGCCTGGGGCGACGCGCCCGAGGCCGGCAGACTGCTATACGCTTCGGCCTTCACCGCGCTGGCCGCCTAGGCGAGCGCCAAACGCAGAGCTGGCATGCCGCGTTTTCGGCTCGATATCGAATATGACGGCAGCCAATTCGCCGGCTGGCAGCATCAGGCGGACCAGCTTTCGGTGCAGCAGGCGATCGAGCAGGCGATCGAAAAGTTCTGCGGCGAAGAGGTGCGAATACGTGCCGCCGGCCGCACCGATGCCGGCGTGCACGCGACCGCCCAGGTGGCCCATGTCGATCTGGCCAGGGACTGGGCGGGCGACAAGGTGCGCGACGCCGTCAACGCCCATCTGCAGGCGGCTGGCGCGCGCATCGCCATCCTCAAGGCTGCCGTCGTCGCCGACGATTTCGATGCGCGGTTTTCCGCCACCGGCCGCCATTATCTCTATCGCATCCTCAACCGCCGTGCCCCGTCGGCGCTTGAAAAGGGCAAGGTCTGGTGGGTGCCGAAACGGCTCGATGCCGAGGCCATGCACGAGGCGGCGAGGGTGCTGCTCGGGCGGCACGATTTCACCACCTTCCGCTCCACCCAGTGCCAGGCCGAAAGCCCGGTGCGCACGCTTGACCGGCTCGATGTCACCCGTGCCGGAGATCTCCTCGAGGTGCGAACCTCGGCGCGCTCCTTCCTGCACAACCAGGTGCGCTCGATGGTCGGCTCACTGCGCAGGGTCGGCGACGGCTCCTGGAGCGCCGCCGATCTCAAGGCGGCGCTCGAAGCGCGCAACCGGGCAGCCTGCGGACAGGTAGCGCCGCCCGACGGCCTGTTCTTGGTCGGGGTGGACTATCCAGAAGACGTCTGAGGCGGCGTCGATCAGCCGGCGTCGTCCCCGGCGAGTTCGTCCGACCAATTCGCGCCGCCATAGAAGAGGCGCAGAATCACGACGCGCTCAGGCTCCACAACGAAAGCGACAGTTATCCGGCGCTCAAATCCGACGACGCGAAGGTCCGCCCGCACGTCATCACGGCGCGTGCCGCGTTCTGAGCCATGCTCGAGGCGCTCGCAGAACGCGCGGATGCGAGCGTCGTAGCGGTCTGCAAGGATGGGATTGCTGGCTTGAGCAATGAAGGTGTAAATGCGATCGAGATCGTCGCCGGGATCAAGCGTATAGACGACGGTCCGACGCCTCACGGTTTCTTTTGCGAATAGCGCTCGTGACGCTTGCGCGCCCGTTCGGCCATTTCCTCCGGCGAAATGCCTTTGCCGGGGTTTGCCTTCCACGCATCATAGGCCGGAGCGACCTCCGCGCGCAGCCAACGCTCCACCGCGGCGTCGCGCTCCTGAAGGGCGCGAAGCCCGGCGCGGATGACTTCGCTGCTGGTCGCATACGTGCCCGAGCGGACGAGCTGATCAATGAAGGCCGCTTGCTTGGCCGGCAGGCTGAAGGCGCGTTTTTCGGTAGCGGACATGGCTAGCGCTCCGGGAGGACAGTGGTGTGAAACTATCATACCCCCCTGTTTCACAGAAAAGACTCCGTCAGCCGGCCAAGATCAGCCCCTCGCGCCGTCCGGAATGTCGATGCCGAGCAGCGCCTGCAGCCCGAACAAGACGAGCAGCGAGGCGACGAACATGCCGACAAACACCGCGGTGCCGACAGCCGCGCCCTTGCCGATCGTCGCGTTGGTCATGCGCCAGGTCAGCACCATCGACAGCGCGAACAGCAGCAGCGAGACCAGGCCGCTGACCTCGTCGGTCGAAGGCAGGAACAGCCTCAGCAGCGCCGACGGCAGCATCAGCCAGGCGATGATCGCGGAGGCCCAATTGGAGGCGACGACGTAGTGGACGAAGCGGCCGCCGATGCCGGCGCGCGGCGCGACCAGCGCAAGCGCCACCAGCGGCAGTACCCAGGAACCGATGTCGACGGTTGCCAGCCGGAGCAGCATGCCGAGCCGCCCGGCGAACGCATTCGGATCGCCTATCTCATTGGCGATCCCGACCCAGCCGACGATCAGCGCCGGCGCCGCCACGACGATGGCGAAGAAGGAATTCCAAAAACCGTCCGCAGACAGATCGAGCATGCGCAGGCCGTCGGCCCTGCCGAGCATCAGCCGCCAGGCGCCGGCCAGCGAAGCAAAGGTTTCGTCCGTTGACAGCATGGTCACGTCAGACCTTGTCCGAACCAGTCCTCGATAAAGCGCTCGTATATCCCTGTCAGCGTCTCGAGATCGGCGACCGCCACGCGCTCGTCGACCATGTGCATGGTCTTGCCGACCAGCCCGAACTCGACCACCGGGCAAAAATCCTTGATGAAACGCGCATCCGAAGTGCCGCCGGAGGTGGAGAGCGAAGGCCTCTTGCCGACCACCGCGGCCACGGAACCGCTCAGCGTGTCGATCAGCTTTTCGTCGCGGGTAAGGAAGACATGGCTCGGCCGGTCGCGCCAGACAAGCTCGTAGTCGACGGCGGTCTTCTTGCCCGGCCGATATTTCTTGCGGCCCGCCGCCTGGTCGAGCCGGTTGTGGATCTCGGCCTGGACGGTCTCGGCATCCCAAGTGTCGTTGAAGCGGATGTTGAACGTGGCGGTGGCCTTGGCCGGGATGACATTGGTCGCCGGGTTGCCGACGTCGATCGAGGTCACTTCCAGATTGGTCGGCTGGAAATCCTTTGTTCCCCTGTCGAACACCGGATGGAGCAGCGCGTCGACAAGGCTCATAAGCCCGCGCACCGGGTTGTCGGCAAGTTGCGGATAGGCGGCGTGGCCCTGACGGCCATTGACGATGACGCTGCCGGAGAGCGAGCCGCGCCGGCCGATCTTGATCATATCGCCAAGCGCATCCGGATTGGTCGGCTCGCCGACGATCGAGGCGTCCCATTTCTCGCCCTTGGCGGCAGCCCAGTCGAGCAGCTTCACCGTGCCGTTGATGGCCGGCCCTTCCTCGTCGCCGGTGATCAGCAGCGAGACCGAGCCTTTCGGGCCGCCATTGTTCTCGATGTGGCGCGCCACCGCGGCGATGAAGCAGGCGATGCCGCCTTTCATGTCGACGGCGCCGCGGCCATACATCTCGCCATTGGCGATCTCGGCGGCAAAGGGCGGATGCGTCCACGCCGCCTCGTCGCCGACCGGCACCACGTCGGTATGGCCGGCAAACATCAGATGTGGGCCGTTGCCGGAGCGGCGCGCATAGAGATTTTCGATGTTCGGCGTGCCATCTTCCGAGAATATCGGCCGCTCGACGGCGAAGCCGAGTGGCTTCAGCATGTCTTCCAAGGTCTGCAGCGCGCCGCCTTCGGCGGGCGTCACGGAAGGGCAGCGGATCAGGGCGGCAAGGTTCTGGGCAGGGTCGGTCGGCAATTTCATGGGCAAAGCGATAGTCGAAAGCGGCAGGCCTGTCACGGTGGCAGATGTTCGCCGAGCAAGCCGCCGACAATATGGTTGTCGTGTCGTATAGTCGCGCGGGCCAGGACGGGATGATCGCATGGCCAAAGAAGGAAAGACGATCGCGATAGCCGGCGCCGGCAGCATCGGCTGCTATGTCGGCGGCTGCCTGGCGCTCGCCGGGCGTAAGGTCGTCTTCCTTGGCCGCGGCTGCATTGTGGAGGCGTTGCGCAAGGACGGGCTGCGGATCAGCGATCTTGACGGCCGCGACAGACGCATCGGGCCTGAGACGCTGGCGGTCAGCGACGATCCGGCGCTGGCGCTGCGCAACGCGGATATCGTTCTGGTCACCGTAAAGAGCGGCGCGACCGAGGAGATGGCGGCGCTTGTTGCGGCTCATGCCCGCCCCGATGCCATTGTGATCAGCCTGCAGAATGGCGTCGACAATCCGGACAAACTGCGTGGAGCGCTTCCCGCGCATCGCGTGCTTGCCGGTATGGTTGCGTTTAATGTCGTGCAATCGCCGGATGGCGAGACGCCGTTCAGCGTCCGCCGCGCCAGCGACGGCATGGTCATCATCGAGAATACTGAGCCCGGCCTTTCAGCACTGCTCAATGTCGAAGGACTTGGGGTCGAAACCCATGCCGACATGAGGGCGGTGCAGTGGAGCAAACTGCTGATGAACCTCAACAATGCGCTGGTCGCGCTCTCCGACCTGCCGCTGGCGACCGAATTGGCGGACCGCGGCTGGCGCGTCATTCTGGCGGACCAGATCGACGAGGCCCTGGCTGCAATGAAAGCTTGCCGTATCGAGCCGGCGCGCATCGCTGGGCCGCCCCCATGGCTGCTGCCGAAAGTGCTGCGGCTTCCGGACTGGCTGTTCGGAATCCTGGCCCGGCGGCTGCTGGCGATCGACCCCAAGGCGCGCTCCTCGATGTGGGACGATCTCCATCGTCGTCGGCCGACCGAGGTCGACGAATTGCAGGGAGCGATCCTGCGGCTCGCGCAAAAGACCGGCGTGCCGGCGCCTGTGACGAAGCGCATCATGGCGCTGGTGCGTCAGGCGGAAGCGGACAGGCGCGGTCCGCCCGGATTGACGCCCGACGAGGTCAGCCGCGGTCCTCGATCAGCGTGATATTTGCGCGACAGGTTCGAGCTCAAATTCTCGGTCTCGTTGACGCCAAGGATGGCGACATCGTCATTGACCGATTACATCACGCGTTATCTCTGTGATTTAGAGCCGGATCAGATTTGAGGTCGAAACGACCTAAAAATCATCCGGCGCTAGCGGTCGGCCGGCGCATTCGTGCGGCTGCCGTAGCGATTGGATCCGGGCTGTCCCGGAAACAGGCAGAGCACCAGGAAGGCAACGATCGACACGACGGGAACGAACAGCACCAGCGCCGCGATGCCCGGCTTGTCGAGGTCGTGCAGCCGCTTCACTGCCAGCACGACGTTCGACCACAACGAGGCGAGGAACGTGAGGAAGAAAACGAACGACCACATGTTGCTCTCGGCCGAACCTTCCGGCACCAGCGTGAAGCGATAAAGCGGAAAGGCCTGGACGATAGCAACCAGCAATCCGCCGAGAAAATAAGCCGCGCGGCTGACGCGGCCCGAGGTTTTGAAGAAGAGCCAGATGAAGTCTGCTTTTTCAGGCAAGCGGGTCCGGTCCGTATTGATTGGCGCCCCTGGTGCCTTCGAGCATGCCCAGTTCGATGAGCAGCCAGATGCCGCCGATGATGGGTATAAGGCCGATCAGTGTCCACCAGCCCGACTTCTTACGGTCGTGCCAGCGTTTGGCATAGAGAGCAATCGCGAAATAGATCGATGCCAGCGTGACCAGGATGCCGAGGATGCCGATCTGGTCGCCGCCGGCGGTGGTGAAACGTGTGCCGAGGATCGAGTCGAGAATGAACGCAATGATGGCGATGACGATGAATATGCCGATGCCGGCCCAGAACTTGGCCCGGTTGATGCGGCCGTCGAAACTCGTCAGCAGATACTTCCAGTCCATGACGCCCCTCCGTTGAACCAGCGCGACGGAATGTCGCGCCGGCGGAGGGTGCGTCTGTTCGCGGGAAAGATCAATCGCGCAGCAATTCGTTGATCGACGTCTTGGAGCGGGTCCTGGCGTCGACGCGTTTGACGATGACGGCGCAGTAGAGGCTCGGCCCCGGCTCGCCATTGGGCAGCGGCTTGCCCGGCAGCGATCCGGCGACGACCACCGAATTTGCCGGCACTTCACCGTAGAAGACCTCGCCGGTGGCGCGGTCGACGATCTTGGTCGACTGGCCAATGAACACGCCCATGCCGAGCACCGAGCCTTCGCGCACGATGCAGCCTTCGACCACCTCGGAGCGCGCGCCGATGAAGCAATTGTCCTCGATGATGGTCGGACCGGCCTGCATCGGCTCCAGCACGCCGCCGATGCCGACGCCGCCGGAGAGATGCACGTTCTTGCCGATCTGGGCGCAAGAACCGACCGAGGCCCAGGTGTCGACCATGGTGCCTGTGTCGACATAGGCGCCGACATTGACGAAGGACGGCATCAGCACCGCGCCCGGGGCGACATAGGCCGAGCGGCGCACGACCGAGGACGGCACGGCGCGGAAGCCGGCCTTCTCGAAATCGACCGCGCCCCAGCCCTCGAACTTCGACGGCACCTTGTCCCACCATACCGAGTGGCCCGGGCCGCCCTTGATGATCTCCATCGGGTTCAGCCGGAAGGAGAGCAGCACCGCCTTCTTCAGCCACTGGTTGACCAGCCATTTGCCGTCGTCCTGCCGCTCGGCGACGCGAACCACGCCGCGGTCGAGCAAATCGAGCGCCGACTGGATGGCGTCGCGCGTTTCGCCGCCGGTCGCGGTCGAAATCGTATCGCGCTCCTCGAAGGCCTTTTCGATGGTCTTTTCGAGGCTCGCCAGATCGGGCTTCGACATGAATTTGCTCCATTACAAAGCTGTTAAGGCCTGCGCCTTAACCTGTTTTGAAATCGCGCGGACCCTATGTGAAGCCTTAATGGGGGTCAATCGCGACTGCGTCACGGGACGGCGCAAGTAAAGGAATTAGGACGGTGGATTCGATGACACCCATGGAAAAGGCGGGCTGGACGCCGCTGCCCCATTCGGACGAGGATCTCGAGCGGTCGAAAAGCGTGCCGGACACGCCGCAGACGCGGGCCGAAACCTATCGCCTGGCCTGGAACGATCCCGACTTCATGACGCGGCGCGAATTGCGTCCGGTGCGCCTGCAGCTCGAGCTCTTGAAGCCGGAGATGATCCTTGCCGAGCGCGGCATCCGCTCGACCGTCATCCTGTTCGGCGGGGCGCGGCTTCCCGAGCCGGGCGGCGCCGCCTGGGCCGCCAAGAACGAGACGCAGAAGAAGAACCTCGAGCTGAACAGCAAATATTACGAAGAGGCGCGCAAGTTCGCCCGGCTGTGCTCGCAGCAGTCGGCCACATCCTATTATCGCGAATTCGTCGTCGTCACCGGCGGCGGACCGGGAGTCATGGAGGCGGGCAATCGCGGCGCCGACGATGTCGGCGCGCCGTCGATCGGCTTGAACATCGTGCTGCCGCACGAACAGGCGCCGAACGCCTATGTGACGCCCGAACTCTGCTTCAACTTCCACTATTTCGCCATCCGCAAGATGCATTTCGTCATGCGCGCCAAGGCGGTAGCCGTGTTTCCGGGCGGCTTCGGCACGATGGACGAATTCTTCGAGACGCTGACGCTGATCCAGACCGGGCGCATGGAGCGCGTGCCGGTGATCCTGTTCGGCAAGGCGTTCTGGCAACGGGCGATCGACCTCGACTTCCTTGCCGAGCAAGGCACGATCTCGCCCGGCGACCAGGACATCATCGATTTCGTCGACACCGCCGACGAAGCCTGGGACATCGTTCGCCGCTTCTACAGCCTCTGAGTGCGCGCTCGTCGTTACCGCAATGACCAGCGAGTTCTGACGGCGGCGCCGGCAATCTGGAGTTGGTTCAGCCCGGGACCTCGACGATTGCCGTCAGGAAGCCGGCGAGGTCGTCGGTGACGAAATCCACGTCGTCCTCATTCGCCGGGTCGCGCTCCCAGATCTCGGAGAAAGTCGGCTCGAAATTGCGCGGCACGACCAGCACCGTCGTCATGCCGAGCGATTTCGGTACAGAGAGGTTGCGCGCCAGGTCCTCGAACATCACCGCGTTGTGGCCGGTCACGGAATGCAGCTCGGCGAACCGCTCATAGGTCTGGCGGGCCGGCTTGGGGTTGAGACCCGCCGCGACGATGTCGAAGATGTCGTCGAAATGATCCAATACGCCGAGCTGGCGCGCGGCGCGCTCGGCATGCTTGCGGTCCCCATTGGTGAAAATGAACTTGCGGCCCGGCAATTGGCGGATCGCGGCACCGAGCACCGGATCGGGCACCAGCCAGGAATAGTCGATGTCGTGCACCTTCTCGAGGAAGTCGTCGGGGTCGATGCCGTGGCGCGCCATCAGCCCGTTCAGCGTCGTGCCGTACTCGAGATAGAGCTCTTTCTGCAGCTTGCGCGCCTCCTCGCGCGAGAGCGTCAGCAACTCGCCGACATAGGCAGTCATCTTCACATCGATCTGCGCGAACAGGTTCGAGTGATGCGGATAGAGCGTGTTGTCGAGGTCGAATACCCAATCCGTGACATGGGCAAAACGGGCGGGCTCGGGCGTCGTCGTCATGGCCTCCTTATGGCATGCGGACGCGGAGTTTATCCACAACTTCCGCGCGTCTTGCGTCGTGAAAATGACGCCTCGCTTCAAATTTTAATCGTCCCGGAAAGGTCACCTTCAGCGCTTGCTGGCACAGAGGCAGTCCGTTGGGAGACAGCGATGAGTCGCATAATCTTGAAGTCCGCAGTCGTCGCGTTCGCTTCGGTCGCTGTCTCGCTCTTGTTGACGCTGGTTGTGGTCCCGGCCATGGGCTTTCCGATCAGCCGCACCGTCTGGCTGACGGCCACGGTTTGCCCTTTGATTCTCGCCTGGATTGCCAGCGTCGGCACCTTCTGGCAAAGCGACCGGCTGAAAAATGCGCATCGCGAGCTTGCCCGCGCGCATGCTCAGCTCGCCGCGGCCCACAGACGCCTGTCGGAGAAGGCAAGCCGCGACGACATGACCGGCATGCTCAACCGCGAGACCTTCTTCGCCGCGCTCGACGGTTCCCGGCGCAAGGCCGATCGCGGCGCCCTGCTGATCATCGATGCCGACCACTTCAAGACCATCAACGACAATTACGGTCACCTGACCGGCGACGATGCGCTGCTTCTGATCGCCGGCGCCATCGAGCGCGGCGTGCGCAGCGGCGATGTGCTCGGCCGAATCGGCGGCGAGGAGTTCGCCGCCTTCCTGGTTGGCGCCACCGAACCGGAAGCAAGGCGCGTGGCCGAGCGCATCCGCCGCGAGGTCGAACTGATCCGCTTTCGTCCTGTCGACGAGCGGACCGTGCCGTTGACGGTCTCGATCGGCGGCATCACCTGTGGCGAGAGCGCCACCGTGTCGGAGCTGATGCGCGCCGCCGACCGCAGGCTCTACGAGGCCAAGCATCGCGGCCGCAACCTGTCCGTTCTCGATCGCGATCTTTCGGAAGCCGCCTGAGGGCTTGCGGCTCTTCGGCACGACCATGGCGCGGAAGAATCTCGGCCGCGTGCGCATCGCCGACTGGATCGGCAAAGGCGGCGATTATCCGACGAATAAGGAGACGGCGGGCCATCACCAAAATGGGCGGCACCCGCATGAGTACCTGCCGGCTGCGCGGCCACCTCAGGAAGGTGATCAC
This sequence comes from Mesorhizobium sp. WSM3879, assembly GCF_002294915.1. Classification (NCBI taxonomy): domain Bacteria; kingdom Pseudomonadati; phylum Pseudomonadota; class Alphaproteobacteria; order Hyphomicrobiales; family Phyllobacteriaceae; genus Mesorhizobium; species Mesorhizobium sp. WSM3879. The sequence goes on along the minus strand of NZ_NSFZ01000003.1, from coordinate 158,120 downwards.
AGTCTGAACTCCCGACAGGCGGGCGGCGCCGGCGCCTGCAATGGCAACCGGCGCCGCCTTGGCGCGCCTTTGGGGGTCGGATTTACAGTCCGTAAACGGCGACCCGCACCAGCACGGCCGCGGCGGCAAGTGCCACCAGCAGGATGCCGAGGCCGATGGGCGAGCCCCAGCCGTACCATTCCATGGCCAGCTTGGCGTATCTGTACTCGTCCTCATGCGAGAGAGGGGGGCGCTGTTGAATCAAGCTCATTGTTCACTCCTGTCGGCGACTTTGCCCTTGCTTCGCAAAGGGTGGCATCGCATATTGATACGATAGTCTGAATGTTAGACAACTTGATAGTTAGATGATCGAACTAAATTCGTCAAGCATGAATCGTGCTGAGATGACGGCGGCCGTCAGCCGTGCCGTCATGCGCTGGCAGGACGCGACGCAAGCCTATGACGAGGCGGTCGGGGAGCGGCTTGGGCTGATCGCGGCCGAGCGGCATTGTCTGGGTTTGCTCTACGCGGGGCCGCAATCGGCCGGCGCCGTGGCGGCGGCGACGGGGCTGACGCCGGCAGCGGTGACGGCCTTGATCGACCGCCTTGAGGCGCGTGGGCTCGTTACCCGAACCCGCAGCCTGGAAGACAGGCGCAAGGTGGTGATCGAGGCGACCGACCTGACCAGAGAACTTTCGGAGCGCTACTATGGCGCCATCGCGCGCGAGGGCGAGAAAGTGATGGCGGCTTTCAGCGACGCCGAGTTGGCGACCGTGCTGCGCTTCATCGACGCCGCGCTGGAGCTGCAAAGCGAGCAGTTGGCGAGGCTCAAGGCCGAGCCGGCTTCGGCCGGCTGATGCCCGAGGACCGGACACTGGCGGCTTGCTTCCGCAAAACCCAGAGCGGCTCAGTCGCCTTTTAGCACCGAACCGCTCTGACGGCCGGCTGGGCGAAAGCCGGACCCCGAAGCGCGCCGCACCGAACGATTTCGGGCTCGCGCATTTTGGTTCAATGCCTAGACCGTGGCGGGGTCGAGCGCCGGCTGACCCTTGAACCGCGTGACGATCCCGGCGAGGTCGTCGCCGGCGAATGCATCGCGCAATGCGTCGAAGGACGGCAGCACGAAGTAGGCGCGCTGGAACTTGTCGATCTCGTAGCCGGTGCGCATCACCGTCTCCAGGTCGAACGGCACATGATGGGCGTCCTTGCTTTCGACCGCGAATTGCAGCTCGGTGAAAGACGACATCAGTCCTGCGCCGAAAGCCTTTACCGGCTGGCCGGCTTCCTGGATGAGGCCGTATTCGGCGCTGTACCAGTAGAGCCGGGTGATCATCTCGTCGCCGCCCAGCGCGATCATGTCCTCGGCCTTCTCACCATACATCTGCATGAAATCGGCGAACACCGGCTGCGTCAGGATCGGCACATGGCCGAAGAAGTCATGGAACATGTCCGGCTCGACGATGTAGTCGAGTTCCTGCCTGGTCCGCAGCCAGTTGGTGACTGGGAAACGGCGGTTGGCGAGATGGTCGAAGAAGGGGCCGGCGGGGATCAGCCCGGGCACCGCCACGATTTCCCAGCCCGTGAGCTTGCGCAATTTCTCGCTGATGGCGTCCAAATCCGGAATCTTGTCGAGCAGCCCGAGCGTCGCGACGCCGTCGAGATAGGAACGGTGCGCCAGCCTCTGCGTCAGCTTCGTCTGGCGATCGCAGAGCGTGCGCCACACTGCCTGCTCGTCAGCGGAATAGTCGTAATCCTGAGCCACTGTGAAGTCGGCGCGGCACACCGAATAGTCGCCGCGAAGGCCTTGCGCCGCGCATTCGCGGGCATAGTCGGCAACGCTGATCGTCATTTCTTCCTCCTGAAAAAAATCGTCGGTTCCCGGATGGTGGCGTCATCGTAGCCGCGGCTCGTGAGGCAAATCAGCCTTCTTTGTAGCCAAGCGAGGGATTTTGAGGTAAACTTCGCTCAAATTTAAACGTTTAGGAGGGAAAATGCCTCAGTTGGATGAGTTCGAAATAAGAATGCTGGACACCCTGCAACGCGACGGGCGCAAGGCCGTGTCGGAACTCGCGCAGGAGATTGGCCTGTCGACCACGCCCTGCGCGCGGCGCTTCGAGGCGCTGCAAGGCGCCGGCGTCATCAAGGGCTTTGCCGCCGTGCTCAGCCGACGCGCGCTGGGGCTGACGGTCGAGGTGTTCATCCAGGTCCGCCTGGTGAGCCACAGCGACGGCTCGCCGGAAAGTTTTATCGCCGCCGTGCAGCGCATGGACGAGGTCTCGTCCTGCTGGACGATGACCGGCGACCACGATTTCCTGCTGCATGTGATGGTGCCGTCGGTGGACGATCTCAATGCTTTCGTCATGCACCGGCTGATGCGGCTGCCCGGCGTCCGCGACGTCCACACCCAGCTTGTGCTGCAGAACATCAAGGGGCCAGGCCACGTGCCGCTCAGCCATTTGCGGCGGTAATCGTGCCCGAAACGGTTCTCCGCAAAGAACGGCCCGACAATGTTGTCGGAGCGAATCTACGTCGGGACGATTTCCCCGATATCAACTGAAATTAAGGTTACACGAATCTTAACAAAAGACGTGCTCGGAAATTTACGCAATGTTTCGTCCGTCTTCTCTTGCGATCTGGAGAAAGTGTGACCATGCATTATTCGGTAACTCACGATTGTTGCATGGAATCCTTAGCGGGCCGCTGGGCCGGTGCAATCGCATGATCCGTTTACCGGCGGTTAGCAACATTAGTGTCTTATAATGAACCAGGCTTGCCTTCGTCCTTCCGTAAGGACTTGACGGACTTCGCTTGCTCGAACCCGTTCATGCGGAGGATGATCGCAAAGGAGCATTGCATGCAACTGACGGAGGACGTGGCTCAGAGGGTCACTGAAGCGATTTCACGCCCGCCGTGGAAATCCGCCGATCCGACGCTTTTTGCGATGCTGCTGCAGAAGAACGCGGATCAGAATCGCAAGGTCGTGCGCTGGGGCATAGCGGCGGCCGTGTTGAGCTACATATGCTACGGGGCCTTCGACTGGTTCCTTTTCCCGGACATTGCCGACCGTGTGATTCTGACGCGCCTGACGTTGGGATTGACCTTCCTGGTGCTTGTCGAACTTGTTGCTCGACGCGATTTTGCCGTCACGACTCTGCACTACGTTGCTGCTCTGGCGATCGTGGCGGGCGCGATCGGATGGCTGCTGTCGGCCCTCGGAACGACGCATCAGGAGGCGCTGTCCCATTTCATCATCTTCGGCACGGTTTTCATTCTCGGTGCCAACCTTTTCTTCAACTTCCGGCTATGGCTCTCGGCGCTGTCGTCCGCAACCGTGACAATAGCATTCCTCGGCGCCACGCTGTTCTTGCTTCAAGCCGATCTTGGCACCCGTCTGGTGCTTGCAACCTATTTCGTGAATTGCCTTGTTTTGTCGCTTTATCTTTCATGGCGCCTCAGCATGGAGCGCTACCAAACCTTCCTGCATGCCCTTCAGGCGCAGATCCAGGAGCAGGTCGCCATCGAAAATGGTCAAAAGCTCATCGAGATCGCAGACACCGACCCGCTTACCGGGCTTAAGAACCGCAGGGCGATCACCCGGGAATTCGCGGAGTTGTGCAAGGAATGGGCCAGGGACAATGACGAAATAGGCGTCATTCTCATGGACGTGGACTACTTCAAGCGGTTCAACGACCGGCTCGGCCATCAGGCCGGCGACGACTGCCTGATCGAGCTTGCCCGAGCCTTCGACGAGACGGCGGCGTCCAATCACGCCATCGCGGGACGGTACGGCGGCGAAGAATTCGTCGTGCTCTGCAAGGTCGCCGGACCGGATCACCTGCGCGAGGTGACCCATCAATTCTGCCGGGCCGTCGAGGACTTGAACATCTCCCATCCCGATCGGGACGATAAACTCAACATCGTCACCATCAGCGCTGGCGCCTCGTTGACGCGCGCCGATCAAAGCATAGAGCTTCGGATCCTGTTGCAGGAGGCCGATCGCGCGCTTTACGCCTCCAAGTTTTCCGGTCGCGCGACCGTCACCATCTATGATGCGCAGGCCATCGATCAGAAGCGCGCCAGCCAGAATCTTTCGGAACTGCTCAAGCAAGCCGTTTCGGAGGGACTGGTCTCCGTCGTCTATCAGCCGATCTGCGATGCGATATCCGGCAAGGTGCTTGGCCATGAGTCGTTGATGCGGCTGCGCGACTTCGACGGCAGCGTGATCAGCCCGTCCGTGTTCATACCTGTCGCCGAGCAGACCGGCGGGATCGAGGAACTCGGGATATGGGTGATCGATCGGGCTTGCGGCGACATGGTCGAGCACGGATTGGGATCGGTCGTGTCCGTGAACGTCTCGGTCGTCCAGCTCAAGGCTCCGAATTTCCCGCTTCACGTCACCGAGATCCTTGGCCGCCACGGCATGGCGCCTCAGAGGCTGGCGCTCGAGGTCACCGAAGGCAGCGATATATCCCTGGAGGCGCAGGCCGCCAGAAGTATCGAGCAGCTTCGAAACCTGGGCGTTCAGATCTGGCTCGATGATTTCGGAACCGGATTTGCAGGTCTGGCCTGGCTCCGTCGTTTCAAGTTCGACGTCGTCAAGATCGATCGGAGTTTCTTGCACGATTGCCAGACGGTTCGAGGCCTGAGCCTGTTGCAGGACATGGTCAGACTGCTGCGCAATCTGGGCCATACGGTCCTTGTCGAGGGTGTCGAGACGAAAGAGCAGCAGAATTTGCTGCAGCACATGGGCATCCAGTCGATCCAGGGCTTCCTGACTGGACGTCCGGTCCCGATCGAAGAGATCATGCAGGCCAGGCAGGACCTCGTCGCTTAACTCAAAGCAGTGCGGCAGGAATGTAGGGCGGCGCCATCTCGGCGAAACGAGCACGCCGCGCGCTGCATCAGAAGCCGGGCCGCTGCACGGCCCGACTTGAAATCGGAATGTGAAGCGGCTCCGCTACCGCTCCATGGCGGGCGCCGCGAAATCCACGCGTTTGCGGATCTTGCCGTAGACGATGTTCCTATTCGATCCGTAATAGACCTCGGCTTCGACGCGGTTCTTGTCCACCGCGGCATTGATGATGTCCCACATGTCGCCGGCCGACCGCAGGATGAGCGGCCAGTCCATGAACGTCTCCATGTACCCGTCGGTCGTGATCTCGTCGCTGAAATTGGCGAAGAGGAATTCGCCGTCCGGCTTGACCAGTTCCATGGCGCGCTGCAGCAGCCGTGCGCCGACCGGAAGCGGCAGGTAGTCATACAGCCCGGACGCATAGACGAGATCGAATGTGCCAAGCGGGTAGGCGCGCCGCAAAAGACCGCGCACCGATCCGTCCACGGCTTCCACTGCCGTACCGGCGAGGTCGCGGTTGACCGTGCCGACGCTCACCGGGTCCTGGTCGAGACCGATCCAGCGCTTTAACCTTCTCTCGGCGAGCGCCTTTGAGAGTTCGGCTTCCCGCAAATGGCCGCAGGCGATTGCCAGCACCTCGGCGTTTTCTACCCGGGCAGCCGTTTCGTCGACCGTTTTGGCCAGTATCTCGCGGCGCTCGCGCCCCGCCACCGAGCTTGCCGCTTCGCTCGTATAGGCAAAGATCTCGCGGCCGAGTTCGCTCGACGAGGCCACGATCTCGGCGGCGCTCGGGTGCTTGTAGTAGATGTCCAGCAGCGTCGCGTCGCCCGAATAGCCGCGCGGCTTTTCGAAGGACCAGCGCGTGAACGGATCCTGCTTCAGGTAGGCCGCCACGCGGTGCTGCTGAGCGAGCGGGATCAGTTCCTGCCAGAGAGCCGGAGCGACCTCCCGGCGCAGTTCATGCAATCGGCCCGCCAGGCGCTCGACGATTTGCCCTGCGGGCTCCTGGCGCGCGAAAGCCTGATGAGCGAGGTCCAGCACCAGGGCGAGCTGGGCCGCCCGCGCCTTGAGCTCGGCGGCGTCGACCGCCTCCGCGGACGCCGCCTTGTGCTTCTTGATCAACGTCGATGTGATGAGGCTCGCCTCATCGATTTTCAGATCGGGATTCAGCGCCATATGGGCATTTCCTTGTGGTCCCCCACCGACAATTATAAATGCTTAGAGTTTTAATAAAAGTTTAGGGTCAACTGCATTAGTTTCTGCTAATACTCTCCTTGCCGAAGGTTTGAAGCGCCGAAAACCAGAGCTCGATCGAGCTGCGCAACGCGCACGTCCTTAACCTTCTGTTATGCACTGGGCTGACGCCGTCTCCCGCTCTGCGCGACGTTTCGGGTGTGCCCATCAAAACTGTGGGAAAGCTGCATCGAAACTGCTGAACCGCGCCCAGGCGGCTTCGACATCGCCAAATACGACCGGCGGACCGACGCAACGGAGGTCCGCCATGAACATCGTGCTGGTCAACCCGCCGCATACGGCCATCGGCAGCCGCGTGCCCGACGATCACCTGCCGCCTTTGGGTCTGCTGGCGATCGGCGGTCCGCTGCTCGATGCCGGCCATCGGGTGCGCCTGGTCGACGCGGAGTTCGGGCCGATGCCGCTTTCCACGCTCGTCGATGAGGCGCTGAGCGATAATCCGGATTTCGTCCTGATCGGCCATTCCGGCTCGACTTCGGCGCATCCGACCGCGCTACGGATCGCGGAAATGATCAAGGCCCGCGCGCTAGGGGTCGTCATCCTCTATGGCGGCGTCTTCCCGACCTATCACTGGCGCGACGTGCTCGCCGCAACGGACGTCTTCGACTTCATCGTGCGCGGCGAGGGTGAGGCGACCGCGCTGGCGCTGGTCGAGGCGCTGGAAAGGCGCCGGCCGATGTCGGGTGTCGCCGGCATCGCCTATCGCGACGATTGCGGCCGACCCTTTGCGACGCCGCCTGCGATGACGATTACCGATCTCGACGCCTGCCGCATCGGCTGGGAGCTGATCGACCATGGCCGCTACAGCTATTGGGGCGGCAAGCGCGCCGTGGTCATGCAGTTCTCGCGCGGCTGTCCGCATCTGTGCAACTATTGCGGCCAGCGCGGCTTCTGGACCCGCTGGCGACATCGCGATCCGGTCAGCTTCGCCAGGGAGATCGCCTGGCTGCACCGCGAGTATGGCGTCGAGCTGGTCAATCTGGCCGACGAGAACCCCACCTCTTCGAAGAAGGCCTGGCGCGCCTTTCTCGATGCCATGATCGCCGAGAACGTGCCGGTGCTGATCGTCGGCTCGACGCGCGCCGACGATATCGTGCGCGATGCCGATATCCTGCACCTTTATCGCAAGGCTGGCGTCATCCGCTGGCTGCTCGGCATGGAGAACACCGACGAGGCCACACTGTCGCTGATCCGCAAGGGCGGCAGCACCAAGTCCGACCGCGAGGCGATCCGGCTGCTTCGCCGGCACGGCATATTGTCCATGGCGACCTGGGTCGTTGGCTTCGAGGATGAGGGTTTTCGCGATCTCTGGCGCGGCTTTCGCCAGCTCATCGCCTATGATCCCGACCAGATCCAGGCGCTCTATGTGACGCCGCATCGCTGGACGCCGTTCTTCCGCATCGCCAAGGAGCGCAGGGTGATCCAGAAGGACATCCGGCTCTGGGATTACAAGCACCAGGTGCTGCATATGACCCGGCTGAAACCGTGGATGCTGTTCTTCGCTGTCAAGCTGATCGAGCTTGCCGTGCAGTCACGGCCGAAAGCGCTGGCGCGGGTCCTTTTCCATCCCGATCCAGAGCAGCGGCATTCGATGCGTTGGTACACCAAGATGGGCCGCCGCGTCTGGTTCCGCGAGGTCTGGGGTTTTCTGGTCCGCGACCGCCGCGTGGCCGCGGGCCCGACGCTTGCCGAATTCTGGGGCGCGCCGCAGGACACCGACGAGGAATCGATGGTCTTTCAGCGCCCGGCGCGAGAGCCGGCCCTGCCCGTCGCGGAAGATAAGCGGGCGGAAAGCAGAAGGATAGCCGGCTAAATAATCGCTACGGCACGATCAGCGTGCCGGCCCCGTGCTCGGTGAACAGCTCGAGCAGCACCGAATGCGGCGTCTTGCCGTTGAGGATGACGACGCCCTCGACGCCGCGCTCGATCGCCTCGATGCAGGTCTCGACCTTCGGGATCATGCCGCCCGATATCGTGCCGTCCTTGATCAGCGCCTTGGCCTCTCCTACCGTCAGCTCGTCGATCAGCTTCTTGTTCTTGTCGAGCACGCCGGGCACGTCGGTCAGGAACAGCAGGCGTGAGGCGCGGCAGGCGCCGGCGATGGCGCCGGCAAAGGTATCGGCGTTGATGTTGTAGGTATGGCCGTCGCGGCCGGGCGCCACCGGCGCCAGCACCGGGATCATCTCGGAACGGGCCAACAGATCGAGCAGCGTGCGGTCGACCTCGACCGGCTCGCCGACGAAACCGAGATCCAGCACGCGCTCGATGTTGGAATCCGGGTCGATCATGGTCTTGCGCGCCTTTTCGGCGAAGACCATGTTGCCGTCCTTGCCGCAGAGCCCGATCGCCCATTCGCCTTCGGCGTTGATCAGCGCCACGATTTCCTTGTTGATCGAGCCGGCCAGCACCATCTCGACGATCTCGACCGTCTTCTGGTCGGTGACGCGCAACCCGCCCTCGAACTTGGATTCGATGCCCATCTTGTTGAGCATGGCGCCGATCTGAGGCCCGCCGCCGTGAACGACGATCGGATTGACGCCGGACTGTTTGAGCAGCGCGATGTCGCGGGCAAAGGCCTTGCCGAGCTCGTTGTCGCCCATGGCATGGCCGCCATACTTCACCACCACCGTCTTGTTCTCGTAGCGCTGCATATAAGGCAGCGCTCTGGAAAGCAGCGCGGCCTGCATTTCGGCGTTGGCGGCGATGTCCGTCATCGGTGCTTTTCCCTAGGTGGCAAGGATGGCGGGCGTCTTAGCGGGAATTGCCGCAGGTCGCAAACGGCTTTGCGCTCACAATGACGAAATCGGCGGGTTTCAAGGTCTGTCGAGATTCAGGTCAGGTCGAGTCGAGAATGGCGGATTTCGAGAACCGGAACAGAGCGTACTTTCTACGTGAGTACCGGAAGCGCAGAAAACCGCCATTCGCAGGCCGGCATCACCTGAATATCGACAGACCTAGCCGGGCACCTTGAGCGGTGCGCGGCGTTTCAGCCATCCTGAAATCTTCTCCATCTGCGCGGCGAGCGACAAAAGCGTCTCCTCGTCGCCGGGCCGTCCCGCGGCTTGGATGCCGAGCGGCAGGCCACCTGCGGTGACATGCACCGGCAGCGCGATCGAGGGCTGGCCGCTGACATTGTGGATCGCCGGCCAGGGAGTGAACCACAGGCTCTTGTCCATCAGTTGGCCGAAAAATGATTTGATCCTGAGCAGCCCGGTAAGATGCAGTTTGTCGAGGACGTTCTCGACGATCTCGTCGGCGCCTTTCGGATCCATCGCGCCGCAGGCGAGCGGCGGGTGCGCAATGATCGGCATCAGCACGGCATCGAAGCGCGCCGTGTCTTCGATCATCTGTCGCGCGGTGGCGTTGAGCCGCTGCACGGCGTCATAGACCTCGCCGGCGGACAGCATTTCGCCGAGGCGGCCGAGCACGCGCGTCGCACGTTCGACCTCGCCGGACACCGGGCGGCCGACGCGCTTCGCCTCGGCACGCATCATGCCTGCGACGGCCGAGGCGACGCTCTTGCAGAAATTCGCGATGAAGTCGCGGCCGATATAAGGCAGGTCGATCTCTTCCACCGTGTGCCCGCCCTCGCGCGCCAGCGCCACCGCGGTGTCCAGCGCTTCGATCGTCTCAGCCGAGATCGGCAGGCCGAGCGGCGATTTGCGGTAGACGGCGAGGCTGAGTCGGCCTGGATCGCGGGCCGCGGCAGCAGCAAAGGAGCCTTTCGGCTCCCGCGCCGCATAAGGCGACAGCGGATCGGCGCCGTGCGTCAGGTCGAGCAGGAGGGCTGTGTCGCGCACCGAGCGGCTTACCGCATGGTCGACGACCATGCCGTACCAGCTCTCGCTGGTGAGCGGCGTCAGCGGCACCCGGCCGCGCGAGGTCTTGAGCCCGACCAAGCCGCTGCAGGCCGAAGGCACCCGGATCGAGCCGCCGCCGTCGGAAGCGTGCGCCGCCGGCACCACGCCGGCCGCCACCAGCGCCGCCGATCCGCCGGACGAGCCGCCGGTGGTGTGGCCGGTGTTCCAGGGGTTGCGGGTGATGCCGAAGCGGGCCGATTCGGTCATCAGCCGCAGCCCATGCTCGGGCGAGGTGCTGGTAGCGATCGGGATCAGGCCCGCGGCCAGATAGCGCTCGACCATCACCGAGTTGAAATCGGCCGTGAAGGCCGGGATGCGGCTGCCGCCATGGATCGGCACGCCCTTGATGCCGATGCCGAGATCCTTCAGCGCGAAGGGCACGCCGGCGAGCGGCTGCTTGCGGTCGATCGCCTTCGCCCGCGCCCTGGCGGCGTCATAGAGCGGCGTCGCTATGGCGTTGATGTCGGTTCTTGTCGCCTCGGCGCGGGCGATCGCGGCGTCGACCAGCTCCTGCGGCGAGATTTCCCCCTTGTGGACGAGCTCGGCAAGTCCGGTCGCATCCTGTTCCCAAAGCACGCGTTCAATTGACATTGCCGCTCCCCTGTTTTGGCGAAGGCTATCGCATGAAGCCGCAAATCGAAATCCGGATTTGCGTTGTTCATCTCGCATTGGAGAAGATGACTTCACGTACTGGCGATGCGGCAGCCTTGGGTGGACAACACCGCCGGTGCCGTTGCAAATAGATCGCAATCTTCTAATTTGCCTGCATGGGGCCTCAGGACATCAGCAAGCTGATCGTCCGGACTTCGATGAAGGACCGGGCTGCGTTCGATCTGCTCTACAAGCAGACCAGCGGGAAACTTTTCGGCGTCTGCCTTCGTGTATTGAGGGACAAGAGTGAGGCGGAAGAAGCGCTGCAGGAGGTCTTCGTCAAGATCTGGACCAAGGCCGATCGTTTCGCGGTTTCCGATCTCAGCCCGATTTCCTGGCTGGTGGCCATTGCGCGCAATCATGCGATCGACCGCATCAGGGCCCGGCGCGGTCCTTCCGCCAATATCGACGCAGCGCTCGAGGTCGCCGATCCGGCGCCGGGGCCTGAGGCCATGGCTGTCGCGGGCGGCGAGACCGACCGCATCTACCATTGCCTCGACGAATTGGAGAAAGACCGGGCGGCGGCGGTCCGGGGCGCCTATCTCAACGGCGAAAGCTATGCCGAGCTGGCGGAGCGCCACAAGGTCCCGCTGAACACGATGCGGACTTGGCTGCGGCGAAGCTTGCTCAAACTGAGAGAATGCCTGGAAAGATGACGCTGGCGGAAGACAACGGACCGGAACGCGGAGGCGACGACCTGCTCGCCGCCGAATACGTTCTCGGCGTTCTGGCAGCCGACGAACGCCAGATCGCCTCCCGCCGCATCGATACCGAGGCGGGTTTTGCCCGCCTGGTCGATGCCTGGGAAGCCCATTTCGCGCCGATGGCAGCCGCCTACGCTGCGGTCGAGGCGCCGGCTTCGGTCAAGGCGGCGATCGACCGGCGGCTGTTTGCCTCATCAGTGGCCACCCCCGCCGCGCCCAGCACCGGCCTGCTGGGGAGCCTCGCCTTCTGGCGCGGGCTTGCCGCGGCCGCGCTTGCCGCTTTGGCCGTCTTTGTCGCCCTGCCTCTCGTCAATCCGCCGTTGCCGCAGCCCGAAACCAGGCTGGTCGCCTCGCTCGCCGCCGACAACAGCAACGTCAAATACCTCGCTGTCTACGACGCAGCCCGCCAGGAGGTCGGCCTCTCGCATGTTTCCGGCGAACGCGGCGTCGGCAAGGATTTCGAGCTGTGGATGATCGAGGGCAAGACTGCGCCGGTCTCGATGGGCGTCATCCCGGCCGGTCAGAGCGCGCGCATGGCCGTCACGCCGGCCGTGCAGGAGAAGCTGGCGCAAGGCGCCGTGCTCGCCGTCAGTCTCGAGCCGGCCGGCGGTTCGCCGACCGGCCAGCCGACCGGCCCCGTCGTCGCCGCCGGCGATCTGAAGGGCATCTGACGACACTTCGGAAAAGAATTGGAGACTAGCCGAAGTCTATCCACCCGACATGTGTCGGCAGCAGCGCTTTCGTGCGCTTAGACGCGGTACGTTTGCATCCGGGCCGACGAATAAAAAATCTTCGAAGTTCGCGAAACTAAGTTTTTGACGCCTCGTATCTCCTCGCGTTCCCAAGGATGGGGAAAACAACCCGAGGAGACTGATACAATGCGTAAACTCGCCACCCTTCTGCTTGCCTCTACAATCGGCCTTTCGGCGCTTGGCGCCGTTGCCTATGCCGCCAATCCGATGGTCGGCGGCGCCCCGATGTATGCCAAGAAGAACATCATCGAGAATGCCGTCAATTCGAAGGACCACACCACGCTGGTCGCCGCCGTCAAGGCCGCCGGCTTGGTCGACACGCTGCAGACCCGCGGTCCTTTCACCGTCTTTGCCCCGACCAACGAGGCCTTCGCTGCACTTCCGGCCGGCACCGTCGAGACGCTGCTCAAGCCCGAGAACAAGGACAAGCTGACCAAGATCCTCACCTGCCATGTCATTGCCGCCAAGGCGCTGGCCGCCGACGTCGCCAAGATGGCCAAGGCCGATGGCGGTGCGCATGAGGTCAAGACCGTCGGCGGCTGCGCCCTGACGCTGAAGTCGGAAAAGGGCAAGGTCACGGCGACCGACGAGAACGGCAACGTCGCTCATGTCACGATCGCCGACGTGCGCCAGTCGAACGGCGTCATCCACGTCATCGACAAGGTTCTTCTACCGAAGATGTAACAAAGCGCGTGCGGCCGGCGAAGTGGCGTATGTCCGCGTCGGCCGCACGGTCTCCCTCCCACGATCCGTGTTGCCGTCAAGCGCCGCTCCGCATCGCCAGCGCTTCGGTCGACGCGGGTGGCGCGCGAACCGTCAACGGCTTTTGCTTTTCCGGTGGCGTCCTAGTTTGTAAGATCAAGTCAGGAGGAAAGGCCATGAACCGTCGCGACTTTCTCTGGAGCAGTGCCGCCGCCACCGCCCTCACAATCGGAGCCGGAGCGGCGTTGCACATGGGCGGCGCGAAGCCGGCTCTGGCCGCCGAGACCTTCGAGATCACCAAGACCGACGCCGAATGGCGCGCCATCCTTTCGGATGCCGCCTTCGACGTGCTGCGCAGGGAGGGCACCGAATATCCGGGCACCAGCCCGCTGCTCAACGAACACCGCAAGGGCATCTTCGCCTGCGCCGGCTGCGACCTGCCGGTCTATCCGTCGGAAACGAAGTTCGATTCCGGCACCGGCTGGCCGAGCTTCTGGCAGGAGATCCCCAATGCCATCGGCAAGACCGAAGACCGTTCGCTCGGCATGACGCGCACCGAGGTGCATTGCCGCCGCTGCGGTGGTCATCTCGGCCATGTCTTCGACGACGGCCCGCCGCCAACCGGCCTGCGCCACTGCATCAACGGCGTGGCGCTGACCTTCAAGCCCGCCGCGGCCTGAGCGGACTGCGATCTGCCCAAAGAAATGACCCCGGAAATCGGCGACGATTTCCGGGGTCACGCGTTGAGGACGCCAGGCGGGGGTTCCGGCTCCTCAATGGCCTCCGCCGCCACCGCCGCCTTGCTGCGCCGGCTTGTTGATGAACAGCACGAAAAATCCGAGCGAGGCGAACAGCACGGTCAGCATCATGAACACGTCCATGAATGACAGCAGCGCCGCCTGCTGCTGCACCATGCCGGACAGCTTCGAAATGGCGGCGGTCGTGGCGTCGAGGCCGGCGTTTTGCTGGAAGGTTAGCGTCATGTTCTGCAGCTTGGTCTGCGCGGCCTCGCTGCCCCACTGCACATGCTCGGAAAGCCTTGCATAGTGGAAGGCATTGCGGTCGATCAGCACCGTATTGATGACTGCCAGGCCGACGGCACCGCCGAGATTGCGGGTCAGGTTGAACAGGCCCGACGCATTCTTCAGCCGCTCCGGCGGCAGCGTGCCGAGCGCGATGTTGTTGATCGGCACCATGCACAGCATCATCGAGCAGCCGCGCAGGATCTGCGGGATCAAGAGCTCATAAAAATCCCAGTCGGCGGTGAGATGCGTCATCCACCATGTGCCGGTGGCGAAGCCGATGAAGCCGACCATCATCATCAGCCTGAGATCGATCTTGTTCGACAGGATGCCGGCAACGGGCGCGGTGAAGAACATCGCCAGGCCGCTGACGAACAGCGCCTCGCCGATCATCATCGAATCGTAACCGCGGATCCGGCCGAGGAACACCGGATAGAGGTAGGTCAACCCATAAAGGCCGATGCCGACCACGAAGGAGAACAGCGAGCCGAAGGCGAAATTGACATTGTTGAAGGCCCGCAGATCGACGATCGGCTCCTCGGCGGTGAAGACGCGCCAGAAGAAGATGAGACCGCCTATGGTCATGATGATGGCGCAGGCAAAGACGGCCGGCTCCTGCAGCCAGTCATGGTTCGGGCCTTCCTCCAGCACGTATTCCATGCAGCCGAGGAAGGCGGCCATGCCGATCAGGCCCCACCAGTCGAACTTGGAAAACAGCTTGAGGTTCGGCTTGTCGAAATCGATCAGCGACCAGGCAGCCGTCGCCACCAGTATGCCCGGCACGACATTGATCAGGAACAGCCAGTGCCAGGACATGGCATGGCTGATATAGCCGCCGACCGTCGGGCCGATGGTCGGCGCCAGCGTCGCCACGAGGCCGATCATCGGCGAGACGACGGCGCGGCGCGACGGCGGGAAGATGGTGAAGGCGGCAGCGAACACGCTCGGAATCATGCCGCCGCCGATAAAGCCCTGGATGGCGCGGTAGACGATCATCTGGTCGATGTTGGTGGCGGTCGCGGCCAGCGCGCTTGCTGCTGTGAAGCCGGCGGCCGCGGTCGTGAACAGCACGCGGGTCGACAGCATGCGGCTGAGGAAGCCCGACAGCGGGATCATCACCACTTCCGCGATCAGATAGGCGGTCTGAACCCACGGGATCTCGTCGGAGCTGGCGCTGAGGCCGGCCTGGATCTCGGCCAGCGATGCCGAGACGATCTGGATATCGAGGATTGCCATGAACATGCCGAACACCATCGCCAGGAAGGCGATGACGCGGCGCGCCGGCATGTGGTCGGCGGGTGCGGCGGCTGCCGGCCGGGCCGGCGCTGCTCCTGCGGCAATGGTTGCGGTTGCCATCTCATGGCCTCCCTACGGCAGCTCCAAAAGTGCGCGGCGTTTTCCGCCCGGAACTGCGTCAAAACAGGCTGGGCGGCTCGGCGCTCAAATTGGCCACCGGGCCGCCCCCCAAACTCTCAGTTGGTCGTCGTGGCCGGCGCGGTGCGGCTGTCGGCGGCGACGATGACGCTCAGGCCGGCGCGCAGCTTGCCGGTCTTCAGCACGTCGGCCGGCACGTCGATGCGGACCGGCACGCGCTGCACGACTTTGGTGAAGTTGCCGGTAGCGTTTTCCGGCGGCAGCAGCGAGAACACCGCGCCCGAAGCCGGTGCCAGCGACGAAACCGTGCCCTCGAAGGTCTGGCCGTCGATGGCATCGACCGTGATGCGGACCTTCTCGCCGGGCACCAGCCGGCCAAGCTGCGTCTCCTTGAAGTTGCCGACGATGTAGAGCTTGTCCATCGGCACGACGACGGCGAGCTTCTGGCCGGGGGTGACGAGGTCGCCCTGTTCGACCGAGCGGTTGCCGACGACGCCGTCATAGGGCGCCTTGAGCACGGTGAAGGAAAGGTCGCGCTGCGCCTTGTCGCGGGTGAGCTGCAGCGAGGCGAGCGTGCTGGCGGATTCCGCGCGCTGGGCTTCGAGCACGCCGATATTGGCGTGCGCGGCGGTGATCTGCGCGTCGGCGCCGGCAAGGGCTGCCTTTGCCTGGTCGAGCGCCGTCTGGGCGTCGTCGAGCTGCGCCTGCGTGCCGACATGGGTCTTGAGCAGCTGCGCCGCGCGGGCCTGGGCGCGTGCCGCATTGTCGGCTGCCGCCTGGTCGGCGATCTTCTGCGCCTGTGCTTGCGCCAGCGAGGCCTGCGCCGCCTTGGTCTGCGCGTCGATGCGGTCGAGCGTCTTCGCCAGCGTGGCGATCTGCGCCTCGGCCTGGGCGACCGCGATTTTGTAGTCGCCGTCATCGATGACGAACAGCGGATCGCCGGCCTTGACGCTCTGGTTCTCGCTCACCAGCACCTTGTCCACATAGCCGGAGATTTTCGGCGACACGAACGACATGTCGGCCTGGACATAGGCGTCGTCGGTGGAGATCATGAACCGGCCGTCGGTCCAGTAATCGTACCCGTACCAGGAGCCGGCGCCGAGGAGGCCCAGCCCGATGATCGGCAGCAGCAGCGAGCGGACAGAGCGCTTCTTCTTGGCCGGCGCTTCGGCAGGCGCGGTAGGAGCGGGCAGTACAGGCGCTTCCGGAGCTTCGGTCGACGGCTGGACCTTGGCGTTGGGGAAATTGCGGACTTCGGCGGTAGCGGGCGCGTTCGAGGACATGATAATCTCTCTGGGACAAGTCAGTCAGACTGAACCGTTCGGTTCGAATTGGTGATTGACATAGCGCGAAAAGAGGCCCATATCAAGAGCAAATCGAACCGGTTGGTTCGAAATATTTCGCGAGGTTTGACTTCGATGGTCGAAACGACAGCCGAAAGCGATCTGCTCGACCTGCGCAAAGGCCGTCCCGCGGCCGGGCAGGATCCGATCAAACGGGCCCAGATCATCGAAGGCGCGCGCCGCGTCTTCATCGACAAGGGCTTCGAAGCCGCGTCGATGAACGACATCACGCGCGAGGCCGGCGTCTCCAAGGGCACGATCTATGTCTATTTCGCCAACAAGGAAGAGCTGTTCGAGGCTCTCATCGAGGAAGAGCGCGGCACCATCTTCAAGAATATGTATGAGGTGCTCGACCATTTCGACGACCTGCGCAAGACGCTGGTGAAGTTCGGCATGGTGCTCTCCGCCAAGATCACCTCGGCCAAGGTCATCCAGGCGCAGCGCACCGTGGTCGGTGCTTCCGACAGGATTCCGGAGCTTGGCGCCCGCTTTTACGAGCGCGGTCCCAAGCGTGGCCACGACAAGGTGATGATCTTCCTCAATGAAGCTGTCGAACGCGGCCTGCTGAAGATCGACGATGTCGATCTCGCCGCCTATCAGTTCACCGAGCTCTGCCTCGCCGGCCTCTTCCGCCAGTGCATCTTTTCCTACCGCACCAAGGCGCCGAGCCAGGCCGAGATCGAGCATGTCGTCCGCTCCGGCGTGAACGTCTTTCTGAAGGCCTACGGCACCGAGAAGCTCGCGGCCGAGGAGCAGGCCTCGCTCTCGGCGTGAACCTGCGGCGCGCAGCGATTGCGAAGGAACGCGAGGCGCTTTGACGACGCTACGGCGCCGCGGCAACCGACTTCGATGCCACCGGTCACCTCCTTCTTCCAGCTCAACTCGAACCGTCGACCGGCACTTTCCCGGACCCTTCCGGAAGAGCTTGTTAACCATCGGTTCCTATGTCTCGGGACACGTTTGTTCGACGAATCTCGAGTGTGACATCCATGCGTTTTACCCGTGCCAATCCTTCCGGCGCTTCCGCTTACGGCGACAACGACGACAGCAGCTCGGAAGACGCGCGGCATCATGGCGCTGCCGTGCCGCCGCAGCGACAAACGGGGCAGGTCGTCACGCTGCGAGCCGCCGCTGACGGCGAATCGAACGCCGCCGATTCGGCTGGCGGCGACGAGTTCGGCGGCCAGGCCTGGCAGCAATATTTCTTCCTCGCGCCCAATGTGCGCTTCACTCGCACGCCGGATTCCGACAAACGGCCCGCACCGGAGCCAGTTGATGAAGCGCAGGCCCAGGCGGTGGCTTCCCGCGGCGTTTCCATTCGCCCGGCGCCGCCGGCGGCCCAGCCGGCCAATCCGGCCCGGGCAATTCCCGCCGCGGCCGCCACCGCTCCGGCCAAGCCGTCGCAGGCCATCGTCAAGCCGCAGCAGGCGGGCGCCGCGCCGCCACGGGCCGTAGCCACTCCGGCACAAAAGCCGCAGCCGCCGAAATTTCGTTGGTCCTATCTCTCCGACGATGCGTTTTTCGAGTTCAGCCTGCCCTTGCTCGCCGAGCGCCTGGCGCGGGCACGGCTGAACGATCCTTTGCAGACGCCCGCGGCTTCCGCGCGGGTGAGTCCTGCGGCGCAACCGAGCCCGTTCCGCCCCGCCGCGATGGGGGGCGAGGCGACCTCGTTCTACCGCGTCATCGAATGGCGCTCGAACGGGCCGGCCGCAAGCCTGGCCCCGCTGACGGCGGCGGTCGATCTGCCCGCGCTCCGGCCCGCGCCTCGGGAAATCGAATCGCGCGCGCCCGCGCCTGAGTCCGTCGCGCCGCGTTCCGCTGCAAAGAGCGCCAAGGCTGCCAGACCCGCGCCGTCCCTGCACGTCGCCGGCAAGGTCGCGCCGCAGCCCGCTTCGGCCGGCTACGAGCTTCCGTCCGAGGAATTGCTGCAGATGCCGCCGGAAGGCCAGGGCTTCTACATGTCTCAGGAGCGGATGGAACAGAACGCGGACCTGCTCGAAAGCGTGCTGGAGGATTTCGGCGTCAAGGGCGAGATCATCCATGTCCGGCCGGGTCCGGTCGTCACGCTCTACGAGTTCGAGCCGGCGCCGGGCGTGAAGTCCAGCCGCGTCATCGGCCTGGCCGACGACATCGCCCGCTCCATGTCGGCCATCTCGGCGCGCGTCGCCGTGGTGCCGGGCCGCAATGTCATCGGCATCGAGCTGCCCAACGAAACGCGCGAGACGGTCTATTTCCGCGAGCTGATCGAATCGGCCGGCTTCCGCAACACGTCGTGCAAGTTGGCGCTGGGGCTGGGGAAGACCATCGGCGGCGAGCCGGTCATCGCCGACCTCGCCAAGATGCCGCATCTGCTAGTCGCCGGCACCACCGGCTCGGGCAAGTCGGTCGCCATCAACACCATGATCCTGTCGCTGCTCTACCGGATGAAGCCGGCGGAGTGCCGCCTCATCATGGTCGATCCCAAGATGCTCGAATTGTCCGTCTATGACGGCATCCCGCATCTGCTCACGCCCGTTGTCACCGATTCCAAGAAAGCGGTCACCGCGCTCAAATGGGCGGTGCGCGAGATGGAAGAGCGCTACCGCAAGATGGCGCGCCTCGGCGTGCGCAACATCGACGGCTACAACCAGCGCGCCGCGGCCGCCCGCGACAAGGGGGAGGTCGTCGTCATGCAGGTGCAGGTCGGCTTCGAGAAGGGCACGGGCGAGCCGCTGTTCGAGGAGCAGGAGATCGACCTCGCGCCGATGCCCTACATCGTCATCATCGTCGACGAGATGGCCGACCTGATGATGGTGGCCGGCAAGGAGATCGAAGGCGCCATCCAGCGGCTGGCGCAGATGGCGCGCGCCGCCGGCATCCATTTGATCATGGCCACACAGCGCCCGTCGGTCGACGTCATCACCGGCACCATCAAGGCCAATTTCCCCACCCGTATCTCCTTCCAGGTGACGTCCAAGATCGACAGCCGCACCATCCTTGGCGAGCAGGGCGCCGAGCAGCTGCTCGGCCAGGGCGACATGCTGCACATGGCCGGCGGCGGGCGCATCGTGCGCGTGCACGGTCCCTTCGTCTCCGATCTCGAGGTCGAGCACGTCGTGGCGCATTTGAAGGCGCAAGGCCGCCCGGAATATCTCGATACGGTCACCGCCGGCGAGGAAGAGGAAGAAGATCCGGCCGACACGGGTCCAGTCTTCGACAAGGGCTCGATCGACGCCGAAGATGGCGACGCCCTCTATGAGGAGGCGGTCAAAGTGGTCAAGCGCGACAAGAAATGCTCGACCTCCTACATCCAGCGCCGCCTCGGCATCGGCTATAACCGCGCCGCCTCGCTGGTCGAACGCATGGAGAAGGAAGGCCTGGTCGGCGCGCCCAACCATGTCGGCAAGCGCGAAATCCTTGCCGGCCGGCGCGACCATGCGCTGGAGCGCGACGAGACGGATTGAGCGGGGCGTCGGGAGGCGCAGTCAGGTCGGCCGATTACGGCTGGTCCTGTCCGCGTCCTTGTTCGATCTGGGGCCGTCGGGGAGAGGTCAGCCGGGCGAAGCGGGGGCTGGGTCAGGGGGAGCACCATACGCGGCTGCCCTCCTAGGCGAAAAATGCGTCAGCCGCCGTTCGCCACCAAGGCGATCGCCGCGCGCAGATCCTCGAGCCCTGAGGCCTTTTCCGACGAAGTCGCGAGCACCGCCGGGAATGCCGCCGGCCGTTTCTTGATCTTGGCAAGCGTCTCCTCGATCAGCTTCGGCACGCCGGCTGCCTTGATCTTATCGGTCTTGGTCAGCACGATCTGGTAGGACACCGCCGCCTTGTCGAGCAGCGACAGCACCTCCTCGTCCTTGGCCTTGATGCCGTGCCGGGCGTCGATCAGCACATAGACGCGCTTCAGCGTGACGCGGCCCTGCAGATATTCGAAGATCAGCTTCGTCCAGGCATCGACCTTGTCCTTCGGCGCGCTGGCGTAGCCGTAGCCCGGCATGTCGACCAGCGCCATCGGCGGCAGGTCGGCGCCTTCGCCGGAGAAGCCGTCCGGCACGAAATAGTTCAGCTCCTGCGTACGTCCCGGCGTGTTGGAGGTGCGCGCCAGCCCCTTCTGGCCGACCAGCGCGTTGATCAGCGACGACTTGCCGACATTGGAGCGGCCGGCAAAGGCGATCTCCGGCGGCCCTTCCGGCGGCAGGAATTTCATCGACGGCACGCCGCGGATGAAGATCCACGCGCGGGTGAACAGCTCCGGACCTATGGCAGTTTCGCTCGTGGTTTTATCCGGCGCGTTCAAACGGCGGCCTCCAGCTTGGCAATATCGGCGCCGCGAATGGCGTTGAGGTTGCGGCTGACCTTGTCGACCGGCCAGTTCCACCAGGCCGCTTTCAAAAGCCGTCGCACCGTGAACTCATCGAAGCGCATCTTCACCACCTTGGCCGCATTGCCGGCGACGATCGCATAGGGCGGCACGTCGTGCGTGACAACCGATTTCGCGGCGACGATCGCGCCATGGCCGATCTCGATGCCCGGCATGATCACCGCATCCATGCCGATCCACACGTCATTGCCGACGATCGTGTCGCCGCGGATCTCTTTCGACCAGGTCTCGGGGTCAAAACCTTCCTCCCAGCCATGGCCAAAAATATTGAACGGATAGGTGGAGAAGCCGGACATGGCGTGATTGGCGCCGTTCATGATGAAGCGGGCACCCTCGGCGATGGCGCAGAATTTGCCGATGATCAGCCTGTCGCCGATGAAGGGATAGTGGTGCAGCACGCACCTCTCGGCGAATTTGTCCGGGCCGTCGGGATCGTCGTAATAGGTGAAGTCGCCGATCTCGATGTTCGGCGCATTGACCAGCGGCTTCAGGTAGCCGACGCGCGGATGCATCGCAATGGGATGCTTGATGTTGGGGTTGGGTCCGGTCATCGCGGTCAGTCCGTAGTTGGCAGGCACGAGGCGGCGCCCTGGCGACGCTGTCTCCCGATCAAACTACCGTGATCCGGCTGCAGCACCAACCCGCGCTCAGCGGCTGCCGCGACAGATCACGATCGGGTTGGAAAGCGCGCTGTCGAAACCGCTGCCCTGATAGACCTGGACGTTGGAGGCGCCGGGCGGCAGCGTGAAACTGCCGTCGACCACTTTCTGGTCGCCGGCCGAGGTGTGCAGGGCCCAGCTATAGGTGCAGAACTGCGGCGGAGCCTTGGGTTGCACGTGGCTGCAGTTGAGCTGCGCGCCGCCGAGCATTGCCGCGCCGCCGCAACTCACCGCTTCCTTGGCGGCGGCCGGAAACGCGCATGTCAGCAGGGCAGCCACGGTCGCGATCCTGAGCCGGTTCATCTTCATTCTTCGTGCGTGCATCTGCCGGCCTTCAGTTGCGCCACGTCGGCGCGACATTTGCTCCAGGCGGCTTAGCCGGTCTTGCACACCGCGTCCAGCAGGATTATGTGCATGATGATAATAAGCATGCTCACGAAGACCTGTCTGCCGACTCCGAAGTTCCTCCCATGCCTTCCTCGCTCACCAGCAGCTTCGTGCTGCACGACGTCGCGCGCCTGCCCGGAAAGCGCTTCGAGCAGCGCTCGCGCCGCTCGGGCCAGACCCGCGGGCATTGGCAGGTGCGGCCCTATCTGTCTCGACAGGAAGGCATTCACCTTTTCGCGGAGGCGCGGCAGCAGCTGCAAACACTTTGTCTGATCAAATCCAATCTGTTCGAGGCCTGCGCCCAGCCGGCTGTCGACCGGGAGAAAGTCCATGTCTGAACCAGCCTCACCACGCAAGCCCGCCGAAGGCGACAATGCCGACGACAGAAGCAGCGACCAGGTCATTCGCCTTGACAGCCAGCGCGAGCAAAGGCGTGCCGCCAATCCGGCGATCGAAAACGATGAGCTGGAAGCGCCTGTCGCGCCGGAACCCGCTGCGCTCGAAGCACCCTCGGCCCAGCCGAAGCCGGCCGCCGTGACGATAGCTTCGCCGGCCCGAGCCAAGCCCCGGCGCAGCCTGACCCGGCCCGTCCTGTTTGCGCTGCTTCCGGTGGCGCTGGCGGTCGGCGGCTATTACTACGTCGTCGGCGGTCAGGTCATGACCACCGACAATGCCTATATCCAGGCGCAGTCGCTCGGCGTCTCCACCGATGTTTCCGGCACCGTGCAGGAGATCGACGTGCATGACAACGAGGCGGTTAAGCAGGGCCAGGTGCTCTTCCGCTTGCGGCCGGCCTCGTTCGAGACGGCGCTGGCCGGCGCTCAGGCGCAACTCGGCACGGTGCGCAACCAGGTGTTGACCTTGCAGGCGAGCTACCAGCAATCGCTGGCGCAGATCGCCCAGGCCGAGGCCGACATCCCCTATTACGAGTCGGCCTTCCAGCGTCAGCAGGATCTGCTCAAGACCTCAACCGCCTCGAAGGCGACTTTCGACAGCGCCCAGCACGATCTCATCGCCGCCCGGCAGAAAGTCATCGTCGCCAAGGCGCAGGCGCAGGCAACGCTCGCCCAGCTCGGCGGCGACGCCGACCAGCCGGTCGAGAAGAACCCCTTCTACCTGCAGGCCCAATCGGCGCTGGATGATGCCCAGCGCAATCTCGGCGATTCCGTCGTCAAGGCGCCGTTCGACGGCGTCGTTACCAATGTCGATGCGCTGCAGGTCGGCAAGTACCTTCCCGCCTCGCAGCCGGCCTTCAGCCTGGTCTCGTCGACCGACATCTGTATCGCCGCCGAGCCGAAGGAAACCGAGCTCACTTATGTCCGGCCGGGGCAAAAGGCGACGATCAGCATCGATGGCTATCCGGGCGAGGTCTGGCATGGCGAGGTCGGCAGCATCAGCCCGGCCTCGTCCTCGAGCTTCTCGCTGCTTCCGGCGCAGAACACCAGCGGCAACTGGGTCAAGGTCGTGCAGCGCATTCCGATGCGGGTGACGATCGACGACCCGCAAGGCAAGCCGCCGCTGCGCGGGGGCATGAGCGCGGTTGTCAGCATAGACACCGGCCATGCCCGCGGCCTGCCCGATTTCGTGACCGACCTCTTCAAGCGGTTTGAGCAAAAGTCATGAGCACCGCCGCCACGGGCACGCCTGCGGTCGCCAATCGCGGAGCCATCACCGCCTGCGTCATCCTGGCGGTCATCATGCAGGCGCTGGACACCACCATTGCCAATGTGGCGCTGCCCAGGGCAGCGTGTCGGCGAGCGCCGACCAGATCAACTGGGTGCTCACTTCCTATATCGTCGCCGCGGCGGTGATGACGCCGCCTTCGGGCTATCTTGCCAACCGCTTCGGCCGCAAGCGCATCCTGCTGGTCGCCATCACCGGCTTCGTCGTCGCCTCGGTGCTGTGCGGCTTTGCCCAGTCGCTGCCGCAGATCGTCGGCTTTCGGCTGCTTCAAGGCCTGTTCGGCGCCGCCCTTGTACCGCTGTCCCAGAGTATCCTGCTGGACATCTACAGCGTCGAGGAGCGCGGTTCGGCCATGGCGCTGTTCGGCGTCTCGGTGATGGTCGGCCCGGTGCTTGGGCCCGTCATCGGCGGCTGGCTGACCGAGAATGTTTCCTGGCGCTGGGTCTTCTACATCAACGTGCCGATCGGCGTGCTGGCTTTCGCCGGCGTCTCGATGTTCGTGCAGGAGACCAAGCTCGACCTCAAGGCCCGGCTCGACTGGTTGGGTTTCGGCATGCTCAGCCTCGCCATCGCTTCGCTGCAGATGTTCCTCGACCGCGGCGAGCAGCTCAACTGGTTCTCCTCGTCCGAGATCATCGTCGAGGCGCTGGTCTGCGCGTCGGCCTTCTATATCTTCATCGTCCACACCTTCACCGCCCGCGACACCTTCGTGAACCCGCGGCTGTTCCTCGACCGGAATTTCGCGGTCGGCATGGTGTTCATCTTCATCATAGGCATCACCTATCTCGCCTCGCTGGCGCTGATGACGCCCTACCTGCAAACGCTGATGGGCTATCCCGTGGTGACCGCCGGCATCGTCATGGGGCCGCGCGGCCTAGGCACCATGGCCTGCATGTTCCTTGTCGGCCGGCTGGTCGGCAAGGTCGACACGCGCTGGCTGCTGTTCACGGGGCTCGCGGTCACCGCCTGGGCGATGTACGACATGACCGGCTGGACCCCGGACGTTTCGCAATGGACGATCATCCGCACCGGCTTCATCCAGGGCGCCGGCTTAGGCTTCCTGTTCGTGCCGCTCACCACCATCACCTTCGCCACGCTGGCGCCGGAACGGCGCGCTGAAGGGACGGGCCTCTACAATCTGTCGCGCAACATCGGCTCCAGCGTCGGCATCTCGGTCGTCACCGCGCTTCTGACGCAGAACCAGCAGATCAACCATGCCAACATCGCCGACTATGTGACGCCCTATAATCCGGCGTTCGGCGATCCGGCGATCGCGCAGGCGCTGAGCCCTTACACCGCCGCCGGCCGCGCCGCGCTCGACGGGCTGGTCACCCTGCAGGCAACGATCATCAGCTATGTCGACGACTTCGAGCTGATGATGTTGCTCTCGCTCGCCGCCATCCCGCTTGTGCTTCTGCTGCGCAAGCCTGGCACACCGACCAAGGTCGACCACAGCGCCGTCATGGAGTGAGCTGGTGCATGTCGCCCAAAAGCGTGGAGCGGTTTTGGGAAAACGACACTGCACTAAAACAAAGTCCCTAAAGCGCGTCGCGCTTTAGGAGGAAAAACCGGGGTCCCCCCGCGGGACCCCGGCCTGCCGGACGGCCTTCCCAACACCGGCGTCGCTGCGCCGGAAGCCGTCGCGGCTTTTGGGGAGGACCGGGGAAGCTACGAGGCAGGCCATGCCGCAGTTTCGCGGGGGCAGGCCAAATTCCGAAAGACGGCTGCGCGAAGTTCTGTCCGGAGCGCCATAGGGCAAGCCGCCAACGAAAAAACCCCGGTCATGCCGGGGTTTTTGGCGTTAGGGCCGGGGTGCCGTCTATTCCGCCGGCGATGGTTTCTTGCGGAACATCGCCGCCAGATTGTCCCACAACTCGATCTTGGCGCCCTGGCGCTTCATGATCACGCCCTGCTGCAGGATCGAGAGCAGGTTGTTCCAGGCCCAGTAGATGACGAGGCCGGCCGGGAAGGAACCCATCATGAAGGTGAAGAGGACCGGCATCCAGGTGAACACCGCGGCCTGCGTCGGGTCCGGCGGCGTCGGGTTCATGCGCATCTGCAGGAACATGGTGATGCCCATCACGACCGCCCAGGCGCCCATATGCGGGAGGAAGGCCGGCGGCGCGAAGGGCAGCAGGCCGAACAGGTTGAACACCGAGGTCGGATCGGGCGCCGCGAGGTCGTGGATCCAGCCGAAGAACGGCGCGTGCCGCATCTCGATGGTGATGTAGAGCACCTTGTAGAGCGAGAAGAAGACCGGGATCTGCAGCGCCACCGGCCAGCAGCCGGCCAACGGATTGATCTTTTCCGTCTTGTAGAGCTCCATCATCGCCTGCTGCTGCTTCATCTTGTCGTCCGCGTATTTCTCGCGGATTTCCAGCATCTTCGGCTGCACCTTCTTCATGTTCGCCATCGACGCGTAGGACTTGTTGGCCAGCGGGAAGAAGATGGCCTTGACGATGACGGTCGTGGCCAGGATCGCTAGGCCGAAATTGCCGAAGAATTTGTAGAGCGTGTCGATCAGCCAGAACATCGGCTTGGTGATAAAATAGAACCAGCCCCAATCGATCAGCAGGTTGAACTGGCGAATGTGGCGGTCAGCCTCATAGGAGTTGATCTTGGCGACTTCCTTGGCGCCGGCAAACACTTCGGTTTCGATGGTCGCGGACTGGCCGGCCTCGATGTTGATCGGATCAGTGAGGAAGTCGGATTGGTAGCGATGGCGCCCGTCCTCGAAATAGCCGTAGCGCGGCTGGAAGGGCTGCTTTTCGGTCGGCACCATGGTGACGGCCCAGTACTTGTCGGTGATGCCGAGCCAGCCGTCGGTCGACTTGCCTGGCTTGACTTCCTTGTCCTTCTCGATGGCGGCGTATTTGTATTCCGTCAGCCCCTCGGTGCCAGTAACGCCGATCAGGCCTTCATGCAGCACATAAGTGCTGGCGACCGCCGGCTTGTCGTAGCGCGTGACGCGACCGTAGTTGAACAGGCTGACGGCAGCGCTTCCCGAATTCTGCACGGTGTCCGAAACGGTGAACATATAATCGTTGTCGACCGAGATGG
Organism: Mesorhizobium sp. WSM3879; assembly: GCF_002294915.1. Taxonomy (NCBI): domain Bacteria; kingdom Pseudomonadati; phylum Pseudomonadota; class Alphaproteobacteria; order Hyphomicrobiales; family Phyllobacteriaceae; genus Mesorhizobium; species Mesorhizobium sp. WSM3879. The sequence goes on along the minus strand of NZ_NSFZ01000003.1, from coordinate 131,481 downwards.
TGCGCTTGAAGGTCAGGCCCTTGTCGTTGGTGTAGGTCAGCGTCACCGGCGTCGACGGGGTCAGCGTCGGATTGCCCTCAACGCTCCACACCGTGTCGGAACTCGGCACCGCGCCGGTCTTGTCGGTGCCGACGAACCCGATCTCGGCGAAATAGCCGGTCGGTAGCGCCTGCGGATTGAGGAGTTGGATCTCGGGCGAATTCTTGTCGACCGTCTCGGTGTAATGCTTGAGCTTGAGGTCGTCCAAGCGAGCGCCGGTGAGGTTGATCGAGCCCTCGAGGCTCGGCGTGTCGATCTTGATGCGCTTGGTCGCGGCAACAGCCTGGTCGCGGCTCTCTACAGTGACTGTCTCGCCGCCAGGTGCGGTCGGGATGGCGCCCGGAGCCGGCGCCGGCGTCCCGGCCGCGCCCGGATTGGTCCCCTGCGCTTCCTTCTTCTGCGCCTCGACGCGCTGCTGCTCGATGCGGGCCTGCTCGCGTTGCTGCTCCATCTTGGGGTTCATGTAGAACACCTGCCAGAGCGTCAGGATCAGCACCGACAGCGCGATGGTGATGAAGAAATTGCGGTTGTTTTCCATCGAAAGCCCTTGGCCTATCGTGTTCCGCGCAGCCGGCGGGAAAGCTCGGCCTTCAACTGGCCGAACGGAATGGCAAGCACGTCTTCGCGCCCGACGATGACATAGTCACTGCCGGGCGCCATGTCATCGGCGGCATGCGTTCGCACGGCTTCTCTCAGCCGCCGCCGGACGCGGTTGCGCACCACGGCGTTGCCGACCTTCTTGGTCACGGTGTAGCCGACGCGTGGCGCACAATCGTCGCCCCGGTCGAGAACCTCGACGAGAAAAAGCCGCCCGCGGCGCTTCTCGCCGCCGCGCACAGCCATGAAATCCGCGCGTTTCAGAAGCCGCCCGGGAGTTTTCCCCTTTGGCTTGCCGGTTGCGGGCAACGATCTCGTCTTTCGTTCAGGCGCTGAGCCGCTTGCGGCCACGGTTGCGGCGGGCTGCGACGACGCCGCGGCCACCCTTGGTGGCCATGCGGGCACGGAAACCGTGCCGGCGCTTGCGGACGAGTTTGGACGGTTGGTAGGTACGCTTCATTTGTTTTAATACCGCGGCGTGCGGCCCTTCTTGATTCTGTCACTCTGTAACAGGAGCTTTGCCGGGCCGGTTTTAGGCGCGATCGAAACCGCGCCGGGACGGAAGGCCCGAGCGTGAGCGGGCTTATAGGAAGAAGGATTTTGGAAGTCAATCCAGCCCGTCCAGAGGCATTTTTTCACTGGCCGGCGGCGAAATTGGCAAAAAAGCCGCAAATCGCATAATCTTGCTCGATCAAGCCTTCGTGAAAACCGCGTCATGACAAGTGAAGTCCTGTCAACGGATGAAAAGCCACGCCCCGCGGCGGCAAGCTCGCCGCGCCGGGTGCCGCTGTCGCGCGGTCTGTCGACCAAGCTTCTGCTTCTCACCATCGTCTTCGTGCTGCTCGCCGAAATCCTGATCTTCCTGCCCTGGATCGCCAGCTACCGGGTGAACTGGCTGAAGGAGCGGCTGAGCACCTCCGCCGCGGTGTCGATCGTGTTGCTGCAGGGCGAGCCCAACTCCCTGTCGCACACCGCCCAGAACGACGTGCTGATGGCGATCGGCGCCAAGGCGATCGCGGTGCGCGACGGCGGCGTCTCGCGGCTGCTGGTCGTGGCCGACATGCCGCCGAAGGTCGACGAGCATATCGACATTGCCAATGTCGGCCTGGTCAACGGCATGACAGGCGCGCTGGAAACGTTGTTCGCCGGCGGAAACCGGATGCTGCGCGTCTTCGGCCCAGTCGGCGACAGCGACAAGGAATTCGAGCTGATCATGCCGGACTACAGTCTGCGCAACGCCATGCTCAGATATTCGCGCAACGTCGCCGTCGTCTCGCTGCTGATCTCGCTGTTCACCGCCATGCTCGTCTATGCGGCGATCGATCTGATCATGATCGGCCCGATCCGCACCATGACGCGCTCGATCCTGTCCTTCTCCGAGGCGCCGGACGATCCCGGCCGCATAATTTGCCCGACGGAGCGTGCCGACGAGATCGGCGTCGCCGAGCGCGAGTTGTCGCAGATGCAGGATCGGCTGCAAAAAATGCTCGCCGAGCAGAAGCACCTCGCCAATCTCGGGCTTGCCGTGTCCAAGATCAACCACGACATGCGCAACATCCTGGCTTCCGCGCAGCTCATGTCGGACCGGTTGCGCCAGGTGAAGGATCCGACCGTGCAGTCCTTCGCGCCGAAGCTCCTGCGCGCGCTCGACCGCGCCGTCGCCTATTCGGAGGGCGTGCTTGCCTATGGCCGCACACAGGAGCCGGCGCCGTCGCGCCGCCGCTTGCGGCTGCGCCAGCTGGTCGACGACGTGCACGGCCTGCTCGACATCGAGGAGGGCATCGAATTCATCAATGCCGTCGAGCTCACCTTCGAAGTCGACGCCGATTCCGACCAGCTCTTCCGCGTGCTCACCAATCTGTGCCGCAACTCGGTGCAGGCAATGGCGGCGGACACGGAGAGCGCGGTGGTGCGCCGGCTCGCCGTCTCGGCCGAGCGCTTGGGCAGCGTCAGCCGCATCACCGTCAGCGACACCGGCCCCGGCCTCCCGCCCAAGGCGCGCGAAAACCTGTTCGCCGCCTTCCGCGGCTCGGCGCGCAGCGGCGGCACCGGCCTTGGCCTGGCGATCGCCCATGAGCTGATCCGCGCCCATGGCGGCACGGTGGAGCTGGTCGAATCGATCGGCGGCCGCACGGTCTTCGCCGTCACCATCCCCGACCAGCCGGTGCGGCTCGATCAGGCCCGCAACGGCCTGCGCCGCCCGGCTTGACCGTGGCAGGCCAGGGAAGACGTTCCCGCTTCGGAGTTCCGCGAAGCAAAGACCCCGGTCGGAATGTGATCCTGTAAACGCCTGCGACAAAACTTTTGCCGGGCCGGCTTGCTTTTCCGAAATTCAGTCGTTAGGGAACACTCCACATCGCGGCCGGCGTCTCGACCGGATCGCGGGGCTTGTGTCTCACACGGCCTGATGCGCGCCCGTAGCTCAGCTGGATAGAGCACCAGACTACGAATCTGGGGGTCAGGAGTTCGAATCTCTTCGGGCGCGCCAATTAATCAAACTGAACTCCCGCGCATTTGCCTCGCCGGCCGAAGCAGTCGCTGGCTGCCTACGCTCACGCGGCGAGGTTCACGTGGCGTATTAATCCACGATCCTGATCGGGTCGGCAGTGGTACCCGAGCGTTCTTGAGTTCAGCTTTTTTCATGCACCCTTGCTCGTCTCCAGCCGCAGTCGGCGGCGCGGCCTAAGTCCCACCGCGCGCAAGGCAGTCATCGGCGTTACTAACCCCCTAGCTGTTGCAGCTTGCGACAGGCACGCCTTGCGCCTTCACGGCATCTCTGGCGACACCTCTCCTTGTTGCCATCCCTGCATCGCCCCACGGATTCCGGTTTAGCTGGTGCGCTCGTTTTTGCCGAACGATTGGAAGGTTCATCGACAGGCAACGACACTTGCGGCTTGCGACTGACTTTCTTTGGCAGGATCTTTTTGCGTGGCGGCGTAGGTGCTTGGAACTTGGCAATTCGGCTCTTTGCAATTTCGACGAATGCACCATTCGGAAATGCCGCTAGATAAGCACGATACATCGAGACATCGGATGTATCCTTGATTGATTTCCAGAATTCAAGCTCTGCCGCCGCGTTGATGTCTGGCTGATAGGCGTCTGCCGAAGACGGACTAGACGCGGCATCCGGGTTGAATGAGAATCCCGGCTCCACCAGGGACGAGTTGCTCCAGGGAACCTGCTTCCCAGAAGTCGCGTTCATGACGTCCAACCGGACGCGACGCATGAGAATTTCAATGTCGATCGAAGGAGTCTTTATCCGCTTCACAAGAGAGTCTGCAAACGGACTATGATTGACGGCTCCATCGAGAGCCACGTTGCCGGGTTGTGTTGCAAAGCCGATAAAGACTCCCCTGCCAGCATCCAAGGCTCCCAGCCCCTTTCCTATGGCAAGGCCGCGACTTTGACCCGGTCCACTCAATTGCTTAACGAAAGGATTGTCCCGACAGGCATCGAGAAGGACGATTGCGATATTTTCCTCGGCCGTCATGGCGGCGATGATGTCTTGCAGGCGCTCAGCCTCCAGAGCCAAGTCGGCCGGACGTTGAAGGGCGGCGTCAACCGGCAATAGGTAGTTCTCCCCGTTCGCTTGGAGCCCGTGTCCGGCGAAGTAAAAAAGCGAGACGTCACCCGGCCGCAAGTTTCGCCTGAATTTTCCGATGAGTTCCCTGAACGTTGATGCGTCGGTATCCAATCCAAGGGTGACGTCGAAGCCCGTCTCTTGCAAAACTCGGGAGATGGCATTCGCATCATTTACCCCGTTGGGAAGCGATGACGCAAAACGGTAGGCCGAGTTACCGATTACGAGCGCATATCTATGGCTGCGTTGACCGATCTGGGTCTCAGAGGAGGCCGGTGTCGACAAGCCGGCCAGCAAAAGAAGGCACGCGCACAACAAACAAACCTTGGACATTGCGACCTTCCCGAGTAACGGAGAATATTAGCATCCGTTAAAGCGCGTGGGTACCCGTTGTAAGGGCCATCTTGCTTGGGGTAGAGGCCAAACTTGCCGGAGGCCGCTTGGTATGAGGTCTCCGTGCATCGTCAACGCCCTTTCCGGCATCGACTTCAAGCAACATCAAACCCCGAATGAGGCCGCAGCATACAAGGTGGGCCGAGCTCACGAGCTTTTGGCAACACCGTTCGATCGCTCAGCCGACCGCCTTCGTCGCCGCCCTTCCGGCGCTGCGTCCGGAAAAGATGCAGCCGCCGAGGAAGGTGCCTTCGAGCGCCGCATAGCCGTGCACGCCGCCGCCGCCGAAGCCGGCGACCTCGCCCACCGCGTAGAGACCAGGCACCGGCTCGCCCGCCGCGTCGAGCACGCGGCTGTCGAGATCGGTCTGCAAGCCGCCCAGCGTTTTGCGGGTGAGGATGTTGAGGCGGACCGCAATCAACGGGCCGTTCGCCGGATCGAGCATCTTGTGCGGCTTTGCGGTGCGGATCAGCCTGTCGCCGAGATAAGCGCGCGCGCCGCGCAGCGCGGTGACCTGCGCATCCTTGGAGAAACGGGTTGTCGAGCTGCATGTCGCGGGCGCGGATCTCGCGTTCGACCTGCGCCACATCGAGCAGCGGCTCGCCGGCCAGCCCGTTCATCCGCGCCACCAGCTTCGAAAGGTTGGCCTCGACGATCAAATCCTCACCCTTTTCCATGAAGGCTTTCACCGGGCCGGGAATGCCCGACGTGGCGCGGCCAAGCACCTGCCGCCAGCTCTTGCCGGTGAGGTCCGGATTCTGCTCCGAGCCCGACAGCGCGAACTCCTTCTGGATGATCTTCTTCGTCAGGATGAACCACGAATAATCGAAGCCGGTGCTCATGATATGGCTGAGCGTGGCTAAAGTGTCGAAGCCTGGGAAAAGCGGCACCGGCAGCCGTCTGCCGCGCGCGTCGAGCCATAGCGAAGAGGGACCCGGCAGGATACGTATGGCGTGATCGGTCCAGACCGGCGCCCAATTCTTGATCCCCTCGACATAGTGCCACATGCGGTCGCGGTTGATGACCCTCCCGCCCGCTGCTTCGGCAATTGCCAGCATGCGGCCGTCGACATGGTCCGGCACGCCGGTGATCATCCGCTTCGGCGTCGCGCCGAGACGCTGCGGCCAGTTCTTACGCACCAGCTCGTGGTTGCCGCCGATGCCGCCGGAAGCGACGATCACGACCTGGGCGTGGAGCTCGAAATCCCCGGCCACGTTGCGCGAGCTCCTGCGTCCACGCTCGACCGTGCTTGGCTCCAGCACGTCGCCGCGCACCCCGGTCACCGTCTTCCCGGTCCGCGTGATCTCGTTGACCCGGTAGCGAAACTTGAACTCGACGAGCCCACGCTTCTGCGCCTCGCGCACGCGCAGCACGAAGGGCTCCAGCACGCCGGGCCCGGTGCCCCAGGTGATGTGGAAGCGCGGCACCGAATTGCCGTGGCCGCTGGCAGTGCCGCCGCCGCGCTCGGCCCAGCCGACGACGGGGAAGAATTTCAACCCGCGCTCGATCAGCCAGGAGCGCTTCTCGCCCGCCGCGAAGCCGAGATAGGCTTCAGCCCATTTGCGCGGCCAAAAATCCTCAGGGCGGTCGAAGGCGGCGGTGCCCATCCAGTCTGCGAGCGCGAGGTCGTGGGAATCGCGGATGCGCATGCGCCGCTGCTCGGGCGAGTCGACCAGGAAGAGCCCGCCGAACGACCAGAAGGCCTGGCCGCCCAGCGATTGCTCGGGCTCCTGGTCGACGATGATGATTTTCTTGCCGGCCTCGGCAAGTTCTGTCGCGGCGACGAGGCCTGCCAGCCCCGCGCCGACAATGATGACATCCGCGTCGTCAGCCATCTTCGTTCCCCCCAGCGCCTTCCGACGGCCTGTCAGACGGGCTCCCAGCCGTCCTTGTCGCCGGCGCGGAAGATGGCGTCGATGACCTTCTGGTTGAGGACCGATTCCTCCAGCGTGAAGACACGCTCCTTGCCGCCCTGGGCCGCGCGTACGAAGGCCTCGCATTCCAGCCGGTACTGCTGGGTGCCTGGGAAGCGGAACACCTGCGCTTCGGTGTGGTTCTGGTTGTGCAATTCGATGCGATGGTGGTCGTAGAGCCCGGCATTGAACGGGCCAAAGACCTCGATGAAACCCTTCTCGCCGTGGAACACCATCACCTGTCGCGCCGCCATCTGCGTCGACAGGTAGAAGGACAGTTCGAAGTCGCCGAAATCCGCGCGGATCGAGGAATAGATGTCGGTGCCGAAGGTCTTGTCGCGCTCGATGGTGGCTTGCACGCGGACCGGTTCCTTGCCGGTCGAGAAGCGCGTCGACACGGTCGGATAGACGCCGATGTCGGGCAGCGCGCCGCCGCCGAGATCGAGCTGGTTGCGCATGTTGGTGGGATCGACATTGTAATAGGAAAACGCGCCCTGGACGTGGCGCAGCCGGCCGATCGCGCCGCTGGCGATCAGGTCGCGCACCTTGATCCACTGCGGGTGGTAGACGACCATGAAGGCCTCGCAGACCAGCACGTTCTTCTCGTCGCGCAGCTTGATCAGCGGCGGGATGTCCTTGGCGTCGAGCGCAAGAGGCTTCTCGACCAGCACATGTTTTCCCGCCTCGATTGCCTTCGCCGTCCATTCGACATGCTGCGAGGTCGGCAGCGGAATATAGACGCCGTCGACCTCCTTGGAAGCGAGCAGTTCCTCATAGGAGCCGAAGGCATGGCGGGCGCCAAAACGCTCGCCCAGGGCGCGAGCCTTCGCCAGATCGCGGCTGGCGATCGCCGACAGCACGCCGTTCTCAGAATCCACGATCGCCGGCAAAAGCTGCTCGCGGCCGATCTTGGCCGTCGACAGAACACCCCATCGGAACATCATGCTTCTCCATGTCGGTTACGTCGATGGAGGTGTGCCCCAATTCCGGAGAAAAGCCAATCGCAGACGCGGGCCACAAAGCGCCTTCGTCATCCTCGGGCTTGATCCGAGGATCCATTCCGTGACCTATGACGTAAAGTGCAGGGATGCAGAATTCTGTAACCGTTGCAACGCCTTAGCGTCACGGCATGGATCCTAGGGTCTGCGCGCGTCGCTTCGCTCCTTGCTCCGCCCTAGGATGACGAACCCGAGGATGCGCGACCAGAGCTAACCCCTTCTCCCCGTCAGGGTCATGTCGAAGTCGACGACGTTGGAATAGATCGGCGTGCCGACATCCATGCCGTAGCGCGATCTGAGCACCTTGCCGGTGACATGGAACTTGATGGTTCCTGACTTCAGCCCATCGAGCTCGGCCGTGAACTTTTCCGAAAACGTCTTGCCGCGCGCCGTCAGCCGGCCGGTGACCACGGCGGTGGTCTCGCCGGTGCGGGTCACGTTTGTCGAGCGGAACTGGATCTCCGGATTGTTGGCGCTGTCGAAGACGGCGTCGGAACGCAGGAAAGCATCGATGCGGCCCTGGCCGGTGCCGACGCTTTCCGGAAAGATCGTGAGGTTGACCTTCGAGCGCCCGACATCGGCATTGTCGATGCGGATCGTGCCCTTGAAGCGGCCGAAGGCGCCGCCGAAGCCGCCACCGCCGGCCTTGCCGATGGTGAAGCGGATCGAGGAGCCCGCCGGGCTGATCGTATAGCTGCCGGCGGCGTCACTGAGCGCCACCGCGGCGCAAACCGGCGCGGCAAGGCAAGCGGCAAAGGCCGCCAATCCGAGGATGCGCGCATGCATCGACATCTTTCCTATCCTGAACCAGCGCATTGCTGTCTTCCCGCCACCAACGAACGGGCGGCCCGCCCTATTCCCGGGCTGACGAAGGCGTGATTATGCGCGTGAGCACGCTGTCGCGCAGCAGGAAATGGTGGCGCATCGCAGCAAGGATATGCAACGCGACCAGCGCGATGCCGGCATAGGCAAGATACCAATGCGCGGCCGACCAGAAGCTTTCCGCGGCGTCGGATTCGGCGAGCGGCAGGTCGGGCATGACGAACTGGTTGAACGGCATCGTCGGGATTTCCAGCGTCGAGACCGAGACCAGCGCCCAGCCGGAGAGCGGCAGCGCAACCTGGAAGGCGTAAAGCGCGAAATGCGCCAGCGGCGCTGCCTTGCGCTCCAATGTTCCCACCGAAGGCGGGAGTGCTGGCGCCGCATCGCCGACACGCCAGGCGATGCGCAGGATGACCAGCCCAAGCAGCAGGAAGCCGAAGGACTTATGCAGCTGGATCAGCTCGAAGGATGTCCGCTGGCTGTCGATCCGCATCATCACGAAGCCGAGCACGAACTGGCCGATGAAGATGATGCCGATCAGCCAGTGAAGGATGATCATCGCCCAGCCATAGCGGGTAGCGGTGTTGGTGATGGACGATTGCATGGTCGAAAAACGTCGCTGAAATCACCTTTCTTCCAGCCCTCCCCACAAGCGGAACGGAGGAGCCCTACCCGCTCACCTTGAAGAAATCGACGAAGGCCCGCAACGCCGGCCGCATCTGGCGGCGGCTTGGGTAGTAGACGAAGAAGCCGTCGAAAGCGGGGCACCAGTCCTCCAGCACGCGGATCAGCCGGCCATCGGCGAGCGGCGCCTTCACATAGTCCTGGAAGACGAAGGCGAGCCCGGCGCCGTCGATCGCCGCCTGGGCGATCAGATGGTCCTCGTCGAGGATCAGCGGCCCTTGTGCGGCGATCTCGATTTCCTCGCCGTCCTTCTCGAACTCCCAGCGGTAGAGGATGCCGCTGGAGAAGCGGAAGCGGATGCAGCGGTGATCGGCGAGATCGCATGGATGGCGCGGTTTGGGCATGGTCGCGAAGTAGGAAGGCGCGCCGACCACCGCGCCGCGGATGTTCGGCCCGATGCGCGCCGCGATCATGTCGCGCTGCAGGCTTTCGCCCAGCCTGACACCGGCGTCGAACCCACCCTCCACCACATCCGTAAAGCGGTCCTCGATCACGATCTCCAGCATGATCTCGGGATAGGCGGCCGTGAAGGCAGCGAGCCGCGGCGTCAGCACCAGATGCGCGGCGGTGCGCGGCACGCTAAGCCTGAGATTGCCAGCCGGCCGGTCGCGCGTCTCGACCGCCGTTTCCAGCGCCAGGTCGATCTCGGACAGTGCCGGCCGCAGGCGCTCCAACAGCCGCGCGCCTTCCTCGGTCGGGGCGACACTGCGCGTGCTGCGCGCCAGAAGCCGCACGCCGAGCCGCGCCTCCAGGCTCGCCACCGCATGGCTGACCGCCGACGGCGCGATGCCGAGCTCGCGGGCCGCGCCGCGGAAGCTGGCGCATTGCGCGACCGCGGCGAGAACGGCCAGCTGGGAAAGGTTCGTCCGGTTCATTGATCTATCTTATAGAGCGAGCTGTGCGAAAGAGACATGATTATCGAACGGATGCCTAGGCGCTATTTCATCTCCATCGCAACAAGGAGATGCGCCATGCAAACCCGCAAATTAGGAACTGAACTCGAAGTCTTCCCCGTCGGCCTCGGCTGCATGGGCATGAGCTTTGTCTATGGCGGACAGCCGGAGGCGGAAGCCATCGCCACGCTGCGCCGCGCCGTCGAGATCGGTGTCACCTTCTTCGATACCGCCGAAGTCTATGGCCCTTACGAGAACGAGATCCTGCTCGGCAAGGCGCTGAAGCCGGTACGCGAGAAGGTCACCATCGCCACCAAATTCGGCTTCAAGATATCCGAGCACGGTTCGGGCATCGACCGCATGATCGGCGTCGACAGCCGCCCTGAGCACGTCAAGGCGGTGGCGGAGGCCTCGCTGAAGCGGCTCGATACCGACGTCATCGACCTCTACTACCAGCATCGCGTTGACCCGAACGTGCCGATCGAGGACACGGTCGGCGCCATGGCCGAGCTGGTGCGCGAGGGTAAGGTGCGGGCGCTCGGCCTGTCGGAAGTGAGCGGCGCGACGCTGCGCCGGGCGCATGCCGTGCACCCGATCGCCGCCGTGCAGAGCGAGTATTCGCTGTGGAGCCGCGACCCCGAGGACGAGGTCTTTGCGGTCTGCCGCGAGCTCGGCATCGGCTTCGTGCCCTACAGCCCGCTCGGCCGCGGCCTGCTCACCGGCACCATCGCCAAGCCCGACGCGCTCGGCGCCGGCGACTGGCGCCTCACCCTGCCGCGCTTCCAGGCCGAGGCGATGGAAGCCAACAACGCCGTCATCGCTGTGCTGGAGAAGATGGCGGCGGAGAAGGGCGTGACATCGGCGCAACTGGCGCTCGCCTGGGTGCTGCACCAGGGCGATTTCATCGTGCCGATCCCCGGCGCGCGCAAGATCCTCCATTTGGAGCAGAACACGGCAGCCGCCGGGATCAAGCTGAGCGCCGCCGAGGTCGCGGCCATCGGCGACGCGCTGTCGCCCGATAAGGTCGTCGGCAAGCGCTACACCGAAGAGCTGCTGGCGCTGGTGAATGGTTAGACATTTCAGCTTGCTTTGAGACGCTGGCGGGACAGCGCCCCCCTCTGTCCGGCAGGACAGAGGGGGGCGCCTCGCGCTGACCTACCAAGGCACGACGCTGATCTCCGGCCAGTTCTCTCGCGCCCTCCTCCCCTTCGCCTCATGCGTCCGCTGGTTGTCCAGCACCCGGTTCGGCGTGATGCGGAACGAAAAAATGTCATCGAGCCCGAACGGTGCCACCAAATCTAGGCATCCCTCGGCATCGTACCGCACCCCAACCGCATGCGTCTTCGACGCGAAATAGCCGACCGATTCACTCGCGCTCGTGTAGCGCGGGCATGCCTGGCCGAACTTGGCCGGATACCACAGATGCACGCGTGCCTGATTTCGCACCTCCACCGGCAGCGTCAGTCCTTCGAAATGCTGCGCCGCCCGGCGGATCACCGCGTCCTCGGCCTCGTAGGAGAGATCGGTGCCGTCGAAATAGAACAGATCGACATCCTTGATGCCGTAGCCTGAGGGCCTGCCGGTGAGATGGTTCCAGATGCTGTTGTAGAGCGCGCCGGAAACCACCAGCCAGTCCGGCAACGCCAGTTCACGCACTCGCGCCAGCGTTTTGGCCAGCAGCGGGTCCGCCGCCACGATTTCGAGGAACGCCGCGCGTTGCTCCTCGAAAGGCAGGCCGGAATAGCGGAGATGGTGCATCGCCCAATGGAGGGCGATTCGCCACCTTCCGGCAATCCTTTATGCTCTCAGCACGCCGCCCGTCTGCTTGTTGACGTTCTCGACGATGCGCTTGGCCAGCGCCTCGAAATCCTCGTCGGTCAGCGTCTTTTCGACCGGCTGGATCGAGACTTCGATGGCGATCGACTTCTTGGCGGCGCCGAGCGCAGCGCCCTCGAAGACGTCGAACACCGAAACGCCGGTGACGAGCTTCTTGTCGGCGGCCAAAGCTGCCCGCACCAGCGTGCCGGCCTCGACCGTCCGGTCGACGACGAAAGCAAAATCGCGCTTCACCGCCTGGAAGGGTGAAAGCTCCAGCTTCGGCTTGGTGCGCGTCGGCTTGGCCTTCGGCTCCGGCACGGCATCGACAAAGACCTCGAAGCCGCAGAGCGGCCCGGAGGCGTCGAGCACTTCGAGCGTCTTTGGATGGAACTCGCCGAAAGTGCCGAGCACGGTCTTCGGCCCGAGCTTGATCGTGCCTGAGCGTCCAGGATGGTACCAGGTCGGGCCGCCAGGCTCGATCTGCAGCCTGTCGACCGGCGCGCCGCAGGCTTCGAGCGCCGCGATCGCATCGGCCTTCGCGTCGAAGACGCCGACCGGCCCGGCATTGCCGGCCCAGCTGCGGCCCGAGCCGTCGAGCTTGGCGGTGCCCCGCCGCACGCCCGCGGCGACGCGCCGCTGCTGGTCGGCCAAGTCGCCTTCATAGGTGCCGGACACTTCGAACAGCGCCACGTCGCCGATGCCCCGATCGGCATTGCGCTGGGCGGCGCTGATCAGCCCGGGCAGCAGCGACGGCCGCATGTCGGACATGTCGGCGGCGATCGGATTGGCGAGCTTCAGCCCGTTCTGGCCGCCGCCGAACAGCTCCGCGTGTTTCGCCGGAATGAACGACCAGGTGACCGCCTCCATCATGCCGCGCACGGCGAGCGCGCGCTTGGCGGCCCGGGTGCGCACCTGCAGCATGGTCAGGATCCTGCCGTTGACCGCGTCATGCGAGGTGAGCGGCTGCGGCGCTATGTTGTCGACGCCGTGGATGCGCATCACTTCCTCGACGAGATCGGCCTTGCCGTCGACATCCGGACGCCAGGAGGGGACCTTCACCTCGACGGCGTCACCTGAGCTGCGCGGCTCGAAGCCGAGACGGGTCAGGATGGTGAGCGCTTCTTCTCTCGGCACCTCGATGCCGGTCAGCCGCTTCACTTCCGACAGCGGGAAGGAAATGATCTTCGGCTTGTGGCCGGCATAGCCCGCCACCTCGATTTCGGTCGGCGTGCCGCCGCAGAATTCCAGCACCAGCTTGGTCGCGAGCTCGACGCCGGGCACCATGAACTCAGGGTCGACGCCGCGCTCGAAGCGGTAGCGCGCATCGCTGATGATGCCGAGGGTGCGACCGGTGCGGGCCGTCGTGATCGGGTCCCAGAGCGCCGATTCGATCAGCACGTCGGTGGTGTTCTCGTCGCAGCCCGAATGCTCGCCGCCCATGATGCCGGCAATCGATTCGATGCCGTTGTCGTCGGCGATCACGCACATCTCGGCCGTCAGCGAGTATTCGCGTCCGTCGAGCGCCAGCACCTTTTCACCGTCCCTGGCGCGGCGCACCACAAGGTTGCCGGCGACCTTCTTCGCGTCGAACACATGCAGCGGCCGGCCGCGGTCGAAGGTGACGTAGTTGGTGATGTCGACCAGCGCGCTGATCGGCCGAAGCCCGATGGCGATCAGCCGCTGCTGCAGCCATTTCGGCGACGGGCCGTTCTTCACGCCCTTCACCAGCGTCAGCGCGAAGCCGGGGCAGAGTTCCGGCGCCTCGATCTTGACCTTGACAGGGCACATGCCGTCGCCGGCATGCGGCATGATCGCGCCGCCGGTCAGCCGGCCGAGGCCGCTCGCCGCGAGGTCGCGCGCGATGCCGTAGACGCTGGTCGCATCGGGGCGGTTCGGCGTCAGGTTGATCTCGATCACCGGATCGTCGAGATGGGCGTAGGCGGCGAAGCTGGTGCCGACCGGTGCGTCTTCGGGCAGGTCGATGATGCCGGTATGCTCGTCCGAAAGCTGCAGCTCGCGTTCGGAGCACATCATGCCATGGCTCTCGACGCCTCGGATCTTGCCGACCGAAAGCGTGACGTCGATGCCGGGAATATAGGTGCCGGGCGCAGCAAAAGCGCCGACCAGGCCGGCGCGGGCGTTGGGCGCCCCGCACACCACCTGCACCGGCGGCTTGCCGTCGCCGGTATCGACCGTAAGCACCCGCAGCCGGTCGGCGTCGGGATGCTGCACGGCAGTCAGCACCTTGGCGATGACAAAGGGTTTTAGGCCCGCCTTGTCGTCGACATGTTCGACTTCGAGGCCGATCGCCGTCAGCCGCTCGACGATTTCGGCAAGCGAAGCGTCGGTCTCGAGATGGTCCTTGAGCCAGGAGAGGGTGAATTTCATGACTGTGTTCCGTAGGAAGGGCTTTGCGCGTCAGGTCTGGCCACGCTCGTCTTGAGGTGCCGCGGCAGTGAATCGGGCATATGCAGGAAGGGCAGCTGCTCGCGCACATGCGCATGCAGCGTCGGCCTGAAATAGGCAGGCATGTCCATGGCGCCGAGCGTGAAGTAAATATGGCCGGCGAGCCGCTCGTCGCTATAGGCGATCGGCGAGCCGCAAATGCCGCAGAACGAGCGCGCCACCGGGCCGTTCCGGTAGCTCTTCAGCGACTTGCCTTCGAGCGCGATCTGGTCGGCGGCGAAGCCGATAAAGGCCGACACCGGCGCGCCGCTGGCACGCCGGCAATCGCCGCAATGGCAATAGCTGATGTGGTGCGGCTCGGCCGAGGCCTGGAACCGCACGGCACCGCAGCGGCAGCCCCCGGTATGGGGAGCGGTCATGTGGAAAGGCCCCCGAACAGCGTCGGCATGTCGAGCGGCCGGAAGCCGTAATGCGTGAGCCAGCGCACGTCGGCGTCGAAAAATGCGCGCAGGTCCGGCATGCCGTATTTCAGCATGGCGATGCGGTCGATGCCCATGCCCCAGGCAAAGCCCTGGTATTCGTCGGGATCGAGCCCGCCGTAACGCAACACGTTGGGATGCACCATGCCGCAGCCCAGGATCTCCATCCAGTCGGAGCCTTCGCCGAAGCGCACTTCTCCCGGCCGCGAGCGGTCGCACTGGATGTCGACCTCGAGGCTGGGCTCGGTGAACGGAAAGAAGGACGGCCGGAAGCGCATCTTGACGCTCGGCACTTCGAAGAAGGCCTTGCAGAATTCCTCCAGCACCCACTTCATGTTGGCGATGTTGGCGGTCTTGTCGATTACCAGCCCCTCGACCTGATGGAACATCGGCGAGTGCGTTGCGTCCGAATCCTGCCGGTAGGTCTTGCCGGGGATGACGATGCGGATCGGCGGCTTCTGCTGCTCCATGGTGCGGATCTGCACGGGCGAGGTGTGCGTGCGCAAAAGCTTGCGTTCGCCCTTCTCGTCCGGCTGGAAGAAGAAGGTGTCGTGCATCTCGCGCGCGGGGTGGCCTTCCGGGAAATTGAGCGCGGTGAAATTGTAATAGTCGGTCTCGATGTCCGGGCCTTCCGCGATCGCGAAGCCGAGGTCGCCGAAGATCGCGGCGATTTCGTCGATCACCTGGCTGATCGGATGGATGCGGCCGCGCTCGGCCGGCGACTGGCGCACCGGCAGCGTGACGTCGACCGTCTCGGCGGCGAGCCGCGCCGCGATCGCCACGTCCTTCAGCTCCGACTTGCGCGCCGTCAGCGCCTCGGTGACGCGGTTCTTCAGCCCATTGATCGCCGGGCCCTTGACCTGCCGCTCCTCGGCGCTCATGGCGCCGAGCGTTTTCAGCATCTCGGAGACCGAGCCCTTCTTGCCCAGCGCCGAGACGCGCACAGCCTCGATCGCCTGCTCGTCGGCCGCGGCCGCGATGTCGGCCATCAAAGAAGCTTCAAGGGTTTCAAGATTTCCAGCAGTGGCGTTCACGGCGAAACTCTCTCGATCGGGCAACCACCGGGGTCCGGCGCGTCACCAATTTGGTTGCATCAGGCATAAGAAAAACCCGCGCCAGCCGTGCCAGCGCGGGTTCCCCAAATCAGAATAGCGAATGCTTGGGAAGCGCTGGCTTAGGCGACAGCGCTCTCAAAAGCATTCGGCGTGGTGTTCTTCAGATATTCGAGCGCCACCTTGGCCTTGGCCACAAGGGCTGCGAAAGCCTGCGGCTCGTGGATGGCCATGTCCGAAAGGACCTTGCGGTCGATCTCGATGCCGGCCTTGTTGAGGCCGTCGATGAAGCGGCCATAGGTCAGGCCGTGCTCGTGCACCGCTGCATTGATGCGCTGGATCCACAGCGCGCGGAACGAGCGCTTGCGGTTCTTGCGGTCGCGATAGGCGTACTGCAGCGACTTTTCCACCGCCTGCTTGGCGATGCGGATGGTGTTCTTGCGACGGCCGTAGAAGCCCTTGGCGGCTTTCAGGACCTTCTTGTGCTTGGCGTGGGCGGTGACGCCTCTCTTTACGCGTGCCATGTCATGATCTCCTTAAAACGCTGTTCCGGACCGAATGCTTAAAGGCCGTTCGGCAGAAAATTCTTGATGACCTTCTTGCCGTCCGGTTCAGCCAGAACCATCGTGCCGCGGGCATCGCGAATGAACTTGTTGGAACGCTTGATCATGCCGTGGCGCTTGCCGGCGGCAGCCGACAGCACCTTGCCGGTGGCGGTAATCTTGAACCGCTTCTTGGCGGCCGATTTGGTCTTCATCTTGGGCATTTTGCTACTCCGTAATGTGGCGCACCATCGCGCTTCTTTTCTCGCTTCGGGCCGACCAAAGCCCGAAAAGCAAATGAAACCGCCACGGCATGCCCTGCCGGGCGGTTTTTGTATTTGCTCTGCGTATCGTGCTTTCCGTAAATCAGAGATGATTTCCGTGGCCGATACGCGGAACGGCGGTCCTATAGATCAAACAGGGCTCGTGCGCAACACCTCACGCCCCGCGGCGCGCTGTCCCGTTCAGGGCAGCGTGAACCACACCGGCAGCACCCCCGACTGCTGCGCGCCGTCGATCAGTTCGAAGGCCGGCAGCGCCACCAGGAATACCAGCCCGTCGAGCAGCGTGTTCAACAGCAGGCGCGGCTTGAAGCTGCCGGTGTCGCCTTCCTGGTAGAGCGAAAGCTTCGGAAAGAAGCGAGGCACGCGCGCCAGATAGGCTTTGTAGGGCGCGCCGAGGACTTCCTTGAGATAGCGCTCCTCGCGCAGGATGACGACGTGGAAGGCGCCGGCGCAAAGGACCGCGAAGAGGATGATGCCGGAAAACGAGCCGATCTGCGCGCCAACGCCGGCTGCCGCCACGGTCGAGAACAGATAGAGCGGGTTGCGGGTGATCGAATAGGGCCCGCCGGTGACCACTTCGGAGGATTTGCGGCCGCCGATGTAGAGCGTCGACCACAAGCGCCCGACAATGCCCAGGAAGATCAGGAGCACGCCGAACATCTCGATCGTCTCGTGCACGGGCGTCTCGGGAGGGAACGTCGACTGGCCGAACAGGAGTGCCGCAAACAGCACCACGATGAGCACCGCCAGCACGATGCGGCGCATATACTGGTAGCCGCCCAACCCTTCTATCTGGTTGTCGGTCGGGATCTTTGTTTCATCGACCATGGCCAATCCGATCGTCGTGTTTTGATCGCGATCGGGAAAATCCGATCGTCGATTTGCTCGCGATCGAGGAGCTCGATCGTCGAGAAGCCGGCGATCGGATAGAAAAACAGGCGCCCCGCCGATCGTCGGGTCGCCCTGCGCGGCAATTCAGGCGGATTTTGGAGCACCAAGCAGCGCCGGCCGGTCAATTCTCCTTCGCGAAACCGTGATCGGCGCGACAGTTTGCGGCGATCGCGCCGGAATGGCTCCAGGACGGAAAGGAAACGTGAGGCGCACCGTCAGCGGGGCGCCAGCACCATCATCATCTGTCGGCCTTCGAGCTTCGGCTCGGCCTCGACCTTGGCGATCGGCGCGACTTCCTCGCGCACCTTGTTCAGGAGCTGCATGCCGAGTTCCATATGCGCCATTTCGCGGCCGCGGAAACGCAGCGTCAGCTTGACCTTGTCGCCGTCCTCGAAGAAGCGCCGCACGGCCTTCATCTTGGTTTCGTAGTCATGGCTGTCGATGTTCGGGCGCATCTTGATCTCCTTGATCTCGATGACCTTCTGGTTCTTGCGCGCCTCGGCCGCCTTCTTCTGGTTGGCGTATTTCAGCTTGCCGAGATCGAGGATCTTGACGACGGGCGGCTGCGCGTTGGGCGATATCTCGACGAGATCCAGCCCGGCCTCTTCGGCCAGCAGCAGCGCGTCGTTGATGGAAACTTCGCCACGGTTGTGGCCTTCTGCGTCGATGAGCTGGACCCGGGGCACCCGGATGTCTCGGTTGGAGCGCGGACCGTCCTTGGTCGGGGCCGCTGCTTTGAAAGGTCTGCGAATGGTCGTGGTCTCCTCGGCCGTTTCGTTCAGGGTTTCTTTGAGTTCAATCGCTTGGACGCGCCTATGTGGTGAGCGCGCGGCCGGAGTCAATAGCACAGCCTCGCCAGGAAATCACCTCAAAGCTTGCCATTGCCTGCACCAAGCAAAGAAAAGGTGCGAGCACTTTTCCGCGAACCGCCGGATGTGCCAAAAGACCGGCCGGAAGGACGAGGTCATGGACGCCAGCGCACCAGTTTTCATCGACGTGAACGGAACGCAGATCGCTGTCAGGCAGGCGCCGGGCTCAGCGCCGGGCATCGTCTGGCTGGGCGGCTACAAGTCCGACATGCTGGGCACCAAGGCCGAGGCGCTGTCGGCCTGGGCGAGCCGCGAAGGCCGCGCCTATCTGCGCCACGACTATTCCGGCCACGGCGAATCGGGCGGCGAATTCGCCGAGGGCACGATCTCGAAATGGCTGGCCGAGAGCCTCGCCGTCTTTCGCCGCTTCAGCAAGGGCAAGCAGATCCTGGTCGGCTCCTCGATGGGGGCGTGGATTGCGCTGCGCATGGTGCAGGAATTGCGCAAGGCCGGCGACGACCGCATCGCCGGCCTGGTGCTGCTTGCGCCGGCGCCCGACTTCACCGTCGAACTGATCGAGCCGGTGCTGACCAGGGCGCAGAAGCGCGACCTTTCGAAAAAGGGATTTTTCGAGGAACCGTCCGACTATTCCGCCGAGCCCTATATCTACACGCGCGCGCTGATCGAGGACGGCCGCGCGAACCGGGTGATGACCGGGCCGATCGACACTCATTGCCCGGTGCATATCCTGCAGGGTCTCGCCGATCCGGACGTGCCTTCCGGCCATGCGCTGAAGCTCGCCGCACTGCTGCCGGCCGATGACGTCACGCTGTCGCTTATCCCCGACGGCGATCATCGCCTCTCCCGCCCGGAGGATCTCGACATGCTCAACCGCGCCGTCGGCGACCTGGTCCAGCGGGTTTCATGAGCATGCGCATTTCAATCCCGATATCCGCCTTCGTTGCGGCCATCGTCGGCTTTGGCGGCACTTTAGCCATCGTCATTGCCGCCGCCAAGGCGATCGGCGCCACTCAGATCGAGACCGCGAGCGGGGTGACGGCGATCTGCCTGGCCATGGCCCTAGAATGCCTGTGGCTGTCCTGGCGCACGAAAATGCCGGTCATCACCGCCTGGTCGACCCCGGGCCTGGCGCTGATCGCGGCCTCCAGCGGCTTCACCATGGCGCAAGCCGTCGGCGCTTTCATCGTCACCGGCATCCTCTTGATCGCCACCGGCCTGTTCAAGCCGCTGACCCGGCTGATCGCGCAGATTCCGGCCTCGGTGGCGTCCGGCATGCTGGCCGGCATCCTGGTCGGCTTCGCCATCAGTGCGGTCAAGGCCATTCCCGCCGATCCGTGGCTGATCCTGCCGCTGATCGCCGCCTTCTTCGTCATCCGGCTGTTCAACCCGGCGGTTTCGGTCCTTGTCGTGCTGATCGGCGGCGGCCTTGCCGCCTTCCTCACCGGCCGCGTCGGCGGCCTGCCGGCGCCGGAATTGTCGACACTGACGCTGATCGCTCCGCAGTTCACCGTTTCGGCGATCATTGGCCTGGCCTTGCCGCTCTACCTCGTCACCATGGCCTCCCAGAACCTCTCCGGTCTCGCGGTGCTGAAAGCCGCCGGCTACCACCCGGAACCTGGCCCGCTGATCGGCGTCACCGGGCTGTTCTCGCTGCTCTCGGCGCCGTTCGGCGCCTCGACGACCAATCTGGCGGCGATCTCCGCGGCGATCTGCACCGGCCCGGATGTCCATCCGGATCCCGCCGAGCGCTGGAAGACGGGGCCGTTCTATGCGCTCGCCTATCTGGTCTTCGCCATCTTCGGCGCTTCGCTGGTGGCGATCTTCGCCGTCCTGCCGCAGAGCCTGATCGTGCTGGTCGCCGGCCTGGCGCTGATGGCGCCTTTAGCCAACGCGCTCTCGATCGCGCTCCATGATGCGGGCGAGCGCATGCCGGCCACGCTCACCTTTGCGGTGACGGCCTCAGGGCTCACCTTGTTCGGCGTCGGCGCGGCTTTTTGGGGGCTGGTCGCCGGAATGGCAGTGCTTTTCCTCGAGAAACTCAAAAAGCGATAATCATTTCAGGCCTTTCGCCGGTTTTGGCCGGACTTGCCTTGAATCGCCGATTTCGCCTTCCCATTTCGATTCCACGCAGCCGGTTTGGCTGTCTCCAACGGAAGGATTGGGAGAAAATGAACACAAGTGCATTGATCCGTCCGGCCTGGACGCCGGCGACCATCGCGCTGATGGTGATCGGCTTCATGGTGTTCTGGCCGCTGGGCTTCGCCATGCTTGCCTACATCATCTGGGGCGACCGGCTCGAAGGCTTCAAGCGCGATGTCAACCGCGCCACCGACGGCATCTTCGCCGGCTGCCGCCGTGGCTCGGAAAAGGCGGCCCGCTGGGGCCATGGCTCGTCCCGCACCGGCAACGTCGCTTTCGACGACTGGCGCGAGAAGGAACTCGAACGCCTCGCCGAGGAGCGCCGCAAGCTCGACGAGATGCTGAACGAGTTCGACGAGTATGCCCGCGAGCTGCGCCGTGCCAAGGACCAGGAAGAGTTCGACCGCTTCATGGCCGAGCGCAACAAGCGGACCGCGCCGACCACGACGAGTGGTCCGACCGGAGCGACGGGGCCGAGGCGCGGCAAGGGCTCGAACCTCCTTGACGACTGAGCCTCAATCATAAGGCTCGGCCGACATGCGGCGTCGCGCAAGCGGCGCCGTTTCTTTTTTGTTCTCCATGTAGCCTCACTCTACTGGTCGTTTTTCTCGAATCGCGTATCGTCCGGCCATGACCCTCGGCTTCTTTCGCAATCTGACCAAGCCAGAACCCAAGCCCGTCGTGGAGCGCGAGCATTGCGTCGCCGGCCGCACCCTGCCGCTCAAAATCGTCGAGAGCGCGAGGGCCCGGCGGTTGACGCTGCGTATCGATTCCGGCGGCCAGGGGCTGCGCATAACCGTGCCGCCCGGCTTGCGCCGCGGCGAGGTGGAGAAGTTCCTCGACCGCCATCAGGACTGGCTGGAGCAGCGCCTGGCCAAGGTGCCGATGCGCCCGCAGGTGCGGCCCGGCATCAAGATCCCGATCCGCGGCGTGCCGTACCGCATCGTCCATGAGCCGGCGAAACGCGGCACCGTCACCATCGCGCGCGACGAGCGCGGCCCGCTGCTCATCATCCATGGCGAGCGTGTCCACCTGCCGCGCCGCATCGCCGATTATCTGAAACGCGAGGCCAAGCGCGAGATCGAGAAGCTGGTGGTCAAGCACACCGAGGCGATCGGCAAGCGCGCCAAGGCGATCCGCTACAAGGATACCTCCAGCCGCTGGGGGTCATGCACCTCGGAGGGCAATCTGTCCTTCTCGTGGCGCATCATGATGGCGCCGCCGCCGGTCATCAATTACCTGGTGGCGCATGAGGTCGCGCATCTGAAAGAGATGAACCACGGACCGAAATTCTGGAAGCTGTGCGAAAAGCTCTGCCCCGACACCGATCGCTGCAAGGACTGGCTGAAGCGCAACGGCGGCGCGCTGCAGGCGATCGTGTTTGAGTAGGCGTCGCCCTGGCACCCGTATAGCTGGCGGCCCACCGCAGCCGCTCAATCGTCATTCGCCGCGTTGAGTTCCTCCGGCCGCAGCCCTTCCTCACTCGCATGCGGCCACGGCAGAAAATTCCGGTCGAACGCGTCGCTGCCGAAATAGTCGAGCGCCCGGTGCGCCTCGGCGCCGTTGAAAGCGGACTTGTCCATCAGATGCACGATCACCTCGCGCGCCTGCGCGATCTTCTGCCTGAGTTCGGCGACGGCCTTGTCGGTCATGATCTTTCTGCTCCCGCCTGTGTCCCTACTCGAAAGGTAGCGCTTTCCGTCGGCCCGGCAACGGCATGCTTTTTCTCGACTCTTGCGGCTTTTCGTGCCAATCCCGCGCCATGACGCTCGACATCAAGATCTGCGGATTGAAGACCGACGCCGCGATGGCCGCCGCGCTCGCTGGCGGGGCCAGCCATGTCGGCTTCATCTTCTTTGCCAAAAGCCCGCGCTTCGTCCATCCGGCCGAGGCCGGCCGTCTGCGCCAGGCGGCCATCGGCAAGGCCAAGGCGGTTGCCGTCACCGTGGATGCGGATGATGCCCTTCTCGACGAGATTGTCGCGAGGATGCAGCCGGATATGCTGCAACTGCATGGTTCCGAAACGCCGGTGCAGGTGGCCGAGCTCAAGACCCGCTACGGCCTGCCGGTGATGAAGGTGCTGTCGGTCAGCGAAGCCGCGGATCTCGAGCGGATAAAGCCCTATGTCGGCGTTGCCGACCGCTTGATGTTCGACGCCAAGCCGCCCAAGGGATCGCAATTGCCTGGCGGCAATGGCGTCGCCTTCGACTGGCGCATCCTTGCCGGCCTTGACGCCGGCCTCGATTACATGCTTTCCGGAGGGCTCAACGCCGCCAATGTCGGCGATGCCCTCAGACTGGCCAATCCGCCCGGGATAGACATCTCCTCCGGCGTGGAGAGCGCTCCGGGCGTCAAGGATCCGGCGCTGATCGAGCAGTTTTTCCGGGCCGTCAGGGCCGCGCGCGACGACCGCGCCGCCTGAGGAAGTTTTCAAACCCGAGCATGTCCCGGAAAAGTGGGAACCGGTTTTCCGATAAGGACGTGCTCAGAAGCAAAGACTCAGGAGATCGGCGATGAACAGGCCGGCTATGCCCAATTCCTTCCGCACCGGGCCCGACGAGCAGGGCATGTTCGGCATTTTCGGCGGCCGCTTCGTCGCCGAGACGCTGATGCCGCTGATCCTCGATCTCGAAGAGCAGTGGAACAAGGCCAAGAATGATCCGGAGTTCAAGGCGGAGCTGGAGAACCTCTCGACCCATTATGCCGGTAGACCGTCGAAGCTCTATTTCGCCGAGGGCCTGACAAGGTATCTTCGCGAGGTTTCCTCGGCGAAGGGCCTCGGGGGCGGCGCCAAGGTCTATTTCAAGCGCGAGGACCTGAACCACACCGGCTCGCACAAGATCAACAATTGCCTCGGCCAGATCCTGCTCGCCAAGCGCATGGGCAAGAAGCGCATCATTGCCGAGACCGGTGCCGGCCAGCATGGTGTCGCTTCCGCCACGGTCGCTGCGCGCTTCGGCTATCCCTGCGTGGTTTACATGGGTGCAACCGACGTCGCCCGCCAGAGCCCGAACGTCTTTCGCATGAAGCTGCTCGGCGCCGAGGTTCGCCCGGTCACCGCCGGCCACGGCACGCTGAAGGACGCGATGAACGAGGCGCTGCGTGACTGGGTGACCAATGTCGAGGACACCTATTACCTGATCGGCACCGCCGCCGGCCCGCATCCCTATCCGGAGCTGGTGCGCGACTTCCAGTCGGTGATCGGCACGGAAGCACGCGCCCAGATGCTGGAGCAGGAGGGCCGGCTGCCCGACGTCATCATCGCCGCCGTCGGCGGCGGCTCCAACGCCATTGGCCTTTTCCACCCGTTCCTCGACGACAAGGATGTGCGCATCATCGGCATCGAGGCCGGCGGTCGCGGCCTCGACGGCGTCGAGCACTGCGCCTCGATGAATGCCGGCGCGCCGGGCGTGCTGCACGGCAATCGCACCTATCTCTTGCAGAATGCGGACGGCCAGATTCTCGACGGCCATTCGATCTCGGCCGGTCTCGATTATCCGGGCGTCGGGCCCGAGCATGCCTGGCTGCGCGATTCGGGCCGCGTCGAATATGAGCCGATCCTCGACGACGAGGCGCTGGAGGCCTTCCAACTGACGACCCGCGTCGAAGGCATCATCCCGGCGCTGGAATCTGCGCACGCCATCGCGCATGCGATGAAGATCGTGCCGAAGATGGACAAGGACCAGATCGTCATCGTCAACCTATCCGGCCGCGGCGACAAGGACGTGCATACGGTCGCCAACATGCTGGGCATGGAGATCTGACAATGAGCGGCCAGGTTAATTTCACTCCGTCAAGAGTGAGAGGCCATTGTCCAAACTGTGGGCCAGCCCGTTGGGCAGATGTTGTCGGTCACGCAAAGCATCGTGAGGACGATGAAGAAAGCCAGACTTGGTATCAGACCGATCACCGGATTCTGCAATGCCCAGCCTGCGAGGGTATTTATCATCAAACTGTAAGTGTTTTTTCTGAAGACTACATCTATGTTAATGGAGAGTACGGTCAGCAGGTTGAATTCGCGGAGAGTGTAAGTCATTGGCCAGAAGTTCCGCAGATAAAAAAAGAAAAACCTAACTGGATAAATGATCTTATATCGATCGACATTACACTGTATGAACTCATTAATGATATATACTCTGCTCTAAATATAGGACTTTCTGTTTTTTCAGTTATAGGCGTTAGAACGCTTCTCGACAGAGCAACAGAAGTACTTGGTATCGATGCTGCCATAACGTTTGACGAGAAGCTCGACGAGCTTTTGTCCCAGGATTACATAGGGCAAACGGAAAAAGGTATTTTGGCCATTGCCACTGACGCTGGGAGCGCTGCCGCTCATCGGGGGTGGAAACCGTCAGACAAGGACTTGAGTCTGATATTGGAGGCTGTTGAGGCCTTTTTGCACCGTGTCTTTATTATGCGTGCAAACGTTAGTGGTCTGAAATCCACAATACCGCCAAAGCCTAAGAGAAAAACTCCTCGGAAGAAGAAAACACCATGACCACCCGCATCGACCGCCGCATGGCCAAGCTCAAGGCAGAAGGCCGCCCGGCTCTCGTCACCTACATCATGGGCGGCGACCCCGATTACGAAACCTCGCTGTCGATCATGAAGGGGCTGCCTGCCTCCGGCAGCGACATCATCGAGCTCGGCATGCCCTTCTCCGACCCGATGGCCGACGGCCCGGCCATCCAGGCGGCGGGCCTTCGGGCGTTGAAGGGCGGCCAGACGCTGGCGAAAACGCTGAAGATGGCGTCCGAATTCCGCGCCGGCGACGACGAGACGCCGATCGTTCTGATGGGTTACTACAATCCGATCTACATCTACGGCGTCGACCGCTTCCTCGCTGACGCCAAGGCCAGCGGTATAGACGGCCTGATCGTCGTCGACCTGCCGCCGGAGATGGATGAGGAGCTTTGCATTCCGGCGCTGAAGGCCGGCGTCAACTTCATCCGCCTGGCGACGCCGACCACCGACGACAAGCGCCTGCCGAAGGTGCTCGAGAACACCTCCGGCTTCGTCTACTACGTGTCGATGACGGGCATCACCGGCTCGGCCTTGGCCGACACTGCCAAGGTGTCGGCGGCGGTCAAGCGGATCAAGAGTCACACCGCGCTGCCGGTCTGCGTCGGCTTCGGCGTCAAGACCGCCGAGCAGGCGCGCACCATCGGCGCTTCGGCCGACGGCGTCGTCGTCGGCACGGCCATCGTCAACGCGGTCGCCAATGTGCTCGGGCCCAAGGGCGAGAAGACCGCCGATCCGGCCGAAGCGGTCGCCACGCTGGTCAGCGGGCTTGCCCAGGGCGTCCGCTCGGCCCGCCTTGCTGCCGCCGAATAGTCTGACTATTTGTTTTTACGCAATTCCGTACGGAAAACCGCCACACACTTTTCCTGGAATTGCTGGACGTCTCTTCGTCGGGACAGGAGCCGAAGCGATGAACTGGATCACCAACTACGTTCGACCGAAGATCAATTCGATGCTCGGCCGGCGCACCGACATGCCGGAAAATCTCTGGATCAAGGATCCCGAGACCGGCGAGATGATCTTCCACAAGGACCTCGAATCCAACCAGTTCGTCATCCCGTCTTCCGGCCACCATATGAAGATCTCGGCCAAGGAGCGGCTGAAATACTTCTTCGACGACGGCAGATACGAGACGCTGGAAAACCCCAAGGTCGTGCAGGATCCGCTGAAGTTCCGCGATGAGAAGCGCTACACCGATCGGCTGAAAGAGGCGAAGGCCAAGACAAGCCTCGAGGACGCGATTCTTAACGCAGTCGGCACCATCGAAGGCCTGCCGGTGGTGGTTACCGTGCAGGATTTCGCCTTCATGGGCGGCTCGCTCGGCATGGCCGCGGGCGAAGCCATCGTCCATGCCTTCGAGGTCGCTTTGCAGCGCAGGCGGCCGCTGATCCTGTTCGCCGCCTCGGGCGGCGCCCGCATGCAGGAAGGCATCCTCTCGCTGATGCAATTGCCGCGCACCACGGTAGGCGTCGACCGGCTGAAGGAAGCCGGTCTGCCCTATATCGTCGTGCTGACCAACCCTACCACCGGCGGCGTGACCGCGTCCTATGCCATGCTTGGCGACGTTCACATCGCCGAGCCCGGCGCGCTGATCGGCTTCGCCGGGCCGCGCGTCATCGAGCAGACGATCCGCGAGAAACTCCCCGATGGCTTCCAGCGCGCCGAATATCTGATGGAACACGGCATGGTCGACATGGTGGTCTCGCGTCTGGAGATGCGCTCGACCATCGCACGACTGTTGAAGATGCTGCTCAAGACCCCAGTGGCCGAGACGCCATTGGAGCCTGAGATCCTGCCGCCGGCGGTCGTCAACGCCGAATCCCGGCCGCAGGCCTGACGCGACATCGTTTGCCGCCCACGCGATTGCGCCAACTGCGCTGCGCAGTAGCCGTTTGCGCATGATCCCTTTCCAAAACCGATCCCGGTTCGGGCTCATGCGCCAGAGCAATTCCAGCAAGAGTGCGTAGCGGTTTTGCGTCCGGAATTGCACACGAACGAAAAGCATTGAAGGCGATCCTGTTCTTTCGCCGCAAATGCTCTAGGATTCCGCCATGACAACGCTCGCCGCCGATCGTGAAATCGAACATCTGATGACGCTTCATCCGAAAGGTTTCGACCTTTCGCTGGACCGCATCGCCCGCCTGCTCGAGCGTCTCGGCAACCCGCAGGACCGGCTGCCGCCGGTCATCCACATCGCCGGCACCAACGGCAAGGGCTCCTGCGCCGCCTTCTCGCGGGCGCTGCTGGAGGCGGCCGGTCATCTCGTCCACGTGCACACCTCGCCGCACCTGGTAAACTGGCACGAGCGCTACCGGCTGGCCGCCGAGGGCGGCGGCAAGCTGGTCGACGACGATGTCTTTGCCGAGGCCATCGCGCGCGTCGCCAAGGCCAATCAGGGCCAGAAGATCACCGTTTTCGAGATACTCACCGCCGTCACCTTCATCCTGTTTTCCGAGCATCCGGCCGAGGCGGCGATCATCGAGGTCGGGCTCGGCGGCCGCTTCGATGCCACCAATGTCATTTCCCGGCCTGCCGTTTCGGTGATCATGCCGGTGTCGATGGATCACGAAGCCTATCTCGGCGACCGCGTTGAGCTGATCGCGGCCGAAAAGGCCGGCATCATGAAGCGCGGCTGCCCGGTGGTGATCGGCGCGCAGGAAAGCGAGACCGCGCTGGAGGTGCTGATCGAGACCGCGGAGCGGCTGGATTGCCCGACCGTCGTTTACGGTCAGGATTTCCTGGCCTTCGAGGAGAACGGCCGCATGGTCTATCAGGACGAGGACGGTCTGATGGACCTGCCGCTGCCGCGCCTGCCCGGTCGGCATCAGTTCGCCAATGCCGCCGCGGCGATCGCCGCGGTCAAGGCCGCCGGCTTCGAGATAAGCCATCGCGCTGCCGAAAAAGCGATGACTAGCACCGCGTGGCCGGCCCGGATGCAAAAGCTGACGCAGGGCAGGCTGGTTGAGCTTGCCCCAAAGGGCGCCGAGATCTGGCTCGACGGCGGCCACAATCCGGGCGCCGGCGTCGTCATCGCCGAAGCGCTGGCCGAGCAGGAGGAAAAGAACCCGCGCCCGCTGATCCTCATCGCCGGCATGATCAACACCAAGGACCAGACCGGCTATTTCAGCGCCTTCAAGGGGCTTGCCCGCCATGTCTACACGGTGCCGGTGAGCAAGAGCGATGCCGGTGTGCCCAATGACGAGCTCGCGCTGCGCGCCACCGAGGCCGGCCTGTCGGCCGAGCCGGTCAACTCCGTCGCCGACGCGCTGATGCTGTTGCGCGACAGCTGGGACGGTCCGGCGCCGCGCATCCTCATCGGCGGCTCGCTATATTTCGCCGGCGCCGTGCTGGACGAGAACGGCACGCCGCCGACCTGATAGCGCCGAGGCAGTCGCGAGGAGCAATCGTGATCAAGGTGAACCAGCTGGCCCACGTCTGCATCTTCGCGCATGACCTTGAGGCGACGCGCGGCTTCTACCGGGATGTGCTCGGCATGGACACGCGGTTCAACTTCCTGCGCGACGGCAAGATCTTCGGTTTCTATCTCGATTGCGGCGGCCGCAGCCATGTCGAGGTGTTCGAGAAGGCCGAAGCCCGCTACAGCGAGGCGAACCAGATCAACCACTTCTGCCTGGAGGTGGAAGACATGGACGCCGCGATCACCCATATCCGGTCGCAAGAGGTCGAGGTCACGGCGAAGAAGCTCGCTTGCGACGGCACCTGGCAGGCCTGGATCAAAGACCCCAACGGCGTGAAGATCGAGCTGTTCGAATACACGGACAAAAGCGCGCAATTCATCGGCGGCGATCGCGTCGCCGATTGGTAGCGGCGCCTGCCTCGAAGGTTATTTCAGCTCGATCTCGATAAAGGCGTATTCGCCGTCATTGGCGTTGATGACATCGTGCTCGACGCCTTCCCGGCGGAAATAGGGCGCGCCTTGCTTCATCTCCGCGAAGGATTCGCCGTCCTTGGTCACCAGCTTCACCTTGCCGTCCATCAGCGGCACGATGACATAGTCGTGGCCATGGCGGTGCCAGCCGGTGTTGGCGCCCGGGGCGAAGCGGTATTCGGTGACGATCACGCGCTCATTGTCGACGTGAACTGTGGCCTTGGCTGTTCCGGTCATGGGGCTCTCCTTTTCTTAAGGAAAGGAGATGGCTGCCCGAAGCGTCAGGGCCAGAGCGCCGTCAGCGATGGCGCCAAGGAAAAAGCCCGGCGCGATGGCCGGGCTCGATCTTTCTGATATTCGGATTGGCTCAGGCGAGGCTGCCATTGATCCAGTGCGACAGCGCCGTCTTCGGCGCCGCACCCACCTTCATGTCGGCCACTTCGCCGCCCTTGAAGATCATCAGCGTCGGGATCGAGCGCACGCCGTACTGGGCGGCCAACTCGGGATTCTCGTCGATGTTGAGCTTGGCGACCTTCACCTTCGAGCCGAGCTCCTTGGCGATGTCTTCCAAAGCCGGGGCGATCATCTTGCACGGACCGCACCACTCGGCCCAGAAATCCACCACAACCGGCTCCTTGGCATTGAGCACATCGGCCTGAAAATTGCCCTTGTCGACCTTGACGGTGGCCATGCTGAAATCCTTTCGAAAACTCGGGTTGCACCAAATGTGGTGGCTGTGGTGGCGATGTTCAAGCAGTTCTTGTGTCACGCTCCCGTGAGTCGGGCAAGGGCACCGTCCATGGCCGCTGTCGGCAGCTCGATCAGGCGCGGCGCCTCGGTGAACAGCAGCGCGGCCGTCACCGTGCGGCCCGGATAGAGCGGCTGAAGCAGCGCGCGGTAGAGCGCAAGCTGCAGGACATAGGCCGGCGGCACTTCGGCCAGGCTGGCCGGCGCCGGCCGGTTGGTCTTGTAGTCGACGATCGAGACCGTTTCCGCGGTGACGGCCAGCCGATCGATCTTGCCGGAGATCGAGCGCAGCCTGCCCCTTACCTCCAGGCCGCCCATGACGGCGACTTCCGCCCGCGAGGACGGCGAGAACAGCGCCCCGAAGCTTCTGTCGGACAGGATGGAAAGCACGGCTTCCAGCGCCGTGTCGCGCTCTTCGGCCGGCCAGTCGGCGCCGGCGCGCGCTAGATAGCGCTCGGCCGCGCTCCGCCTCCCGTCCTCGGCGATGCCGGGCAGCATCTGCAGCAATTTGTGCAGTGCCAGCCCGCGCATCACCGCAAAGCCGGGTTCGGTTTCCGCAGCGAGCACCGGCGAGCGCGTGTCGGGCAAGCTTTCCGTCGCTTCGTCGATCAGCGCCGAGGCGCCTGAAGGCGAGAGCGGCCGCGGCAAGTCCTCATAGGGCGGGAGCGGCCGGAACAGGCCGTCCGGCAGCGGCGCGGCATGATCGAACAGTATCGTCTCCTCAGCCTGATTGAGCGCCATCGGCGGCAGCTTGGTCATATGGAAGCGATGCACCGCCACGTCGGGTGTCGCCGGATGCGGCCGCTCAGCGCTTTCCGGCGCACCCAGCAGTGCCCGGCTGACAATCGAATGCCAGGTGCCGGTGCTCGGCGCGCGCTTGCCGTGATAGCCGCAGACGATCAGCCGGTCCTCGGCGCGCGTCATGCCGACATAGAGCAGCCGCCGGTATTCGTCGTCGGCAAGCTCGCGCGCCCGCGCCGAGGCCGCTTTCGAAACGCCGTTGGCGACGTCACTCGCCGAGCGCCAGAGATAGCCCTTGCCCTTCCAATCAGCGCCCGAGCTTTCGAAGGCCATCAGCCGCGGCAGGTGCTGGTCGCTGAACGGCGCCGAGCCGCCGTCGACCAGGAAGACGACCGGCGCCTCCAGGCCCTTGGCGGCGTGCACGGTCATGACGCGCACCTCGTTGCGGGTCTGGTCCATCTCGCGCTTGATCTCCGGCCCGCTGTTTTCCAGCGTCGAGAGGAAGGATTCCAGCCCCGGCAGGCCGGTACGTTCCTCAGCCAGGCAGAAACTCAGGAACTCGTCGAGGATGTCGCCGGCTTCCGGCCCGAGCCGGGCCGTCATCTTGCGGCGCAGGCCGTCACGCGAAAGCGCGGCGGCATAGAATTCAAACACCGGCTTGAACGCCACCTCAGTCGCCCAGCCATCGAGCCGGCTAACAACGGCGGCCAAGACCTCGTCTCCGCCGGCATGCTGCCGGAGTGATGCGATCAGCGACTGGCCCTTTGGCCGCTCGCCGGCGAGCGTGAGCAACGTCTCCTCGGAAACCTCGAAGATCGGGCTGCGCAGCACGGCGGCCAGGGACAGGTCGTCCTCCGGCTGGATCAAAAAATGGCCGAGCGCGATCAGGTCCTGCACGGCGATGTGGCCGGGAAGGCTCAGCCTGTCGGCGCCGGCGACCGGGATCTGCCGGTTCTTGAGGCTGCGCGACAGCGCGTGCACGAAGCGATCGCGCTTGCGCACCAGCACCAGGATGTCGCCGGCGGTCAGCTTGCGGCCCTTGCCTTCGATGGCCTCGCCGTGGCGCAGCCAGTTCTGGATCGTCGTTGCCACATGTTCGGCCACGCGCACGGCGGGCGCGCTGGCGTGGTTGACCGGCAAGGTCCAGTCGTCGGGCTCTTCGACCATTTCGGCGCCGATCGAGGGCCACACCTCGACATAGCCCGGCGCATCGATGCGGATCGCCTTGTGGCTGAGCGGATCGGGATCGTGGCTGATGCCGCGCCGCACGCCTGGTTCGGCGAAGACACGGTCGACGGCGGCGAGCACGTCGTCGCTCGAGCGGAACGACCAGGTGAGCTTCAGGTCGGCAAACGAAGCCTCCGCGTCGCGCACCCGCCCGGCAAACAAAAGCCGGCTTTCGGCAAAGGAATCGGGCGCTGCGCCTTGGAAGGAGTAGATCGACTGTTTCTCGTCGCCTACGGCGAACACGGTGCGCCGCACCGTCTCGCGCTGGCCGAGCCCGGCGAAGAATTCTTCCGTCAGCTTCTTCACCACTTCCCACTGGTCGGGACTGGTGTCCTGCGCCTCGTCGAGCAGGATATGGTCGATGCCCTGGTCCAGCTTGAACTGCACCCACGGCCCGGCATCGGGCCGCGACAGCAGGCTGACCGTGCGGGTGATCAAATCGTTGAAGTCGAGGAAACCGCGGCTTCGCTTCAGCTGCTCGTAGCGGGCGATCAGCCAGCCGGCGACCGTGAGCGCGGCAGCCGTGCCTTCGAGCATGCGGAACAGCGCCAGCCGTTCCGATACTTCAAGGATCGCCTTGGCCGCCGCGAGATAGCGCTCGGGCAGGTCGGGCAGCCTGTCGACCAGCGCTTTCTTGAAGATCTTCGGTGGATCGTAAGGGTCGCCATCGGAGCGCAGAAATGCCTTGACGAGCAGTCGCAGTCGCCTGATCGGATCGGCTTCGGCAAAGGCGGTCTGCGCATAGGGCAGCACGTTGTTCAGCACTTGCCGCGCGTCGGCGGCTTCGGCGGCGCGCGCGAATTCAGCGAACTGGCTCGGCGCAAAGCCTGGCAGCGGCCAGACCGAAGCGGCAATGCCGGCTGCCGTCTGGCCGGGGTTGAAGCCGAACTCGGCGAACAGCAGCCGGAAATCTCGGTCCTTGCCCAGCTTTTCGATAAAGGCGCGCAGTTCGTCGCGCTTGCCGACGATCTCGGAGAGCAGCATGTCGAGCCCGAATTCGCCGCCGCGCTCCAGCACCGTGGCAAAGGCTTCCGCCAGGCCTTCGACACCAGCGCCGGCACCCGAGATCATGTCGCGTCGCGCATCCGCGAAAAGCGAGGCCTCCATCTGGGGGTCGAGCATCTCGAAATGCGCCGGGATGTTGGCTTCGAGCGGGAACTGATGCAGCACCGATTCGCAGAAGGCGTGGATGGTCTGAATTTTCAGGCCACCCGGCGTTTCCAGCGCCTCGGCAAACAATCGGCGCGCGCGCCGCATCGTATCGCGGTCGGCCGCCCGCCCGTCGAGCGCCGCGATCCGTGTCGCAAGCTCGGCGTCTGGAAGCGCCGTCCACTCCGACAACGTCGAGAACACGCGGTTCGACATGTTGGCGGCGGCGGCGCGCGTGTAGGTCAGGCACAGGATCTTCGACGGATCGGTGCCGTTGAGCAGAAGCCGGATGACGCGTTGCGCCAGCACATGGGTCTTGCCCGAGCCGGCATTGGCCGAGACCCAGGCGGAATTTTGCGGATCGGAAGCGCGCGCCTGGCTGGCGGCGGTGTCGGAGGGGATGGGATATCTCATCCTTCCGCCTCGTCCTCGCTTGCGCCGCCGGCCGACCACTCCAGCACGCGCGCCAGATGGTCGTAGTCGCCATCGGCCTCGCCTTCACGGAATGGCAGCGCGCGCGACAGATAGCCGCTGGTCGGGTCAGCATAGTGGAAGAGCAGCCTTTCCAGCCGCGCCCACGCTTCCTCGGCAAGCTCGTTGGCGGTCTTCGGCTTGCGGTTGTATTCGAGGATCGATTCCTCGAACACCTCGCCGTTCGGCTTCAGCCGCACGAAGGCAAGCTGCGAGGGCTCGCAGATGCCGAGCTCCTTGAAGGCGCCCCGCCGAAGAAGCGCGCCCTCGAGTGCCAGCTGCGGCGACAGAAGCGTATGCGCCTGCGCCTTCGAAGGCGAGGAACCGGTCTTGTAGTCGAGGATGTCGGCCATGCCGCCTGCGAGAAGGTCGACCCGGTCGGCATAGCCCGACAGCGTGATGCCGGTGCGGCCGACAACGGTCTTTTCGGCGCGTTCCTCGGCATAGCGCCGGGCGACGGCGTCGGCGCGGGTATGCTCCCATTCGATGATGTTTTCCGCGAGCTTTTCGAAGCGCGGCCACCACACCGCCTCGATATCGGGCGGAAGTGCCGCGTCGGCAAAGCACGCGCGACCGGCCTCGATGAGGGCTGCCAGCGCGCCCGGCGCCCTCGGATCTTCCACCCTGCGCGAAAACAAATGCAGGATTTCGTGGAACAGCGTGCCGCGTTCGGCAGCGCCGGGGTCGCGGATCACCGGGTCGAGCGGCATCAGGCCGAGAATCCGCCTGGCATAGATCGCATAGGGGTCGCGGCGCAGCGTCTCGATCTCGGTGACCGAGAAATGCTGTGGCCGCAGGTGCAGCGGCGGTTTCGGCTGTGGGCGGGACGCGAAATCCTTCCTGTCGCCGGCATCGAGCGCGCGCGCCCAGGCAAGCAGCGCGTCGCCGCGCCGGCGAACTGCCGTCGCCTGGTCCTTGCCGATGAAGGTCAGGATGCGCTGCAGCCAGCGCGACGGCACCGCCGGCGCGTCGCCGGATCGGGCCGAGCGGGTCAGCACCACCGTTTCAGTACCCATCGCAATCTGGAAATCATGCGCGGCCAGGCCGATGCGCCGCTCCGGCGGCTCGAGATCGATGCCGGTCTTCATCAGCCGCGACATGAACCGGTCGCTCTCGGGCTTGCGCGGCCAGACCCCTTCATTGAGGCCGCCGATGACGAGCGTGTCGACGCTTTGCAGGCGAGCTTCCAGCGCGCCCCAGATGGCGATGTTGCGGTCGGTGCCTTGCGCCGGCTTGACCGTTTCCGGCGCGATCAGCGCCTCCATCACGTCGGGCCATTCGCCCGCATCGAACATAAACGGCGATGACGCGGCAACCAGCCCGCGCAGAAGCTCGGCGAGCTTCTCGCCGGCGTCGCCGGCATAGAGGCTGGTCAGGCTGTCATCGGCCGCGCGGCCGAGACCTTCCAGCGCCACGACGCTCGCCCGCGTCAATGTCGCGATATCGGCATCCTTCTCGCCGCGCATCGCCGTGAGCGGGGATAGCGCATCGGTGAGGCGATTGAGCACGCCCCGCGCCTCTTCGATACCGCGTACCGTGAGGCGCTGGAACCAGAAGGGCTGACGGCTGTCGCCGCCAAGGCCCGCGAGCCGCGTCTCGAAAAGCGCGTCGAGGGAAGCGACGTCCGGCCGGCCGGTGCCGCCGCGCAGCGCCACCAGCTCGATCAGCTCGGCAGCCTTGCGCACGCTCTGGCGTTCGAGACCGAGGCCAAGCAGCGGATGCTTGAGCAGCGACAATAGACCCACCGGATCGCCTGGCCGGAATGCTGCGCCTAGCGCCAGCCTGAGCAGGCTGGCGGCCGGCGTGTTGGCTAGCGGCGTGCCGCCGGAATCGTCAGCGACGACGCCGAAGCGCAGCAGCTCGGCCGAGACGCGTCGCGCCAGGGCGCGGTCGCCGGTGACGAGCGCCGCGCGCTTGCCCGGCATTTCCACTGCGCGCTTTAGCGCAATGGCAATCGCTGCCGCCTCGTCGCGCTCATTGGCAGCCTCGACCAGCGTCACGCCGGCCAGCGCCTGCTCGACATCGCTGACCGGGAAACGCGGCCGCGACTCCGTCCAAAGCTCGGTGGTCTCGGCCGGCCGCAGCGCCTCGCCGACAAGGGCGGCGCGTAATGCAAGCGGTCTTGACGCAGCGCCGATCTCCTCGACATCGCGGCGCTCAATGCCAATGCTGCCGATCAGCTTGGCGAGGCCGTATTGTGGGTGACCAAGTGTTGCCGGCCGCGCGCCGGGCGCGGTTATCGCCGCGAAGGACGCGTCGTCGAGCTCACGGTCGAGCCCGGGCAGCACGACGGCGCCGTTCGGCAAGCCGGCGATCACGGCAAGCAACTCGGCCGTGGCTGGAATGGAGCCGGTCGAACCGGCGGCGATCACCGGTCCGGTCGGCGGACTGCGCTTCAGCCGCGCCGCTTCCAGCCGGATCAGCGCGCTGCGGTGCGCGGCCGGATTGGAGCGGTCACGCTCTTTGAGCAACTCCGGCCAGTTGTCGGTGACGATGGCGAGGAAATCGAGCGTCACCTGCCACCAGCCGGCAAGGTTGCCGGTGACCAGCGTGGCGAGCTTCGCCCAGTCCGTCCCCTCGGTCTCGATCTCGTCCATCAGCCGGGCAAGGTCGCGCGAAAGCCAAATGGCGTCGGCGGCCGAGGTCGGCACGACGAACTCCTCGTTGAAGCGAGCCTTGACATGCGCCGGCAGGCTTTCCTTCCAGGCGCGCACCAGCGGCGCCAGCAACAGCAGCCTTTCCTGCGCGGCGATCGGCGGTGCGAGGTCTATTGCCGGTGCCGCCTCGGCATCAAAGGCGACCTCGTCCTCGTCGAACTCGCCGAGCGGCCGTACCGTCGGCAAGATGGCCGAGCGTCTGCCGAGCATGTCGACGAAGGCGCCGCGCAACGCGCGGGCTGCGCGCCGCGTCGGCACATAGATGGTCGCATCGGCCAGTGCCAGCGGCTCGCCGTCGAAGCGGAAGCCCGGGATCAGACGGCCTTCGAGCAACGCCTCCGCCAGCGTCGGTAGGAACGGCGCTCCGGACGGGATGGAAAGGACGCGGCGCGAGCCGCTCATACCGTATTAGATCGCCGTGCGCCCGTTTGAGCGCACAAACGACGATCTAACTCTTTGAGTCTACGCATCGTGCTTTCCAAAAATCGCACCCGATTTTTGGGCCGACGCGGTCGCGGGCGCGCCGGTGACCGCCGCTTCGGCCGCCGGAATGGCGTCCGGCGTCCCGACGGTGATCCAGCGGCCTCTCATCTTCATGCCGAACAGGCGGCCGGCGGCGATTGCCTTGTCGAAATAGGCGTTGATCGAATGCGGGCCTTCGGGCGCATCCTTGAAGATGTGCGGATCGATGATCGCGGCACCGGCATAGATCAAGCCGGCAGGGTCGCCTTTGGAACGGCGCAGCGCGCCGTCCGGCGCCACGAGGAAATCGGTGCCGACGCAGTGTCCGATCGCTGAGTCGAGATCGGTGAGCATCAGCAGAATATCCATTCTGGCGGCGTCCCATGCAAGGGCGAGGCGCTCGAGGCTGGGCTCGCCGCTGTCGATCCAGAACGTATCGGCATTGATGATGTAGAAAGGCTCGCTCCCCAAGAGCGGCAGCGCTTTGACGATGCCGCCGGCTGAGTCCAGCAAGCCCGCGCGCTCGTCGGAAATGACGATCTTCGGCGCCTGGCGGCCAGCGACATGGGCGATGATCTGCTCCGGCAGGTAGTGAACGTTGACGACGGCGCTGGCGACGCCGGCGGCTTCCAGGCTGTCCAACCCCCAGTCGAGCAAGGTCTTGCCGGCGATCGTCACCAGCGGCTTCGGCATCGTGTCGGTGATCGGCCGCATGCGCTTGCCGAGACCGGCCGCAAGCACCATCGCGGTCTTCGGCTTCATGGCGAGCGCTCCTCGAGCAGGCCGTGGGCCATGTAAAATTCCTTCAGGCCGGCAAGCGCCGGATGCGCCAGCGCCCGCCTCAGATAGTCGCGGATGCGCGGCAGGTGCTTCAGATAGTAGGGCTTGCCGTCGCGCTTTTCGAGCCGCACGAAGATGCCGAGGATCTTCGAATTGCGCTGCGCCGCCATGATCGCATAGGCCTCGGCGAAGCCGGCTTCGTCGAAGGCGCCGGCCGAACGCCGCGCTGCGACATAGGCTTCGACCGTCCGCCGCTCGATCTCGGTCGAGACGGTGACACGCGCATCCATGGCCAAAGAGGCGACGTCGTAAGCCGCCGGGCCGATCAGCGCGTCCTGCACGTCGATGATGCCGAGCCGATCGAGGCCGGAACGCTCTGCCCGCCAGATGATGTTGGGCGAATGGAAGTCGCGCAGCATCAGCGTGTATTCCTGGCCCTCGAGCCGGTCGAGCACCGCGTTCCATGCCTTGTGGTAGCCTGCCCGCAATTCATCGCTTGCCGGCTCGCCGGTGACCATCGGCACATACCAATCGACCAGAAGGTCCGCTTCGATCAGCATCGCCTCGCGGTCAAAGGGCGGAACGTCGTGGTACACGCCCGGCGCGGCCTCCATGCGGTCGGGCCAGGCCTTGCCATGCATCATGGCGAGCAGCTCCGCCGCTGCCTCATAGCGCTCGACGATCGGCTGGCCGTCGCCGCCCAAAAATCCTTCCGAGCCGAGATGTTCGAGCAGCAGAAAGCCCTGGTCGAGATCCTGCGCATGGGTAAGCGGCACGCTGACGCCGGCGGCGAGAAGTGCGCGGTCGATGGCGACGAAGGCGGTGACCGATTGTGCGGTGTGAGCGATCACGGCGTAAGGCTTGCCGTCCCGCACCGGCGGTCCGAGCACCAGGCGCGGCGAGTTCATCAGCACCCGCGGCGCCCGGCCGGGAAGCGAGGCGATCTCGTAGGAACGGGCGGACGCGTCGCCGACGAAATGACGGCGGCTCGCTTCGCCCCAGCCGGCCGAGGCCAGGAAATCACGCATCGCCAGCGAGCGCGCCGCGCGCTCGAAGGCGGCTCCCTGTCCGGAGATCCTTGCCGACCGGCCCGCGCCCTGCTCGATAAGCTCGACCTGGAGCGCATTTGCCGGCAGCTGGTCGCCGGCTCGGTCCGGCCATTCGATCAGTGCCGCGCCCTGCGCCAGCGCGTCGTCGAGGCCGAGCTCGTCGAGCTCGTCCGGCGAGGATAGGCGGTAGAGGTCGAAATGGTGCACGGGTATCCGCGTCTCGTAGCTCTGCACCAGCGTGAAGGTCGGGCTCGGCACTTCGAGGCCGGCGTCGTCGGCAAGCGCCCGGATGAGCGCGCGGGCCAGCGTCGACTTGCCGGCGCCGAGATCGCCTTTCAGCGCAATTGCGTCGCCAGCCCGCAGCGCCATGGCAAGGTCTTCGCCAAGCCTTGCGGTCGCCGCCTCGTCGGCGAGAAATCGTTCCAACACCGTTTCTGCCAAAGCGCGTTACTCGGCCGCTTCGCGGATGCCGCCGGAGGGCGTCTCCGGGAAGGTGCAGATCACGGTCGTGCCCTTGTCGGCGCCGGTCTCTATACGCACCGTTCCGCCGTGCAATTCGACGAAGCTCTTGACGATCGACAGTCCCAACCCGGCGCCGCGTCGGCGGCCGCCATTGGCGCGCGGCTCGAAGCGTCGGAAGACCGATTCCAGCACGTCCGGCGGCATGCCCGGCCCGTCGTCATGCACCGAGAATTCGACGCCGTCGGCCATTTGACGGCAAGTGAGCGTGATCGTGCTCGCCGCTGGCGCATAATTCGCGGCATTGCTCAACAGATTGTAGAGGATCTGGCGGACCCGGATCTCGTCGCCGTGGAAGCTCTTCGGCGCCGATGCAGCGTCGACCTTGAGCTTGATCTGATGCTCTTCCAGCCGGTCGGCGACCAGCTCGGCGGCCGCGGCGATCGTCCTGTCGATGCTCATCTCGGAAATGTCGAGCTGCATGATGCCGGCATCGACCGTCGCAAGATCCAGTATGTCGTTGACGATGGTGAGCAGCACCGAGGACGACGAGCCGACATGCTCGACATATTCGCGCTGCTTCGGCGTCAGCGGTCCCGTCGTCGGCAGCGACAGCAGTTCGGTGAAGCCGATGATGTTGGTCAGCGGCGAGCGCAGTTCGTAGGAGACGTGCTGCACGAACTCGTTCTTCAACTGGTCTGACTTCTCCAGCGCCTCGTTCCTGTCCTTCAGCGCCCGCTCGACATTGACGGTGTCGGTGACGTCGACAAAGGTCATCATCACTTGCCCGTTGGGCAGGTGGATCACGGCATAGCTCAGCACCGTGCCGTTGACGAGTTCCGCCTGGCCGTGGCGGTCGCGGCGTTCGTCGTCGAAGCCGGTGATGGCGGCGACGAAGCCGCCCCACGGACTGTCTGCCGCGCGTTGGTCGCAAAGATCGCGGATCGCCGAGACATGCACGTTAGCCTTGATCGCGTCCGGCGCCAGCCCCCACAGCGCGATAAAGGCGGGGTTGGACAGGCGCAGCCGCCCGTCCGGGCCGAACACCGCCACGCCCTCCGCCAGATTGTCCAGCGTCTCGCCCTGCACACGCACGGCGGTCTGATAGCGGCTTTCGAGGTCCATCTTCTCGGTCAGATTCTCGAACACCCAGGTGACGCCGCCCTTGGGCTGCGGGTTGGCCACCACGCGGATCGTCTTGCCGTCCGGCAGGTGCCACCAATGCTCCTGCGATTCGACGGCGCGATAGGCGCCGAGCAGGTTCTCCTTCCAGCGCCGCCATTCCGGCTGTTCGGCGATCTTGCCTTCGCTGCGCAGCCGGTCGAGCAGCAGCGCGTTGGAGGGGGCGCTGTGCAGAAAGCCGCCGTCCAGGCCCCACAGTTTCTGGAATGCCTGGTTGAAAAAGCGCAGGTTTTCGTCGGTATCGAAGATCGCCACCGCCGTGTTGAGCTGGTCGAGCGTGTCGGCATGGCTGCGCACGGTGCGCTCATATTCGGCGCGGATCGTCTCGATCGCGCTGATGTCGCACGCGAGCCCCGCCGAGCCGTCGGCGCTCGCAAAGTCGGTGACCGAAAACATGTGGCGATCACCCTCGATGACCGTCGACAATGTCTGCTCGAAGACGGGGCGCGACTTGTGCTGTTCGGCAATCTGCTCGCGCGCCTGTCCGCCGAGGAACTCCTTGGCTTCGCGCACGGCGGCCTCCGCGCTTTCCGCTTCGACCGCCTCGGCATAGGCACGGTTGACCCATTTCAGCCGACCGTCGGCCGCCCGCAGCCATGTCGGCATCTTCAGCGCGTCGAGCAGGCCGAGCATGGTATCGTAGTCGGCGCTGAGCCGCTGGTTCTCGATCTTCAGCCGGGCCTGGCTGCGCAGCGTTTCCGACAGCGATATGAAGCGGACCAGGACATGCGCGGCGCTCTTGCGGCCATGCACCTCCAGCGGCATGCCCGCCTGCGTTTCGATGACGAGGTCGAAAGTCTTCGCCTGGTCGCGCAGCGCCGCTATGGCGTTCTCGAGCGCCGCGGCGGAGCGCGGCATCAGCCAGCGGCCGAAAGCGAGGAAGGCGGACCGCTCGTCCGGTGCGCCGCTTTCGAGCGGCAGGCTGCCGATCAGCTCCGGTTTCTTGATCTCGGAACTCCACACGACGACGCGCTGGTCGCGCAAATTGAGCAGCGCCTCGGAGCGCTGCAAGGCCGCGTTGACGTCGGCGATTCGCGCCCTGAGCTGGACATTTTGCGACGCCGTCCGTGCCCGCTCGCGGATCAGGAAGATGGCCGAGACAAGGGCTGCCCCCATGACGCCGGCAAACATGGCAAGCTGCATCACTTCGACCGTGCTGACCGCCGCGGCCACGCCCGTATCGGCATGCGCCACAACGCTCAGCAATGGGGCGGCAGACGTGGCGGCGGCAAGAAGCGTGCCGAGACGGGCGCCGGCGCGCCATGAGAGGGCTCCGCCCGCCGCGGCGGAGCCGGTCGTGATCGAATCCTCGTGGCCGCCGGAAACGGCCTTTCCCGCGCGTGGCGGGTTATCCCCCGGCATGTCTTGGTCCTCTTCGCCGCTTGAATGCAAGACCGCCCTGAATGCGTCCCCGGCCCAACTGTCCCCGGACCGCGAATCACAACAATAACGCCTGCCGGAATCGGCGTGAAGAATCACAGGTGCAAAAAATGAAGCCGGGCGCAAAGTCAACACCCGGCTTCAATATGTTGTAGATATTTTCGTTTTGGTTAATAGCGGTAGTGCTCAGGCTTGAACGGGCCCTGCGGCGTCACGCCGATATAGGCCGCCTGCTCGGAAGAGAGCTCGGTGAGGCGCGCGCCAAGCTTGTCGAGATGCAGCCGCGCCACCTTCTCGTCGAGGTGCTTGGGCAGCACATAGACCTGGTTGTGGTACTGGCCGTGCTTGGTGAACAGCTCGATCTGAGCCAGCACCTGGTTGGTGAACGAAGCCGACATGACGAAGCTCGGATGGCCCGTGGCGTTGCCCAGGTTGAGCAGGCGGCCTTCGGACAGAAGGATCATCCGCTTGCCGTCCGGGAAGGTGATCATGTCCACCTGCGGCTTGACGTTGGTCCATTTCAGGTTGCGCAGAGACGCCACCTGGATCTCGTTGTCGAAGTGGCCGATGTTGCCGACGATCACCATGTCCTTCATAGCCCGCATATGGTCGAGCGTGACGACGTCCTTGTTGCCGGTGGTGGTGATGATGATGTCGGCGGTGGGGGCTGCGTCTTCCAGCGTGACCACTTCGTAGCCGTCCATCGCCGCCTGCAGAGCGCAGATCGGGTCTACCTCGGTCACCTTGACGCGAGCGCCGG
This sequence comes from Mesorhizobium sp. WSM3879, assembly GCF_002294915.1. Lineage (NCBI taxonomy): Bacteria > Pseudomonadati > Pseudomonadota > Alphaproteobacteria > Hyphomicrobiales > Phyllobacteriaceae > Mesorhizobium > Mesorhizobium sp. WSM3879. The sequence goes on along the minus strand of NZ_NSFZ01000003.1, from coordinate 89,647 downwards.
CGCCGCGCAGCGAGGCCGAAGAGCCTTTGCCGACATCGCCGTAGCCGCAGACCACGGCGACCTTGCCGGCCATCATCGTGTCGGTGCCGCGGCGGATGCCGTCGACCAGCGATTCCTTGCAGCCGTATTTGTTGTCGAATTTCGACTTGGTGACGGAGTCGTTGACGTTGATCGCCGGGAAGGGCAGCAGGCCTTTCTTCTGCAACTGGTAGAGGCGGTTGACGCCGGTGGTCGTCTCCTCGGTGACGCCGCGGATCGCTTCCTTCTGCTTGGCGAAGAAGCCCGGCGAAGCCTTCATGCGCTTCTTGATCTGGGCGAACAGGATCTCTTCCTCTTCGCTGCCCGGATTGGACAGCACGTCCTCACCCGCCTCGGCGCGCGCGCCGAGCAGAATGTACATGGTGGCGTCGCCGCCGTCGTCGAGGATCATGTTGGACGTGCCGCCGTCGGCCCACTGGAAGATCCGGTCGGTGTAATCCCAGTAGTCCTGCAGCGACTCGCCCTTGATGGCGAAGACCGGAATGCCGGCCTCGGCGATCGCCGCGGCGGCGTGATCCTGGGTGGAGAAGATGTTGCAGGAGGCCCAGCGTATATCGGCGCCCAGCGCTTTCAGCGTCTCGATCAGCACCGCGGTCTGGATCGTCATATGCAGCGAGCCGGTGATGCGCGCGCCCTTGAGCGGCTTCTTGTCGCCGAATTCCTCGCGGCAGGCCATCAGGCCCGGCATCTCGGTTTCGGCGATCTCGATCTCCTTGCGGCCCCAGCCGGCAAGCGAAATGTCGGCGACCACATAGTCCTTGCTACCCGTCATGGCAGTGCTCCGGTGTGATTGTCTTCAAAAGCGCGCCGGCGCCGGGACGGCGCATGGAGGGCGCGGATTGCCGGCCTGACTAGCAGATCGGCTGCCAAACGACAATGGGATATAAAGAAATCTTTATTCGTGCATGTCTTTCGAGACGATGCGAGCAGCGAGCGGCAACCGTCAGATTTCCTCGCCGAAGCGCGAGGCGACCAATTGCTCCAGCGCGTCCATGGCCGGACCGGCTTGCGGACCGCTGGCGGTGACGCGGATCGAATAGCCGGGGCTTGCCGCCAGCATCATCAGGCCCATGATCGAGGTGCCGCCGACCTTCACGCCGTCCTTCTCGACATGGATGGTTGCGTCGAAGCCGCTGGCGACCTGGACGAACTTGGCCGAGGCGCGGGCATGCAAGCCGCGCTGGTTGACGATCGGAAACTCTCGCACAACCTCGTCTCTTTCCGGCGCATGGGCGTTCATTTGCTGCTCAGAAGCTGGCTGGCGACGTTGATGTATTTGCGCCCCGCGGCCTGCGCCTCGTCGAGCGCGGCCGCCATGTTGTCGCCCTTGCGGACCGAGGAGAGCTTGATCAGCATCGGCAGGTTCATGCCGGCGATGACCTCGGTGCGGCCCGATTCCATCACCGAGATGGCGAGATTGGAAGGCGTGCCGCCGAACATGTCGGTGAGCACGATGACGCCGGCCCCGGTGTCGACGCGTGCCACCGCGTCGACGATGTCGGCCCGGCGCTTCTCCATGTCGTCGTCGGCGCCGATCGCGACCGTTTCGAAATTGTCCTGTGGCCCCACCACGTGTTCGACGGCATGCCGGAACTCGGTGGCGAGTTGACCGTGCGTCACGAGCACGAGTCCGATCATTCTTTGGTGGCTCCCGTCATCGCCGCTTCACTGGCGTATTTTATGTTCGCCAACCATTCCAGGCGGCGGGAGCGCTATCTTGTCGACGCACGGCCGGTTGACAAGCCCAAAATTGCGACGGCCCGGTCCATTTTGACGCATTGCAGCAAAAAATCCGGACCGGATCATGAAAAAGGCGCTATCGACAGCCGCGCCATCACGGCCGGCACGCCTGTGACAACATTGCGCTCGGCAAGATCGATGCGCGGCACCGGGCAGCCCGCGACCGGCTCGCTGATTTCTTCCTGGAAGCGGGCCATTTCCTCTTTCGGCACCAGCCGGACGTGCAGGTCGATCACGCCGCCCGGCTCGAACGGCAGCGGGCTCGGAATGAAGCCGGGCACTTCGGCGAGACCGGCGATGGTGGCCGGCGCCCGGCAGACCAGCCGCCCGTGACGCGGGGCGGCAAGCAGCCTGTCATCGCCGATCAGTCGCGAAAACAGCCCGCGCACCCGGCAATGGTCGATGAGCGTCAGCGCCAGCGTCGTCTTACCGGCGCCGGACGGCCCGGTGATGAGGACGCCGCGATCGCCGATCAGGATCGCCGTTGCGTGGATATTTTCGGGCTTCACGGCAGGATCGGACATGATCGTTTCTTCGAATCGTGTCTGGGAACGGAGATCAGCCTTCGGCCGGCAGGGTCACCACGAAGCGCGCGCCCTTGATCTCGCCCGGCTTGGTGCCGGGGATGTTTTCCGCCGTCAGCGTGCCGCCATGCGCTTCGACGATCTGCCGGCTGATCGACAGGCCGAGGCCGGAGTTCTGGCCGAAGGCCTCGCCGGCGGGCCGGTCGGTATAGAAGCGCTCGAAGATGCGGTCGATCTTTTCGGCTCTGATGCCCGGACCGTTGTCGTCGACGGTGACGATGTTGAACTTGCCGGCGCGCGCCAGCGAGATGGTGATGTGGCCGTGTTCCTCGGGAACGAAGGAACGCGCGTTCTCGATCAGGTTGGTGATGACCTGGCCTATCCTCAGATCATGGCCGACAACGACGTAGCCTTTGACGCCCTGCGGCAGCTTGGCGACCTTGAGCTCGATCTCGACCGACTTCTTGTTGCGCGTCGTCTCGCGCGAGACCGCGACAAGATCGGTGATGAACTTCTTCAGATCGACCGTCGAGGCATCCTCGCGCGCCAATTCGGCGTCGAGCCGCGAGGCATCGGAAATATCGGTGATCAGCCGGTCGAGCCGCTTCACGTCGTGCTGGATGATTTCCATCAGGCGCGCGCGTGAGGTGTCGTTCTTGGCCAGCGGCAGCGTTTCGACCGCGCTGCGCAGCGAGGTCAGCGGATTCTTGAGCTCGTGCGAGACATCGGCCGCGAAGCTTTCGATCGCCTCGATGCGCGCATAGAGCGCGTTTGTCATGTCGCGCACCGCGATCGACAGATTGCCGATCTCGTCCTGACGGTCGGAGAAGTCAGGGATCTCCTCGCGGTTCTTGACGCCGCGCCGCACCCGTACGGCGGCAGCCGACAGCCGCCGCAGCGGATTGGCGATGGTGGAGGCCAGCAGCAGCGAGAGGATGGCCGTGACAAGAGCCGCGATGCCGAACACGCGCAGGATCGCCTTGCGTTCGGCCGCGACGATCTTGTCGATATCGCCGCCTTCGGTGGACAGCATCAAGACCCCGAGCACGGCGCGGAAGCGCTGGATCGGCACCGCCACCGAGACGATCTGCTCGCCCTGCTCGCTTACCCGAACGATGGTCGAAGGACTGCCGGTCAGCGCCTTGACCACTTCGGGGAAGGCCGCGCCATTGCCGCCGGGCTGTTCGTGATAGACGGGCAGGTCCTTGTTGCGGAAGAAGTCGAAGACGAATTTCTCGACGCGTTCCAACAGGCCGGGCTGCTCGTCGCCGACAGGCGGCAGGTCGTAGCGCAGGATCTGGCCGCGCGAATAGAGATGCCGCGAATCGAGCAGCAGGTTCGCGTCGCGGTCGTAGATGCGGGCGCGCGTGCGGGTCGGCGAGATCAGCCGCCGCAGCACCGGCGCCACGCGCTCGGGATTGATCGGGAAATCGAGATTGTCGAGCTGGTCGGAGCCTGGCCCCAGGCTTTCGCCGGCCTGCAGCTCGAGCAGCTTTTCCGGATCGATGCTGATCGAGTCGGTCTCGACCGTCGCCGAGGCCGCGATGGCGCCGGCGATGATCTCGCCTTGCGTCATCAGGCTTTCGACGCGCGCGTCGATCAGCCCGTCGCGGAAGGTGTTGAGATAGAGGATGCCCGTGACCAGCACGGCGAGGCCGGCCAGGTTGAGAAACAGGATGCGCCGCGTCAGGCTGGAGAAGATGTGGTGGCCGAGGAAGCGGCGCATCGGCACCGTGATCTTCGACAGGAATGCAGGCACGATACGCGACGGGCGCTTCGCCGCGCCCGCCCGCCTGCCTCGCTCTACGTCCACTGCCATCAACTAGCAGTCCCTGTCCGGTGAATGGTGCATGGCGAATGGAAAAATGGGGCGCTTCGATAGAGCCCGGTGGGCCGCTCGCACCATCCACCATTCACCATTGCCTATTCAATATATCAAGCCTCCCGAAACCGGTACCCGACTCCGTAAAGGGTTTCGATCATCTCGAAGTCGTCATCGACGGCCTTGAACTTCTTGCGCAGCCGCTTGATGTGGCTGTCGATGGTGCGGTCGTCGACATAGACCTGCTCATCATAGGCCGAGTCCATCAGCGCATCACGGCTTTTTACCACGCCGGGGCGCTGCGCCAGCGAATGCAGGATCAGGAACTCGGTTACCGTCAGCGTCACCGGCTCGCCCTTCCAGGTGCAGGTGTGCCGCTCCTGGTCCATCACCAGTTGGCCACGCTCGAGCGAGCGCGCCTGCTGGCTGGGCGCCTTGGCGGCCGCCTCGCGGGCGCTGGTGCGGCGCAGCACCGCGCGCACCCGCTCGACAAGCAAGCGCTGCGAGAACGGTTTGCGGATGAAGTCGTCGGCCCCCATCTTGAGGCCGAACAGTTCGTCGATCTCATCGTCCTTCGAGGTCAGGAAGATCACCGGCAAGTCGGATTTTTGCCGCATCCGGCGCAACAGCTCCATGCCGTCCATGCGCGGCATCTTGATGTCGAGGATGGCGAGGTTCGGCGGCCGCGCCGCCAGGCCTTCGAGCGCCGACGCGCCGTCGGTGTAGGTTTCGACGCGGTAGCCCTCGGATTCGAGCGCGATCGACACCGAAGTCAAAATATTTCGGTCGTCGTCGACAAGCGCGATTGTTGCCATTTCAAGCGGCTCCCTCATGAGCTGTCCCTTCTGTCGTCGAGAAAGGGCTTTTGCAGGACAAATTGGGTACAAAATGTGGCACGGGCCTTGTCCGAAGTCACGGGCGGCCTGCCGCTACACACGATCGCACCCGTAACCGGATTGGACGAACGAAGCCTGCCAATCCTTTGGGCAACCTCTGTGATTTTTTGCACATATAAACGATTTAAACAACTTTCAAAATTTTTAAATCGATTAATGATTTGATATCATTCGCCTTTTCTGGTTCTGACCCTAACTAGTCCCTTGCGCGTTCCGGCAATGACCGGTCAGACGCGGCCAAAATCCGGAGAGGAAATTGATGTCGGAAGCCGGCAAACGCAACCCCGACCGCGCCATTGACGCGATCGGCCTGAGGACCACGGGCACGGTGCGATATAATTTCGGCGCTGCCGAGCTCTATGAGGAAGCGATCCGCCGCGGCGAGGCGAAATTGACGGCGCAGGGCGCGCTGGTTGCCGAGACCGGCCAGCACACCGGACGCTCGCCGAAGGACAAGTTCGTCGTGCGTGACGACAGCACCGCCCCGCATGTCTGGTGGGAAAACAACAAGGCGATCTCGCCGGCGCAGTTCGAGACACTGCTCGCCGATTTCCGCGCCCATGCTGCGGCCAAGGATCTCTATGTGCAGGATCTCGTCGGCGGCGCCGATGCCGAGTTCCAACTGCCGGTTCGCGTCGTGACGGAATTCGCCTGGCACTCGCTGTTCATCCGCAATCTCCTGATCCGCCCGCAAGCCGCCGAGCTCGACCGATTCGTGCCGCAGATGACGATCATCGACCTGCCGTCCTTCCGCGCCGACCCGGCCCGCCACGGCACCCGCGCGGCGACGGTTATCGCGGTCGACCTCACCCGCAAGATCGTGCTGATCGGCGGCACGTCCTATGCCGGCGAGATGAAGAAATCGGTGTTCACCGTGCTGAACTACCTGCTGCCGCAAAAAGGCGTCATGCCGATGCATTGCTCGGCCAATGAAGGACCCGCCGGCGACGCGGCCGTCTTCTTCGGCCTTTCCGGCACAGGCAAGACGACACTGTCGGCCGATCCGTCACGCACGCTGATCGGCGATGACGAGCATGGCTGGGGCCCGCACGGCATCTTCAATTTCGAGGGCGGCTGCTACGCCAAGACGATCAGGCTTTCGGCCGAGGCCGAGCCGGAGATCTTCGCCACCACGCAGCGCTTCGGCACCGTGCTGGAAAATGTCGTGCTCGGCGCCGACCGCGTGCCGGATTTCGACAACGGCAGCCTCACCGAAAACACCCGCTGCGCCTATCCGCTGGACTACATCCCCAATGCCTCGAAGACCGGACGCGCCAGCCATCCCAAAAACATCATCATGCTGACCGCCGACGCCTTCGGCGTGATGCCGCCGATCGCCAGGCTGACGCCGGCGCAGGCGATGTATCATTTCCTCTCCGGCTATACGGCCAAGGTCGCCGGCACCGAAAAGGGCGTTACCGAGCCGGAAGCGACCTTCTCGACCTGCTTCGGCGCGCCCTTCATGCCGCGCCATCCGTCAGAATACGGCAATCTGCTGCGCGAGCTGATCGCCGGCCACGGCGTCGATTGCTGGCTGGTCAACACCGGCTGGACCGGCGGCGCCTATGGCACCGGCCGTCGCATGCCGATCAAGGTGACGCGCGCCCTGCTCGGCGCGGCGCTCGACGGCTCGCTCAATGCCGCCGAATTCCGCACCGATGCCAATTTCGGCTTCGAGGTGCCGGTGGCGGTGCCGGGCGTCGACGGCGCCATTCTCGATCCGCGTTCGACCTGGGCCGACAAGGCGGCCTATGACCGGCAGGCTTCCAAGCTGGTCAACATGTTCGCCGCCAACTTCGAGAAATTCGAAACACATGTCGACGCGGCCATCCGCGGCGCGGCACCGCGCCTGCAGGAGGCGGCGGAATAGCTGCCGCTCCGAACATCTTCCTTCAGGGCCCGGCTTCGGCCGGGCCTTTTCTTTTTCCCGCCGCCGCGCCATGACTGTGCGCATGAATGCCGACGACAGGATCATCATCGCCAGTGACGCGGTCATCCATCCGGACGACCTGCACGAGGATTTCATCCGCTCTTCCGGCCCGGGCGGCCAGAACGTCAACAAGGTGGCGACCGCCGTCCAGCTGCGCTTCGACGCCGCCAATGCGCCGGGCCTGTCGGAGCGGGTGCGGGAGCGCGCCATCAAGCTCGCCGGCCAGCGCGCAACCAAGGATGGCGTCATCGTCATCGAGGCCGGGCGCTTCCGCACTCAGGAACAGAATCGCGCCGACGCGCGAGCCAGGTTGACGGCACTGGTCGCCAAGGCGGCCGAGCCGCCGCCGCCGCCGCGCAAGAAGACGAAGCCTTCAAAGGGCGCCGTCGAGCGGCGCCTCAAGACCAAGGCCGGGCGCTCGACGGTGAAGAAGCTGCGCGGCCGGGTTGAAAGCGACTAGGGGCCGACATCCGACGACGGCCGCTTTCGGGTCGCGAAGCCGTTCTGCCGGTGGCATGCTCGGACGAACTGATCGGATCGAATGCCATGCTCGTTCTGCCCAAGGGCGTTCGCCATATGCCGGGCTATCTGCCGCGCATGGAGCAGGAAGCGCTGGTCGAGGAGATCAGGCGCGTCGTGCAGGCGGCGCCGCTTTATGTGCCGGCCATGCCGCGCACCGGCAAGGAGATGAGCGTGCGCATGACCAATTGCGGCGCGCTCGGTTGGGTGACCGACCGCGAGCGCGGCTATCGCTACCAGCCGATGCACCCGGTGACAGGCGAGCCCTGGCCGCCGATTCCCGAAGCCCTGCTAAAAGTGTGGCGCGAGGTGTCGGCCTATCCGCATCCGCCGGAAGCCTGCCTCGTCAATCTCTATTCGAGCGAGGCCAAGATGGGCCTGCACCAGGACCGCGACGAGCAGGATTTCGCAGCACCCGTCGTTTCGGTGTCGCTCGGCGACGACTGCCTGTTTCGGGTCGGTCACACCACGCGCGAAGGCGGCACCAAGTCGTTCAGGCTGAAGAGCGGCGATGTCGTCGTGCTTGGCGGGGAGGGACGCCTCTGTTTCCACGGCGTTGACCGCATCTACCCAGCGACCTCGGCGCTGTTGAGGAGTGGCGGCCGTATCAATCTGACGCTGCGGCGGGTAACCGTGCCCGCAAGCTAACGAAATCTAGAAGTTTTCCTCATAAAGACGGGCAGCTATTGCAGCTTGGGGCTCGGCAATGAGGGAAAGCTATTCGGTCCTCCGCGGCCTGTGGGCAATCGTCACGGAGGCAGCCCAACTTGTTCGCAGGGATTCGGGCCTCTATCTGGCCATCGTCATTTATGTTTTGGCCGGGCTGATCTTTCTGAACGCGATTGGCGCGGCCGACCGCCTCGCGTTCTCGATATATTTCGGGTCCTGGATTTCTCTCAATGGCTTCGCACTGCCCACAATAGCAATCCTTGCCGACGCAATTCTCATTGTACATCGCTTCAATTCCCGGCGACGTTTGGCTGCGAAAAGAGTGTTTTCGACCGGGCGGTTGGCATACTCGCTATCGGGATTGTGCCTTCTGATGGCGCTCATGATCTTTCAGGGCAATTTCACGTCCGTGAAGAACGGAATGTCAGCCTGGCAAGGCGGTTTTCAATTCGATGTCCTGCACGCGGACATCGACGCTTTCCTCCATTTGGGCGCCGATCCGTGGCGCTGGCTCTACTCCGTGGCCGAAAGTGATCTGGTGCGCGCCATAATAGAATGGAACTACAACGTCTTCTGGTTTTTGCTGAATTTCGTCGGGTTGTTCTTCGTAGCGACATCGCCCATGGTGGCATCGGTCCGAACGCGCTATCTCGCCTGCTTTATGGCAGTCTGGATTGTTGTCGGGAACATCCTGGCGGCGCTGTTCCTCTCGGCGGGTCCGGCATTTTACGGCGCGGTCACGGGAGACACGGCGCGGTTTGGTGAACAGCTTGCATTCCTGGCCCGCGGGGCTGGGTCGAGCAACTCCGCTGCCGCCTACCAGCAGTATCTATGGTCGCTGTATGAGGCCAAGCAGACCGGTTTTGCCACGGGTATCTCGGCGTTTCCCAGCGTTCACGTCGGCCTTGCGATGCTCAATGCATTATTCGTGCGCGAATACAGCCGCCTGCTCGGCGTCTTCGCTCTGCTCTACGTAGCCTTTGTTGCTGTCAGCTCGGTCTATCTGGCATGGCACTATGCAATAGACAGCTATGTAGCCGTCGTCGTCGTGTCTGTGATTTACGTCGTCGCTCGCAAGCTGATCCCCGCCGACCGTCGCCTCGTGCCGACCATGCCGGTCGGAGCCGTCAACCGTCCCGTGGCGGCCGCTACGGTCTGCTGAGACCCGGCTCCTTATCGAAGCTGCCGCCGGCTAAGAACAAAGACTAATTTGAAAACGCGTCGCTTGAATCGGCGCCAGGCCATGCGCTTTAGGCGCCGGTCCGCTGGATTCGATCAGAGTTTCCGCAATGCCACCTCTTCGACCAGGTGGTTGGCGCCTTTGCGCAGGATGAGGTCGGCGCGCGCCCTGGTCGGCAGGATGTTCTCGCGCAGGTTCTTCAGGTTGATGTTGCTCCACAGGCCCTCGGCGATGGCGCGGGCGGCATCCTCCGACAGCTGTGAATAGCGGTGGAAGAAGGAGTCCGGGTTGCGGAAGGCAGTCTCGCGCAGTCGCATGAAGCGCTGGGTGTACCACTGGTGGATCAGCTTCTCGTCGGCATCGATATAGATGGCGAAGTCGAAGAAATCCGACAGGAACGGCACGATCTTGCCGTCCTTCGGCAGCTTGCCCGGCTGCAAAACATTGATGCCTTCGAAGATCAAAATGTCCGGCCTGTCGATGGTGACGAACTCGCCCGGAATGACGTCGTAGGTCAGGTGCGAGTAGACCGGGGCCCGGACGTCGCGCTGCGCCGACTTGATGCCGGACAGGAAGCGGAGCAGGGCGCCGACGTCGTAGCTTTCTGGAAAGCCCTTGCGCTCCATCAGATTGTTGCGGCGCAGGATCTCGTTCGGCAAGAGGAAGCCGTCGGTGGTGATGAGATCGACCTTCGGGCTCGACGGCCAGCGCGCCAGCAGTTCCTTGAGCACGCGAGCGGTGGTCGATTTGCCGACGGCGACCGAGCCGGCGATGCCGATGATGAACGGCGTCTTGACGACGTCCTGCGCGTTGAAGAAGGCCTGGCGCTGCCTGAACAGCAGCTGGCTCGCCTCGACATGCGCCGAAAGCAGACGGGAAAGCGAAAGATAGATGCGCTTGACCTCTTCGAGGTCGACCGGGTCGTTGAGCGAACGCAGCCGGTCGATCTCGTCCTCGGTCAGCGTGAGCGGCGTGTCGGCGCGGAACTGTGACCATTGCTCGGCCGAGAAGAAACGAAAGGGGGAGTATTTCTCGGTCGGAGCAAGCTGGTCCATCGAGTCTCCTGCCCTCCTAGAGCATGATGCCGAAAAGTGTGGAACGGTTTTCGGACGACATCATGCTCTATCCGTCTTTAGCGGTCAGCCCCGGGGCCGGGACGCCTTTTCGGCGACGCCCGAGCGGCCGGTACGGCCCTCGAGCTCCTTCAGCACGTCCTGCAGCGGAATGCCCGCGATGCCGAGGACTACCAGCCAATGATATAGAAGATCGGCGCTTTCCGAAACGAGGGCCTGCCTGTCGCCGCGAACGGCGGCGATCACGGCCTCGACCGCTTCCTCGCCGAGCTTCTGCGCCGCCTTGTCCATGCCCTTGGCGAACAGTTTCGCCGTCCATGACTCCGGGTCGCCGGAATGGGCGCGCTGATGGATTATCGTTTCCAGCTCGGCGAGCGAAAATTGAGCCATAGCAGTGGTTTAAGTCCGATGAACGGTCGAGTCCAGCCGCATCGGCAGGCCGGCGCTCGCCATATGTGCCTTGGCCTCGGCGATGGTGTAGGTGCCGAAATGAAAGATCGAGGCGGCAAGCACGGCGCCGGCATGGCCATCGCGGATGCCTTCCACCATGTGATCAAGCGTGCCGACGCCGCCCGAAGCGATGACCGGCACACGCACGGCATCGGCGATCGCGCGGGTCAGCGCGATATCGTAGCCGGCCTTGGTGCCGTCGCGGTCCATCGAGGTCAGCAGGATCTCGCCGGCGCCGCGATCGACCATCTTCTTGGCGAACTCGACCGCGTCGATGCCGGTCTTCTCGCGCCCGCCATGCGTGAAGATCTCCCAGCGGTCGGCCTCGCCGGCAGCCGATACTTTCTTGGCGTCGATGGCGACGACGATGCACTGGTTGCCGAACTTGTCCGCGGCCTCCGCGACGAAATCCGGGTTCTTCACCGCCGCCGTATTGATCGATACTTTGTCGGCGCCGGCCAGAAGCAGCCTTCGGATGTCGGCCACCTGGCGCACGCCGCCGCCGACGGTCAGCGGCATGAAACATTGTTCGGCCGTGCGGGCGACCACGTCGAAGATCGTCTCGCGATTGTCGGACGATGCGGTGATGTCGAGGAAGCAGAGCTCGTCGGCGCCCGCCTCATCATAGGCCTTCGCCGCCTCGACCGGATCGCCGGCATCGACCAGGTCGACGAAATTGACGCCCTTGACCACGCGGCCGTTCTTGACGTCGAGACAGGGAATGACGCGGGCTTTCAGCATCAGCGCCCCTCCATGGTCGACAAAAGGTCGACCACCAGCTCGCCGACCTGCGGCGGCACCTCGCCCTTCGGGTCGAACGCCGGATCGTAGGCGGAAATAGTAAGTCCGGCGATGCTGAGCGGGCCGGCAAAGCCGCACATCGCGGTGCGGACCTGCTCCGGCGCCGGGCCGCCGAGCGTTGCGTAACGATTGGCCTGCAGCGTTTCCGGATCATGCACGTCGAGGTCGACATGCATGTGAATGCGCTCGGCACCCGTGGCCTTCAGCTTCGCCGCGGCCACTGCCCAGTCCGGACACTCGGTGCGGATGATCGGCAGCTTCTCCAAAAGCTCTTTCTCGGCGGTATCGAGGTCGCGTGCGTTGACCAGGACACAGCGGGCCGGCTCGATCGGCTTGAAGCCGGGAATCTGCGCCGCCATGCGCCGCCAACACAATCCAAGCGCCGTTGCCAGCGCCATGCCGTCGAGAAAGCCGGAGGTGGAGGTTTCCGGCGTGTTGAGGTCGCCATGCTGGTCGGCCCAGATGATGGCATCCGCGCCTTCGCCCGCAACCGCGCCCGCGCTGGTCAGGCAGTTGCCGGCCAGAACGATGGGGAAGCGGCCGTTGTCCAGCGCGATGCGGACCTCGCCCGAAACGACGTTGCAGACGGCAAATCCCGTGCCGATCTCGCGCTCCTGCTCGTCCTCGACGACCTTGCCGATGTCGCGCACCTCGACGTCGTGACCGGCAAGCTTCAGCGCCTCGGCCAGCCCGCCGGAGATCAGCGCATCGGGGCCTTGGCCACAGCGGCCGTGAAAGTGGCCGCTGTCATAGGACGCCAGGATGATCGAGATGTTCACGCTCGTGCCTCCGCGTTGTTGCCGCGCAGGATGGCGAGCGCCTCCGCCGGGTCGATGCGCCCGTCATAGAGCGCGCGACCGGAGATCGCACCCTCCAGGCGCTTCGCATCGGGCATGGTCATGCGCACGATGTCGGCGATGGAGGCCAATCCGCCGGAAGCGATCACCGGGATCGACACCGCCTCGGCAAGGTCGATGGTGGCATCCCAGTTGATGCCGGAGAGCACGCCGTCGCGGTCGATGTCGGTGTAAATGATGGCGGCCACGCCCGCGCCTTCGAACTTCCTCGCCAATTCGATGACGCCGAGTTCCGAGGCTTCGGCCCAGCCCTCGACCGCCACCTTGCCGCCCTTGGCGTCGATGCCGACCGCTACCTTGCCGGGAAAGGTCCTGCATGCCTCCTTCACCAGTTCGGGCTCCCGCACCGCCACGGTCCCGAGGATGACTCGCGCCAGCCCGCGGTCCAGCCAGTCCTCGATCTGCGCCAGCGTGCGGATGCCCCCGCCGAGCTGCACCGGGTTCTTCGTCGCCTTGAGGATGGCGCCGACCGCCGCGGAATTGACGCTCTGTCCCTTGAAGGCGCCGTTGAGGTCGACGACGTGCAGCCATTCGAAGCCTTGCTCTTCGAAGGCTCGTGCCTGGGCCGCCGGGTCATCGTTGTAGATGGTGGCGGTTGCCATGTCGCCGTGCTTCAGGCGCACGCATTTGCCGTCCTTGAGGTCTATTGCCGGAAACAGGATCACGATCAAGCGCCCTCGACGATGGCGAAGTGGCCGGTCGATGCCGCCAGCTGGAATTTCAAGGCTTCCTGGTACTCGGGCGACTGATAGCAGGCGAGCGCCCTGTCGTAAGAATCGAACTCCACCACGACATGGCGGTTTCCCGTTGCCCCCTCCGGGTCGGTATGGCGGCCGGCCCGAACAGCAAACTTCGCGCCAAATTTGGCGAAGGCCTTCGCGTTGGCCTCGATGTATTTCTTGTAGGTGTCCGGGTCGCGGACATCGATCATGGCGATCCAGTAGCCCTTCTTGCTCATTCAGGGCCTCCAATTCAGGAAATTGGTGATCAGCGCCAAGCCGAGCGCCTGGCTTTTCTCGGGATGGAACTGCGTGCCGGCAAAGTTGTCGCGGGCAACGGCCGCCGTCACCGGCCCGCCATAGTCGGCCGTCGCCAGCACCTCGGCCGGGTTCCTCGCCTCCAGGTGGTAGGAATGGACGAAATAGGCGTGCAGCCCTTTCGGACCGGTCTCGATGCCCGAAAACAGCGGATGCTTGCGCGCGAGCTCGATCGTGTTCCAGCCGATCTGCGGGATCTTTAGTGCCGGATCCTTCGGCGTGATTTCCTTGACGTCGCCGGCAATCCAGCCAAAACCCTCGGTGACGGTCTTTTCCAGCCCGCGTTCCGACATCAATTGCATGCCGACGCAGATGCCGAGGAACGGCCGCCCTTTGCGAAGCGCCGCCTCTTCCACCGCTTCCCACATGCCGGTGACGGCATGCAGGCCGGCAGCGCAGTCGGCATAGGCGCCGACGCCCGGCAGGACGATACGGTCGGCGCTGCGCACCCGCTCGGCGTCGGCCGTGAGATCGATGGTCGCTGCGATGCCCGCCTCATGCGCGGCGCGCTCGAAGGCCTTGGTGGCCGAGCGCAGATTGCCCGACCCATAGTCGATGATCGCTACCCGCATGTCAGGGCCTTCCCGGCGTATGGGTCAGCCCCAGCGCCATGCCCGTCTGCGCCGGCCGCGCCAGGTTGGTGTCGGGCACGATGTGCGGCATCGGCGCCTGTTCCTGCGTGCGCTCGCTGGCTTCGAGCGCGTGACTGACCTCGGCATCGCCGAGCCTGCCGGCCTCGACGACGCCCCATTCCCGCCAGCCGCGGCGGCGGAGCGCCGCGATCCGCAGGGCCTGGCCTTCGAAGCCGATATAGAGCGACACCAGCAGCGAGAGCGCCGATCCAGCCCATTCAAGCCTTAGTTTCTCGCCGAGCATGGACAACGCCGCCATGGCCGCGAAGGTGAGCAGGGCCTCGATCCAGAGGCGGTGCCAGGCGAGCCAGATCGGCGAGAACAGGAAGCCGAGCCAGGTGAAGCTGTCGCGCACCAAGGCGGCGTCCTTCTCGTTGCCCCCCGCAGGCGGCTCCATCACGACATAGATGGCCATAGGGTTATCCTTTCAGGGATCCCTTGGTGGACGGCACCGCATCGGGCTGGCGCGGGTCAGGCTCCAGCGCCACGCGCAGCGCCCTGGCCACGGCCTTGAAGCAGGTTTCCGCAATATGATGATTATTGGCGCCGTAGTGGTTGGTCACATGCAGCGTTATGCCGGCATTCTGCGCCAGCGCCTGGAAGAATTCGCGCACCAGCTCGGTGTCGAATGTGCCGATCTTCGGCGACGAGAAGGAAACGTTCCAGACCAGGAACGGCCTGCCGGAAACGTCGATCGCCGCCCGGGTCAGCGTCTCGTCCATGGCCAGGTCGATCGAGGCATAGCGCATAATGCCGCGCCGCTCCCCCAAAGCCTTGCTCAGCGCCTGGCCGATGGCAATGCCGGTATCCTCGACCGTGTGATGGTCGTCGATGTGAAGATCGCCTTTGGCCTCGATCGTCATGTCGATCAGCGAATGGCGCGACAGCTGATCGAGCATGTGGTCGAAGAAGCCGACACCCGTCGAAATGTCGGATTTACCCGTGCCGTCGACATGGACCGATACGGAAATCTCGGTTTCCTTGGTCTTGCGGCTGATTTCTGCGGAACGGGGCGGCATCAGTCTGTCCTGTTCAGAGGCGCGGGCTTGAAAACGAGAGCCTTCTATCAGCATGATCCGGCGATTGCCAGTTGCCATTCCGGACTGTATCGGCCTTGCCGCGGACGGTTTGCAATCACTCGCCCTATGCATACATATGGCCGATCAAAGTCACTCGTACCGCGCCAATCGCCTTTGAGGGATAGCGCGACTCGGAGCAGGAAATGTCGAATGAACTGACCATGCACGCCACGACCATCGTCACCGTGCGCAAGGGCAGCAAGGTTGTCATCGCCGGCGACGGCCAGGTCAGCCTTGGCCAGACCATCATGAAGGGCAATGCACGCAAGGTGCGCCGCATCGGCAAGGGCGGCAGTGTCATTGCCGGTTTTGCTGGCGCAACCGCCGACGCCTTCACTCTCCTCGAACGCCTCGAAGCCAAGCTCGAACAATATCCTGACCAACTGACCCGCGCCTGCGTCGAGCTCGCCAAGGACTGGCGCACCGACCGCTATCTGCGGCGCCTGGAAGCGATGATGCTGGTCGCCGACAAGTCGGTCTCGCTGGCGCTGACCGGCACCGGTGACGTGCTCGAGCCAGAACATGGCGTCATGGCCATCGGCTCCGGCGGCAACTACGCGCTCGCCGCCGCCCGCGCGCTGATGGACACCGACAAGGACGCCGAGGAGATCGCCCGCAGGGCGATGCAGATCGCCGCCGATATCTGCGTCTACACCAACAGCAGCTTCGTCGTCGAAACGCTCGATGCCGCCTAGGCGGCCGGCCATGATCCCGAAAAATGGGAATCGGCTTCTGGAACAGATCATGGTCGAACAGGAAGACAGCTACGATTTTCGGCCGGTCACCCAAAAGGATCTGCCGATGATCGCCCGCTGGCTTGCCGAGCCGCATATCGCCGAATGGTGGGGCGATCCGGAAAAGGAGATCGCCGAGATACGCGAGCATATCGGGTCGGTTTCGGTGGAGCCGCTGATCGTCGAATTGGGCGGCAGGCCGATCGCCTATCTGCAGAGCTACGATCCGCATCTCGAGGACGACCATCCTTACGCCGACCAGCCATTCGGCACGCTGGGTATCGATCTGTCGATCGGGCCGCCGGACCTGGTCGGCATCGGCCACGGCTCGGCCATCGTCCGCCAGTTCGTCGCGGAACTGTTCGAGGAAGGCGCGCCGCGCGTCGTCATCGATCCGCATCCCGGCAATGGCCGCGCCATCCGCGCCTATGAAAAGGCCGGCTTCAGGCCGATCGGCCGCAGGCATTCGGAATATGGGGACGTCGTGCTGATGGCCGTCGATGCGGCCGAAAGCGACCAACAAGAGGGGGACTGATCACAATGACCGCATCCGGGGGAGACAAGACGCTGTCGGCCTATGAAGACAGCTGGCGCATGGGGCTGTTGCTGGTGCTGGCTCTCGTCGTTTTCCAGGCCGGCATTCTCTACGGCATGGGCCATCCGCCGATCTGCACCTGCGGCTACGTCAAGCTCTGGCATGGTGTGGTGAACAGCTCGGAGAATTCCCAGCACATCGCCGACTGGTACACCTTCTCGCACATCATCCACGGCTTCCTGTTCTATGCGCTGGCCTGGGCTCTGTTCCCGCGCTCGCCCGTCGGGCTGAGGCTGGCTTTCGCCGTCCTCATCGAAGGCGGCTGGGAACTCCTGGAGAACAGCCCCTTCATCATCGACCGCTACCGCGCCGGCACTATCTCCCTCAACTATTACGGCGACAGCATCATCAATTCGGTGTCCGACACGCTGTTCATGGCGCTCGGATTTGTGACGGCGCGAAAGCTCCCTATATTGGTGATCGTGGCTCTGGCGCTCATTTTCGAATTCGGCACGGGCTACATCATCCGGGACAATCTGACACTCAACGTGATCATGCTGCTGCATCCGTTCGAGTCCATCAGGCAGTGGCAAAGTGGAATTTGAGTAATATGAGCACCTTTTCTCCCCGCGAAATCGTTTCGGAACTCGACCGCTTCATCATCGGCCAGAAAGACGCCAAGCGCGCCGTGGCGATCGCCTTGCGCAACCGCTGGCGCCGCCAGCAGCTGGAGGGCCAGATGCGTGAAGAGGTGATGCCCAAGAACATCCTGATGATCGGCCCGACCGGCGTCGGCAAGACCGAGATCTCGCGCCGGCTGGCGCGGCTGGCCGGCGCGCCTTTCGTCAAGGTCGAGGCCACCAAGTTCACCGAGGTCGGCTATGTCGGCCGCGACGTCGAGCAGATCGTGCGCGATCTCGTCGAGGTCGCCATCGGGCTGACGCGCGAGAAGATGCGCGAGGACGTCAAGGCGCGCGCTCACATCAATGCCGAAGAGCGCGTGCTCGAAGCTTTGGTCGGCAAGACCGCGAGCCCGGCCACGCGCGACAGCTTCCGCAAGCGGCTGCGCGACGGTGAGCTCGACGACAAGGAGATCGAGATCGAGGTGGCGGACACCGGCACCGGCGGTATGCCGGGCTTCGAGATCCCCGGCATGCCGGGCGCCAATATCGGCGTGCTCAACATCAACGACATGCTGTCGAAGGCGATGGGCGGCAGGAAGACCAAGACCCGCAAGACGACGGTGAAGGAATCCTACGCGCTACTGATCAATGACGAGTCCGACAAGCTGCTCGACCAGGACGAGGTGGTTCGCCAGGCGCTGGAATCGACGGAGAATGACGGCATCGTGTTCCTCGACGAGATCGACAAGATCGCGGCCAGGAGCGACATTTCGGGCGGTCCCTCACGTGAAGGCGTTCAGCGCGATCTGCTGCCGCTGGTTGAAGGCACCACCGTTGCGACGAAGTACGGGCCGATCAAGACGGACCATATTCTTTTCATCGCCTCGGGCGCGTTCCACGTCTCCAAGCCTTCGGACCTGCTTCCGGAGCTGCAGGGCCGCTTGCCGATCCGGGTCGAGTTGCGTGCCCTGGAGAAGCAGGATTTCGTCCGCATCCTCACCGAAACGGAGGCCAGCCTCATCAAGCAGTATATTGCGCTGATGAAGACCGAAGGCGTCGAGTTGGCCTTCACCGACGACGCCATCGATTCGCTCGCCGGCATTGCCGTCGACCTCAACGCCAATGTCGAGAATATCGGCGCCAGACGCCTGCAGACGGTGATGGAGCGGGTGCTGGACGAGATTTCCTACGACGCGCCGGACCGCCACGGCACGGCGGTCACCATCGATGCCGACTACGTGCAGAAGCATGTCGGCGATCTCTCGCGCAACACCGACCTGTCACGGTTCATCCTCTAACGGGCGAGCCCGGCGATGTGTGGCCAGATGGTACCATCTGGCCACCTTTCGTCCCGTCGGAAGCTTGCCTCGTCTCGACTCTCCCACGCGCTTTACCTAGTTTGCCGCCGACTTGAAGGCGGCGGTGGATGAAGAAACGCATACTTCTTTTTGTTGGGCTGGCATTGGCCGCGGCGATGGCAACGGCAAACGCGGCGACCATGGTGCCGCCGGGCAATCGCAACAGCGTGCAGCCGGATATTCCGGGCGCTTCCAGCCGGCGCACTCAGGCCACCAACACCAGCTTCCAGGCCAAGTATCGCAAGGTCTACGCGCTCTTGCAGAACGATGCCGAGCTGCGCGCCAAGATCCGGAAAGTGGCAGCCGCCTACGACATCGATCCGATGCACATCGTCGGCGCTATCGTCGGCGAGCACACCTACAATGTCGACGCCTATGATCGGCTGCAGACCTATTACGTCAAGGCAATGTCATACCTGTCGAGCAAGCTCACCTTTGCTTATGAAGGGGAGGACGTCAGCGATTTCGTTGAGCGGCCGCAATTCCAGAAATGCGCCGGCATAACCGACAGCTACGATCTTTGGGAATGCCGCGAGCAGGTGTGGAACCATTCCTTCCGTGGCAAGACCGTCGGCGGGACCAGCTTCCCCAACGACCGCTTCGGAGCCACTTTCTTCCAGCCCTACTATGCCGGCCAGACTTTCGGACTCGGCCAGCTCAACCCGCTGACGGCGCTGCAGATGAGCGATCTCGTGCACAAGGTCTCCGGCCTGCCCGAGCTCGACGTCAATGATCCGAACACGGTCTACAAGACCATCATGGATCCCGACCTCACGCTGCCTTACGTCGCTGCGACCATCAGGAAGTCGATCGACGCCTACAATAGCATCGCCGGCTTCGACATCTCGCACAATCCGGGCCTGACCGCCACGCTCTACAATGTCGGCAACCCCGAGCAGCGCGCCTATGCGTTGGAGGAGGAGAACGAGAAGCGTCGCGCTGCCGGGGAACCGGAAAAGCTGCCCGAGGAGAATTATTACGGCTGGCTGGTCAACGACAAGCTGGACGAGCTGAAGACGCTGTTCTAGCCGGCTGACCCGGGTGGCTCAGTAGCCTTCCGAGGCGAGAAACGCCTCGAACTTGCGCATTTCGTCGGCATCCGCCTCGACCATGTGCCGCGGCTCTGGATAGGCGCCCGACTGGATATCGTCGGCATATTCGCGGAAGGCCGCGACGCGCTCGGTCTGCAGGCGGTTGAATTCCGCCGCGAAGTCGCGGTACCGCTTGGCATGGCGCGGATAATGGCCGCGATTGCTGCCGAGCACGTCTTCCGCGAACAGATATTGCGCATCGCAGCCGGCGCCGGCGCCCATCGAGATCATGATCAGCGATGTACGCCGCGAGATCGCGCTTGCAACCGGGGCCGGCACAACTTCGATCTCGGCGGCGAAGGCGCCGGCGGCTTCAAGGTCCTTGACCTGCTTCCAGACGAAGGCGGCACTTTCGGCCGTCTTGCCGACCGCCCTGAAGCCGCCCGTCCAGGTGGCATGCGCCGGGATCAGCCCGACATGGCCGCAGACCGGAATATGCTCGTCGCGCAGCCGGCGGATGGTCTGCAGGCTGGCCGAGCAATACATGGCGTCGGCGCTGGCCGCGCGCAGCTTCACCGCCATGCGCAGGATCTCGTCGGTGGTTGCGCCCATCTTGATGCGTTCGTCGCCGGGAATGGCGAAGCAGGTGGGCGCGGCGTCGCGAAAACGCGGATCGAAGATAAGGTCATAGGGAACCGAGATGATGTCGAGGCCGGCACGCTCGGCGGCCTCGGCCTCCTCCAGCGAGAAAACACGCAGCTTCGAAAGCTGCCGCTTGCCCTTGAGCGATTGCAAATCGGCGACGGTCGGTCTGTTGCGTGCCATGTCCGTAAACCCCTCGGTTATTCGGGTCTATGCCGCCAGCAGCGACTTCAGCTTGACCGATTGCGAGCCGAGCGCCTCAGGCGCGGGCGTCGCCCGCTTGGCGATCAGCATCTCGGCCAGCCGAATGTCGCGCGCCACCGCATTGCCGGGCCCGATGCCGCTGGCGGCGACCAGCCTGCCGTCCTCGGCCAGGTGGAACAGAATGAAGGCGCCGTCGTCGAGGTCGCGCCGTACGGTCGAGCGGCCTTCGTCCGAAAGCCCGGCGATCTGCAGCGTGAGCCCATATTGATCCGACCAGAACCACGGCACCGCGGCATGCGCCTCGTTGGCGCCCAGCATGTTCTTCGCGGCGAGCGCGCCCTGCTCCTGCGCGTTGCGCCAGGCTTCCAGCCGCACGCGCCGACCGCCATAGACGGCGAGCGGGAACGAGCAGCAGTCGCCGGCGGCAAAAACATCCGGATCCGCGGTGCAAAGGTTCTCATCGACGGCGATACCGTTGTCGATCGCAAGTCCTGCTTCGGCGGCGAGCGCCGTCACCGGCACCGCGCCGATGCCGATCACGGCAAGATCGGCGACGATGTCCTGCCTGTCGGCAAGCGTGATGCGAACTTGCGTGCCGTCATCGACAATCGCCGTGATGCCTTGGCCGGTAAGCACCTTCACGCCTTGGGCCTCATGCGCCTTATGAATGTTTTCCGCGACCTCGGCCGGCACGCCGCGCATCAGGATGCGCGGCTGCGCCTCGAGCACCGTGACCGTTGCGCCTAGCTTGCGCGCCGAAGCGGCAAGCTCGAGGCCGATGAAACCGCCGCCGATGATGGCGACGCGGTTCTCCGGCTTGAGATGGGCGCGGATGGCGAGCGCGTCGTTGAAGGTCCTGAGATAAACGCAGCGGCCGCCCAGACCAGGCATCGGCAGCATGCGCGGCACGGACCCGGTCGCCAGCAGCAGCTTGTCATAGGCAAACGAAGAGCCGTCGGAGAGGCGCACGAGATGCGCGGCGCGGTCGATCGCGACGGCCCGAACGGAATGGATGTGGCGGATCGAGCGTTCGGCCAGAAGCTCGTCGCTGGCGATCGCCTTGATGAGGGGCGCCTCGCTGGTCATCGTCTCCTTTGACAGCGGCGGCCGTTCATAGGGCAGATGCGGCTCGTCGCCGACCAGCGTCACCGGCCCTTCATGACCAAGGTCGCGCAGGGTAAGCGCGGCACGACCGCCGCACTCGCCGGCGCCGATGATGACCATTCCTCCCGCCATGCTTCACCCAAGCTGAATGAGGACTTTGCCGGCGTCGACCTTGACCGGATAGGTCTTGAGATTGACGCAGACCGGCGCCCCGCGCGCGTCGCCGGTCTTGTAGTTGAAGCGGCCATTGTGTTTTGGACACTCGATGATGTCGTCCATCACCAGCCCGTCGGCCAGATGCACCTTCTCATGCGAGCACAGGCCGTCGGTCGCGTAATACTCGTCCTCCGGGCTGCGATAGATGGCGTAGGTGCGGCCGGCGTGATCGAACCGCATTACGTCCTCCTCGTCGATGTCTCCGGCCGCGCAGGCCTCGACCCAGTCGCTCATGTCGTCCTCCGGCGAAATTCTTCGTAGTCGGTTGTGTCGGATCCGGTCACTCGGCCGCGGCCGCTACCGGATTGTTGTGCAGCTCTTCCCGGTAGGGCTTTGCCGTCGGCGGCAGCTCGCGCTTGAGGAAGTAGTCCTCGTTGCGCAGCTGGCGCAGGAAGGCGGGGATCATCTCGCGGTAGCCGGCCAGGATCGACGGCGTCGGCGCCGGCAAATCGTGCTTGATCAGCTCATGCAGCTTGGGCAGCGCGTGGTAGGGCACCATCGGGAACATGTGGTGCTCCACATGGTAGTTCATGTTCCAGTAGATGAACCGGCTGATCGGGTTCATGTAGACGGTGCGGCTGTTCAGCCGATGGTCGATGACATTGTCGGCCAGCCCGCCATGCTGCAGCAGCCCGGTCATGACGTGGTGCCAGGCGCCGTAGAGGCGGGGCAGGCCGACGAGCATCAGCGGCAGCCATGAATGCAGATAGAGCGCCAGCGCGATGGTCGCGACATAGATGGCGAGCCAAATACGGGCGATGCGGATGGCCTTGGGCTGCTCCTGTTCCGGGATGAAGGTCTGTTCTGCGGCGCTGATGACGCCGGCGGCATTGCGCACCATGTCGGTCATCGCATGCCAAGCATCGAGCACGCCGAAAAAATTCAGCACAACGCGCAAAAGGTCCGGCGGTCGCATGACGGCGATCTCCGGGTCGCGGCCGACGATGATGGTGTCGGTGTGGTGGCGTGTATGGCTCCAGCGCCAGGTCACCGGATTGCGCATGATCATAAAGCAGGCGAGCTGGTAGACCGCATCGTTCATCCATTGGGTGCGGAAGGCCGTGCCGTGGCCGCATTCGTGCCAGCGGGAGTCGGTCGAGGAACCGTAGAGCGTGCCATAGACCAAGAAGAACGGTACGCACCACCAGCTGCCCCAGAACCAAGCGCCGCCCGCGCCACTGAGGATCAGCGCACCGAGCCAGATGATGGTGTCGCGGATAGCGGGCTGGTCGGAGCGCTGCATCAGCTCCTTCATCTGCTTGCGCGGGATGTCGGTGTGGTACCACTGGGCCGCCGAAAGACCGTTCTCGACCGCGCGCTTGGCGTCGCGGCCGGTCAGGCTGTAGTCGCGTCCGGACGGCGCCGGAGACGTGATTGCCGTCATTGCGGGGTCCTCCATCAGCACCTGGCGAATGGCCCTCGGCAATGCCGCGCCTCGCCCATGGCTGGCTTCGACTTCACCATAGCGCCAAGTCATGATAGCCTCAATGTCACAAAGATAGATTCTATCATTTTCTATCAGATTGGGCTAATCTGAGTCGGGCAAGCGATGGAGCACTCATGGCAAAGCGGCCGACAATCACCGATCTCGCGCGCGTTTCAGGCTTCAGCGTCGCCACGGTCGACCGGGTGTTGAACAATCGCCTGCCGGTGCGCGAGGAGACGGCGCGTCGCGTCTACGAGGCGGCGACCGACATCGGCTATCACGCCGCTGGCCTGATCAGGCAGCGCATGCGCCAGGAGTTGCCCGAATATCGTCTCGGCTTCCTGCTGCTGCGCGGCAATGACGTTTTCTACGGCGATTTCGCGCGCGAGCTGGAGCTTGCGGTCTCGCAATCGCAACGTTTCCGGGGCACTGCGACGATCGACTTCGCCGCTTCGCTGGCGCCCGATGAGATCGCCGCCCAGATGCGCAAGCTGGCGGCGAAATCCAGGGCCATCGCCGTGGTCGGTCCGGACCATCCCACCCTGACGGCGGTGGTCGAGGCGCTGAAGGCGCGAGGGCAGCCGGTCTTTTCGCTGCTCTCCGACTTCGCCGCCGGCATCCGTGAAGGCTATGTCGGGCTCGACAACCGCAAGGTCGGACGCACCGCGGCCTGGATGATCGCAAAGGCCGCCAGCAAGCCAGGCAAGGTCGCGCTTTTCGTCGGCAGCCACCGTTTTCATGGTCACGAGCTGCGCGAGATCGGCTTCCGTTCCTATTTTCGCGAGCATGCGCCGGATTTCACTGTGATGGAGACGCTGGTCAACCTGGAGGCCAACCAGGTGACGCATGATGCGATGCTCGAGCTTCTGGCTCGGCATCCCGACCTTGCCGGCTGCTACGTCGCTGGCGGCGGCATGGAGGGCGCGGTCGCGGCGTTGAGGGCGGCGAAGCCGGCGCATATGCCGGTGGTCGTCTGCAACGAGATCAATGCGGAGTCGCGCGCGGCACTTGCCGACAACATCCTGACCATGGTGATCTCGACCCCGCTGGCGGCGCTCTGCCGCGAGCTTGTCGGGCTGATGGCGCATGCCATCGAGACCGGCGCCGCCAATGCGCCCGGCCAGACTTTTCTCCCCTTCGACATCTATCTGCCGGAAAACATCTAAGCCGCCTCCCGTCGGAATGATGTGATCCATCAGGCTGATGGAATTCTTTCGCGCCGTGAAATCGCCCGGAAGTCCGCCGCAGAACGTTTGCATGCCCGGCCGCGAGGGCGCTGCACGCTTGCCTCCATCGAAAAACCGGCACGTCCATTTCGAATCTCCCTTGACGGCTGCAAGCGAAATGGAATAAATATTTCACCAACTGGGTATTTTGGTTCTTTCGTTCCGGAACATCTGTTTCAAACAGAGGACCAGGCGTTCCATTATGCGAGGAAAACGCCGCCGGAAGGGCCATGGGAGAGATTCCCCGGTAACATCGGGGATTCCGGTTCAATCGGTGCAGCCGGACACCAAGTGGAGGAGAAACTAAAATGAAGAAACTGCTTTTGGGCGTCGCGCTTTCGGCGCTGATGTGTTCGTCCGCCTTCGCCGCCAAGATCGGCGTCTCGATGGCTCTTTTCGACGACAATTTCCTGACCGTGCTGCGCAACGGCATGATCGCCCAGGCCAAGGGCATGGACGGCGTCGAACTGCAGGTCGAGGACGCGCAGAACGACGTGGCCAAGCAGCTCGACCAGATCAAGAACTTCGCCGCTTCCGGCGTCGACGCGATCATCGTCAACCCGGTCGACACTTCGGCCACCCAGGCGATGTCGGATGCGGCGGCCGCGGCCAAGATCCCGCTGGTCTATGTCAACCGCGAGCCGGTCAATGTCGACAAGCTGCCCGACAACCAGGCTTTCGTCGCGTCCAATGAGGCCGAGTCCGGCACGCTCGAGACCAAGGAAATCTGCCGGCTGTTCAAGGAAGCCGGCAAGAAGGAAGCCAATGTCTATGTGATCATGGGCGAGCTTTCCAATCAGGCGGCGGTGCAGCGCACCAAGGATATCGATGAAGTGATTGCCACGCCGGACTGCAACTTCATCAAGATCATCGACAAGCAGACCTCGAACTGGAAGCGTGACGAAGCGCAGAACCTGATGACCAACTGGCTGTCGTCCGGCAAGCCGTTCGACGGCGTCATCGCCAACAATGACGAAAGCGCCATCGGCGCCATCCAGGCGATGAAGGCCGCCAATATCGACATGAAGTCGGTCGTGGTCGGCGGCGTCGACGCAACCCAGGACGCGCTGGCCGCGATGCAGGCGGGCGATCTCGACGTCACGGTCTTCCAGGATGCGGCTGGCCAAGGCGCGGGCGCGCTCGATGCGGCGCTGAAGCTCTCCAAGGGCGAGAAGGTGGAGCGCAAGGTCTACATCCCCTTCCAGCTCGTGACGCCGGCGAACATCGACAAGTTCCTGAAGAAGAACTGAGGTCGCGCCAACGCAATTCCAGGGAAGTTTTCCATACGGACTTGCGTGAGGACAAACCCTGGAGCGGCGCTCCGACGCATCGAGCTGGCTGAAATCGGCTGCAGACAGAGCAGCGTCGCTCCCTTCCTTCTCCCGCCCGACCGGGCGGGAGAGCGGGCGCGGTCATTCGGAGGAAGAAGACGTGTCACAGACATCGCATGGCATTGGCGGGCTGAGCTATGACGCCAAGAAGCGCCCCTGGCCTGCCGAGTTCAACGTGTTTCTGGCGCTGGTCATCCTGGTCGGCGCATTCGAGCTGATCGGCCGCGTCTTCCTCGGCGACAGCTTCCTCTTCAACACCCGCGATAACGTCGATGCTATCTTCAACGAGCAGCGGCTGCAGATCATCATCCTGCAGGTGTCGATCGTCGGCATCATCGCCATCGGCGTCACGCAGGTCATCATCTGCGGCGGCATCGACCTGTCCTCGGGCTCGATCGTAGGCGCCACCGCCATGATCGCCATGAGTTTCGCGCAGGTTGCGACCGTCAACGGCAATCCCAACCCGAAGGCGATGTTCATTGACTACGGATGGACCGACCTGCCGGTCATCGTGCCGCTTCTGGTCGCGATCGGCTGCGGGCTGATTGCCGGCCTGATCAACGGCGCCCTGATCGCCTACACCCGCATTCCGCCGTTCATCGCCACGCTCGGCATGATGGTCACGGCGCGCGGCATCGCCAAATGGTGGTCGAAGGGCCAACCGATCTCGTTCCCGACCGACAGCTTCGCGGCCATCGGCAAGGGGCTGATGCCGGTCATCATCTTCATTTCACTGGCGATCCTGTTCCAGCTCGTCCTGAGCTACACCCGATACGGCAAGCATTGTTACGCCATTGGCTCCAACGAGGACGCCGCGCGCATGTCCGGCATCAAGATCGCCAACCACAAGGTGCTGGTCTATGTGATTGCCGGCATCCTCGCCTCGATCGCCGCGGTGGTGCTTTCCTCCAAGAACCTCACCGCCCAGGCCGGCATGGGCGTGATGTACGAGCTCGACGCCATCGCCATGGCGGTCATCGGCGGCGTCTCGCTCTCGGGCGGCCGCGGGTCTATCATAGGCACGGTGATCGGCTCGCTGATCTTCGGCGTTATCATTTCCGGCTTCACCTTCCTGCGCCTCGACGCCTACTACCAGGAGATGGTCAAGGGCGTGATCATTGTCGGCGCAGTCGTTCTCGATCAATGGCGCCAGCGCCGCCGGGCGATAGGAGCTTGACCATGTCCGATATCGTTCTGAAGACCGAAAACCTCACCAAGCATTATGGCGGCGTTCACGCGCTGCAGGAGGCGAATTTCGAGCTGCGCAAGGGCGAGCATGTCGCCATCATGGGCGACAACGGCGCCGGCAAGTCGACCTTCGTGCGCCAGATCACCGGCGTCGAGCAGCGCACCGACGGCAAGATCTGGTTCGACGGCAAGGAAGTGAACTTCGCCGGCCCGATCGAGGCGCGCGAGGCCGGCATCGAGACCGTGTTCCAGAACCTGGCTCTGGCCGACGACCTCGACGTGCCGTCAAACCTCTTCCTCGGCCGGGAGAAGGTGCTTTTCAACCTCGGCCCCTTCTCGATTCTCGACCGCAAGGCGATGCGCAGGGCGACGGAGGCGGCGCTGATCCGCACCGCGGTGAAGATCCCGAACCTTTCCAGCACCATCCGCCACATGTCGGGCGGCCAGCGCCAATGCGTGGCGATCGCCAGGACCGCAACCTTCGCCTCCAAGCTGATCATCATGGACGAGCCGACCGCAGCGCTCGGCGTGCAGGAAACGGCGCAGGTCGAAAACATCATCCGCACGCTGAAGGAGAACGGCGAGCCGCTGATCCTGATCAGCCACAACATGCGCCAGGTCTTCGACCTGGTCGACCGCATCGTCGTCTTCCGGCGCGGCCGCATCGTCGCCAATTTGCGCAAGCAGGACACCGACGGCAACGACATCGTCGCTTACATCACCGGCGCCAAGACCGGGCAGGCGGAGCTTCAGGCCGCCTGACCAGGCGCCACGACGGGACCAGACCAAATCGTCCGCGCCGGCCGGCGCGGACACGTTTTAGAACCACCCTCAAAGGACATTCCATGACACTCCGCTTCGCTCTTCTCGGCGCCGGCCGTATCGGCAAGGTGCATGCCCGCGCCGTAGCCTCAAACCCGCAGGCCAAGCTGGTGGCCGTGGCGGACGCCTTCGAGAAAGCGGCGACGGAGCTTGCCTCCGGCTATGGCGCCGAGGTGCGCAGCATCGACGCCATCGAGCAGGCCCAGGACATCGACGCCGTCATCATCTGCACGCCGACCGACACTCATGCCGACCTCATCGAGCGCTTCGCCAGGGCCGGCAAGGCGATCTTCTGCGAGAAGCCGATCGACCTCGACGTCAAGCGCGTCGAGCAGTGCCTGGCCGTGGTCGAAAAGGCCGGCGCTACGCTGATGGTCGGCTTCAACCGCCGCTTCGACCCGCATTTCGCCGCCGTCCGCAAGGCGATCGACGACGGCGCCATCGGCGATGTCGAGATGGTCACCATCACCTCGCGCGATCCGGGCGCGCCGCCGCTCGACTACATCGCGCGATCCGGCGGCATTTTTCGCGATATGACCATCCATGATTTCGACATGGCGCGCTTCCTGCTCGGCGAAGAGCCGGTGGCGGTCAGCGCGCACGCCTCGGTGCTGGTCGACAAGAAGATCGGCGAAGCGGGCGATTTCGATTCCGTCAGCGTCATTCTGGAAACGGCGTCCGGCAAGCAGGCCGTCATCTCCAACTCGCGCCGCGCCACCTATGGCTACGACCAGCGCATCGAGGCGCACGGCTCGAAGGGCATGGTTGCGGCCGAGAATCAGCGGCCGGTGTCGATCGAGCTCGCCAATGACAAGGGCTACACCCGCCCGCCGCTGCACGATTTCTTCATGACCCGCTACATCGAAGCCTACGCCAACGAGATCGCTTCCTTCATCGCCGCCGCGAATGCCGGCAAGAAGGCGGCGCCGAGCGGCAAGGACGGGCTGGTCGCCTTGAAGTTGGCGGATGCGGCCTTGGAGTCTGCCAAGACGGGCAAGACCGTCCGCGTCGCCTGAAGGTTTTGAATTCGATTACAGGAGCAGAGCGATGAACGGTCTAGCCGGTCGCAATTCAGAAACGCGCGCCATCGTCACCGGCGGCGCGCAGGGCATCGGCTTCGCCGTGGCGGAAGCCTTGGCCGACGAGGGTTGCCGCGCGCTGGCGCTGGTCGGCCGCTCGCAGGAGAAGGGCGACAAGGCGGTCGCAGCGCTCAAGAAAAACGGTGTCGACGCCATCTTCATCAGCGCCGATGTCGCCAAGGTCGCCGACTGCAAGCGCGCCGTCGCAACGGCGCTCGCGCATTTCGGCACCTTAAACGCGCTGGTCAACGCCGCCGCCACTTCGGCCCGCGGCTCGTTGGTCGAGACATCGGAAGAGCTTTTCGATCAGATCTTCGACACCAATGTGCGCGGCCCCTTTTTCCTGATGCAGGGCCTCGTCGCGCATCTCCTGGAGCGCAGGGCGCCGGGCTCGATCGTCAACGTGCTGTCGATGTCGGCGCATGCCGGCCAGTCCTTCCTGACGCCCTATTCGACCAGCAAGGGCGCGCTGATGACGCTGACCAAGAATGTCGCCAGCTCCTACCGGAAAAACCGCATTCGCTGCAACGCGGTGCTGCCCGGCTGGATGGACACCGAGGGCGAGGCGATCGTGCAGAAGAAGTGGCACGATGCGCCGGACGACTGGCTGGAAAAGGCCGAGGCCGCGCAGCCGATGGGTCAGCTGGTGAAGCCGGCGCAGCTCGCCCGGCTGATCACCTACATGCTCAGCCCGCAGGCCGGCGTCATGACCGGCTCGCTGGTCGATTATGATCAAAACATAGCTGGCGTGATCGGGGAGTAGTGACAACGAGCAGCTTACACCAGAAGCAGGCCAGCTATGGGTGCAGATGTGATCAGCCTCGTGCGCCCAAAGGTATCCGGCCCCTGAGAGCCCCTGTTGCCGCAGCATCGCTATTCCGGTATAGTCAAGATGGTCAGAATAGTCATGAGATTGAGATGCTGCCCGGACCCAAAGAAGATACGAGCTGGACGGTCGCTGGGGCAAAGGCCCGGCTCTCGGAGGTAATAGATCGGGCGCAATCTTCGCCTCAGACGATCACCCGTAACGGCAAACCAAGCGTTGTCGTCGTGTCCGCAGAGGAATGGCGGCGGAAGACCGCCCGCAAAGGAACGCTTGCGGAGTTCCTCCTGGAGTCGCCGCTGCGCGGCGCCGATCTCGACCTTGAGCGTCAAGCCGACGAACCGCGTGATCAGCCGCTTTGAGGCTTCTGCTCGATACCAATGTCCTGTCAGAGGTGACGAGGCCGGCGCCGGATGTAGGCGTTCTAAAGTGGCTGGACGGGCTTGATGAGGATCGATCATTCATCAGCGTCGTGTCGATCGCCGAGATCCGGCGCGGCGTTTCCCTCATGGATGAGGGCCGCAAACGAGAGGCACTGGCCGAATGGCTCGCTCGAGATTTGCCGCAGCGCTTCGAGCAAAGGGTTTTGCCGGTGGACGAAGCCGTTGCCTTGGCCTGGGGCGACCTGATGGGCCTTGCCAAGCGCCGCGGTCGCGGTCTGTCGTCGATGGACGGTCTGATCGCCGCCACCGCGATTGCGAAGCAGCTCACCTTGGCAACGCGTAATTCGAAGGATTTCGAAGGCTTTGCAATCGAACTTTTCGATCCATGGTCTGCATGAACCGTGAACCGCTGCATGATGCTCTCTTTTTTCCCGAGGCCACGGAGCACGGCGCAAACCAAGCAAATGCTTAGCTTCATGAGGACGTGACAAGCGCCTCGGCATCGACTATATGAGCCGCATGATCCACCTGACCGCCTCGTTTTGGTACTTTAGCTACGGTAGCTCGCTGGCGGCGGGAGGATTGCGCTCGATCTGAAGATTGCAGCATCTAATCCGAAAAGCCGCCAGACCTGGCGGCTTTTTCGTTTCAGCCGGCAGGTCTCCTAACCAGGAGCAGAAAGCCGTGTTGACCACCACAGACGACCTACGGGTCAAGGAACTCAAAGTCCTGAGCACGCCGGACGACGTGATGCGCGAGATACCGCGCTCGCTCACGGCGACGCGCACCGTTGCCGCCTCGCGCAACGCCATCCATTCCATCCTGACCGGGGCCGACGATCGACTGGTCGTCATCGTCGGCCCTTGTTCCATCCACGATCCGGTCGCCGCCGTGGACTACGCCAGCCGTCTGGCGGCGCTGCGCGAGGCCCTGGCCGACCGGCTCGAGATCGTCATGCGCGTCTATTTCGAGAAGCCGCGCACCACGGTCGGCTGGAAGGGCCTGATCAACGATCCCGATCTCGACGGCAGCTTCAACATCGACAAAGGCTTGCGGATGGCGCGCAACGTGCTTTCCGCCGTCAACAATCTCGGCCTGCCGGCGGCGACGGAATTCCTCGACATGACGACGCCGCAATATATCGCCGACCTCGTCGCCTGGGGCGCCATCGGCGCGCGCACGACCGAAAGCCAGATCCACCGCGAGCTGGCGTCGGGCCTCTCTTGCCCGGTCGGCTTCAAGAACGGCACCGACGGCAATCTGAGAATCGCCGGCGAGGCGGTGAAGTCGGCGGCGCAGCCGCATCATTTCATGGCGGTGACCAAGGGCGGCCGCAGCGCGATCGCGGCGACGACCGGCAACGAAGACTGCCATGTCATTCTGCGTGGCGGCGTGGCGCCGAACTACGACGCGGCAAGCGTCGACGCGGCCGCCGCGGAGCTCGGGCGCATCGGCATCGCGCCGCGCCTGATGATCGATGTCAGCCACGCCAACAGCGGCAAGAAGCCGGAGAACCAGCCGAAAGTCGCGCACGACGTGGCGGGCCAGGTCGCAGCGGGCGACGAGCGCATCATCGGAGTCATGATCGAGAGCAA
Organism: Mesorhizobium sp. WSM3879; assembly: GCF_002294915.1. NCBI lineage: Bacteria > Pseudomonadati > Pseudomonadota > Alphaproteobacteria > Hyphomicrobiales > Phyllobacteriaceae > Mesorhizobium > Mesorhizobium sp. WSM3879. Next base: position 58,079 of record NZ_NSFZ01000003.1, on the reverse strand, counting down.
TCTCGTCGCCGGCCGTCAGGACGTCGTGCCCAGCAAGCAGCTCACCTACGGCCAGAGCATCACCGACGGCTGCATCGATTGGGCGACCACCGAAACGCTGCTGCACGGACTTGCCGGCGCCGTCGAGTGGCGCCGGTCGGTGAAGCGCGAACTGCTCGCCACCCGTCAGGGCGCCGCCTGACAACCCTGGCGAGGGCGGCGTTCACGCCGCCCTCAGCCCTTCCCATGCGGTGAATACCGAGACCGCGAATAGAAGCAGCCCGGCCGCACGGCCGGCAATGACCGTTGCCCGCGGATTGCCGACCAGAAGCGCCCGGCTGCGCCCGGCGGTGATGGCGAGGCCGCCGTAGATTCCTGCTTGTGTGACGACAGTCAGCAGTCCCATGATGGTCGCCTGCATCCAGATCGGACCGTAAACCGGCTTCAGGAACTGCGGATAGACGGCAAGGATAAACAGATAGGCCTTGGGGTTGATCAGGCAGGTGACCAATCCCTGGCGAAAGGCTTTCCAGGCGGAGCGGCTGCCGGCGGGCCCGTCATCGCTGACGGTGATCGAGCTGCGCATCAGCGAAATTCCGATATAGGCCATGTAAGCGGCGCCGGCGATCAGCAGCGGTTTGAACAGGACCGGCACGAAATGAATCAGCAGCCCGACGCCGATCGCCCCGTTCAACGTATGCACTACGCCGCCGAGCATAATGCCGCCGGTCGCCGCCAGCCCCCTGTCGCGCCCCCCGGTCAGCGCATTGGCCAGCACGAACAGCATGTCCATGCCTGGAACGGCGATGATGCCGAACAGCAGGATGAAGAATAGCCAGAGATTTTCCGTGTAACTCATGTCAGTTGCCTGTCGCCGCACCCCGCAGGACGCTAACGAATCTGTTGATTTTCAAGCGTGTAAGCGGCCCTATAGATCACCCCAACTGACGGGGATGTGTCAGTTGCGTTCGGAGCCGTTGAGGAAATGCGCAAGGCCTCGCGCCTGTTCGAGATCATCCAGATCCTGCGGCTGGCCAGGCAGCCGGTGACCGCGGCGACGATCGCCGAGCGGTTGGAAGTGACGGTGCGCTCGGTCTATCGCGACATCGCGGCACTGCAGGCGATGCGCGTGCCGATCGAGGGCGGGCGCGGCATCGGCTATATCCTGCGCCCCGGCTTCGACCTGCCGCCGCTGATGTTTTCGATCGAGGAGATGGAGGCGATCGTGCTCTCGCTGGCGCTGCTCGCACGCACCGGCGACGACGAGCTCAAGCAGGCGGCAAAGCGCGTCGGCGCCAAGATCGCCGGCGCGGTGCCGCCGCCCTTGCGCCAGACGCTCGACGCCAACGCTCTTCATGCCTGGGGTTTTTCGCCTGCGGCCGCGGCGGTCGATCTGGCGCTGGTGCGCCGCGCCATCCGCGACGAGGAGAAGCTCGACCTCGCCTACCGCGACGAAGCCGGCCGCGACACACAGCGTATCGTCCGTCCGATCGCGCTGATCTACTACGCCGAGACCGCCAACATCGTCGCTTGGTGCGAACTGCGCCAGGCCATCCGCAATTTCCGCAGCGACCGCATCGAGGATTGCCAGCCGACCGGCCTATGGTTCAAAGGCGAAGGCGATCAACTGCGGCAGGTTTGGGTGGACGGCTGGGAGATCAATGCAGCAGCCGCCGCCGGCACCTGAAGGGGAGCCGGCTCACCTCACTTCCACCCAGTGCTGTTCCTGGAACGATCGCGCCATGGCGTGCACCGTGCGCTCGATCTCCAGCCCTTCGTCGAAGTCGATGGTCCGCGCCGGCTTGCCGGCGATCCGCATCAAAAGCTCGCGGCACTCGATCATCTTGAGGTCGTTGAAGCCGAGGCCGTGGCCGGGCGCCGGCACGAAGGAATCGTAGGGCTTGTGGTGCGGCGCCAGCAGGATCGTGCGGTAGCCCTGCTCGGTCGGCCGGTCGGCGGTCAGATAAAGTTGGAACTCGTTCATTCGCTCCTGGTCGTAGAGGATCGAGCCTTTCGAGCCGAAGATCTGGAGGGCGATACGGCCCTTGCGGCCCCAGGCCGAGCGGTTGACCAGCAGCGTACCGGCGACACCGTTCTCCAGATGCATCAGCACACTGGCGATATCGTAGGTCTCGACCGCACGGCGGCCGCCGGAGGCGACGCGCCGGTCGGCATAGGGTTTCGCCATGTCGCACATGACGCGAGCGACGCGGCCGAACAGCACTTTGATCAGCGACAGCGGATGCACCGCGAAATCGTCGAGCGCGCCATAACCGGAAGCCGCCTCATGCTTCCAGAAGAACAGCGCCTCGGGATCGGCCATGAAATCCTCGTCCATCTCGATGCGCACGAGATTGACATCGCCGATGATCTTTTCCTCGAGCAGCGCGCCGATGTGGCGGATGGCCGGGTTCTGAATGTAGTTGTAGCCGAGCACGGCAGCCTTGCCGGATTTGGTCGCTGCCTTCGCCATCGCCTCGGCCTCGGCAAAACTCGGTGCCATCGGCTTCTCGCACCACAGGTGCTTGCCGGCTTCGAGGATGGCGATCGCCATTTCCGGATGGAACTGGTTGGGCGTGGTCAGCGACACGACATCGACCTCCGGATCGTTGACGACGGCACGCCAGTCGCCCGAGCCTCGAGTGAAGCCGAACTCGGCCGCTTTGCGCTTTGCAAGCTCGTCATTGACCTCACCCAGATGCACCAGCCTCGCCTTCTCGACATCGGGAAAGACGGTGCCGACCGCGTTCCAGGCAATGGCGTGGCACTTGCCCATGAAGCCCGTGCCGATGAGGCCCACTCCGACCATGTCGATTGTCTCCGGTGAAGGGGAAGAATTCGCATGGATGAATTAATCCATTTCAGCTGAGAATGGAACGTCCAAATCATTTTTTATGGTGTTCTTGCGCGAAACCGCTATGATGAGGCAGGAGAGGGAACACCAGCATGGCCGTGGGCGGAGCGACGATGGACGGACGGGTGCCTCGCGATTTCGAGACCTTGCGCACGACGATCCTGGAGCGGCGCACCAGTCTGCCCAAGCGCATCGCGCAGATCGCCGCCTATGCGCTGGACAATCCCGACGACATCGCCTTCGGCACGGCGGCGAGTATCGCGGCTTCCGCCGGCGTCCAGCCCTCGACGTTGATCCGCTTCGCCCAGCAGCTCGGCTTCGATGGTTTCACTAGCCTGCAGCAGGTGTTTCGCGAGCGGCTGCGCGAACGCAATTCCTCCTATGACGAGCGGTTGGCGGCACTGCGCGCCAAGGCCGAGGAAGGCGCTGGACACCGGGCGATCTTCGACGGCTTCGTGGCTGCCGCCAGCACCTCGCTCAGCGACATTTCGCGCGCGCTGAACGATGCGCATTTCGAACAGGCGATCACGCTGCTGGCAAAGGCGGAGACAATCTATGTGCTAGCCAAGCGCCGCTCCTATCCGGTCGCCTCCTACATCGCCTACGCGCTTGGCAAGCTCAAGATCCGCAACCAACTGATCGAGTCGGCCGCGGGCTTGAACGCCGAGATGATTGGCTTCGCCACGCCGCGCGACGCCGTCATCGCCATCAGCTTCTCGCCTTACGCGCCCGCGACCATCGAGGAGACGCGCTCGATCGCCGAGCAGGGCGTGCCTATCGTCGCCATCACCGACAGCTCGTTCTCGCCGCTCGCCCAATTCGCCAAGGTCTGGTTCGAGGTGGCCGAAGCCGATTTCGGCGGCTTCCGCTCTTTGTCGGCGACGATGGCGCTCGCCATGGCGCTGACCGTTGCCGTCGGCGAGAAGCGGCGCGACGCCGGCCGCAGGCGCAAGGCCTGAGCGGCCCCGAACGGGCGTTTTTCCATCAGGGAACACTCATTCCATATTGACTATGGATTGGAATTATTATTTCATATTGACGGTGTCACGCCGCCGTTCGCGCGTGCTGCCCAAAACGACGCTGCTCTGCACAACAAAGCCGATGGGAGGTTCGAATGGGCGAAGCCGTGGAAGCGAAATATCCGCCGCTCGACGTCATCACGATCGGCCGCGCCTCTGTCGATCTCTACGGCCAGCAGATCGGCTCGCGTCTGGAGGACATAACCTCCTTCGCCAAGTCGGTCGGCGGCTGCCCGGCCAATATCTCCGTCGGCACGGCAAGGCTCGGCCTGCGCTCGGCGCTGCTCACTCGCGTCGGCGACGAGCAGATCGGCCGCTTCATCCGCGAGCAGCTCAGGCGTGAGGGCGTCTCGGTCGACGGCCTGAAGACCGACAAGGAACGGCTGACGGCGCTGGTGCTGCTTTCCGTCGAGGACGAAGGCGTCTCGCCGATGATTTTTTATCGTTCGGATTGCGCCGATATGGCGCTCGCCGAAGAGGACATCGACGAGGCTTTCATCGCCTCGGCGCGCGCCGTGGTCGTCACCGGCACCCATTTCTCGCGTCCCAACTCGGATGCTGCACAGCGCAAGGCGATCCGTTTGATGAAGGCCAAGGGCGGCAAGGTCGTGTTCGACATCGACTACCGCCCGAACCTCTGGGGGCTCGCCGGCCATGCCGAGGGCTTCGAGCGCTACGTCAAGTCGGACCGGGTCTCGGCGCAGCTGAAGACGGTGCTGCCCGATTGCGACCTCATCGTCGGCACCGAGGAGGAAATCATGATCGCCTCCGGCGCCGACGATTGTCTGAGCGCGCTTAAGACGATCCGCACGCTGTCGGCCGCTACCATCGTGCTCAAGCGCGGTGCCAAAGGCTGCATCGTCTATGACGGGCCGATCAGCGACGACCTCGAGGACGGCGTCGTCGGCGAGGGCTTCCCGATCGAGATTTACAACGTGCTCGGCGCCGGCGACGCCTTCATGTCGGGCTTCCTGCGCGGCTGGCTCGGCGGCGAAAGCTTTGCCACGGCGGCGACCTGGGCCAATGCCTGCGGCGCCTTCGCCGTGTCGCGCCTGCTATGCGCGCCGGAATATCCCACCTTCGAGGAGCTGCAGTTCTTTCTGAAGCAGGGCAGCAAGCACTTGGCGCTGCGCAAGGACGAGGCGATCAACCACATCCACTGGGCGACGACGCGCCGGCGCGACATCCCTTCGCTGATGGCGCTCGCTTGCGACCACCGCGTCCAGCTGGAAGATGTCGCGGCCAGGGTCGGTGCAGATGTCTCGCGCATCCCCGACTTCAAGGTGCTCACCGTCAAGGCGGCGGCCAAGGTCGCCGCCGGTCGCGACGGCTACGGCATGCTGATCGATGAGAAATACGGCCGCGATGCCATGTTCGAGTTCGCCCGCCATCCCTTTGCCTGGTTAGGTCGGCCGGTCGAGCTGCCCGGATCGCGGCCGCTGCGCTTCGAATTCTCGCAGGACGTCGGCTCGCAGCTCACCGAATGGCCGGTCGACCATTGCATCAAGTGCCTCTGCTTCTATCATCCGGATGATCCGGAAGCGCTGAAGACAGAGCAGCAGCAAAAACTGCGAGCCCTGTTCGAGGCGGCGCGGAAAGTGGGCAGGGAACTGCTCGTCGAGATCATCGCCGGCAAGCACGGCACGCTGGACGACGCCACCATTCCGCGCGCCCTTGAAGAACTCTATGCGCTGGGCATCAAGCCCGACTGGTGGAAGCTCGAGCCGCAGGCCTCGGCAGGCGCCTGGGCCAGGATAGAGCAGGTGATCGTCAAGCACGATCCGTGGTGCCGCGGCGTCGTGCTGCTCGGTCTGGAGGCGCCGCAGGACGAGCTGGTCGCAGCCTTTGCCGCCACCGCCAATGCGCCGGTCGTCAAGGGATTTGCGGTCGGTCGCACCATCTTTGTCAATGCCGCCGAACAATGGCTGGCCGGCAAGATCTCGGATGACGAGGCTGTCGCCGACATGGCCTCGCGCTTCGAGCAATTGACCGAGGCATGGCTTGCAGCGCGCGGCCGCAAAGCAGCATAAGAAGAACGGGCAGCATATTAGGCGGCACAGGGAAAGCCGGAGGAAACGACAATGACCAAGACCGTTCGCCTGACGATGGCGCAGGCGCTGACCCGCTTTCTCAGCCGCCAGATGACCGAGATCGACGGCATGAAGGCGCCGATCTTCGGCGGCGTCTGGGCGATCTTCGGCCACGGCAATGTCGCCGGCATCGGCGAGGCGCTCTACCAGGTCCGCGACGAGCTGCCGACCTTCCGCGCCCATAACGAGCAGGCGATGGCGCATGCGGCGATTGCTTACGGCAAGGCGAATTTCCGCCGCCGCTTCATGGCCGCGACCACCTCGATCGGCCCCGGCGCGCTCAACATGGTGACGGCTGCGGCGCTCGCCCACGTCAATCGCTTACCGGTGCTGCTGCTTCCCGGCGATGTCTTCGCCAACCGCTTGCCCGACCCGGTGCTGCAGCAGGCCGAAGATTTCTCCGACGGCACGGCGAGCGTCAACGATTGCTTCCGCCCCGTCTCGCGCTATTTCGACCGCATCACGCGGCCGGAGCAGATCATCCCGGCGCTGAACCGCGCCATGCAGGTGCTGACCGATCCGGCCGAATGCGGCCCGGTCACGCTTTCGCTCTGCCAGGACGTGCAGGCGGAGGCCTATGATTATCCGGAAAGCCTGTTTGCCGAGCGCGTCTGGACGCCGCGCCGGCTGCGCCCGGATCGCAACGAACTGGCCGTCGCCGTGGCGGCCCTGAAGAACGCCAAGAAGCCGCTGGTGATCGCCGGCGGCGGCGTCCTCTATTCGCAGGCTTCCGGAGAGCTGGCCAAGCTGGTGCAGGGCGCCGGCATTCCGGTTTGCGAGACCCAAGGCGGCAAATCCTCGCTGCCCGACGATCATCCGCTCAACATGGCGGCCGTCGGCGTCACCGGCACATCAGCGGCCAACCGGCTGGCGGAAGAGGCCGATGTGGTTCTTGCCGTCGGCACCAGGCTGCAGGACTTCACCACCGGCTCCTGGGCGCTGTTCAAGAATGCCGGCCGCACCATCATCGGGCTCAATACCCAGGTCTTCGATGCCGGCAAGCACTGGGCGCTGCCGCTGGTTGCCGACGCCACCGAAGGGCTCGCCGAGCTTTCCGCCGCGCTGAAGGGCTGGAAGGCGCCGACCGCCTGGACCGACAGTGCGCTGAAGGGCAAGACGGAATGGCAGGCTGCCGCCGCCAAGGTGACGGCCTCGACCAACGCCGCCTATCCCTCCGACGCGCAGGTGATCGGCGCCGTGCAGCGCGCGATGGGCTCGGGTGTCACGCTTTTGCATGCCGCCGGCGGGCTGCCCGGCGAATTGCACAAGCTCTGGCAAGCGGGCGCGCCCGGTTCCTATCACGCCGAATACGGCTTCTCGACCATGGGCTACGAGATCGCCGGCGGGCTCGGCGTCAAGATGGCGAAACCCGACCAGGAAGTCGTCGTCATGGTCGGCGACGGCTCCTATCTGATGCTCAATTCCGAGATCGCGACGTCGGTGATGCTCGGCCTGAAACTCACCATCGTGTTGCTCGACAATCGCGGCTATGGCTGCATCAACCGGCTGCAGATGGCGACCGGCGGCGCCAACTTCAACAATCTCCTGAAGGACGCTCGCCACGAGGTGATGCCCGACGTCGACTTCGCCGCCCATGCGGCCAGCCTCGGCGCCGTCGCCGAGAAGGTGGCCTCGATTGCTGAACTCGAGACGGCGCTCGCCAAGGCGAAGGGCAACGACAAGACCACCGTGCTGGTCATCGACACCGATCCGCTGGTGTCGACCGAGGCCGGCGGCCACTGGTGGGATGTTGCCGTGCCGGAAGTCTCGTCGCGGCCGCAGGTGAACGCCGCGCGCAAGGCGTATGACGAGAAAAAGCTCATGCGGAGCTTAGGTGATTGAAGCTGGCACTGCCCCTCACCCTTGCCCTCTCCCCGTGAAGAACGGGGAGAGGGGCCGCCAGCGCTGAAGCCTGTCCCTTCTCCCCGTCATTCACGGGGAGAAGGTGCCGGCAGGCGGATGAGGAGCAGCGCCGACGAGCGAAAGTTGAACGATCCAAAGCTGGAGTGACGACTTGAAAGCCAAACTGGGCATGTCTCCCATCGCGTGGTGGAACGACGATCTCGTGGAATTGAGCGATGATGTGTCGCTGGAGGAGTGTTTGCGCCAGTCGCGCTCGGCCGGCTTCACCGGCATGGAGATGGGCCGCCGCTTCCCCAACGATCCGAAGGTGATGCTGCCGATCCTGAAAGAGGCCGACGTCACGCTCTGCGGCGGCTGGTTCTCCGGCACGCTGGTCGATGAGGACATGTCGAAGAACAAGGATCGCATCCAGCCGATGATCGACTTGTTCAAGGCGGTCAACGCGCCTTGCATCGTCTATGGCGAGGTCGGCCGCTCCATCCAGGGCGACCGCTCCAAGCCTCTTGCCACCAAGCCACGGCTTTCCGGCGACGAGATGAAGGCCTATGGCCGACGCGTCACCGAATTCGGCGAATGGTGCGCCGACCAGGGTATGCCGCTTTCCTACCATCATCACATGGCGGCCGTGGTCGAGACCGAGCCGGAACTCGATTCCTTCATGCATCATTCCGGCGAGGGCATCCCGCTGCTGCTCGATGCCGGCCATCTCGCCTTCGCCGGCGGCGATGTGTTGCGCGCCATCGACAACCACCACAAGCGCATCAACCACGTCCATGTGAAGGACGTGCGCATGAACGTGATCGACGGGCTCGACCGCACGAAGCAGTCCTTCCTCGATGCCGTCGCGCTCGGCGCCTTCACCGTGCCCGGCGACGGCTCGCTCGATTTCGGCGCGATCGTCCAGCGCTTCGCCGACTACGGCTATGAAGGCTGGTTCGTGGTCGAGGCCGAGCAGGATCCGAAAAAGAACCCGCCGCTGAGGATGGCTGAGGTCGGCCACAAGGAGCTGATGCGGGTGATGACGGCCGCCGGTTATACGGTGGAGACGCAGGGCTTCCCGGCGTAAACGGTGGATTCGTCCGGCCGCTCGGTCTATCTGATGCGTTTGGACAAGTCCCGGATTGGCGCGATGAAAGACTATGAGCACCCCTTCTTCCGACCGCTGTGGCGGCGCATTGCCGTCGTTGCCGTCTGCCTAATCTGGTCGGTGATCGAATTCGCCTCCGGCACGCCGTTCTGGGGTGTAATCGCGCTCGGCTTCGCCGGTTACGCGGTGTGGCAGTTCTTCTACCTCTACAAGCCGGCCGAGGAGCCCAAGCCTCCGGCCGAGCCGAAGGAATGACCCAGGAGACAAAAATGTCGAAACTGCTCGTCAAGGCCGACAAGGGCCACGGCCACGTCGCCCACGTCACCCCGCAAAGCGCGGGCTGGACTTACGTGGGTTTCGATCTCCACCGGTTGCGGCCGGGCGAGACGGCCGCCGGCGAGACGGGCGAGCGCGAGGTCTGCCTGGTGTTGGTCACCGGCAAGGGCAAGGCTGCGGCCGGCGGCAAGGATCTCGGCCTGCTCGGCAAGCGCATGTCGCCCTTCAAGGGCAAACCCTGGTCGGTCTATGTGCCGCAAGGCTCCGACTGGTCGGTGACCGCCGACACCGAACTGGAGCTTGCCGTCTGCTCGGCGCCCGGTCTTGGCGGCGGCCTGCCCGCCCGCGTCATTGCGCCCGACGATCTCGGTCAGGAAGTGCGCGGCAAGGGCACCAACACCCGCTACGTCACCAACATCCTGCCCGAGGGCAAGCCGGCCGACTCGCTGCTGGTGGTCGAGGTCATCACGCCCGGCGGCCATACCTCCAGCTATCCGCCGCACAAACACGACCAGGACAATCTGCCGGCCGAGTCCTATCTCGAGGAGACCTATTATCACCGCCTCAACCCGCCGCAGGGTTTCGCCTTCCAGCGCGTCTACACCGACGCCGACAGAAATGGCGTGCGCGACCTGGACGAGGCGATGGCGATCGAGGACGGCGATGTCGTGCTGGTGCCCAAGGGCTACCACCCGTGTGCGGCCTGCCACGGCTATGATCTCTATTATCTCAACGTCATGGCCGGCCCGAAGCGGACGTGGAAATTCCACAACGCCGCTGAGCATGAGTGGCTGATGAAGGCGTGAGATTTTTCATCGCCCTCAACCTGTTGGTCCAGTTCGGGAAAATCGTCGGCTAAGGACCGCCGGAGCCTGGGTTGCCTTCGAAAACCCATGAAAGCTTCGTCAATCCGTCATGGAAATCACCTATGGCAGCGGTCTGACGAGGATTTTCGATGCGCTATGCCATTTACTTTACCCCGAGGCAGGATGAGCCGCTGGCGCGGATCGCCGCCAACTGGCTGGGGCGCGACCCGTTCGGCGCGCCGACGCGGCCGGTCGAGGGTGTGGGTGACCTGTCGGCGGCGGAAGTTGCCTTCCACACCGCCTCGGCACGGCGCTATGGCTTCCACGCGACGCTGAAGGCGCCGTTCCGGCTGGCGCCGAGCGAAACGGAAGCCTCGCTGCGGGCGGCGCTCGACGATTTCGCCGAGGCCACGCCACCAGTCGTCATCCCGCGTCTGGTCGTCGGCCAGATCGACGGCTTTTTCGCGCTGGTGCCGGAAAGTCCTTTCGAGCCGCTCAACAATTTCGCCGGCGAGGTCGTGCGCGCCTTCGACCGTTTCCGCGCGCCGCTGACCGAGGCCGAGATCGAGCGCCGCAGTCCAGACTCGCTGAAGCCGGATGAGTTTCGCAACCTCTGCCAGTGGGGTTATCCCTACGTCTTCGAGACATTCCGCTTCCACATGACGCTCTCCGGACGGGTCGGGCCACAGGAAAGCCCGCGCCTTCGCGCTGCAATCGACAGCCTGTTCGCGGATGTTCTGCAGCGTCCGGTGCCGGTGGATGCGCTGACGCTGTTCGTCGAAACCGAACCGGGCGCGCCCTTCATGGTGCTCTCGCACCACGTGCTTGGACGCGGCCCGGCCAGAAAAACCGCCTGATGTCCGCCCCGCCTGAGATAGGACTGCTGAAATGACCGCCGAGATCGTTTTGAACAATGCCCGCATCGTGCTGCCCGACGAGATCGTCGCGGGCTCGCTGCTGCTGCGCGATGGGCTGATCGCCGCGATCGAGCCGGGTGCGGCCCGCACCGGCGAGGACATGGGCGGCGACTACATCATCCCGGGTCTCGTCGAGCTGCACACCGATCACCTCGAAGGCCATTACGCGCCGCGTCCGAAAGTGCGCTGGAACCCGATCGCCGCCGTGCTCGCCCACGATGCGCAGGTGGCGACCGCCGGCATCACCACGGTGCTCGACGCCTTGCGTGTCGGCATGGACGAGGATGCCGACCTGAAGTCCGACGACGTGCGCAAGCTCGCCGATGCGATCGAGGACAGCGTGCGCCAGGATCGGCTCAGGGCCGACCACTTCATCCATCTGCGGTGCGAGGTCTCGGCGCCGGATTGCCTCGAGGCCTTCGCCAATTTCGAGACCGACGACAGGGTGAAGCTCGCCTCGCTGATGGACCATGCGCCGGGCCAGCGCCAGTTCGTCGATCTCGAGACCTACGCCTATTATTACCAGCGCAAGCTGAAGCTCACCGACCGCGACTTCCAGAAATTCTGCGAGAAGCGTATGGCGGAATCGGCCAAGAATTCCGGGCCGAACCGCGTCTTCATTTCCGCCGCCTGCCGCGAGCGCGGCATCGTGCTTGCCAGCCACGACGATGCGACGGCCGGCCATGTCGACGAGGCGGTGGAGCAGGGCGTGCGCGTTGCCGAATTCCCGACCACCGAGGAGGCGGCGAGGGCCTCGAAGGCGGCAGGCCTCGGCGTGCTGATGGGCGCGCCCAACGTCATGCGCGGCTCCTCGCATTCGGGCAATGTGTCGGCGCGCTCGCTTGCCGGCGACGGTTTGCTCGACATCCTGTCGTCCGACTATATCCCCTTCAGCCTGATTCAGTCCGCCTTCTTCCTCGGCGATGTCGTGGAAGGCATTTCGCTGCCGCAGGCGGTCGCCATGGTCTCGAAGAACCCGGCGGAAGCGGTCGGCCTTAGCGATCGCGGTGTCATCGAGCCCGGCCGGCGCGCCGACCTCGTGCGCGTGCGCGTCGACCAGCATGTGCCGGTCGTGCGCAACGTCTGGCGTCAGGGCAGGCGCGTCGCATGATGGTTTCTGCGCTGATCGAACGAGAGCTCACCGAGACCCTTCCGATCCGCAACGGCGTCTTCGTCGCGGTGGTCGGGCCGAGCGGCGCCGGCAAGGACACGGTGATCGGCTACGCCAGGGCGCATTTTGCCGGCGAGACGCGGCTGGAGTTCGTCCGCCGCGTCATCACCCGTCCGAGCGACTCCGCCAGCGAGGACCACGATACGCTGGCCGACGCCGCCTTCGCCGAGGCGGAAGCGGACGGCGCCTTCGCCATCTGCTGGGACGCGCACGGCCTGCGCTATGGCCTGCCGGCCGATGTCGATTGGGCGATCGCCAATGGTCATGTCGCCGTTGCCAACGTTTCCCGTGCCGTCATCCCGGCGCTGCGTGAGCGCTATGCCAACCTGGCGGTGGTCGAGATCACCGCTGCGCCGGAGATCCTCGCCGAGCGGCTGGCGGCGCGCGGCCGTGAATCGCGCGGCGAGGTGCTGGCGCGTCTGGCGCGCAGCACCAGCGTGACGCTTTCCGGGCCGGATGTCACCTCCATCGACAACAGCGGCGCCAGAGAGATCGCCGGCGAGCGTTTCGCCGAGGTGCTGCGCAAGGCGATGGCGTTCTCGGACCTTTCGGACATGATCTGAGGTGTATTGATTCAGGTGATGCCGGCTTGCGAGTGGGAGGTTGGGCCGAGACTTGTTGATGTCGGCGCCGCCCCTCATTGCCCTGCCGGGCATTTCTCCCCGTAGTGACGGGAGAAAGGGCTGGCCGCAGTCTCGGCGCCTTTCTTGCGACGTTCCAAATTGGCGAAATCATCGGCGAGAGCGCTCCCCGTCAATATACGGGGAGACGATGCCGGCAAGCAGGTGAGGGGCGGCGCCAACGTCCAAAAAATGTGTGCAGCACGCGAAGTTGGAATTTGCGCCGCTGCCTCCCGAGATCGGACGAGGGAAGCTACTCCGCCGGCGCGCCGGCGACGTTCCGGCGCGACGCCTCCATCATCCGGCGCCGGGCGCGGAACACACCCCACTGCTGGTCGACCAGCACGCCGATCAGGATGACGCCGCCCATCACCGCGAAGTTCAGTGAGGACGGGATGCCGAGCAGATTGACGAGGTTTTGCAGTTCCTGCAGCAGCACGGTGCCGAGGATGACGCCTACGAGCGAGCCCTCGCCACCGCGCAGCGAGAAGCCGCCGAGCACCGCCGCGGCGATGGCGTAGAGCTCATAGAACTGGCCGTGGCTCGCCGGCGAGATCGAGCGCGTGTACATGGCGAAGTAGATCGCCGACAGCGCCGTCAGCACGCCGCAGATCACGTATGCCGCGATCACCACGCGTCCGGTGCGAATACCCGAATACTTCGCCGCTTCCTCATTCTTGCCGATGGCATAGAGATAGCGTCCGAACACCGAGCGGTGCAGCACCACCCACATGACGATGGCGATCACGATCAGCGCGATGAAGGAATTCGGCAACCCGCCGGAGCGGCCGGCGGTCAGAAATTCCAGATCCGGGAAATTCTGGCCGAAAGCGAAGCCCGCCGTGCCGTCGGCGGTGTAGAAACGGGCGACGCCGCGGTAGATCAGCAGGCCGCAAAGCGTCACCACGAAGGGCTGCATCTTGAGCCGCGTGATCAGCCAGCCATGCACGAAGCCGATGATGGCACCGAGCACGATGATCAGAACGAAGGCCAACGGCCAGTCCATCTCGCGCACGGCGATGAAGTCGATGAACAGCGTGCCGAGCAGCGCGATCAGCGAACCGACCGAAAGCTCGATGCCGCCGGTGATGATGACGAAGGCCTGGCCGATCGAAAGGATGCCGAACAGCGCGACCAGGTTGGAGGTGTTGGCGAGATTGATCGTCGACAGGAAGCGCGGATTTATAGCCGTGACCACCGCGCCGACCACCAGGATCAGGACCAGCAGGCCGAGGTCTTTCTTGCTCATTGCGCTCCTCCCGCGGCTTGCGCCAGCTTCGGCTTCTTGCCCACCGCCAGCAACAGCACGTTCTCCTGGCTGAAATCGTCCCGGTCGAGGATGCCGGAGATCTGCCCCTCATGCATGACCGCGATGCGGTCCGAGACGCCGATCACCTCCTCCATGTCGCTGGAGATCATCAGCACCGCGACGCCGGCATCGGCCAGCGCCCGCATCAGCGCGTAGATCTCGGCCTTGGCGCCGATATCGATGCCGCGCGTCGGCTCGTCGAGGATCATCACCTTGGGGTTCATCGCCAGCCATTTAGCCAGAACCACCTTCTGCTGGTTGCCGCCGGACAGCGTGCCGGTGCGGGTCAGGACCGATGGCGCCTTGATGCCGAGATCCTTCTTCTGCTTCTCGGCGGTGGCGAGCTCCGCGCTGGTCGACACCAGCGAGCGCTTCGCATGCGCCGGCATATTGGGCAGCGAAATGTTTTGTGCGATCGAGAGGTCGAGCAGGATGCCGGTCAGCTTGCGGTCTTCGGGTACCAGGAAGATGCCGCTCGCCACCGCATCGGCGGCCGATCCGACATTGAGCGCCTTGCCGTCCAGCGCGACACTGCCGCCGAGCCGCTCGTCGATGCCGAACAGGACGCGCGCGAGCTCCGTGCGGCCGGAGCCGACCAGCCCGGCAAGCCCAAGGATTTCGCCGCGCCGAAGCTCCAGGTCGACCGGGTGGTCGGGATAGGCGCTGGTGCGCACCGCTGTTGCCGAGAGCGCGACACCGCCCGGCGCGCGACCCGCCTCCGCGGCTTTCTCGCGCTCCTTCAGCATGCGCCCGATCATCAGCTTGACCATCTGGTCGTGATTGATGTCGCTCTTCGGCAGCGTGCCGGCCAGCATGCCGTCGCGCAGCACCACGACGCGGTCGGCGACGCGCTCGACCTCGTGCAGGCGGTGCGAGATGAAGATGACGCTGATGCCTTCCGCCCGCAGTCCCTTGATCACGTCGAGCAGCTTTTCGGTCTCGGCGATCGGCAGGCTGGAGGTCGGCTCGTCGAGGATCACCAGCCGCGCCTTGATCGACAGCGCCTTGGCGATCTCGACCATCTGCTGCTGCGCCAGCGACAGCGAGGCGACCGGCGCGTCGGCCGAGAAATTGGCGCCGACGCGTTTCAGGAGCGGCGCCACCATCTCGCGCAGTTTGGCGCGGTCGACCAGCTTCAGCGGCCCGGCCTTCAGTGGCTCGCGGCCGAAGAAGATGTTGGCGGCGACGTCGAGATTTTCGAACAGGTTGAGCTCCTGATGCACGAAGGCGATGCCGGAGCCGATGCTGGCTTCCACGGTCAAGCCGTCATGCGCGACGCCGTCGACGGTGACGGTGCCGCTGTCCGGCCGCGTCACGCCGCCGAGGATCTTCATCAATGTCGATTTGCCGGCGCCGTTCTCGCCGACCAGGCCGATCACCTCGCCCGGCCTGACCTCCATCGAGAACCCGTCCAGCGCCACCACGCCGGGATAGGTCTTGCGCACGGCCTCGAGGCTCAGGAACGGAGCGGATTGGACGATGGATGGGTCGGAATAATTCATCACGCCATTGTTCATCGCGCTTATCGGCAGCCGGTAGACTGCAGACTGACGGGCCGCATGCGGCCCGTCAATACGGACGCCGGCTCAAGGCGAAGCTTGAGCCGGCGCAACTGTGCATCGATTACTTGCCGGCCATCGCCTTCAGGTTTGCGGCATAGGCGTCGACATCGTCCTTGCCGATGATCTTGGTCGGCACGATGATCAAGCCGTTGGCCGGAATGCCCGACTTGTCGCCCTTGAGGTAGGCGGCCATCAGCTTCATGCCCTGATAGGCCCATTCGAAGGGCTGCTGCACCACGGTCGCGGCAACCGTGCCTTCCTTGACGCCGCCCAGCGTGATCGGATCGTCGTCGAAGCCGACGACGGTGATCTGGCCGAGCTTGCCGGCGTCGCGCAGCGCCTCATAGATGCGCGGCGTATTGTAGGAGTAGAAGCCGACCATGCAGGTGATGTCGGGGCTGGCGACCAGCGCATCCTCGACATTCTTCTTGGCCCGCGCCTGGTCGATGTCGTCGCCGCGCACGTCCACCAGCTCGATCTTGCTGCCGGCAAGCCCCTCCTTCATGCCCTCGATGCGCTCCTTGGCATTGTCGGCGCCGAGCAGGCCGACGAAGCCCAGGCACTTGCCGCCGTTCGGCATCGCCTTCTTGGCGATCTCGGCCGCCTGCTTGCCGGCATCGACGTTGGACGAGCCGATATAGGCGACGCGCTTGGTCTGCGGGGCGTCGCTGTCGGTGGTGAACAGAGCCGTCTGCGACGCGATCTTGTTCAGCCCGTCGGTCGAGGTCTTGGGGTCGACCGCCGACACCATGATGCCCTTCACGCCGGCCGTCACCAGGTCGTCCATCAGGCGCTGCTGGATGGCGACCGACGACTGCTCGGGATATTTCAGCTCGAGATTGTAGTCGGGCAGTTCGCCCTGCGCCTTCTTCACGCCGGCTTCCGCCGCCTTCCAGAAGTCTGACGCGCCGTTGACGACAAAGGCCAGCGTCGGCTTGTCGTCGGCGCGCACGGCTGCGCTGGCCGTCAGGCCAATAGCCAAGGCCGCCGCGGCGACGGACGCGTTGCGTATCATGGATTTCATGCTTCAACCTCCCTTTTGAAACTCATCGCTGCTGTCTCGGCTGCGGCCTGGACGCCCTCCTCCTCAAGGGTCTGGCACCTAAGTCCGGGGCCGATCCAGCCGCGACCGAAACACTAGACACAGATTTGACGTTCGTAAATAGTCCGATTTGTCTGACATTTTCGTGAGGATGAGGCAAGCTCTTCTTCCGGCAAATTGCCGGGCAGCAAACATGCGCTCCTCCCAGATGCCGTCGCCGCAACTTGCCCGGCGACGCGTTGACAGTAGATCGCTTACCGATATTAGTAAATAGTATTAGTAGCGGGATCGGACCGGCACACCAACACGGCGAACCGGGTGCCGCGGTGGGCGCCGGCGGAAGCAGGATTTGCGCTGGTCGGGTCGGCAAAACTCGGGAAAAATGACAGCTTTGCTGACCTTTTTGGCCCATTTTGTCGCCGCGTGCCGTGGCTGGTGCCAACGCCCTTTTTGGTGATAATAGTTATAAGCATACCCGCTCGGTGGCGGGCTTTGCGGAACAGCCCGGCAGGTTTGGGAAAAGACCATGAGCGAACCGACGCAACTGCGCGATCCACGGGAAACGTCCAGACGCCGCAAGGCCTCGGCCAAGCCCAAGGGCCGGGTCACCATGACCGATATAGCGAGGGCCGCCGGCTGTTCGCAGGCGACGGTCTCTTTCGTGCTCAACAATTCGCCGGGCATCAGGCTGTCGCAGCAGACGCGCGACCGTGTGATCGAGGCAGCTAGAGCGCTGGGCTATTCGCCGCCGGTCTTTTCAGCTTTGCGTCCGCCCGTCACGCCCTTCGAAGGACTGGATGGCGTCATCGGCTTTGCCGTCGATCAGCTCGCCACCAGCCCCGAGGCGGTTGTGGCCATCGAGGGCGCGCGGCAGGCTTCCTGGAATGCCGGCAACGTGCTCTTGGTGGCGCAGACCATGGGTGACGCCGTCATGGAGCCGCGTGCCATCCAGGCGCTCACCCGGCGCGGCCTCTCGGCGCTGATCTACATGACCATCTTCACCCGCGAGATCACCGCGCCCGAGTTCCTCTACAGCCTCGACATTCCGGTCATCCTGCTCAACTGCTACACCGCCGATTATGCCTTCCCGGCCGTGGTGCCTTCCGAGATCGCCGGCGGCCAGAGCTCCACCCGGCATCTGATCAGCCGCGGCCACCGCCGCATCGCAACCATCACCGGCGAGCCCTGGATGCAGGCGGCGCAGGATCGGCTGAAGGGCTATCGCCGCGCTTTGGCCACCGCCGACATCCCCTTCGATCCGGACCTGGTGGTGGAGGGCGACTGGTCGGCCAGCGCCGGTTATGCCGCGACGGTGAAGCTGCTTGCGCTGAAGGACCGCCCGACCGCCATCTTCTGCCAGAACGACCGCACGGCGATCGGCTGTTACGAGGCGCTGAAGGAGGCGGGCCTGCATATCCCCGGGGACATTTCCGTGATCGGCTATGACGACGAGGAGATCGCCCGTCACCTCTTCCCGCCGCTGACCACATCGATTCTTCCGCATCTGGCAATGGGCCAATGGGCGATCGAGCAATTGGAGACGCCGCCAACGCTAGGCCGCGGCCGCTATCCCATCACCAAGCTTGAATGCCCGCTGGTGGAGCGGGAAAGCGTGGGAGCGTGCCTCGCACAATTCCGGTGACCCCGCCCTGATCCGGGCCTATGATGGACTGCGCGTGTTCCTTTCCCGACACAGGAAAAACGCTCGTGTGGCCGAACCGTCGTTTATGCGATCTCTTGAAGATCGAACATCCGATCATCCAGGCTCCGATGGCCGGCTCGGCGACTCCGCAACTCGCCGCCGCGGTGAGCAATGCCGGCGGGCTGGGATCGCTCGGCTGCGCATCGATGCTGCCGGACGGCTTGCGCACCGCCGCGCGCCAGCTGCGCGCCTCGACCGAGCGTCCCTTCAACCTCAATTTCTTTGTTTTTCCCAGACCGGACACCAGCGACGCCGTACTGACCCAGATCATCGACAGGTTGCGGCCCTACTACGAGGAGCTGGCGCTCGACGAACCCTCGCGGAGGCTTCCGCCGATCGGCCCGGGTTTCGACGATGAAAAGCTTGAACTGCTGCTCGAGATCCGGCCACCGGTCGTCAGCTTCCATTTCGGCATTCCGGACGCGGCCGCGGTCGCCAAGTTGAAGGAGTCCGGGATCGTGGTTATCAGCACCGCGACGAATGTCGCCGAAGCGCGCCAACTCGCCGACAGCGGAGCCGACGCGGTCATAGCTCAGGGCTGGGAGGCAGGCGGTCACCGGGGATCGCACGCTCCCAACCGTTCCGGTGACGGCGTTGGCACAATGGCGCTGGTTCCCCAGGTCGTGGATGCCGTCAGGCTGCCGGTCATTGCCGCCGGAGGCATAGCCGACGGCCGCGGCATAGCGGCCGCCTTCGCGCTTGGTGCCAGCGGCGTGCAGATCGGCACCGGCTTCCTGTCTTGCGACGAGGCCGGCACGGACGGACCGCGCCGAGCCCTGATCCGCGCCGCCACGGACATGGACACGATGGTCACCGATGCCTTCACCGGCCGCGCGGCGCGGGCGAGACGCACCCGCTTCGCCTTGGAGATGGAGGTGAACCGGGCGCACCTCCCCGACTTCCCGCAAATGGTTGCGCTCAGCGCTCCGCTCGGCGAGGCCGGTGCAAAAGGAGATTTCGCCTTTCATCTTTATGGGCAGGCGGCAGCCTTGAACCGGGAGCTTCCTGCCGGCGAATTGATGCAGACGCTCGTGGCCGAAACCGGCGAGGTGTTCGAAGCGCTTTCGACCGGCAAAACGACGCCTGCTTGAACGAAGTCTCCGCTCGTTGACGTCACTGACAAGTTGCAATCCGGACTGCGACAAGATCGGCCGGCAGGCAGGGATGCCATCCGGTCGCGATCGATGATGCCGGCATTCGGCGGTAAGGTGCGACCGCCCAGCCCCGCCAGTTTGCCGCCATATGCGGTCTGGTGATCTGCGGCAGCGAAACGCACAAGGCGATCCCGCTGCGGAACACGTTGGCATCCTCGCTTGCGGCGGCGAAAAGCCGGGCCAATGACCGGATACGGCGGCGGAACAGGAAGGCCCTCCGCCAACGCGTTCATCTCGGCGATCCGGGCTCGGTCGGCGGCGATCTGGTTGCGATAGAACACTGGCGCTCGGCCTCGGCATCGTATGCTCCTGCCAACGCCCACCTGTGCGATCTCGGGACGATCGGCTGGTTTCGTTGCTTGGCATGGTTCCCGCGTGGGTCTAGGCTGAGATCAGCAAGGGAGGACGGGATGACATCAAGCTTCACCGTTCACGCGGCATCAGGCTATGAGCAGCTCATGGGCCGCTGGAGCCGCAGGCTCGCGCCCAAGTTCATCGACTTCGTCGGCCTGGCCGGCGGCGAGAAGATCCTCGACGTCGGCTGCGGCACTGGCAGCCTGACCTTCGAACTGGCGAGGTCGCGCGATCTCGCCGAAATCCAGGCCATCGACTTCTCAGCCGTCTTCGTCGCGGCGGCGAAGGAGAGGAACACCGATCCGCGCATCACTATTGAGCAGGCGGACGCCACGGCGCTGCCTTTCGAGGACAATGTGTTCGACCGTGCGCTGGCGCTGCTGGTGCTTCACTTCGTCCCGGAAACCGGCAAGGCGGTGGCTGAGATGCGCCGCGTAACGCGGCCGGGCGGCGTGGTCGCCGCCGTGGTGTGGGATCACCTCGGCGGCATGCCGGCCATGCGCATGATGATCGACACCGTGGCCGCGCTCAGCGAAAGCGGCCGCCAGATGCGCAATCGCTACTGCTTCCAGCCGATGATGCAGCCCGGCGAAATGAAGCGGACCTTTGTCGAACAGGGCCTGGCCGACGTCACCGAAACCGAACTGATGATCCGCATGGATTACCAGAACTTCGACGACTACTGGGCGCCGATTGCCGCCGGCGAAGGCCCGCTCGGCAAATATATGACCACGCTCGACGCAGCCGAGCGGACCCGCACGGAGGCTGCAGTCCGCGATGCCTATGAGGCCGGTCGTGCCGACGGGCCGAGGTCTTTCGCCAACGTCGCCTGGGCCTGCCGCGGCATCGTGCCCTGACCCTTGGCGCCATCTGAGCTGCGCGCGGACGGCGTCGCGGGAACTGCGGTCGCCTAGCCGGCCAGTGCCGGCAGCCTGCGGTGCCAATAGATGGCGCACCCGACAAGATTCGAACTTGTGACCTCTGCCTTCGGAGGGCAGCGCTCTATCCAGCTGAGCTACGGGTGCTTCCCGGTAAACCGGAAAACGAACCGGCGGTGAGCCGGCCAGCCACGGCTTCTTAGCGGAAGCGCGTGCCGGCTTCAACGGGCAATTGGCTTGGCGGAATATTCGCCTTAGCGGGCAGGCTCGCATTCGTCCGGTGGAGGTGCCGGAGTCGAGAGCGAGCGGTTCCAACTAATGTAGGCTCGGAGGCCGGCGGCCCCACTTCGGCAATGCATCGCGACTTCCGAGCGTTGTTCAGGCGCAAGCTCTCGCCAGCCCTCACCCCTCCACCTCGCTCTTCGCCACCCTCCGCTGCACCCCGCGCGTCGCCCGCTTCTGCTTCTTGGCGGTCAGTTCGTGCATGGCGTCGAGCTGCATCTGCTGCATCTCGGCCAGGCGCTGCCATTGGCGTGAGATCAGGTAGTCGAGCTTTTCGTGCAGGTGCCGCACTTCGAGCTCGGCCTTGAGGTTCACCCGGTAGTCGTTGAAGGAGCGCAGCCGGTCCTTCGCCTCCTGCCGCTTCTGGCTCATCATGATGATCGGCGCCTGGATGGCGGCGATGCAGGATAGGAGCAGGTTGAGCAGTATGAATGGGTAGGGATCAAAGGCGGCGGCCGCGCCCTCGAAGAGGTTGAGGCCGATCCAGATCAGAAGCACCGCCGCGAACGAGATCAGGAACCACCAGCTGCCGCCGAAGGCCGCCATGTCGTCGGAGACGCGGTCGGCGAAGGAGCGGCGCTCCTCGAACTCTTCTTCCGAGTTTTCCGAGATCGTGTCCTGTCTGGCGATCGATTCCACCACCTGGCGGTCGAGCTCGGAGAATTCGCCATGCTCCTGCTGCAGCAATTCCTCCATGTAGCGCATGCGGTAGCGGGCGAGCTCCTCGCGGCTGATGCGGGCGCCGCGCGGCAGGTCGGGATGGTCGGAGCGGATGCGGTCGGCGAGACTTGGCCTCAGGTCGTCGACGCGCACCAGGTCGCGCTTGCGGAACTTCCGGCCGCTGATCGCCGACGGTTTTTTCTTGGGCTTTGCGCGCGCCGCGCCGGGCAGGTGCGGTTCCGAATCCGGCACCTCCGGCGCTTCGAGGATTTCGTCCGCCGCCTCATGCTGATCTTCCGGCACAGTGGCCGCCTCGAGATATTCGCCGCCCGAGTCGTTTTCGTTGTCGGCTATTGTCTGCGCGGATGCCTTTGGGTCGCCGGCCATGCTCAGTGCTCCTCTTCTCGGGCTTCGATACGATACGCCGAGCCGGCGCGGCATATCCATCGCGACTGTGAAGCTGGTGTGACCGAACAAGTTGTTGTGATGGATGGATCTGCTTTCGGCGCGCCAAGACATAGATCCGATTCTGGGAGATTTGGTTGAAAGGGCTTGCTGAGCAACAACAAATCTCTGGGGCAGCGCCGCCCCTCATCCGCCTGCCGGCACCTTCTCCCTGTATAGACGGGGAGAAGGAGGCTGGCCGCAGGCTTGGCGCCTTCCTCTGCACCGCTGGCTATTGGCGAAACCGGCGATGAGAGCGCCCCTCTCCCCGTCACTTACGGGGAGAGGATGCCGGCAGGCAGGTGAGGGGCAGCGCCACCGGTCGAAAGCATTGGTCCTGCCTCGCTGGCGCCATGGTCGCCACCGCCTGGCCTGTCCTGGCCCTGTGGGGGTCCTGGCCAGTAAATTACATCAAAAGGTCAAGCCGGTCGCTTGAGCAGGCTGCCGCCGCCACCCGCACTTCGCTACTGCGCCGGCAGACCGGGCAGCGACGACCCTTGCGCCGGCAAACCCGGAAGCGCAGAACCGGCCGGCTGCTGCCCGGCATACATCAGCCGCGTCTGCGCATCGGCGCTCATCGGCGCCAAGCTGCGCTGGATCAGCGCCTCGACATGGTCGTTGCGCTGGCGCGCGCTTTGGGCGCCCATCACCACCACGATCAGATGCCTGCCGTCGGCATTGTAGGAGGTGACGATGTTGTAGCCGGAGGCGCGGATATAGCCGGTCTTGATGCCGTCGACGCCGCGCACCCGTCCCAGCATGTCGTTATGGCCGCGCACCAGCCGGCCGCGGAACATGAAATCGCTTTCGGAGAAATAATGGAAATGCTGCGGGAAGCGGCGCTGGAGCGCGATGCCCAGCACCGCCATGTCGCGCGCCGTCGTCACCTGGCCGTCGTCGGGCAGGCCGCAGGCGTTGCGGAAATTGGTGCTGGTCATGCCGAGCTGGCGCGCCTTGGCGGTCATCATGGCGGCGAACTGCTCCTCGCTGCCGCCGCCGAGATATTCGCCCACCGCCACCGCCACGTCGTTAGCCGACTTCACCACCATGGCGCGGATGGCGGAATCGATGTCGATCGTCTCGCCGCGCCTGAAACGCAGCTTCGTCGGCGGCTGCGCGGCGGCGTGATTGGATACCGGGATCTGCGTCTCCTTGCTCACCCGGCCGCTCTCCAGCGCCTCGAACAGCATGTAGAGCGTCATCATCTTGGTCAGCGACGCGGGATAGCGCTGCGCCGTCGAATTGACCTCGAACAGCGTCTTGCCGGTCGAGGCGTCGACCACGATCGCGGCATATTTCTGCGGCTGCGCCGGCACGGCCAGCACGGTTTCCGGCGGCGCGGCGGTGGTGCAGCCGGCAAGCAGGAGCAGCAGGACCAGCGCGGTCATCAATTTCTGGAGGAGCGAAAGCGGAGTGGACAAGATTGTTTCAAAAACGGTTGCGGAGATGCGGCGAAGCTAGCGTACCGCATCCGCCCCGTCCAACTGGTTAACGGCGGGAATGAGGCATTTGCCCAGCTTTTGGCGGTTTGCAGGAGGTTGCATTGCCTTCAAGGTCGGCAGCGCCGAGTTTCGACAATTGGTGGCATTCGCCTGATGCAAAATGCCTATCGCCCTGCTTGCGCCGCTGCCGCCGGTCAGGCTTTGTTGTCACCAAAGATTCGAGGTTTGGCAATGGACACCCTCAGCATCAACGCAAAAGGCATCTCGGTTTCGCTCGATCTCGCCGTCGGCCACATCGCCGCCCTGGAAATCGAGGCCGATGGCCGCCGCCTAAAACCGCTGCACCGCGCGCCCTGGGTCGG
The DNA here is from genome assembly GCF_002294915.1 of Mesorhizobium sp. WSM3879. Classification (NCBI taxonomy): domain Bacteria; kingdom Pseudomonadati; phylum Pseudomonadota; class Alphaproteobacteria; order Hyphomicrobiales; family Phyllobacteriaceae; genus Mesorhizobium; species Mesorhizobium sp. WSM3879. The sequence goes on along the minus strand of NZ_NSFZ01000003.1, from coordinate 34,206 downwards.
CTCGCCGCGCGCGACCTTGCCGGAAAACCTCCCCGAAGGCACGGTGCGCCTGTCCGGCGACTTCCTCTGCGCGCCGTTCTCCACCAGCGATGTCGAAGCGGCTCCCCTCCACGGTTGGACGGCCAACAGCGAGTGGGATGTCGTCGAAAGCAGTGCCATCGCCGGCGGCTGGCGCGCCGTCTTCCGCTTGCGCCGCAAGGTGATGGGAGCTTCCATCGACAAGCTCTTCACGCTCCGCGACAACCATCCCTTCCTCTACCAGGAACACATCTTCTCCGGCGGTTCCGGCGCCATTTCCGTCGCCCACCATCCGATGACGGCGATGCAGGACGGCGGCCGGCTCGCCTTCTCGCCGAAACGCCTGGCGCTCACGCCGGCGACCCCGCTGGAGCCCGATCCGGCGCGCGGCCGGTTTCGCCTGGCCTATCCCGCCCGCGCCACCGACCTAGCCCGTTTCCCGCTCGCGGCCGGCGGCACCGCCGATCTCGCCGACTACCGCATGGAAGACCGGCGCGAGGATTTCATCACCCTGGTCGAGGCCGATCATGGCGGGCCGGGCTGGACGGCGCTCGCCCGCCGCGCCGAGCAGGATCTGGTGCTGGTGCTGAAGAACCCGGCCGAGCTGCCGGTCACCATGCTGTGGTTCAGCAATGGCGGGCGCGACTATGCGCCCTGGAGCGGCCGCCATGTCGGCGTGCTCGGCATCGAGGACGGCCGCGCCGCGGTCGGCCACGCCGCCTCGCTCGGCGACAACTGGCTGAAGCATGAGGGCGTGGCGACGGCCTTCGCGCTTGCCGAAGGGCGCAGCGTCTCCTTCCGCCATGTCATCGGCGCGGTTCCGGCAGCCGACGTCGAACCGCCAAGCGGCCTGGAACAAGCGACCGATCGACTGCGCATCCTTGCCCAGAATGGTTCAGCGAAGGAGATACCGTTCGACGGCGAATTCCTGCGCATCGGCCGTTCCGTGCCAGCCTGAGGCCCTTGCTCCGCCATAGGATGACGACCGATCTCAAGGGCGTGCGGCAGCGGCTTTATAACCGTTTGAAATTTCTCCCCAGTGCCGCCAAGATGCGGCCGGAGTCGCTAGCGAAGAGGCGCTGATGTCCGACTTAGCCCATATCACTGCCGCCATCTTCAAGCGCGCCGGCAAGGCCAAGCGTTTCGTCGTTGCCATTGCCGGCCCGCCGGGAGCCGGCAAGTCGACCATATCGGGCAGGCTGCATGAATTGCTGCCGGAGGGCACGTCCGAAGTCGTGCCGATGGACGGCTTCCACTATGACGACATCGTGCTCAACCGGCGCGGCCTGCGCGCGCGAAAAGGGGCGCCGGAAACCTTCGATTTTGCCGGCTTCGAGACGCTTTTGAAGCGGATCCGCTCCGGCGAGCCGGACATTGCCATTCCGGTCTTCGACCGCAGCATCGAACTCTCGCGCGCCGCCGCCGAGATCATTTCCGCCGACACCAAGTTCATCCTGGTCGAGGGCAACTATCTGCTGCTCGACGAGGAGCCGTGGTCGCGGCTGGCAGAGCTGTTCGATTTCACCATTTTCGTCGATGTCCCGCGCAACGAGCTCGAGCGCCGGCTGATGGAGCGCTGGCGCGGCCATGGCAAGTCCGACGAGGACGCCCGCGCCTGGATCGCCTCCAACGACATGCCCAATATCGAGCGCGTGCTGGCGCGCCGCCGGGAGGCCGACCTGGTGATTGGTTAACCTGCTAAATTTTCACGAGTTTTGGGCGGGAACCTTAAGATTTACAGGTCGTTATCTCCATGACCCGAATTGTCCGGCACTGACGCGATTCCAGGAAAGAAAGTGTGTCACGGCTTCCGGAATTGCGCGATAACAGGGAACCGTCCTATGGCAACCAAGACCAGAAAACCCGCGCCTGCAAGAAGCAGAGCCAATCAATCCAGAGCTGGTGCCGCTCCGGCGACCGCCGAGCGCTCCAAGGACGCCAAGCCAAGCTTCGGCAAGGCGGCGCCCAAGAAGGTCGTGCCCGGCACGGCTCACAAGGCCCCCGCGAAGGCCGCCAAACCTCATAAGCCAGCGGCAAGGTCGGGGCCGATCCGCACTGTGGCAAGCGTGGCGACCGGCGCGGTGGTGGCCACCGCGCGGCTTGCCGCATCGGTGCTCGGCCGGGGCGGCGCCAAAGCCAAGCCCAAATAGAGCGACTCAGCCCCTGGCCGGGATGGTCAGGCCCCTCTGCACGGCGGGCCGCGCGAGGCCGCGCTCCAGCCATGCCGCGACACCAGGGAAATCGTCGAAGCCGACCAGATCGCGCGCCTCGTAGAAGCCGATCAGGTTGCGCACCCAGCCGAGCGTCGCCACATCGGCGATGGTGAACTCGTCTTCCATGATCCATTGCCTGCCCTTGAGCCGCGTCTCCAGGACGCCGATGAGGCGCCGCGACTCGTCGCGATACCGCTCCAGCGGCCGCTTGTCGGCGATTTCGCGCCCGGCGAATTTGTTGAAGAAGCCGACCTGTCCGAAGATCGGGCCGATCGCGGCCATCTGGAAGAACACCCACTGGATCGTCTCGTAGCGCCGGATGTGATCGGCCGGGATCAGCTTGCCGGTCTTGTCGCTGAGATAGAGCAGGATGGCGCCGGATTCGAAAAGCCCGATCGGCTTACCGCCGGGCCCGTTCGGATCGATGATCGCCGGTATCTTGCCGTTCGGATTGAGCGACAGGAATTCCGGCGTCCAGCTCTCGTTCTTGCCGATGTCGACCGGATGCGGCTCATAAGGCAAGCCGATCTCCTCCAGCGCGATCGAAATCTTCACGCCGTTGGGCGTCGGCCATGAATAGAGCTGCAGGCGATCGGGATGCTTGGCCGGCCAGCGCTTGGCGATCGGAAAGGCGGACAGGTCGGTCATCGGGGCTCCGGATGCGGATGGGAGCGTGGCGGCGCGCGTGGCGGGTGGGCAAGACTTAGGACCCCGGCCCTCTGGGATCAATATGGCCGCCAATCGACCTGCCGTGCACGGTCAGTCAACCAAAGCACCCGCAAGGATGAGAACGCGTCCGGCGCCGGCGAAAGCCCGTGCCGGGTCGCCCGTCTCAGATCGCCCGTCTCAGATCGCCTTGAAGGCCAGCACGGCATTGGTGCCGCCGAAGGCAAAACTGTTGCTCAGCGCCGCGCGCACCTTGCGCTCGCGCGCCACATTCGGCGTCACGTCGAGATCGCATTCGGGGTCCGGCTCGCGGAAATTGGCAGTCGGCGGCACGATGCCGTCGCGGATCGCCATGACGCAGGCGATCATCTCCAGCCCGCCCGAGGCGCCAAGGCAATGCGCATGCATCGACTTGGTCGAGGAGACCGAGAGTGCGCTCACATGCTCGCCGAAGACGCGCTTGATCGCCGCGGTCTCGATCTGATCGTTGGCCTTGGTGCCGGTGCCATGCGCGTTGAGATAGTCGACGTCCTCGGGATTGAGCCCTGCATCCACCAGGCAGAAGCGCATCGCCGCTTCCGGTCCCTCGACGGTCGGCGCGACGATGTCGGAAGCGTCGGCCGAGAGGCCCGCGCCGGCGATCTCGGCAAGGATGGTGGCGCCGCGCGCCATTGCGTGGTCGTAGCTTTCCAGCACCGCCATGCCGGCGCCTTCGCCGAGCGACAGGCCCTGGCGGTCGGCAGAAAACGGCCGGCAGGTGTCGGGCGAGAGCACGCGCAGCGCCTCCCAGCCCTTGAGCACGCCCCAGACCAGCGGCGCCTCGGTGCCGCCGGCGACCATGACGTCGGCGCGGCCGAGCCGAATCTGGTCGACGGCCGAGGCGATGGCATGATTGGCCGACGCGCAGGCCGAAGTGACGCCGAACACGGGTCCGCGCAGGCCGAGACTCATGCTGACCTGACCGGCGGCCGCGCCTGGCATAACCTTCGGCACGGTGAAGATAGCGGCGCGGTTGCGCCCCTCGATCAGGATCGCGCGGTAATTCTCCTCGATCGTTTCGAAGCCGGCGACGCCGACGCCGACAACGGCACCCATCCGATAGGTGTTGTCGGTATGCGCGACCAGTCCGGACTGCCGCATCGCTTCGCGCGCCGCGATCACCGCCAGCAGGCTGAAGCGGTCCATCGACACCACCTGCTTGCGGTCGATGCCGTGATCGGGCAACGCCTTGATTTCGGAGCCGACCTTGACCTTCAGGTCATGCAGCGAAGGATTGTCGATCGGGCCGATTGCCGATCGGCCGGCGCGCATGGCGTCCCAGATCGCCGGCACATCGGTGCCGAGCCCGCATATTCCGCCAATGCCGGTGATGACGACGCGCTTGAGCATGCAGTCAGGCTTTTTTCGCGATCAGTTCGCGAACCGCCTCGACCATGTCGCCGACGTTCTTGAGGTTGCTCCAGGCGTCGACCGTGTTCATCTCGATCTCGATGCCGTACTTCTCCTCGAGATCGAAGATGATCTCGGTCAATTCCAGCGAATGGATCCCCAGCGTGTTGAGATCCGTGCTCGGCGTGATTTCTTCGCCGCCAGGTTCGGCATGCGCTTTGATCTTTTCGATGATTTCGGTCGTCAGCTGGTCAGCCATTCGGTTCCTTCCCCTGTCGTTTTCCGACGCCAACTGATCAGCGCCCCTGTGTCCCCGGATTCATAAACGTCGTCGCCCCTTACCTCGCCAGGAATCCGTGTGACCGCTCCAAGGTGGCTCCCTCTATAGAAACCGAAACGATGTCAAGCAACAAGCTATATATCGACAAAGCCGGTGGAGTGCTTAACGTTGGCGCCGTGGACACGATCGACGATATCCTGATTTCTCTGCCTGCCGCGCAACGTGTTGCCGGGCGAGGCAGGCTTTTCTGCGGCAAGAGCGGCGGCAGGACCCGCCTTCAACGTCTCTATCAGGACGGATCGGCGAAGATTCGCATGCCGGCGGTGCAAGGCGACCCGCTCGAGGCCGTGCTGATCAACACGGCCGGTGGGCTGACCGGCGGCGACCGGCTTGGCTGGGAGATCGAGGTCGGCGAGGGCGCCTCGGCATCGATCACCACCCAGGCCTGCGAGAAGATCTATCGCGCCGCATTCGACCGGGCCGAGACGAAGGTCAGCCTCACGGTTGGCGCCGGCGGCCGCATTGCCTGGCTGCCGCAGGAAACCATCGTTTTCAACCGCGCGGCCTTTGCCCGCGCGCTGCATGTCGAGCTGGCGGTCGGGGCCGAGGCGCTGCTCCTGGAGGCGATGCTATTCGGCCGGCTTGCGATGGGCGAACGGACGGTCCTGGGCAATTTCCATGACCGCTGGCGGGTTCGCCAGGGTGGCAGGCTCATCCATGCCGAGGACTTTCGCATCGGCCCGGATATCGCGGCCGGGCTCCAGCGCCAGGCCGTGGCCAGTGGCGCGCTTGCAATTGCAACGATGCTTCTCGTCTCCCCGCGTGCGGAATCCATGCTGGAGCCTGCCCGCGCGATCATCGGTGATCAGGGTGGCGCCAGTTTCTGGAGCGTCGGGCAATCTGGCAAGCTTCTTGCGAGGCTCACCGCCGGCGACGGCTACCAGCTCCGCAAGCGGCTGGTTCCGCTCGTCGAGCTGCTCAACGGACGGGCTGGCCTGCCCAAATTATGGTCACTTTGACCTTCGACTACTTTGATCTTGAGTACCGAGAAGACGCATGAACCTGACGCCGCGTGAAAAGGACAAGCTGCTGATCGCCATGGCGGCGATCGTGGCGCGCAAGCGAATGGAACGCGGCGTCAAGCTCAACCACCCCGAGGCGATCGCGCTGATCACCGATTTCGTCGTCGAGGGCGCCCGCGACGGCCGCTCGGTGGCCGAGCTGATGGAGGCCGGCGCCCATGTCGTCACGCGGGCCCAGGTCATGGACGGCATTGCCGAGATGATCCACGACGTCCAGGTCGAGGCGACATTTCCCGACGGCACCAAGCTGGTGACCGTGCACGAACCGATCCGGTGAGGAGGATCCGATGCTGGAACTCAGACCCAATTGCGAATGCTGCGACAAGGATCTGCCGCCGGAGGCGGCGGATGCGCTGATCTGCACCTTCGAATGCACCTTCTGCGCCGATTGTGCGCAAGATGTTCTCGGCGGCGTCTGCCCGAACTGCGGCGGCAATTTCGCGCCGCGGCCGATCCGGCCGGCGGCAAAGTTGAAGAAATACCCGGCCTCGACCAAACGCGTGCTCAAGGCCGGGGGCTGCGGCCCCCGCAAGGCCGCCTGAGTCGGCAATTCGAAAAGGACCCGCCCATGATCTCCGCTTCGACGAAACGCACCGCGCTTGCCGCGATCCTCTTCCTGGCGGCGGCGATGCCGGCTTACGCCCATGTCGGCGTCGGCACGACCTCGTCCTTCACGGCGGGCTTCATGCATCCGCTGTCGGGCCTCGACCATATGACGGTCATGATCGCGGTCGGCCTGTGGGCGGCGATGAAAGGCAGCAAGGCGGTGTGGGCATGGCCGCTCGCCTTTGTCGGCGTGATGGTGGCGGGCGCAGCACTCGGCATACTGCAGGTGCCGGTGCCTTTCGTCGAGCCTGGTATCCTCGCTTCGGTCGTTGCCCTCGGGTTGCTTGTGGCGCTGGCGGTCGACCTGCCGGTCTCGGCGGGTGTGGCCATCATCGGCCTGTTCGCACTCTTCCACGGCCATGCGCATGGCACTGAAGTGCCGGAAAATGCCGGCGGCCTCGAATGTATGGCGGGTTTCGCCATGGCGACGGCGCTTCTTCATGGCATCGGCATCGCGGCCGCGCTCGGACTTGGGCTCCGCTTCCGCGCCCTGGCGCGTCTTGCCGGCGCCGCCTGCGCGACGGTCGGCGCTGGCCTTGCCTTCGGCGTGCTGTGAGGCCGCGATGATCCCCGGCGAAATCATCACGGCAAAGGGCGACATCGAGTTGAACAAGGGCCTGCCGACGGTGACGCTCAAGGTCGCCAACAGCGGCGACCGTCCGATCCAGGTCGGCAGCCACTATCATTTCTTCGAGACCAATGAGGGCCTGAAATTCGACCGCGAACGCGCCCGCGGCATGCGGCTCGACATCGCCGCCGGCACGGCCATGCGCTTCGAGCCGGGCCAGGAACGTGACGTCACGCTGGTGCCGCTCGGCGGCAAGCGCGAGGTCTATGGATTTCAACAGAAGGTGATGGGCAAGCTGTGAGGCGTGGCGGCGCGCTCAAATCACTTCGGCGGCTTGGCGGCCGCGTAGATGACGACCTTCCCGGGATTGTCGAACTCGACGGCAAGCACGTCCTCGGCCTGCACGCGCCGCGAATCGATGGCGTTGAAGAGCAGGGCGTTCGCTTCGATCTCCTGCCGCAGCTCCGCGACGTCTTCCTGATGCTGCTTCACCTTGTTCTCGATCGCAGGCGGCGGCCCGCCTTCGCTGCGCGCGGCATCCGTCAGGAAAACGATATCGACGGTATCCAGCTTGGTCGTCTTGCGCACGGTGCCAATATTGTCGCGCGTGCGGTCGATGGCGGTGATGACCTTGCCGGCCTCTGTCTTCGACAGCGCCTCCTCCTGCCGCACGTCGGAATCGACGATCGTCGCACCCGGCTTGGTGCTGTCCAGTGGCGGCTTGCCGTCCGCAGGCTGCGCGGGAAACGCTGGGGCGGCGACCACGAGAAGCATGGCCACCACAAGGGCTGGAAAGACAAGGGCTGGAAATCCTGTTCCGGGGCACGGGGCGCTCGCCATCGCTCGCTCCTGGTTGAACTTGTGGCGGGGCGAAAAAGGCGAAACGAGTCCTGTCGGCGGGAGGTTCCGTTTGCGATGATGCTGACGGGCCTGCAACCGGCCCGCCAGCATTGGTCGTCAGCTCGCCTTCTTGGTGATCAGCGTCAGCGCGCCATTGGGTTGCAGGCTGGCGGCGATCACCTGCGCCGAGCTCATTCCCTTGGCTTCGAGCGCGGACTTCACCTTGGGTGTCGCGTCGATCGATTTGCGCAGGGTCTGCAGGCCGGCGTCGCCGCGTTGGGCGACGATCTGATTGACCTGCGTCTGCGTGTCCTTTGGCAGTTCCGTAATATCGACGATGCTGACGCTCTCGATCGTCGGCGCCTTGGGCGCGGCGGCAGCAGGTGCCGCAGGCCCCGGGCTCGGCTGCGGCGCGGGCTGCTGCTGCGCGCCGGCCGCACCCGCCATCATCAAGCTGGCGGCGGCCGCGAAAAGTATCGTCTTTCGCATGGATATTCCTTCCCTCGGTTTGGAAAACGGTCGTTTTGGGCTGACTCGGTCACCTCAACCGCCAAATGGGATCGGAAGGTGTCGTCGAGCGGGTCATTGCATGACCATTGGATGGCGACAATGTGCGCTCCGCGCCCACACAAACTCGCTTTTGGGAGCAATCGCTGATGGCAAGAATTTCCCGTGCCGCCTATGCGCAGATGTACGGCCCCACGGTCGGCGACAAGGTGCGGCTTGCCGACACTCAGCTCTTCATCGAGGTCGAGAAGGATTTCACCGTCCATGGCGAGGAAGTGAAATTCGGCGGCGGCAAGGTCATCCGCGACGGCATGGGCCAGAGCCAGGTTTCCAGGGCGGGCGGTGCCGTCGACACCGTCATCACCAACGCCCTGGTCGTCGACGCGCTCGCCGGGATCGTCAAGGCCGATATCGGCCTGAAGGACGGTCGCATCGCCGCGATCGGCAAGGCAGGCAATCCGGACACCCAGGATGGCGTCACCATCATCATCGGTCCGGGCACCGAGATCATCGCCGGCGAGGGCAAAATCCTGACGGCCGGCGGCTTCGACGCGCATATCCACTTCATCTGCCCGCAGCAGATCGAGGAAGCGCTGATGAGCGGCATCACCACGATGCTCGGCGGCGGCACCGGTCCGGCGCATGGCACCTTGGCCACCACCTGCACGCCCGGCCCCTGGCACATGGCGCGCATGATACAGTCTTTCGACGCTTTCCCGATGAATATCGGACTGTCCGGCAAGGGCAATGCGTCACGGCCGGCGGCGCTGGAGGAAATGGTGCTCGCCGGCGCCTGCTCGCTGAAGCTGCATGAGGATTGGGGCACGACGCCGGCCGCCATCGACTGCTGCCTTTCGGTCGCCGACGACTACGACGTGCAGGTGATGATCCACACCGACACGCTGAATGAGTCCGGGTTTGTCGAGAACACGGTTGCCGCGATCAAGGGCCGCACCATTCACGCCTTCCATACCGAGGGCGCCGGCGGCGGCCATGCGCCCGATATCATCAAGGTCTGCGGCCTGCCCAACGTCATCCCGTCATCGACCAACCCGACGCGGCCTTACACGGTCAACACCCTGGCCGAGCATCTCGACATGCTGATGGTTTGCCACCATTTGTCGCCGTCGATCCCGGAGGACATCGCCTTTGCCGAAAGCCGCATCCGCAAGGAGACGATCGCGGCCGAGGACATCCTGCACGACATCGGCGCCTTCTCGATCATCTCCTCCGACAGCCAGGCCATGGGCCGCGTCGGCGAAGTCGCAATCCGCTGCTGGCAGACCGCCGACAAGATGAAGCGCCAGCGCGGCGCGCTGGCTGAGGAGACGGGCGACAACGACAATTTCCGGGTCCGCCGCTATATCGCCAAATACACCATCAATCCGGCCATCGCGCATGGCCTGTCGAAGGAGATCGGCTCCGTGACGGCCGGGAAACGCGCTGATCTCGTGCTGTGGAACCCGGCCTTCTTCGGCGTCAAGCCGGAGATGGTGCTGGTAGGCGGCACAATCGCCGCCGCCCCGATCGGCGATCCCAACGCATCGATCCCGACGCCGCAGCCGATGCACTACCGGCCGATGTTCGGCGCCTACGGCAAGGCGCTGACCAACTCCGCGGTCACCTTCGTCTCCAAGGCGGCTTTTGATGCCGGCTTGCAGGGCAGGCTTGGCGTAGAGAAGGCGATGGTCGCGGTCGAGAACACGCGCGGCGGCATCGGCAAGCATTCGATGGTGCTCAACGACGCCACGCCGCACGTCGAGGTCGACCCGGAAACCTATGAGGTGCGCGCCGACGGCGAGCTCTTGACCTGCGAGCCGGCGACCGTGCTGCCGATGGCGCAACGGTATTTTCTGTTTTAGCGCTACCGCATTTCATTCGTCCTGCGGCTCTTCGACCTCATCGCCTGATCGCCATTGGGTTGATGGCTTGGATGGTCTAGGCTCCGGGAAGAGGCAGGATTCCAACCATGTACAAGGCCGTCGGATCACGAGGTTCCCGGGTCAGCCGCGTGCTCTGGATGCTCGAGGAGCTCGGGCAATCCTATGAGTTCGTAGAGGTGAAGCTGCGCTCGCCCGAGACCTATGCGCTGAACCCTTCCGGCAAGGTGCCGATCCTGATCGACGGCGAGCTGACGATCACTGATTCGGCGGCGATCTGCGTCTATCTGGCGCACAAGCATGCCGATAAGGGAATGGGCGCCGATCCCGGGCTCGCCGGCCGCGCCGAGTTGGATTCCTGGATGCATTTCGCGCAGAGCGAGTTCGAAGCGCCGCTGTGGAACAAACTGCGCCACCGCTTCATCCTGCCCAAGGAGCTGCGCGTCGATGTCGGCCCTGCCGCCGCCCATGATTTCGCTTCGGAAGTCAAGGCGCTGCACCGCCGGCTCGGCGACAAGCCCTTCGCGCTCGGCGACCGCTTTTCCGCCGTCGACGTTCTGCTCGGCGATATGGGTGGTTGGGCGCGCGCCGGCCGGTTCTCGGTCGACTCAGATCGCGTCAACGCCTATTTCGATCGCGTGCTGTCGCGACCCGCCCGCGCGCGGGCGCAAGCCAATGGCGGAGCCATCAAATGAAGCTCAACATCAACACCGATTTCACCAAATTTCCGCGCGCCGTCTCGGTGCTCCCGGCCGGCGAGGGCGGAGCGGCGACACCTTTCGACAAGGCTATCTTGACGCATGACGAACGGCATTTGCGCCGCCGCGCCATCGAAACCGCCGGCGGCGACAGAGTGTTGGTCGATCTGCCCGAGCCGGTGGCGCTCGGCAATGGCGACCGGCTGGTGCTGGAGGACGGCCGCCAGCTCAAGATCGTCGCCGCGCCCGAAGAGGTCTACGACATCCGGGCCCGCGACACCGTGCATCTCACCGAGCTTGCCTGGCATATCGGCAACCGCCACCTCGCGGCGGCAATCGAGGCGGACCGTATCCTCATCCTGCGCGACCATGTCATCAAGGCGATGCTGGAAGGGCTCGGCGCCGTGGTCAGCGAGGTGCTGGAACCGTTCAGTCCCGTGCGCGGCGCCTATTCCGGACATGGCCACGACCATGGCCATGCGCATGATCATCACGGCCACGACCATCACGATCATCATCACGCGCATGGCCATCATGACCACGACCACGATCACCACCATCACCATGACTGACCAACCGTCCGGTGCCGCACTGCTGCGGCTGATGGCCTGGCTGTCGCCGTCCTTTCCGGTCGGCGGCTTCTCCTACAGTCATGGCCTCGAAAGGGCCGTGCATGACGGACTTGTCGCCGATCGCGGGGATCTCGCCGAGTGGCTGGAGACGCTGGTCGAGATGGGCTCGGGCTGGAACGATGCGGTGCTCTTTGCCGAAAGCTGGCGGCGCGCGCGTGACGGCGGCGATATCGCGGAAGTCGCCGCACTTGCCGAGGCGCTTGCCGGGTCGCAGCAGCGTCACGTGGAGACCATGCTCCAGGGCGCCGCCTTCCAGAAAGCCGCCTCTGCCTGGCCCTGTCATGCGCTGCAGCGCCTGCCTGCGGATTGCCCCTATTGCGTCGCCGTCGGCGCGATCGCTGGCAGCCATGGCATCGGCTCGGCGGACGGGCTGTCGGCCTTCCTGCAGGCCTTCTTCTCCAATCTCGTGCAGGCCGCTATCCGGCTCGGCGTTGTAGGACAGGTCGATGCCACCGCTTTGTTGGCCGGCTTCGAACCGTTGGCGCTCGCGACAGCTGCTCGCGCCGCGAACTCCACCCTCGATGATCTCGGCGGCTCGGCCTTGATATCCGACATTGCCGCGATGAAGCACGAAACCCAATATTCGCGTCTGTTCCGCTCATGATCATTCTTGCCTTTGTCCTCTCCCTCATCCTGCTCCTGATCACCACGCTGCATGTCTATTGGGGCATAGGCGGCATCTGGCCGGGAGAGGACGCGAAATCCTGCGCCCGCGCCGTCGTAGGCTTTCGCGGCGTCGACGACATGCCCTCGCCCGTCGCGAGCTTTGCCGTCGCCGCGTGCCTGGCGCTTGCGACACTATGGCCGCTGGCCCTTGAAGGCGTCTTCGCCTCGCCCTTTCCCAGGCAGGGCCTTGCCGCTACCGCGCTGCTCTTCGGCATCGTCTTCTTCGGGCGAGGCATCGCCGGCTTCACGCCCTGGTGGCGCGGGCTGACGCCGGAGCAGCCTTTCGCACGGCTCGACCAGCGCCTCTACTCGCCGCTCTGCCTGTTGATCGGGCTGGGCTTCGCAATCCTCGCCATCACGGAGTTTCCGGCATGAGCCAAGCCAATGGTCCCCTGCGCATCGGCATCGGCGGTCCCGTCGGTTCCGGCAAGACGACGCTCACCGAAAAGCTCTGCAAGGCGCTGCGCGACAGGTTCTCGATCGCCGTCGTCACCAACGACATCTACACCAAGGAAGACGCCATGATGCTGGCGCGCCTGCAGGCGCTGCCGGAGGAGCGCATCGTCGGCGTGGAGACCGGCGGCTGTCCGCATACGGCCATCCGCGAGGACGCCTCGATCAACCTGCGGGCGATCGCCGAGCTGCACCGCAAATTCCCCGACCTCGACATCGTCTTCATCGAATCCGGCGGCGACAATCTCGCCGCCACCTTCTCGCCGGACCTTGCCGATCTGACCCTCTATGTCATTTCCGTTTGCCAGGGCGAGGAGATACCGCGCAAGGGCGGCCCGGCCATCACCCGCTCAGACTTCCTCGTCATCAACAAGAGCGATCTGGCGCCCTATGTGAACGTCAACCTCGACGTCATGCAGGCGGACGCCGCCCGCATGCGCGGCAAGCGGCCATTCGGCTTCACCGATCTGTCGCGCGGCAAGGGTCTACAGGAGGTGATCGAGTTCATCGTCGAGCTGGGCGGGCTGCAATCGGCACGGCCTGCCGCCTGACCCATCAGTTTGCGGTTGCTGGCAGCCGCCATGCACGGCATGCTCGGCCAAACCGGAGGATTTTCGATGAGCCTTGCCCGTCTGCAGAAGGAAATGCTGACCAACCTGCCTTATTACCAGGAGCGGGTCGATCTCGCCGCCGCCTTCCGCTGGACGGCGCGGCTCAACATGCATGAGGCGGTCGCCAATCATTTCTCGCTGTCGGTCAACGAGGACGGCACGAAGTTCCTGATGAACCCGAACCAGGTGCATTTCTCGCGTATCAAGGCGAGCGATCTGCTTTTGATCGACGCCAACGATCCCGAAACGCTCTCCGGCCCCAACGCGCCCGACCCGACGGCTTGGGGCCTGCACGGCGCCATCCACCGCAACGTGCCGCATGCGCGCTGCGCCATGCATGTGCATTCGATCCACGCCACGGTGCTTGCCTCGCTGGCCGACTCCACCTTGCCGCCGATCGACCAGAACTCGGCCATGTTCTTCAACCGCCATGTCGTGGACCCTCATTATGGCGGGTTGGCCTTCGAAGAGGAGGGCGAGCGCTGCTCGAAACTGCTCGTCGATCCCAGGGTCAAGGTGATGGTCATGGGCAATCACGGCGTGATGGTCATCGGGGATTCTGTCGCCGACACCTTCAATCGCATGTTCTATTTCGAGCGTGCCGCCGAGACCTACATCAAGGCGCTGTGGACCGGCCGGCCGCTGCGCACGCTCTCCGACGAGATCGCGGAAAAGACGGCGAGCGAGATGGACGACTATCCCGGCCAAGCCGAGCGCCACCTTGCCGAGCTGAAGGCAATCCTCGACGAGGAAGAGCCGGTCTACAGGAACTGAGCCCCGCGGTTGTGGGTTGACGCTGGAGGCTTGGCTTTCGCCTATTTTCGAAGCCGGGCGCTGCCGCTCACCCTTACCTCTCCCCGTGAAGGACGATGAAAGGGGGATCGCCAGCGTCGGAGCGTGTCCCTTCTCCCAGTAGTCACGGGGAGAAGGTGCCGGGAGGCGGACGAGGGGCAGCGTCGACGCCTGAAAGTCTATTCAGAGACCCAACTGCGCCCGCAGTTCCTCGGCGCTGTTAATGACGATTGCGCCGGGCGGTCCTTCCATCGGCGCTTCCGGCCAGAAAATCGTCTTCATGCCGGCAGCCAGGCCGGCCATCGCGCCGGTGCGGCTGTCGTCGACCGCGACCGCGTCGGCCGGATCCACACCGGCGAGATAGGCCGCGCGCAGGAAGGGTTCCGCATGCGGCTTGCCTTGGCGTACGTCGTTTCGGCTCACCGTGTGCATGCCGGGATAGACGAGACCGACCGCGCCGAGATTGGCGTCAACGATCAGCCGGTCGGAATTGGACACCACCGCCTGCTCGACGCCTAGCGCGCGCAATTGGTTGAACACCTCGATCGCGCCGGGCCGCGGCTTGAGCGTCTCGGCCATCGGCAGATAGTGGTCGTATTTGCGCACGATCCAGTCATCGAAGTGCAGGTCGAGGCCGAACTGGTCGCGCAGCATTTCGTAGACCGGCCATGCCGCGACGCCCAGCACCCGTTCGTGCAGGTCGGTCGGCGGCGTGATGCCGACGCTGCGCAAAGCCGCCACAAGTGCTGCCTCGTGCAGCGGCTCGCTGTCGACCAGCGTGCCGTCCATGTCCCAGAAAACCGCTTTCGGCGTCATGCAAGGCTCCTTTTGCCGATCCCTTAATGGGTTTCCGGTCAGAGATAAACCGCTCTCCCGGCAAATGGTTGAAGCGAGTGCGAACAGGGCCAACCTTGGTCGGCAGCGGCGCAAGCAATTGCTCTTTCAATTGACAATTGCGCAGAGCCGCTTTCGCTGTAATCTAGAGGGCCCGCTATTGTCGGGCTTGGGGAGGCAGAATGTGAACGCGCGACAGGAAACCGGCAGCACCAGGTTGGACGACGCCGCGCGGGCCGGCTGGCTCTACTATGTTGCCGGCAATACCCAGGATCAGATCGCCGCCAAGCTCGGTATTTCCAGGCAGACGGCGCAGCGGCTCGTCTCGCTGGCGATGTCGGAAGGGCTGATCAAGGTCCGCGTCGATCATCCGATCGCCAATTGCCTCGACCTTGCCGCGCGGCTGAAGTCGCGTTTCGCGCTCGATCTCGTCGAGGTGGTGCCGAGCGATCCGACCTCGTCCTCGACGACGATCGGTGTTGCCGAGGCGGCGGCTGCCGAGATCGAGCGGCGGCTGCGCTCCGCCGCCCCCATCGTCATGGCGATCGGCACCGGGCGCACCCTGAAGGCAGCGATCGAGCTGTTGCCGCCGATGGAGTGCCCGCAGCACAAGGTGGTGTCCTTGACCGGCAACATCTCGCCCGACGGCTCGGCCGCCTTCTACAACGTCATCTTCACCATGGCCGACCGGGTCAAGGCGCGCTCCTTCCCGATGCCGCTGCCGGTCATCGCCTCCTCGCCGGAAGAGCGCGACATGCTGCTCAGCCAGCCGATGATCCAGCCGACGCTGGCGCTGGCCGCGGAAGCAGACGTCACCTTCGTCGGCATCGGCGATCTCGGCCCGAAGGCGCCGCTCTATGAGGACGGCTTCATCTCGGAGGGGGAACTGAAGGCGCTGCAGAAAGCCGGCGGCGTCGCCGAGATCGTCGGCTGGGTTTTCGACCGCGAAGGCCGCATGATCGAAGGCATCACCAACGACCGCGTTTCGTCCGCCGCCTTGCCGTCACGCGAGAAGTCCTTGGTCATCGCGCTTGCCATGGGCGAGCGCAAGCTGCCGGGCATTCTCGCCGCCGTGAACCGGCGTTTGGTCAATGGCCTCATCACCGATGAACGGACAGCCACCGCCCTGCTCGGCGGCGCGTGATCGTGATGCTGGGCTCGGGCCGAGTCTGACGCGACCAGCCGTTGGCGATAAAAAGAAACCCGGCTATTATAAAAAGAAACCCGGCTATTTGTAGCGTCCATGCGGATCGTTGCCATCGAGGAAGCCCATGTCCCGCTGCAGGTGCTCCGACAGTTCTCGGACATCGACATAGCCGCGCCTGCGGCTGGCGAACCACGAGAATTCCCGCGCCAGCAGCGAAATCCATCCATGTATCGGGGTCGAATCGAGTTTTTCCTGCATCGGGGTCATGATCGTCAGCCTTCGCTATGCTTGAACTGGAGTGATCGTCGACCCCAAATATCGGGCTGATCGGCACGTGCTTCCAATCAAACGTCGATCATGACCCATAAAGAGGCCTTATGCCCAATCTGAGCTCCCGGCAGAATGTCCAGCTCCCGCCCCTGCAGGCGATTCGGGTGTTCGAGGCCGTGGCCAGACACCTCTCCTTCACCAAGGCCGCCGAGGAGCTCGGCATGACCCAGGCCGCCGCGAGCTATCAGATCAAGCTTCTGGAAGAGCGCATCGGCGCGCCGCTGTTCCTGCGCCGTCCACGGCAGATCGAGCTGACCGAACCCGGCCAGCGTCTTGCGCCGGCTGTCAGCGAGGCATTCGCGCTGCTGAGCGGCGCCTATGCGGCCGCCCGAGCCGGCGCCGACGGCGTGCTTTGCGTTTCCACCCTGCTCACCTTCGCCTCGAACTGGCTGGCGCAGCATCTGGGATCCTTTCAGGTTGCGCACCCCTCGCTTGCCGTGCGCGTCGACACCTCGAACCGAGTCGTCGATTTCGCGCGCGAGGACGTCGACATCGCCATCCGCTCCGGCGGCGGCAAGTGGCCGGGCGTGGAAACGCATATGCTGTTCAGGGCCGACTTCACCCCGGTGCTCAGCCCCAGGCTTGCGGCGAGCATCGGCGGCGTCAAGGAGCCGGCCGACCTGCTCAAGCTCCCCATCCTCGATCCCGGCGACATCTGGTGGCAGGAATGGTTCGCGCTCGCCGGCCTGCCCGCGGAGGAACTCGCCAGCCGTCCCGGCACCAGCATGGGCGCGCAGGCCTATGAGGCGAATGCCGCGATGGCCGGGCAAGGTGTTGCGATCGTCACCAGCGCCCTGTTCAAGAACGAGCTTGCCGACGGCCGGCTGATCCAGCCCTTCGATCTCGTCGGCGACGACGGCCACGCCTACTGGCTGGTCTATCCCACGGCCCGGCGCAACGTGCCGAAGATCCGCGCCTTCCGCGATTGGATTCTCGCCGAGATCGCCTGCCAGTAGCCGGACATCACAGCCTGCCGTCTCCGCTACGCATCGCCCAGACGGGCGCGACATCGATTTGTGCTGCGCTGCAGCATCGATTCCGGCTTGACATAATTCACACTTAGTGAGTAATTGCCCACAGCCAAGGCAAATGCTCATCTTGGTTTTAGGGAGGAATTGATGAAACTTCGCACGCTCACCCTGGGCCTGTTGTCGGCCAGCGCCCTTGCATTCGCCGCGCATGCCGAATCCATCACCATCGCCACCGTCAACAATGGCGACATGGTCCGCATGCAGAAGCTGACGGACGACTTCACGAAGGCCAATCCCGACATCCAGCTCAACTGGGTCACGCTCGAAGAGAACGTGCTGCGCGAGCGCGTCACCACCGACATCGCCACCAAGGGTGGCCAGTACGACGTCTTGACCATCGGCACTTACGAGGTTCCGATCTGGGCCAAGCAGAGCTGGCTCTTGCCGCTCGAGAAGCTCGGCGACGACTACGACGTCAAGGACATCATCCCGGCCATTGCCGGCGGCCTTTCGGTCGACGGCAAGCTCTATGCCGCGCCCTTCTACGGCGAGAGCTCCTTCGTCATGTACCGCAAGGACCTGATGGAGAAGGCGGGCCTCAAAATGCCCGACGCGCCGACCTGGGACTTCATCAAGGAGGCAGCCGACAAGATGACAGATCGCGCCAATGGCGTGAACGGCATCTGCCTGCGCGGCAAGGCCGGGTGGGGCGAGAACATGGCCTTCCTGACCGCCATGTCGAACTCCTTCGGCGCCCGCTGGTTCGATGAGAACTGGAAGCCGCAATTCGACCAGCCGGAATGGAAGAACACGCTGCAGTTCTATGTCGACCTGATGAAGGCAGACGGTCCTGAGGGCGCGTCCTCCAACGGCTTCAACGAGAATCTTGCGCTCTTCCAGCAGGGCAAGTGCGGCATGTGGATCGATGCCACCGTCGCCGCGTCCTTCGTCTCCGACCCGAAGGCCTCGCAGGTCGCCGACAAGGTCGGCTATGCGCTGGCGCCCGACAAGGGTCTCGGCAAGCGCGGCAACTGGCTGTGGGCATGGTCTCTCGCAATCCCCGCCGGCACCAAGAAGGCCGACGCCGCCGAGAAGTTCGTCTCCTGGGCGACCTCGAAGCACTACCTCGAACTGGTGGCTTCGAAGGAAGGCTGGGCCAACGTTCCGCCCGGAACGCGGACTTCGCTCTACAACAATCCGGAGTACCAGAAGGCAGCGCCCTTCGCGAAGATGACGCTGGACTCCATCAATGCCGCCGACCCGACGCATCCGACCGTCAAGCCGGTGCCCTATGTCGGCGTGCAGTTCGTGGCCATCCCGGAATTCCAGGGCCTCGGCACCACCGTCGGTCAGCTCTTCTCCGCCGCTCTTGCCGGCCAGTCGAGCGTCGATGATGCGCTGAAGCAGGCCCAGGACGCGGCGACCGCCGCGATGACCGAAGGCGGCTACCTCAAGTAAGGCTCCTCCCGGTGCCGAACGCCGGTAGCGGATCATGACCGGCATAGGCCGCCCGAAACCCAGTTCGGGCGGCCACCTTTGCAATCAGGAATTCTGGCACAAGTCTAAATCCGGCTGACCTTGGGAGGGTGACCGTCATGGCTACTCAGCAAACCCGTTCGCTTGCCCGTTTCATGATGGCGCCGTCGGTGATCCTGCTGTTCGTCTGGATGATTGTGCCACTGGTCTTTACGCTGTGGTTCTCGTTCCTCCAGTACAACCCGCTCAATCCGATCCGCGATGGGTTCGTCTGGTTCGCCAATTACAAGCTCTTCTACTCCAACCCCGCCTTCCTGCAGTCGATCCTCAACACATTGACCATCGTCGTCAGTGTCCTGGCCATCACCGTGATTGGCGGCATCCTTTTGGCGCTGCTGCTCGACCAGCCGATCTGGGGTCAGGGCTTCGTGCGCATCCTGGTCATCTCGCCGTTCTTCGTCATGCCGCCGGTGGCGGCACTTGTCTGGAAGAACATGATCATGCACCCGCAATACGGCGTCTTTGCCGATATAGCCCGCTTCTTCGGCGCCAACCCGATCGACTGGTTCGGTCAGCACCCGCTGACCGCCGTCATCCTGATCGTCGCCTGGCAATGGCTGCCCTTCGCGACGCTGATCCTGCTCACCTCGCTCCAATCGCTTGACGGTGAGCAGAAGGAGGCCGCCGAGATGGATGGCGCCGGCTTCCTCAGCCGCTTCTGGTATCTGACGCTGCCGCACATGTCGCGCGCCATCACCGTCGTCATCCTGATCCAGACCATCTTCCTGCTCTCGGTCTATGCCGAGATCCTGGTCACCACCAATGGCGGTCCCGGCTACGCCTCCACCAACCTGCCGTTCCTCGTCTACCAGAAGGCGCTCTTGGAATTCAAAATCGGCCAGGCGTCGGCAGGCGGCGTCATCGCGGTCATTCTCGCCAACATCGTCGCCTTCTTCGTCATGCGCGCGGTCGGCAGGAACCTGGACAAGTAAGGGAGGATAGAATGGCACGCGCAGTCACCACCCAGCACAAGACGATCGCAACAGTCGCGGCCTGGGTCGTCGCCCTGCTGATCTTCTTCCCGATCCTTTATACGATCATCACATCCTTCAAGTCGGAGCAGGAGGCGATCCAGGGCTTCGCCCTGATCCCGTCGGGCACCACCGAAAGCTATTCGGAAGTGCAGGCGCAGAGCGGGTATTTCAAGTTCTTCCTCAATTCGGTGATCCTGTCGGTCGGCTCGACCGTCCTTGCGCTCATCGTCGCCGTGCCGGCGGCCTGGTCGATGGCCTTTTCGCCGACCAAGCGGACCAAGGACATCCTGATGTGGATGCTCTCCACCAAGATGATGCCGGCCGTCGCCGTGCTGTTCCCGATCTATCTGATCTTCCGCGACACCGGCCTGCTCGACAGCCGCATCGGCCTCACCGTCATGCTGATGCTGATCAACCTGCCGATCGTGGTCTGGATGCTCTACACCTATTTCCGCGAGATCCCGGGTGAGATCCTCGAAGCGGCGCGCATGGACGGCGCCTCGCTGTGGAACGAGATCATCTATGTGCTGACGCCCATGGCCGTTCCCGGCATTGCCTCGACCATGCTGTTGAACATCATCCTGGCTTGGAACGAGGCGTTCTGGACGATCCGCCTGACCACCACCGAGGCCGCACCGCTCACCGCCTTCATCAGCTCCTTCTCCAGTCCGCAGGGCCTGTTCTGGGCCAAGCTCTCGGCCGCCTCGACATTGGCGATCGCGCCGATCCTGATCATGGGCTGGTTCAGCCAGAAGCAGCTGGTGCGCGGCCTGACCTTTGGCGCCGTGAAGTAAGCCGTAAGCGGCGGACGAAATCCGGGAGGAAACCATGGGAAACATCACGCTCAAGAACGTCTCCAAGTCCTTCGGGTCGACGACGATCATTCCGAACATCGATCTCGCCATCGAGGACGGCGAGTTCGTCGTGTTCGTCGGCCCCTCGGGTTGCGGCAAGTCCACGCTGCTCAGGCTGATCGCCGGGCTGGAGGACACCAGCGGCGGCACCATCAGCATCGATGGCCGCGACGTCACCCGCGAGGCGCCGGCCAAGCGCAAGCTTGCCATGGTCTTCCAGTCCTACGCGCTCTATCCGCATATGACGGTCGCCAAGAACATCGCCTTCCCGCTGAAGATGGCCGGGGAGGACCAGGCGACCATCGACAAGAAGGTCAAGGACGCGGCGCGCGTCTTGAACCTCACCAACTATCTCGAGCGGCGCCCGGGCCAGCTCTCCGGCGGCCAGCGCCAGCGCGTCGCCATCGGCCGCGCCATCGTGCGCCAGCCATCGGCCTTCCTGTTCGACGAGCCGCTGTCCAACCTCGACGCCGCGCTGCGCGGCACCATGCGGCTGGAGATCAGCGAACTGCATCATCAGCTGAAGACGACGATGATCTATGTCACCCACGACCAGGTCGAGGCCATGACCATGGCCGACAAGATCGTCGTGCTAAATGCCGGCAACATCGAGCAGGTCGGCTCGCCGATGGAACTCTACAAGACGCCGAAGAACCTGTTCGTCGCCGGCTTCATCGGCTCGCCGAAGATGAACTTGATCGAAGGCGCGCCGGCCGACAAATATGGCGCCAAGACCATCGGCATCCGGCCGGAGCACATCAACATCTCGACCACGGCGGGCGACTGGAAGGCGACGGTCGGCGTTGCCGAGCATCTCGGCTCCGACACCTTCCTGCATGTCCAGACCGACGGCATCGGCACGATCAATGTGCGCGCCGACGGCGAGGTTGCCGTCAAGCACGGCGACACCGTCTACCTGACGCCCGACAAGGCCAAGCTCCATCGCTTCGGCGCCGACGGCAAGGCGCTGGCGCAGTGAGGCTCAAAGGCAAATCGGCGCTGATCACCGGATCGGCGCGGGGCATCGGCAGGGCCTTCGCCGAAGCCTATGTTCGCGAAGGCGCCACGGTGGCGATTGCCGACATCAATCTCGAAGCGGCGGAAGCGACGGCGAAGGATATCGGCTCTGCCGCTTACGCGATCCGGCTCGACGTCACCGACCAGTCCTCGATCGAGGCCAGCGTGAAAGCCGTCGAAGCGAAGGCGGGCGGCCTCGACATCCTGATCAACAATGCCGCCTTGTTCGACCTTGCGCCCATCGTCGAGATCAGCCGCGCGAGCTACGACAAGCTCTGCTCCGTCAATGTCGCCGGCACGCTGTTCATGCTGCAGGCCGCGGCCCGCTCGATGATCGCTGCCGGCCGGGGCGGCAGGATCATCAACATGGCGAGCCAAGCCGGACGCCGCGGCGAGCCGCTGGTCGCGGTCTATTGCGCCACCAAGGCCGCCGTCATCTCGCTTACCCAGTCGGCCGGACTCGACCTGATCAAGCACCGCATCAACGTCAACGCCATCGCACCGGGCGTCGTCGACGGCGAGCATTGGGATCACGTCGATTCGCTGTTCGCCAAATATGAGAACCGGCCGAAGGGCGAGAAGAAGAGGCTCGTCGGCGAAAGCGTGCCCTATGGCCGCATGGGTCGAGCCGAAGATCTGACTGGCATGGCGGTTTTCCTCGCCAGTGAAGAAGCCGAATACATTGTCGCCCAGACCTACAACGTCGATGGCGGTCAATGGATGAGTTGAGGGGGAAGCGCGCCTCCCTTCCTCCGGGGAGGACGCGTCGCGGGGCAGGTGAGGGGCGCATACCGGCAAACGGATGCTGCCCCTCGCCGCTCGCCCCAAGCGGGTGAATTGGGGGTTGGATTGTCGGGCTGCATATCGGCCAAAGGGTAAGTAAGATGACCGTGAAACTCTCTTTCTCGAACCTCGCAAAGCTTCCGTCGAAGGTTTCCGGTCCGAAATACGATCGCGCCGCGCTGAAGGCCGGCATCGTGCATTTCGGCGTCGGCAACTTCCACCGCTCGCACCAGGCTGTCTATCTCGACGACCTGTTCAATTCCGGCCTCGGCCATGACTGGGCGCTGATCGGCGCCGGCGTGTTCGAGGGCGAGAAGGCCGGCCGCGCCAGGCTGCAGGAGCAGGACTGGCTGACCACCGTGGTCGAGCAGGACCAGGGCCATATGAGCGCCCGCGTCACCGGCGCCATGGTCGATTTCCTGATGCCGGGCGATGCTGAGGCGATCGTCGAGCAGCTCGCCGACCCCGCGATCAAGATTGTGTCGCTGACCATCACCGAAGGCGGCTATTTCATCGATCCGGCCTCCGGAAAGTTCAATCCGGCCCATCCCGACATTGTCGCCGATGCTGAGCCGGGTGCGGCACCGAAGACGGTCTTCGGCATCATTCTTGCCGGACTGGTGCGCCGGCGCGCCGACGGCATCGTGCCGTTCACGGTCATGTCCTGCGACAACATCCCCCACAATGGCCACGTCACCTCCGACGGCGTCATCGGCCTTGCCCGGCTGATCGACGAGGCTCTGGCCAACTGGGTGAGGGACAACGTCGCTTTCCCGAACGGCATGGTCGACCGCATCACGCCGGCCACCACCAATCGCGAGCGCAGCATTCTGGCCAATGATTTCGGGCTGGAGGACAACTGGCCGGTCTTCTGCGAACCGTTCAAACAATGGGTGCTGGAAGATCGTTTCACCGCCGGCCGGCCGCCGCTGGAACAGGCCGGCGTCCAGTTCGTCAAGGATGTCTCGCCTTACGAGCTGATGAAGATCCGCATCTTGAACGGCGGCCACGCAGCCATCGCCTATCCGGCGGGTCTGATGGACATCCATTTCGTGCATGAGGCGATGCAGGAGCCACTGGTGCGCGGCTTCCTCGCCAAGCTGGAGCGGGACGAGATCATCCCAACCGTGCCGCCGGTGCCGGACACGGTGCTTGAGGAATACTACCAGCTCATCGAGCGCCGCTTCTCCAATCCCAAGATCGGCGACACCATCCGAAGGCTTTGCCTCGACGGTTCCAACCGCCAGCCGAAATTCATAATTCCGACCGCCGCGGACCGGCTGAAGGCGGGGAAAGGTGTTGCCGGCCTGGCTCTGGAGTCCGCGCTCTGGTGCCGCTACTGCTTCGGCACCACCGACAGCGGCGCCGTCATCGAGCCGAACGATCCGAACTGGGACCGGATGCAGGCGACCGCCAAAGCCGCGAAGAATTCGCCCGAGGCCTGGCTGGCGATGGACGACATCTATGGCGATGTCGGCCGCTCCGCCGTCTTTGCCGAAGCCTTCGCCCATGCGCTGAACGAATTGTGGGCGAACGGCGCGCGCGAAACCTTGACGCGCTATCTCGCCGGCAAGCTCTGAAGCTCTTTGGACGCAGCCGCAATGACGCCCGAGCTCGTCATCTTCGACTGTGACGGCGTGCTGGTCGACAGCGAGGCGCTTTCGGTTTCCGCGTTGCTGGGCATGATCGAGCTCGCCGGCGGCACTGTCTCGGAGGACGCCGCCTACGAGCATTTCCTCGGCAAGAGCATGAAGAGCGTGCGCGAGATCCTCGGCAGCGATTTCGGCCTTGAGATCAGCGACCAGCATCTCACCGCCATGCGCGTCGAGCTGATGCGCAAGTTCCGCGAGGAGCTGAAGCCGATCCCCGGCATCAAGGAGATCCTGCCGAAGCTTGGCCTGCCCTATTGCGTCGCCTCTTCCGGCACGCTGGAGCGCATCCGCTACGCGCTCGAGGTCACCGGCCTGCTCGGCCTGCTGGAGCCGCACCTCTTCAGCGCCGCCATGGTTAAGCGCGGCAAGCCGGCGCCGGACCTGTTCCTCCATGCCGCCGCCGCGATGTGCGCTGATCCTGGCAAATGCCTTGTCATCGAGGACAGCCCGGCCGGCATCGCCGCGGCGCGGGCGGCGGGGATGCGCGTCTTTGCCTTCACCGGCGGATCGCATGCAAACAACCCTGCGCTCAAGGTGCGGCTTGCGTCGACCGAACCGGACTTTATATTCGCTGACATGCTGCAATTGCCCGACCTGATTGCAGACCTGGGAGCGAGAGTAAAAGCATCTTGACGAGTTTTGTTTGCGCGGTCGATGTCGGCACCGGGAGCGCTCGCGCGGGCATTCTCGACTCTGAAGGCAATCTGCTCGGCCGCGCCGAGCGGCCGATCGCCATGCACCAGCCTAAGCCCGATCACGCGGAGCACGATTCGGAAAATATCTGGTCGGCAGTCTGCGCCGCCGTGCGGGCCGCGCGCGAGAAGACGAACGTCGCCGCATCGGATATTGTCGGCATCTCCTTTGACGCCACCTGCTCGCTGGTGGTGCGCGGCAGGCGGGGCGATCAGCTGAGCGTCTCGGTCACCGGCGAGAAGCGCTGGGATACCATTGTCTGGCTCGACCATCGCGCCATCGCCGAAGCCGACGAATGCACCAGAAGCGGCCATGCGGTGCTCGACTATATCGGCGGGGTGATGTCGCCGGAAATGGAAACGCCGAAGCTGATGTGGCTGAAGCGCAACCTGCCCGCCACCTGGAATGAGGCCGGCTATCTGTTCGATCTCGCCGATTTCCTGACCTGGAAAGCGACCGGATCGCTCGCCCGCTCGCAATGCACGCTGACGGCCAAATGGACCTATCTCGCGCATGAGGAGAGGGGCTGGCGGCGCGATTTCTTCAAGCTCGTCGGCATCGGCGATCTCTTCGAGCATGGCAATCTTCCGGACAAGGCGAGCCCCGTCGGCACCGATATCGGGCAACTCACGGCCGATGCGGCGGCAGATCTCGGCCTGACGGAGAAATGCCGGGTCGGCGCCGGGGTGATCGACGCCTATGCCGGCGCGCTCGGCGTGCTCGGCGGCTTTGCCGGCGACGAGAAGGACATCAGCCGGCACCTGGCGCTGATTGCCGGCACCTCGTCCTGCGTCATGGCGATGTCGCAGGATCCGCAGCCCTTCGCCGGCGTCTGGGGACCATATTATGGCGCGGCGCTGCCAAAGCTTTGGCTGTCGGAGGGCGGTCAGTCGGCGACCGGCGCTCTGCTCGACCACATCATCCGCTGGCACGGCGCCGGCGGCGAGCCGGATGCGGCAATGCATGCCAGGATCGCCAAGCGCGTCGCCGAACTGCGCGCCGCCGAGGGCGATGCGCTGACCGCGCGGCTGCATGTGCTGCCGGATTTCCACGGCAATCGCTCGCCGCTCGCCGACCCGCACGCGGTTGGCGTCGTCAGCGGGCTGACACTCGATTCCTCCTTCGACAGTCTGTGCAAGCTCTACTGGCGCACCGCCGTCGGCATCGCGCTCGGCGTACGCCATGTGCTCGAGGCGCTGAACGAGAACGGCTATTTGATCGACACGCTGCACGTCACCGGCGGCCACACCAAGAACCCGCTCTTGATGGAACTCTATGCCGATGCCACCGGCTGCACCGTCATCGAGCCGCTGGCCGACGAGGCGGTGCTGCTCGGCACCGCCATGGTCGCGGCGACCGCCGCTGGGCTTTACGCCGACCTGAACGCCGCTTGCGTGGCCATGCAGCAGGGCGGCAGGACGCGGCCCCCAAATCCGGCCGCCGGCGCTCGCTTCGACCGCGACTATCGCATCTTCCTCGAAATGCACCGCCAGCGGCAGGCGCTCGACGCCATCCAATAGAAGGCCCGGCTCCTGCGCTTCCCGCTGGCTCAATAGGTCGCCGCTCCTCCTCCTTGCCAATATGTCGCATTTCGTTCACAAGACGGCGCAAACGGCGCCATTTTGCGCCGTTTGCGTGCGGCTTCCGGGGCGTTGTCCCGACGCGCCGTGGTCTGAAGAGCGAAAAATGTCTGCGATCGAAGCCGGCGCTCGCGCGCCGGAAAATTTTTGGCGTCAGGAAATCAGGGCGACATTGTTGCTTGCCTGGCCGATGGTACTCACCAACCTCGGCCAGACCGCCATGACCGCGACCGACGTCATGATGATGGGCCGTTTGGGACCCGATACGCTGGCCGCCGGCGCGCTCGGCTCCAATCTCTATTTCATGCCGCTGATCTTCGGGCTTGGCCTGATGCTCGCCACCTCGCCGATGATGGCGACCGAGCTCGGCCGCCGCCGCCATTCGGTGCGCGACCTGCGCCGCACCGTGCGCCAAGGACTCTGGCTGGCGGTCCTCGTCTCGATCCCGATCTGGTTGTTCCTCTGGCATGGCGAAGAAGTGCTTTTGGCCATGGGGCAGAAGCCGGACCTCGCGCACCAGGCAGGCATCTACCTGCACTGGCTGCAATGGGCGGTGCTGCCTTTTTACGGTTATATCGTGCTGCGCTCCTTCATCTCGGCGCTGGAGCGGCCCGGCTGGGCGCTGATCATCGTTTTCGTCGCCGTCGCTTGCAATGCCTTCTTCAATTGGGTCTTCATGTTCGGCAACCTCGGCGTCCGCCCGATGGGCATCGCCGGCTCGGGCCTCGCCACCTCGCTTTCCAGCATGCTGATGTTTGTTGGACTGGCGGCCGTGGTGGTGCTGGAGAAAAAATTCCGCCGCTATCACCTCTTCGGCCGCTTCTGGCGCTCCGACTGGCCGCGCTTCCGTGGCCTGCTGAGGCTCGGCCTGCCGATCGCCGGCATCCTCGCCTTCGAGGTGACGATCTTCAATGCGGCAGCCCTGCTGATGGGTCTGATCGACGCGGATTCGCTGGCAGCCCACGCGATTGCCATCCAGATCGCCTCGATCTCCTTCATGGTGCCGCTCGGCCTCAACCAGGCGGTCACCGTGCGCGTCGGCCTGGCACATGGCGCCGGCAATCCCGAGGGCGTCTCGCGCGCCGGCTGGACCAGCTTTGTCATCGGCGTCTCCTTCATGGCGCTGATGGGGCTGGTGATGATCCTGTGGCCGCAGCTTTTGATCAGCGCCTTCATCGATCTCGCCGATCCGGCCAATGCCAGGGTGATCACGCTTGCCGTGTCCTTCCTGGTGTTCGCGGCGCTGTTCCAGATCTTCGACGGCGCCCAGGCGGTGGCCGCCGGCATGCTGCGCGGCCTGCACGATACCAAGGTGCCGATGATCTATGCCGCGATCGGCTATTGGGGGGTCGGCCTTCCGCTCGGCGTGCTGCTCGCCTTCCATTTCGGCTTTCACGGCGTCGGCATCTGGATCGGCCTGTCGTCAGGCCTGGCGGTGGTGGCGGTGCTCCTGCTCGTCCGTTGGCTGCGGCGCGATCGCATCGCGCCGGCCTTGTCGTTCAGCCATTGAGGAGAGCGGCCGCCGGTCAGCCGGCGGCCCTCGTCAACATTCAGTGTGCGGAGACACGCTCGAGCCGTCGCGCATATTGCGTCAGCGGGAAGCACATCACGAAGAAGATCAGCGCCACCAGCCCGTAGACGGTGAAGGGTTCGAAGGTCGCGTTGTTGATGGCGTTGGAGGTCCTGACCAACTCCTCGAAACCGATGATCGAGGTCAGCGCCGTCGATTTGATCAGCTGCACCAGGAAGCCGACGGTCGGGGCGCGCGTGATGGCGAAGGCCTGCGGCAGGATGATCAGCCTGAGTTCCTGCAGATAATGCAGTCCGAGACTGGCGCCGGCGTCCCACTGGCCGCGCGGCAGCGCATCGACACCGCTGCGCCAGATCTCGGCGAGATAGGCGCTGGCAAAGAAGGTGAGGCCGAGCGCCGCGGCGGTCCATGGCTCGATGCGCAGCCCCAACATGGGCAGGCCGAAGAACATCAGGAAAAGCTGCATGAGGAGCGGCGTGCCCTGGAACAGCGCGATATAGCCGGAAGCGATCCGCTTGATCCATTTGTTCTTGGCTATGCGGAAGAACAGCACGACCAGCCCGACCAGCGCGCCGCCGACGAAGGCCGCAAGCGACAACAGCACCGTCCAGCGCGCGGCGAGCAGAAGGTTGCGCAATATGTCCCAGAGGGTGAATTCGATCATGACACGCCGGCTCCGAGCGCGCGGCGTCCGCCGCTGACCAGCAGCCGGCGCAGCCCCATCGCCAGGCCGAGATAGACCATGGTCACCACCAGATAGGTTTCGAAGGCGCGGAAGGTGCGCGCCTGCAGCATGTCGGCCTCGTAGGTCAGTTCACGCACCGCGATCTGCGACACCACGGCCGATTCCAGCATCATGATGACGATCTGGCTGGTCAGCGCCGGATAGATCACTTTCAGCGCCTGCGGCAGCACGATCTTTATGAACACCTGTCTGGGCCTGAGCCCGAGCGCAAGCGCTGCCTCCGTCTGCCCGCGCGGCACTGCGTCCAGACCCGCGCCGACGATCTCGATCGTGTAGGCCGCCATGTTGAGCGTCATCGCCAGCATGGCGGCCAGGATCGGATCGAGTCGGATGCCGAGGCTGGGCAGGCCGAAGAAGATGAAGAACAGCTGCACCAGGAACGGCGTGTTGCGCATCACTTCGACATACCAGCCGATCGCCAGCTTGAGCGGCCTCGGGCCGTTCCGGCGGCCGGCGGCGCCCAGGATGCTGAGAAAAGTGCCGGCGAGCGTGGTGACGACGATCAGAAGCAGCGTCATCGCCGCGCCGCGCGCGATCGCGCCCGCTGCACCCGCAAGCCAGCCGAAGTCGAGGCTGTAGCCCATCGCGATTGGCCCTGTTGGAAAGCGTGTAGCGCAAGAAGCAAGTACGGGAGCGGTTCAGCGCTTCAGGCGCGCTGAACCGCTCCGGGGATCAATCCTTGAGGTTGTCGGGATTGAGCGGCGTCTTCAGCCAGGCCTTCGAGCTCTCGTCCAGCTTGCCGTCCGCCAGCATCTTGGCGACCGCATCGTTCACCGCCTTCTTCAGCCTGTCCTCGTTCTTGTTGAGGCCGATATGCGAGGGCGAGGTCAGCAGCTGGAACTTCTGCTCGGGCTTCAATGCAACCTGCTTGGCCAGCACCTGCGCGCCGACATCGTTGCCGACCACCATCAGCTGCGTCTGTCCGGAGATGAAGGCCTGGATGACGGAATTGTAGTTGTCGAAACGGCGGATGTCGGCCGAGGCGGGCGCCGCCTGGGTGAGCGAGGTATCCTCCAGCGTGCCGCGATTGACGGCGATCGACTTGTCGGCAAGGTCGTCCTTGCCTTTGACGGCAAGCTCGGCCGGGCCGATTACGGCGATGTAATAGGGCGCGTAGGCGGCGGCGAAATCGATCACCTGCTCGCGCTCTTTCGAATAGCCGACGCTCATCAAGATATCGACGCGCTTGTCGGTGAGATACGGGATGCGATTCTGGCCGGTGACGCTGACGAGGTTCAGCTTCACCTTCAAGGAATCGGCGATCGCCTGCGCGACGTCGATGTCATAGCCCTTGATGCTCATGTCGGCGCTGGCCGAGGAAAAAGGCGGGAAGTCGGAGAAGATGCCGACATTGATGGCCCCGGCCTTGGTGATGTCGTCGATGGCGTCGGCCTTGGCCTGCAAGGCAAGACCGGCGGCGCCGAGCATGATGAGTGCCGCAAGTGCGGATTTCAGTGTGTTGCGAAGAGTCATTTTAGTTCCCCTGCTGGAAGCTTGTTGTTGAAACCGGCCGCCGGCTCCAGCGCGACGGCCGTACTGGTTAGCAATTCCAGGAAAAGCGGGAAGCGGTCTACGCTTGGCGACTTCGCCATAGCTTCCGTCCGGAATTGCGTAAAAACAAAGCGGTTCCCCGTTTCCATGAAGCGGTGAAACGCTCTCGCGTCAGCCCTTCTTGATTGCCGGGCTGAACACCATGAGGCTCAGGATCTCGAACAGGACCTGCGCGCCGACATGGGCGGTATTGGTGGTCGCGTCATATTGCGGCGCCACCTCGACGACGTCGCCGCCGACGATGTTGAGGCCCTTCAGGCCGCGCAGCAGCTCGAGCACCTCCCGCGTCGTCAGTCCGCCGACCTCAGGCGTGCCGGTGCCCGGCGCGAAGGCCGGATCGATGCTGTCGACGTCGAAGGAGATGTAGGTCGGGCCGTCGCCGACGATCTTCCGCGCCTTCTCGACGATGGCGGGGATGCCGAGGCCGGTCACCTCCTCGGCATGGACCACCGTCATGCCGGATTCGTAGGTGAACTCCCACAGATACTCGGCCGAGCCGCGAATGCCGATCTGGATCGTGCGGGTGGGATCGAGCACGCCGTCCAGGACCGCGTTGCGGAACGGTCCGCCGTGGTGGAACTTGGTCATGTCGAACAGCCCACTGGTGTCGCAATGGGCGTCGATGTGGATCATGCCGACGGGAGCCTGCTTACCGACCGCTTTCAGGATCGGATGGCTGATCGAGTGGTCGCCGCCGACCGAAAGCGGCAGCACGCCGGCGTCGACGATCTGGTTGGTGCGCTTTTCGATGTCCTCATGGCTGATCTCCAGCCGGTAACGGCTGCGGAACGGCGTGTCGCCGATGTCGGCGACGCGCAGCTCATGCGTCGGCGCGCATTCCAGCACGTGATTGTAGGGGCCGATGCGCTCGATGGCGCGCAGCGCCCGCGGCCCGAAGCGTGAGCCCGGCCGGTTGGTGACGCCAAGGTCCATCGGCACGCCGATCATCGCCACTTGCAAGTCGCCGAAATCCGGATTGTCGGCGGCCACCTGCCGGTAAGGTGCGGCAAGGAAGGTCGGGATGCCGGAATAGGGCGCCAGCCGGGTGCCGCTTTTGCTGAAGATCTTGTCGGCGACCTTGCGGAATTTCGGGTCGAACATCTCGCCGCCATGGCTCTCGCCATATTTGCGGCGCAACGCTTCGAGCTTGCCGCGATCGTAACCCATGTCCGGTACTCCTCCGTGACTGCTTGCAGCGCGGCGGCTGCACCGACGGCTGCCAATCCAGCAGTCATCCGGCTGATCGTTGCCCGCCGGCGCCTGCGAAATCTACGTCTGTTGAGCTGTTCCGGGCAAAAGTGTCGGGCAACTGTATTGAAAAATCAATTGATATTGTTAGGGTCTTTGCTGTGAGAAAATCTCACGAAGTCGGGAGCTGTCCTTGGCCAAGCGCTTGCCGCCGTTGAACCCGCTGCGCGCCTTCGAGGCGACGGCGCGACATGCCTCGCTGACCAAGGCGGCGGGCGAGCTCAACGTCACGCATGGCGCGGTCAGCCATCAGATCAAGGCGCTCGAGCAATCGCTCGGCGTAAAGCTTTTCCAGCGCACGGGTCAGCGCGTGAAGCTGACCCCGCACGGCGCTGAGTTCCTGCCGGCGGTTTCGGCGGCCTTCGACGGCATCGCCGCCGCCACGCAGCGCATGACACGCCCCGCAAGCACCGGTGTGCTGTCGGTGTCCTGCGTGCCGGCGCTGCTCTTGTTGTGGATGACGCCGCGGCTCGGCTCCTTCACCGCGCAATATCCCGACATCCAGCTGACGCTGATCCCCTCCAACGAGGCCAGGGACATCCGCGCGCCGCACATCGACGTCTGCGTGCACTATGGCGATGGCAGCTGGAGCGACTGCTGGATACGCAGATGGTCGGGCCTTGAGCTGTTTCCGGTCGTCAGCCCGACGCTGATCAACAACCGCCCGATCCGCAGTGTGCGCGACCTTGCCGACCACGTTTTCCTGCATGGCGACGACGGCCGCGAGTGGCACACCTGGCTGGCCGCCGCCGACGCGCTCGACCTGGAGCGCGGCCGCCGCCATCACCTCGGCGACGCGCGCATAGCGGTGGAGGCCGCCGTCCACGGGCATGGCGTGGCGCTCGGCGATTCCGTGACCGCGCGGGCCCTGCTCGCCAGGGGCATGCTCGTCGCGCCCTTCGCTTTGTCGGTGCCGGCGGTCGATGACTTCTATGTCGTCTGCCGCAACGAGATGCGCTCGGCGCCGATCGTCCAGCTCTTCATCGACTGGCTCTTTGCCGAAAAGGAGCAGGACGAGGGCCGAGCCGATGCGCCGGTCGCCGGCCGTGTGCCGAGCCGCAGGAAGCGCCCGGCGCTCAAGGTGATCGGGGCTAGAGCGATCCCAGGAAAAGTGTGAGCCATCTTCCGTCCGGAGATTCGCGTCAGCAACAAGAAAGCCAAGAGCATTTCGCGGTTTCCGTGCAACGCTGGAATGCTCTGGCGCAGTGTCATGATCGCTGGACTTGCATAGCTGGTTTTTGTCGGGCCAGCTTGCAAAGCAGGAAGCGCTTTCAAAAATACAATGCTAAGACCGCAGCTGGTTAACAATTCCGGGAGCTGCGCGGCGGTTTTCCGTCCGGAGTGCTTCATAACAGGGACTTGAGGCGCCGCGCTTGGAATCACGCAAGCGCGACGCGTTTTTTGGGTGAGCAGATATGGCACGAACCGATATAGCGCGGCGCGTCTACAACCACACCTGGAAGCTGGACCCCATCGTCCGCAGCCTGCTGGACACCGATTTCTACAAGCTTCTGATGCTGCAGATGATCTGGGGCATGTACCCCAAGGTCGACGCCACTTTCACGCTGATCAACCGCACGACCTCGGTGCGGCTCGCCGACGAGATCGACGAAGGCGAACTGCGCGAGCAGCTCGACCACGCTCGCACCTTGCGCTTCACCAAGAAGGAGATGATCTGGCTCGGCGGCAACACCTTCTATGGCCGTAAGCAGATCTTCGAGCCGGAATTCCTCGCCTGGCTGGAGGATTTCCGCCTTCCCGACTATGAACTCACCAAACGCGACGGTCAGTACGAACTGTCCTTTCCCGGTCCCTGGATGTACACCACGCTGTGGGAGATACCGGCGCTCGCCATCATCAACGAGCTGCGCTCGCGCGCCGCCATGCGCTCCTTCGGCCAGTTTGCGCTCGACGTGCTCTACGCCCGCGCCAAGGCCAAGATGTGGGCCAAGACCGAGCGGCTGAAGGCATTGCCCGGCATCCGCATCTCCGATTTCGGCACCCGCCGCCGCCACTCCTTCCTGTGGCAGCGCTGGTGCGTCGAGGCGCTGAAGGAAGGCATCGGCGAGGCTTTCACCGGCACGTCGAACGTGCTTCTGGCCATGGACAACGACCTCGAGGCGCTCGGCACCAATGCGCACGAGCTGCCTATGGTGTTTGCGGCACTCGCCAACTCCGTTGAGGAGCTGAGGCAGGCGCCCTACAAGGTGCTGCAGGACTGGCAGCGCTATTATGGCGGCAATCTGCTGATCGTGCTGCCCGACACGTTCGGCACGGCCGCTTTCCTGCGCGACGCGCCGGACTGGATCGCCGACTGGACCGGCTTCCGCCCCGACAGCGCGCCGCCCATCGAAGGCGGCGAGAAGATCCTCGCCTGGTGGCGCGAGAAGGGCAGGGATCTGAAACAGAAGCTGCTCATCTTCTCCGACGGGCTCGAGGTCGAGACCATCGAGGAGACCTACAAGCATTTCCGCGGCAAGGTGCGCATGTCCTTCGGCTGGGGCACCAACCTCACCAATGATTTCGAAGGCTGCGCGCCGACCGAGACCAACAGCCTCGACGCCATCTCGCTGGTCTGCAAGGTCAGCGAAGCCAATGGCCGGCCGGCGGTCAAGCTCTCCGACAACCCCGCCAAGTCGACCGGCGATGAGAAGGAGATCAAGCGTTATCTGCGCATCTTCGGCGAGAAGGGTCGGGTGGAGCAGCTGGTCAAGGTGTGAGGGGTCGCCATCAGTGACCAGTGCTGATCCGGCTTTGTCACTCGAGACAGCGAGCCTCGATCGGCCGCGTTCCTTCGCCGTAGGGTGTAAGCCTTCGGGGTTAGCTTGCTTAACCACCGCCTTTGCCCTCCTCCCCACC
>NZ_NSFZ01000029.1:0-2659 GCF_002294915.1 Mesorhizobium sp. WSM3879 | reverse complement strand
GGAGGCGCTCGCCCCTCACGAGCGGACTCTTGGTCTTCTGACCTCGGAAACCTATTTCGTCCGGATGAGCGACGGCTGGACCTTTCGGGAACTTATCGAGGCGGGCATGTCGGTCACTGGCGGCTGCCTGGATTGCCATCGTTATCAGAAGCTCGATCTGCCGGCGCTCCGCGACCGGTTCGGCGCTGATGCTGACCCCGAACGGTGATCGACAGACGGACAATAGGATGTGGCGGCGGCGGCAGACGAAACGCTGACCTATTCTCCGGACACGCGCCCGAAAGACCTTCACCGCAAGGAGTGTGAGGCTTCTAGGGCGTGCGTAATGCGCTTGCCACCGCAGACGGCGCATTTCATCTTCGGCCGCAAATCCCATTCCATAGCCGGAGTAGCAATGGCCCTTCTGGGCCAAAGACAATTCCCGCATCCTCCAAGGCCTGGCGGATAGCGGCTACATGGCGTGGATTCGGGTTCCTCGACCCGTTCTCAAAATCGAGGATCGTTGGTTATGCGCTCTGGCGGCGAGCCGCACTCGCGACCAGCTCAACAGAGCTCGTGCGGCTTTTATTGTTCCCCTGACAGTAGGTCTCGGCTCTGCGAAACGGGTTGAACATTCAAGGTCGCTATAACGTTCCGGCTGCCGTTAGCTAGCCTTGTGCGATGGAGCGACCCGACTGCTCGCCGGGCGTTGACGGCCGGGCTCATTGTCCTGTGGCGTATCAAGCTCAAGCCCGAACCTTGCGCGCTCGCTGTTGGCGAAGGCTTTTGCATCTGCCTCAGAACCGAAACCCTTGATGCTGACCACACCGTCCTCGATGACCCGCACATAATGCTTATCTGCAAGTTCCTCGGTCTCAACCGACCACTTCCACCATTGTTTCTTCATCACGCCCCCCGTTCGTCCGCGCCTCATCGAACATCGTCGCCAGTCAAAATTCAACCTAAAGTGCGCCTACGAATTTTTGCCACCAAAGCAGCCACCGAGGCAACAAGTGATCACGCGATCCCCAGGGCGCCGCTTCGTCGAGAACCTGCGACCGGAGATCGTGGCCATCCACCTCGGCTGGGGCATGAACTAACTGCACCGATTGCTCGGGCTTAGGCCTGCGGACCGTATCTACAGCTATCGCAAGGCCGAGGCTGCCGCGGTTCTTTCCGAGCAGGAGGAAACGGTCCTAGGAGCTTGAATGGCGCACCCGGCAGATCAGGCGAGCAGCCAATCGTTCAAATGGAATTCATAGATCTTGCCGTCGTTCTCGGTTGGATTCGAGTCGTTGTCCACGCCGCGATCGACGACATAGAGGCTCATTTGGTGGCTCGGATCGTCGCTGCTCGGCGCCAGCGCCAGTCCGGCCGGCTTTTTCGCGTTGGCGGCGGAGATGTCGAGCGTGCCCAGCAGATTCCCGGTTGGCGTCACCATTGCCACGGAGGTGCGTGACACGATGACATAAAGCAGGTCGTGGGTCGGATCATACGCGATCCCCCCGTCAGAAGGGGCTCCGAGCGATGCTACAGAAAAATTCGTCACGACATCATCGCCCCCCGTGCTTGGGACGCCGTCGAATTTGCCGTTCTGGCCCGGAGCGATGGTGTAAATGTTATGCGTTGAGCCGTCCAAGAGATAGAGCACGCCGCGGTTTGTGTCGTAGGCGATGCTCTCCGAATCCGTACTGCCGAACGCGGCGGTCCTGAATGAGGTCACGATATCGTCGGAGGTGTTGTAAAACCCATCGTTGCCCGGGTTCAACTCGTAGACGCTCTTCGTGCCGGTATCGTCCGAGAAGAAGAGATGGTGGTTCGCCGGATTATAGGTGACCCCGGCCGGCTCATCCGAGAAATTGATGGTGGTGAGCGTGCCCGCCAGGGTGCCGTTCAGATTCATCTGGTAGAGGTTCTTGCCGGTGAAAATCGACATCTCCTCGACCTCACTATCGGCAACGAGCAGGGTGCCGAGGTGGGAGATATAGACGATATCGGTTGGATCGGGACTCGGCGGCGACCACTGCGAAGTCAGAATGGTGTGCGCCAAGGTCACCGATGTCGGCAACTGGGTGGCCGTGACGGCGACGGTGAAGGCATGAGTGTCGGTACTGCCGTCGGACGACGTTGCTGTGACATGGAGATCGATCGTCGGTTCGGACTGAGCGTTGAGCGTGCCGGTGCCTGATCGCGTGATGACGCCGGTGCTGGAATTGATGGCAAAGCGCGAGTCGTCGATCGTGTAGGTGACCGTCGATCCGGCATCGGGATCCTTGGCCGAAGCGGTGATGCCGACGGCAGTACCGGCGGCGGCATTCTGGAAAATCTGGTTGGCCGCGGTGTTGGCATCGGGCGCAGCGTTGAATGCGACCGGCTCCGGGCTGTCGAGGACGGCGAGAGTGAAGCTCTTGTTGGCGGTGCTGCCGTCGGAGGAGGTTGCCGTCACCGTCAGGTTGATCGACGACTGGGTCTCGAAGTCGAGCGTGCCTGTGCCCGAACGCGTGATGACACCGGTGCTGGAATT
The DNA here is from genome assembly GCF_002294915.1 of Mesorhizobium sp. WSM3879. Classification (NCBI taxonomy): domain Bacteria; kingdom Pseudomonadati; phylum Pseudomonadota; class Alphaproteobacteria; order Hyphomicrobiales; family Phyllobacteriaceae; genus Mesorhizobium; species Mesorhizobium sp. WSM3879. Next base: position 156 of record NZ_NSFZ01000029.1, on the reverse strand, counting down.
GATGGCAAAGCGCGCATCGTTGATGCTGTAGGTGACCGTCGAGCCGGCATCGGGATCCGTGGCCGAAGCGGTGATCCCGGTGGGTGCTCCCGCCGCGGCGAGCTCGGCGATCTGGTTGGCGCCGGGGTTGGAGTCGGGCGGAGTGTTGAAGGCCAC
>NZ_NSFZ01000028.1:0-2751 GCF_002294915.1 Mesorhizobium sp. WSM3879 | reverse complement strand
GGGATGTCCTTCATCCCGAGACTCGAGCAGTTCTGTTTGATGGTCGTGCTGCCGGACCACTGTATCTTGTCGGCGACGACCTGGGTGCAGCCGCCGCTCCCGGAGAAGTTGCCTAGATAGTTGACCTGCTGCTTGGGGAAATAGATGGCACCGGTCAAAAGCGAGCTCGCAGTGCCGTTAAAGGTACTTGATGTGCTGGTGCCGGTCCGGTCGCCGTAGAACAGCACGCCCGAATAGGTGCCCGAGGTCGGCGCGCTCAGCGTCACCGTGGCGTTGCCATTCATGCTGACGGTGTTGCTGCCGGACATGAAGAGGGTCACGCCGGTTCCGGAGACGACCGCGCCGGCGTTGACCTTCAGACTGCCCTGGACGACATAGGTGCCGGGCTGGAGCGTGACATTGCCCTTGAGGTCCATGCCGCTGCAGTAAGTTCCGGGCTGGAGCGTTTGCGATGTTTTGCTCCCGTTGACGGTCTTGCACGGGTTGCCAGCCGCTGGCGCTGGAAGGTTGGAGAAGGGGTCCGACGCCGGCAAGGCCTGGGTGATCGGAGACTTGCAAACTGTGGTCACCGGGTTGCCGAGCGAGACGCCGCCGACCGCGATCAGACAATCGGCCTGAAGGGCCGCCGACCCCTGCACCTTGACGGCATCGGCCTGTGCCGAATTGGACATCACCGAGCACCCGGTCAGCTTGACGCTGGTGTTGCCGGAGAAGAGCGCTGCCTGATAGGCCGACGGATTGAGCGCCAATACGCATGCCTTGGAGGCGTCAGTGATCAGCGCCACCGCCCTTGCCCGCTCCGGCACTTTGCTCTCGGAGAAGATGGCCGTGAACATCCGGTCGAGGCTCTGATTGAGGATCACCTCGACCGCCTTGTTGGTCATGTGCGACCCCGAGGTGGGCGGCGTGTGGACGGTGATTGTTACATTGGCGAGGCCGTTGTCGGTCGCCGATTGCGTGGCGGCCGTCGTGATCGCTGCGGTGCTGGAACCCGCAACCTTTTCCAACGCGCCGGCATAGGCGGCTGCGTCGGCCGTCGCCTGCAGCTTGAGGCTCGAATAATACCAGTAGGACGTCTCGACGCCGAGTCCCGCCCCACCGACTACGATCGGCAGGGTGAGCGCGAAGATAACGGCAACGTTTCCAGCCGCGTCCCGACCTGCCGCGCGCGTCAGTTGCCGAATGCGTGTGAGGATGTTGACCACCGCGTATTAGTAGGCGCTCATACATTAAACAGCGGTTAAAGCGGGCTGAGATCCGAACAGAATGCCCGCCATCCAGGCAAACGGGATGACGGGCATCTATTCACAGCTCTCATGCCGCCGATCGAAGGGACACATGTTCGCCGGCTCTATCAAATGATGTAGCGAGGCGATGGTTTCAGCGGGACCAAAGCGTCAGCGGGTGCGACTTCGGTCGCATCGGGGAACATTCCACCGTCGGCAGGTTAGGTTTCACGGCGCGGCTTTTAGGCAACGTCGTAGGGTCCACCCCCCGGAGCCCGCTCGTCCCCCCTCAAAGCGAGTGGGCTCTGCCTTTCCGTATCCTCATTTCGCGCTTCTTGGAATATAATCGTCGCTGGTGCGGCGATCTCATTTTCGGAGATCTGCAGGCTTCCGCTGAAAGCCCAACGCCTTCGCCAATTCCGATCGCCGCTCCGCATAGTTCGGCGCCACCATCGGATGGTCTGCCGGCAGGTTCCATTTCGCGCGATACTGCTTTGGTGTAAGACCGTGATCGGTCATCAGGTGCCGCTTGAGCGACTTGAACTCCTTGCCGTCCTCCAGGCAGATGATGTGATCGGGGAAGACCGAGCGCTCCCGGTCGACGGCAGGCTCCTGCTTTGGCAGCAGGGCTGCGCCAGTGAGCGAGTAATACCCCGACGCGATCAAATCCGCCAAGTCGGTTACCGAGACGAGATTATTGCTAACATAAGCGGAGACGATGTCGGCGGTGAGGTCCACTAGTGACATGCGAAATCTCTTTTGTCTGACAAACCGCTCTATTTGAGCGCATCTGCTAATAAAATGAAATCCAGCCAAAAGGCCGAGCACGACTTGAATCGCGAACCCGCCGGCACAGCCCGCTGCCCCAGCGGCCTCAGGGAAAGGGATAGGGCCTGCTCGCGGAAATCCTGCAGCGTCGCAGTGCTCGCCACGAAGGAACCTTACCCGGCCGGTGATGCCAGGCTTCAGCCATTCGACATCATAGGCGAAGGCGCTGGGGACACGCTGCGCCGGCCTAGCCGCCTTCGTCTCCTAGACACGCTTCCACATCGGTCTTGTCAGTAACGGCACACCCGCACGCGTTCCAGCACCCGGCGGTGATGATGCCAATGCCTCACCCACTTGACGTGGCAGTGGCGATAGTGGCGGTGCCGGTAGTGGTAGCGGTGCGGATAGCGGGCCACGTAGCCAGGATAATAGTCGCGGTAATAGCTAGGGCCGTAATAGCGGCCGCCATAGTCGTAAAACGGGCCGCCGCCGTAGAAAGGACCACCGTTGAATGGACCTCCGTAGAACGGGCTGAAGCCGCCGAATGGACCGAAACCGAGACCGAAGAACCCCTGCGCATCCGCAGGCGCGACCGTGGCTGCCGCGGTGGCAACGGCGATCACTGAAGCAAGTAGCAGTTTTTTCATGGCAACCTCCTCCTGAAGGCTGATCATCGGGTAAACGCCGCGTAGCAAGCCATGTTCCCGGTCGCTAATATTCCCGGTGGCACGAGGAGATTGCCGCGAAGCGGCAACAG
>NZ_NSFZ01000027.1:0-6328 GCF_002294915.1 Mesorhizobium sp. WSM3879 | reverse complement strand
GTCGCCGACAAGATACAGTGGTCCGGCAGCACGACCATCAAACAGAACTGCTCGAGTCTCGGGATGAAGGACATCCCGTCGGCGCAGTCGGTTGCAATCGTCGAGTAAGAACGCCATTACCCTGTCCCAGCTCATCTAGGCAACGGCGGCTACACCACCTTTCCCCCGAAAGCGTGTTTGCCATTTCCGCCCGCCTACCTCGGCGAACAAGAAGTCTGTAGAGAGTAACGACTCGTTCCATATCACGGCATCGTAGTTGAAGGCGCCCACCCTGCGCCTATTCTAGCCCCGCGTCAGTGACGACGCGCCCCCGCCCAAAGCACGGGCGGCCGACGGTTTCACGTAACCCAACTCCCCCACCAGTATGCGTCGGCCGCCCGTGCCGATCTCCCAAGTGGTCCGCCGCGCGGCCGGGCCGATTGGTCAGTTCGTGGTCCGCATCCGCTCTCGGTGTCTCGTTTCAGGACGGGAATGCTGGCACCGGGCTTGCATCGAAGAGATTGCCGGTCTCACACCGGACTCCTGATTGGGCATCAGGGGTAACTGCGCCGGGCTTGAGGATTTGGGGTTCCTCGCCCGGCGATCTCTTTCAGCGCAGTCGCTAGAACTGGTGTTAGATCGAAACGGATTCGCTGTGAATCCCCCATCTTCTGGTGCGAACTCTTGGCACGGACGAGATCTTCGATGATATCGCCACTGCCTCAGGGAGCCCAACAGCGATGTTTAGGGCAGGGTCCGCCTCCTTGCTCTAGATGCTGCCGGCTTCTTCACCGTGACAGACATGCCGGCGTCGATCAGTTGTTGCAGGGTCCAGCCGTCAGGTTGGTGGTCAAGGCGGGTTTCGCCCTTTTGGCTGAATTCCATTCATTAGTAGATGCGAATATTTTCGGCTGCCGGTCATCTAGCTCTCCTGCCGGCCAAGGCCCGGTGGCCGCGCCCAAACGCCACACCCAAAGGCTTCCGGGCCGCTCCCCTCCCGTGTCATGGACATGTTAAACGCCGTTTTTGGCCTCGCGCCAGTTCCCGTGCGGGGGACTTATGCGATCTTCAGGTTAATGACGCGCATCACTGCGACCACTGTTCCATTGTTCGTAGCAGCCTCTTTCGTACTGCCCTTGCCGCAGCTCCAAACGTCGCCTTCCTTGGCCGTGAACTTCATATCGCCGGCCGTAACTTCCAGTTCGCCTTCAGTGACCGTGCAGACCATGTCGTCGGTCATAACATCCCCCAGCGGGCTAGTTCCTTTCGGCTGATAAATCACGTCTTCCATGACGATTTTCTTATACCCCTTGATATGGGAGTCTCGTGTCCCCCGCTCGACTAGTCGAACGCCAGGAAAAATCTCCTTGCCCTCAGTCGGGCCATAGGTCTTGGCCGCTACCGGGCTGAACTTTGCGGCCATTAGCGGGGCGGCCATCGAGGTGGCGGCGAGGGCGAGAGCATTACGTCGATTCATCTTCATAACATCCTCCCTGAGTTGGTCCGCCCGGTTGGGCGAACTTGATATTTTACGCGCCCGACAAGCCAAATAGTCAAAACACAATTGGGGATCCGCCCGGCAATCACCAGCGAGGTATACACAGCGAAACGGGAACTAGAACGGCAAGAGCCCGCCGCCTTGAGGGATGGCGAACGGGCTCCGGGGGACATGCCCCACGCGGCGCGGTGAACCTTGCCGGAGGACACACGCCGCGAGACTCAACCGGGACACTGGTAGGAATGTTCCCTTCCGCCGATGGGACAGAAGTCGGACAGGCTGATGCTTTGGTCCCTGTGCTGAACCTTCGCCTCGCTACATCATTTGATAGAGCCGGCGAACATGTGTCCCTTCGATCGGCGGCATGAGAGAGTAAATAGATGCCCGACCGTTGCCTGGAGTTACGGGCATTCTCCTTTGGATGTCAGCCGGCCAACCAGTCCCCTCGGGGCGAGCCGGCGGCCACCGGAGCGCCTGGAAGGGCTCACTTACTTCGAAAACTGTTTCAGGTAAGCGATGACGTTGGCTACGTCCTGATCGTTCTTGAGGCCGGGAAACGCCATCTTCGTTCCTTTGATCATCCCCCTCGGGTCCTGAAGATACTTTGTCAGCGTGGGCTCATCCCATTTGATGCCGGATTTTCCGGCCTCGGCCATGGCCATGGAATAAGTGAAACCGGGATGCGTGCCCGCGGTGCGCCCGATGACACCGTGCAGAGATGGGCCGACCTTGTTCTGGTCCTGGTCGGCAATGTGGCAGACCTTGCACTTGGTGAAGACCTTCTCGCCTGCGGCGGCATCCTGCGCTCGCGAAGGACTTGCAGTGAAGATCGTGGCCGACGAGGCGATGAAAAGTGCGATTGCGCGCATGGCATTCCTCCCTGATCGACGAGGCCGATTTCGAACTCGCCGGATTGTCCAAGGCGATCGGACAGATGGCTGCACGCTGCAATCCAAGCTCCCGCGCTCATGCTTAGTCAAGCTGGTTGGCTGCCTTAGGTTCCTGTCTTAGCCACTCCTGGTTTTGACGGGGAAATTGAGAGCGCTGGTTTGCCAGTAGAATTTCCATTCACCAGTTCGGAGCTTCGAATAGATTTTGCAGACGCGTCCCTTTCAATGAAAATCCGCGCCGGTTGCTTTGTTTCGCCAAAGGGTGTCGATATCGACCACCGCAAAGGCTGCATCTCCGGTCGGGGCAAGTTCGATCTTGGCCGTGGTCCGGCGATTGTGGATGAGGTCATGGGCGGCAAACAGCTCGTTGTAGCCATTCCGCCAGGCTTCCTCATCGAAGCGACCTAAGACGAACAACCAGTCGATTGGATCATGTGCGTCTGCGTTCGGCGCAAATGGCCACGCCATGTCAGGATGGATCATGGCTAGGAACGGCTCGATGTCTTTCTCGTCCCAGCCTTTGGTTTCTGCGTCCACCATGCTTTGAATTATCTCGACAACTTCAGCCGACATCACTCCTCCTTAAAGTCCTGCAGCGTCACATGGCGTAGCGTGTGCTCGCCGCGAAGGAATTTGACCCAGCCGGTGATGCCGAGCTTAACCCACTCTACTTGGTCGGCGAAGGCGCTCGGCACCCTCTGCGCGGGGTTCCAGGCTGTGGCCTCTTTGACACGCTTCCACAGCCGTTCCCTGAGGCCGCTGGGAAGCGTCACGGCAGCCGTTCCGGCATATCGGCCACCGCGCGCCATGATCGCCGCTGCGGGCTTTCCGGGCTCACGTCTGATGCCGAGAAGTTCGAAGTCGCCGACATCCCAACATTTGGTCTTAACCCAGGCATCGACCTTCCCGCTTCGATAGGGGCTCTCGCGTCGTTTCGAGACCATGCCTTCAAGGCCCATCTGCTCGACGGCTTCGAAGAACGCGGCGCCGTTGCCTTCCACGTGATCGCTGTATTGGATCATCTCCTTGGCCGGCTTCACGAGATTCCACAGCTTCGCCTTGCGCTCGATCAGAGGCAGAGAGCGAAGATCCTGGCCGTCCAGGTGCAGGATGTCGAAAGCGACGAACGCGAGTTGTTCGGCATTCCACACCATCCGCGAATGCATCCGGTGAAAGTTCGGCCGGCCGTCGGGATCGGGCGCAATCATCTCCCCGTCGATGATGAAGGCCTTGGCAGGCAGCTTCTCAGCCGCCTGAACGACGGGCCAATACCTCTGCGACCAGTCGTGGCCGTTTCTGGAGAAAGCACGGGCACCGGCCCAGTCGAGGGTGACTTGAGTTCGGAAACCGTACTTGATCTCGTGAAGCCAGTCCGCGCTGATCGGCGGCGTCTCAACCTGTACGGGCCCAAGCGGACGAATGAAGGACAGCCGGACTCCGCCGGCAGGCTTACACATACGGACCCCAACGCAAAGCTCGAATGATTCAATATCGAATGGCGGCTTCGGTTCCGTTAGCAGTTACTGAAATACCTTGCCGCGATTCGGCATTCACACTAGACTCTGCGCTTCTCGAAGCGTGCCACGTCCTCCGGTTTGCACAGGGGATGCCGAATGCGCGACGTTTTGCTTTTCATTCTGTTATTGCTTCTGCCCGTTCCGACGGCATCGTCTGCCGCCGCCATCCACGACGCCGCCATGAAGGGCGATATCGGGGGGATCACGGCAGCTCTCGACGCAGGTGCCGGCGTCGATGAGAGTGACGGGAAAGCGACACCACTCTATCTTGCGGTCAAGGGCGGGCATTTTGCAGCGGCAAAAATGCTCATTGAACGCGGTGCGGACGTCAACGCCGCCCCGACACCGGTTTTGGGTCCTGCCCTCATGCCAGCTTTGGCAAAACGCAGGATCGACCTGATCAATCTGTTGCTGGACGGCGGCGCGAATCCAAACTCGAAGCGCAGCCGCGAAAACGCTATCCACATCGCGGTCAATCTCGGTTGCATCGATTGCGTGAAGGCACTGGTCGAGGCCGGCGCGGACGTGAATGCGAAGACAAAGGACGGCAAGACACCGATCCATCTCGCAAAACGCAAGGGGCAACGCGAAATCGCTGACTATCTCATGTCGCACGGCGTCGTCTTGCCCACACCGGCTCCGATCTCGATGAAGTTGGCTGCTGCCGACGTCGAGAATGGCCGAACCTACTTCACCCATGTGTGTCACGGTTGCCACAATGGCGAGCCCCAGGGAGGGAGCAAAACGGGACCGAACTTGTGGGGGGTCGTCGGCCGCGACAAGGCTTCCACGGCAAATATCGATTATTCCGACGCCTTGCTAAGCTGGGAAGGTGTGTGGACGTATGAGGACCTGAACAGATATCTTTTCGGGCCCATGCTCACCACGCCCGGCGTTAAGATGGAGACGCCTGGCGTTCCGGACGAGACTGAACGGGTCAACCTGATCGCCTACTTGCGCACACTCAGCGACAAGCCGATCCCGCTCCCCTGATTGCTCGCCAAGGGAGCATGTCCGATCGTGAAAGCAGCACGCCTTGCACGGAAGACATTGCCGGTACGCCTCTACCGACTCTGGCGGGGATCGTGAGTAACTTCGCCGACCTTGAGGACTTGGGTTCCTCGCCCGGCCGTCCTTCTTTCAGCAGTCGCTGAGAACTGGTGCCAAGAGGGACGGTCTGGGCTTGCCAATGCTCGCACATGGTGACAATTTCACCGCAACAAGCCGATCCTCGGGTGGATGCCGGTTTAGAATGACACGTTTAGTGCTGATAGGGCCGATGCGCTCCGGCAAGTCCACGATTGCGGAGCGCATCTCCGACCGTCTGTCACTGCGCAATATCCCGCTCGATCTCGTACGCTGGGGATAGTATTACCAGATCGGCTATGACCAGCGGGAAGAGCGGCGGCGTGTCAAGGCAATGGGCTGGCGTGCACGTTTCGACTACTGGAAACCGTTCGAGGCGTATGCTGTGGAGCAGGTGCTTCTCGACTATCCGGATACAATCATCGACTTCGGCGCAGGTCACTCGGTCTATGAGGACGACGTGCTTCTGGCGCGCATCCAACTTCACATGTCGTTTATCTGCTGCCCTCGCCAGATATCGAGCGCTCGCTGGACATCCTATGCGCTAGGGCCAAGGTACGGAAGACGAGAGGGCGGATTTTGTCGCATTGAACCGGCCGTTCCTGGAGCATCCGTCGAACGCGTCACTGGCGACGGCAACGTTCTACACCGATGGCTACAGTGTAGATGAGACCTGTGAGCAGATTGTTCGGATACTCGGCAGCCAAGCGCACGAGCTCTGTTGAGCTAGTCGCGGGTGCGGCTCGCTACCAGAGCGTATTGCGAACCAACGATCGTCGATTTTGAGAACGGGTCGATGAACCCGAATCCCCGAGCCGCTATCCGCCAGGCCTTGGAGGATATTGTCTTTAGCCCCGGTGGGCCAATGCCGCCTCGCTCCGAAGGTCTGGGTGATCCTTGCCAGACGGACAATAGGATGTGGCGGCGGCGGCAGACGAAACGCACGCCCTAGAAACCTACTTTGCGGTGAAGGTCTTTCGGGCTGGTGTCTGGCGAATAGGTCAGCGTATGCGCTTGCCGGCGCATACCGCGCATTTCATCTTCGGCTTCAGATCCCACTCCATGGCAGGAGCGTCAGCGCCGAAGCGGTCGCGAAGTTTCGTCAGATCGAGCTTGGCCCTCTCATTTGCACGTCAGCGATGCTCCTCGAAGAAACGCGCAGCCTACAAAATCATTGGCGGGGGTCGCGCCGACCAATCCTTGCCGAATCTGCAGTGCCCACCCCGGGAAAATGGCAGCAAGCATGGGGTTCTTTGCTGCCCTTGCCTGATTGGAACCTGCGGAGATTGGCCCCGTTTGCCTCGACAATGTCAAAAGCCGATTCAAGGACCGTCGCCAGTCTCCTAAGGGAATACGCA
>NZ_NSFZ01000026.1:0-6596 GCF_002294915.1 Mesorhizobium sp. WSM3879 | reverse complement strand
GGGAAGAACCGGACCGAAATCGAGCAGTCCACCCTCAGGCTTGTCGTAACGGACAAGAAGCACTTTGGCGCGAGCTTGCTCGAAGCAACCGGTTCCGCGGCCCATCTAGAGCAATTGAGGATGTTTGCGGCCGAGAGAGGGTTCGCCCTCAAACCCGATGGTCTCTACCGCGGGAGAAAGTTGATTGCATCAGTGACAGAGGAGGAAATCTACGAAGCATTGGACCTGCAGTTCATCGAACCCGAACTGCGCGAAGGCAGGCACGAGATTGAGCGGGCAGCGAGGCGGCAACTCCCTACCCTTGTGCGGGATGAAGATCTCAATGGCATTTTGCATTCTCACACGACCGCATCCGATGGCACCGAGACGCTTGAGGCAATGGCTGAAGCGACCCGTAAGCGCGGGTTCGAGTACTATGGTGTCGCCGACCATTCGCAGTCTGCGCACTACGCGGGCGGCCTCACATTGCAGGAGATTGCGGAACAGCACTGCGAAGCGGATCGGCTGAACAAGAAGTATGGGGGAAAATTCCGTATCCTCAAGGGCATCGAGGCAGACATCCTGGCCGACGGCTCGCTTGACTATCCGGACCACGTTTTGGAGCAGTTCGATTTCGTTGTCGCGAGCGTGCACAGCCGCTTCAAGCTGCCGAAGAAAGAGCAGACGGACCGTATCATTGAGGCAATCGCGAACCCCTTCACGACAATCATCGGACACATGACCGGTCGCCAGCTGTTGCGTCGCCCCGGCTATGATCTCGACGTCGACAAGGTCCTCAGAACGTGCGCGAGATATGGCGTCGCTGTCGAAATCAACGCGCATCCGTGGCGGCTCGATCTCGACTGGCGGTGGCATCAGAAGGCACTCGACTACGGCTGCATCTTCAGCATCAATCCGGACGCTCATTCGATCCGAGAACTCGACCACATGCATTGGGGTGTCGAGATGGCGCGCAAGGGGGGCGTGCCTAGGACGCGGGTTCTCAACGCGATGGGTTTGGCGGCCCTGCTTGCGCACCTTTCAAAGCGCACGCGCGATTGCAAGACCGGCGGCGACCGTCGCTCGCCTGTGAGGAACCCTAGAGCCGCGTAACGGGGGCGGCCTCGGACGAGTGGCTGCCTAGAACGATATCCGCGGCCGGGCTAATATTGTGGTCCGATACGACGCTAACGCTCCTTTGAAGTTTAGGCTCGCTGGGCTCGTCCGGAACAAGACAGGCAATATGGGCTTGGGAGGGAGGGGCGGCGCCTTCACCACCGTCACGACACGGTCGTCTCCTACGATCATGGCAAGCGTCGCAACCTTGATTGGAAGGACCGGTTGAACTGATGACGTCTTGGCTTGCTTGAGCGTGAGGCCATACTTTTTGGCAAAGACCTCAGGGTCATAGGTGTCAGGCCATTTCTCGATCGGCTTGGTCATCTATCGCTGCCGGAATTCGAAAGCGGTCACAGTAGCCATTGCGCCGCCAAACCAACGACGCATAGCATCATGGCCACGGTCGAGAGCCACCCCAGGGAGCGGAGCCACCCTCCTATGGGGAAGTCTCCCATTATGTCGGCTCGGCCAGCCATCAGCATCATTACGATCATCACCGGCACCGCGCAGATGCCGTTGATTACCGCGCTCCAATAAAGCGCCTTGATCGGGTCGATTGGCGTGAACATGATGCCGGTGCCAAGAGCCGCGGCCGAGGCAAGCGTTCCATAGAAGGCAACCGCCTTCTTCGGTTCCCGGGCCAGGCCAACCTTCCAGTGTAGGGCCTCGCCGACCGCGAAGGCGGCCGAGCCCGCGAGCACCGGGACCGCCAGTAACCCGGTACCGATGATTCCCGCCGCAAAGATGACGAAAGCGAATTTGCCGGCCACCGGTTCCAGTGCCCTTGCCGCGTCCGTGGAAGAGGAAATATCGGTCACGCCTGTCTTGTGAAGCGTCGCCGCCGTTGTGAAGATGATTGCGACGGCAATAAGGTTGGACAGGGCCATCCCAACCAGTGTGTCAGCGCGAATCCGCTCGAACGCCTTTCGAGCCTGCCACGGTGCCCACTTCAGGGGCTTGGCGGAAGGATCGAGCTTTTCCTCCTCGACCTCCTGCGAGGCCTGCCAGAAGAACAGATACGGGGAGATGGTTGTGCCCAAGATGGCAAGCAGCGTGGTGAAGAACGTCCCGTTCCATTCGACGTGCGGAATCAACGCCCCCTTTGCCGCTTCGCCCCATGGAATCTTTGCAGCGAACATCGCCACGACATAGGCGAACAGGCTAAGCGTGGTCCATTTGAGAATTTTGACGTAGCGGCTGTATTTGACAAACACGATTGCCGCCACGCTGACGAGCGCAAATCCCAGGACATAGACCGAGCTGGGCCCTCCGACCAGAAGGTTGAGCGCATCAGCCATCGCGCTTAAGTCGGCACCTATGTTGATCACATTGGCGGAAAATAGCAGGACGACCACAAGATAAAGCAGAGGGGCAGGGTAATAGCGAGAAAGGTTTCCCGAGAGGCCTTTGCCCGTGGTGCGACCTATCCGAGCCGCAATCTCCTGGATCGCCGCCATAAGAGGAAAAGTGAAGAGCATGGTCCAGCCGATGTTGAACCCGAGTTGAGCTCCGGCCTGGCTATACGTGCCTATCCCTGAGGGGTCGTCATCGGAGGCGCCGGTGATGAAGCCGGGGCCGATAATGCGGAGGAAGCGCTGAAATGGCCCTTTGGCAACCGTGTTGCTTTGCTCTCGCTCAATTTCCGAGCTGACATCGGTCATTGCTTGGGCCGCCCAATGCAAAGAGCGCCAGCCACGGCACTTATTGCAGCCAGTACTGGCCCGATTCCTATCGGTTCGAAAGTTGGTCCAAACATCTCAAGCCGCACGTTAATAAATGTCGAGCTGTTAATCACGTGCCACGATCGCTTTGAAGTTATGGAGCCTCCGGTTCAACGATGAGGAGACACAGCGGTTCCAAATATAGAGGGTTTTGACAACAACCGTGGTGTGGCGGCGATGACGGTCACGGTGCTTGAGCGATCCGACGACTCGGGGCGCACAGGCGCTGCTCCTCATGCGCCGGCGAGCCTGATAAGCCGGCTGACAGTCGCGCCCCCGCCGTGCACTTCCCGGCTCCGGATTCCCCAATCAGGCCCAACAATTCTCCGCGCTTGAGCGAGAAACCACACCGCGCACGATCGGGTGCCAGCGCTGGAATCCTTCAAGGTGAAGGTCGCGGACCGTGAGAAGATCTGTCCCCCTTTCGCGCGCGATGACACTGCTACTTTTCATCACGCAGCCCGCTCGTTGAATGCAGAAACCAGTCCACGACGAAGTTCACCGCTACTGTGAGAAGGGCAATGGCGCCCGCGGGCAAAAGCGGCGTGACATCGCCATACGTAATCAGCGTCGCGTTTTCCCGCACCATCGATTCCCCGGCGGATGGCGGCTACGACAATGCTGATACCTTCGCTCGAGTTCTTTGCGATTTCTGGTTCGACCCTAGCCTAATGACGCGCGGAATCAGTCAGATTGTAAGGGCGACGACGGTCGAGGCGCAAAGCAGCCGAAAATCAGACGATCATGTTCGACTGCGTCCAACGTTGTTGATCCTAGTGCCTGCCCACACGGGCCATTCTCGATCGTTATCGCCCCTGGCAACTGAGCTGCCTCCTTGCAATTCAACGTTTCCATGGGCCGGAGTCGCCGGTGCGCAAACACATCAGCTTCCATTTGGCGCGCCACACGAAGGCTGACGTATTCTCGGGTGGTTTTGCCGCTAATTCCCAAGAGCGCAAACTTTGAGACGACGACTCCCACCCAGCGAGACCAGTGTCCCCGCGGTGGTTCTGCAAGACCGACGCCTAAGTCGGAATTCCTCGCACGAAACTACCGGTTTGTTATCTAGGCTATAGCCCGCGAGTTTAAGCCGTTTGTCTGACAAGATGGCCTTTGTGATGGGGCAGAATTGCCTGAAATAATACTAGAAATCAGCTTCCGCACCATTGTGTTCGGGCCATCGTGAATGGCGACACGCGCGGTTGAACACGACCAGTTCGAGGCTGCAGCGATTCAGGCTGAGGCTGGCCTTTTGTCACGTGCGGCGAAGGAGACTGATATGTCCGAACTTTGGAATCAGGGCATTGGTCCGACCCTTTGGACTGACATGACTTCGTTCGGCTCCTGGTCCTCCCTCAAAGGCCGTCAAATGATGGATGACGGGCCGGCCCCAACGGCTGGAACTGGCGCTCCGAATGCCGATAACCAGGACCATGACAGCACGCCAAGGGCTTCGGCGATGGAGGAAGCGACTCCAGGCTCCGACAGCCTTGCTGCCGGAATCAACAAAAGCGTTTACAGCGATGGCACGCATCAAGCCGCGACCGCGATCGATACCCTCATTGCCGGCTACTCCTCGACAGGCGGGATCAATGCCGGCCTGAACGGCCTTGCCGAAGCTGCAGCCAGAATTGGCATTCATCTCGACGGCACCTTTCCTGACACCGTAACAGGCTATGGCTCGGGGCACCGGGTGGGCCTTCCGGACACCACTTACGCGGCCACCAGCGCCGATGCGGCATCCAACACCGGCACGACCGCAACGGCGAGCGCATTGACCGCCACCAGTGTCCTGGGGGCTGACCCGGTGTTCGAAACGAGGGTCGCGGCCGCAGGGGACGATGTCGAGGAGAAAGGTTCCGGCTCGATTTCGACCAACATCAACGATTTGGAGTTGGGCTTTGACGGCTCTACCGGCCAGACGGTCGGCCTCCGCTTCACCGGTATCGACGTCCCGCAAGGCGCGATCATCACCAGCGCCTACATCCAGTTCCAGGCCAATGAGGTGAAGACCGGCGCGGCCTCGCTGCTGATCAAGGGCCAGGACACCGACGACGCAAGCCCCTTCACCAGCACCAGCTTCAATGTATCGTCACGGGCAACGACCGACGCGTCGACGGCTTGGACGCCGGCCCCGTGGACCACGGTGGGCGAGCAGGCCCTGGCCGAGCGCACGCCAGACCTCACGGCTATCGTCCAGGAGATCGTCAGCCGCTCGGGCTGGGCGGCGCTCAACGACATGGCGTTCCTGATCACCGGCACCGGCACGCGCACCGCCGATTCCTACGAATACAATCCCGCCAGCGCGCCGCTGCTGCACATCGAATATGTCTTGCCGGGATCCGGAAGTCCGGTGGCCTTCAACACTCCGCCCGACTCCAACCCCGGCGCCAACCAGATCGCCGAGCTCGCCGCGGCGGGAGCACCCACGGGCATCACCGCTTCGGCCACCGATCCCGATGCCGGCGCGACCGTCACCTACAGCATCAACGATGCACGCTTCGCCATTAATTCCAGCACCGGCGTCATCACGCGCTCGGGCACAGGCACGCTCGACTTCGAAACCCAGTCGTCCATCAATCTGACGGTGACGGCAACCTCTTCCGACGGCAGCACCGCCACCAAGAGCTTCACCCTCGGTGTCCTCGACAGCCCGGAGCCGATCGCGTTCAACACGCCGCCGGATGCCAACTCCGGGGCCAACCAGATCGGCCAGAACGCTGCCGCCGGCACTGCCGTCGGCATCACCGCTTCGGCCTCGGATCCCGATGCCGGCTCGACAGTCACCTACACGATCGACGACTCGCGCTTTGCCATCAATTCCAGCACCGGGGTCGTCACGCGCTCGGGCACCGGCACGCTCAACGCCCAGTCCGAACCGACGATCAATCTCCAGGTGACAGCGACGTCGTCCGATGGCAGCAGCGCCACGAGCACCTTCACTGTCAGCGTCACGGCCGGCCAACAGCCCGTGGCCTTCAACACTCCGCCCGACTCCAACTCCGGCGCCAACCAGATCGCCGAGCTCGCCGCGGCGGGGGCACCGACAGGGATCACCGCTTCGGCCTCGGATCCCGATGCTGGCTCGACGGTCACCTACAGCATCAACGACACGCGCTTTGCCATCAATTCCAGCACCGGTGTCATCACGCGTTCGGGCACAGGCACGCTCGACTTCGAGACCCAGTCGTCCATCAACCTGACGGTGACGGCGACCTCCTCTGACGGCAGCACCGCCAACAAGAGCTTCACCCTCGCCGTCCTCAACAGCCCCGAACCGATCGCGTTCAACACGCCGCCCGATGCCAACACCGCGGCCAATCAGATCGTCCAAAATGCCGCCGCCGGCACTGCCGTCGGCATCACCGCCTCGGCCAAGGATCCCGATGCCGGCTCGACGGTCACCTACACGATCGACGACTCGCGCTTTGCCATCAATTCCAGCACCGGCGTCATCACGCGATCGGGCAGCGGCACGCTCAACGCCCAGTCCGAACCGACGATCGATCTCCACGTGACAGCCACCTCGTCCGACGGCAGCATCGCCACGCACACCTTCACCGTCGGCGTCACCGCCACCCAGTTGCCGACATCCGTGACCTTGGCGCACACCATTCTGACTTCGCAGTGGTCACCGCCGAGCCCCGACCCAACCGATATCGTCTATATCTCCCACCTCGGCAAGCTGCTGGTGGCCGATAGTGAGGTGGAGGAGATGTCGATTTTCACCGGCAAGAATCTCTTCCAGATGAATCTGAACGGCACCCTGGCGGGCAC
>NZ_NSFZ01000025.1:10000-13802 GCF_002294915.1 Mesorhizobium sp. WSM3879 | reverse complement strand
CCTCCACAAGGAAGTGAATCACAAACCTTACATCAGCGGAATCCTTCGCGATTCAATCTGATGGTCCGACGCTCTAGTCCGAACAACAACGATCGCGCGCTCACTAAACAACAAAGCCGTCTCGATCAGATCGAGACGGCCAGAGATTTATGATAAAACTGGTTGCGGGGACAGGATTTGAACCTGTGACCTTCAGGTTATGAGCCTGACGAGCTACCGGGCTGCTCCACCCCGCGTCAAGATAGAGGTAAGTTTGCGCTTACCGTATTCAAGGGACGGCCCAATGAAAGGGCCGCTTGCGCGGCCCGGGATCCCGTTTGGCGGGCCTCATGCATGTCGCTCAAAAGTGTTAGCGGTTTTGAGGCAACGACATGCATCACAACAATCGCAAGGAGAAGATTTGTCTGCATCCGGATCCGGATGTGAGATGAACGTGCGCTTGGCAGACCTGGCAGCGACCTACTCTCCCGCGTCTTGAGACGAAGTACCATCAGCGCTGGAGCGTTTCACGGCCGAGTTCGGAATGGGATCGGGTGCAGCCGCTCCGCCATAACCACCAGGTCGGCGAAACGCACGTTCAAATCGAGAAGCTGTTCAAGCGCGATCCGGAGGATCGTCGCGGCGCGATCAAGGATCGTCGCCAAGCGCGATCCAAAGAATCGTCGCAGCGCGATCCAAAGGATCGTCGTTTTGTGCCAAGGCGACGTCTGCGTTTTGCCTACGGGCGAAGCCCGCAAGCGCGACTGCGCGTCGCCGGTCGTCCGGCGCCTCGCGGAGCATAGGCCCGTAAGGGCCGCTCATGCGTGAGCGCTGGCAGACCATCCGACTTTGTCGGATGGATATTAGGAATGAGAACGATCAAGCCGATCGAACTATTAGTACCGGTAAGCTTCAAGCGTTGCCGCTCTTCCACACCCGGCCTATCAACGTGGTCGTCTTCCACGGTTCTCAGGGAATACTCGTTTCAAGGTGGGTTTCCCGCTTAGATGCCTTCAGCGGTTATCCCGTCCGGATATAGCTACCCTGCAATGCGGCTGGCGCCACAACAGGTCCACCAGAGATCCGTCCATCCCGGTCCTCTCGTACTAGGGACAGATCCTTTCAATATTCCTACACCCACGGCAGATAGGGACCGAACTGTCTCACGACGTTCTGAACCCAACTCACGTACCGCTTTAAATGGCGAACAGCCATACCCTTGGGACCTGCTCCAGCCCCAGGATGCGATGAGTCGACATCGAGGTGCCAAACAACCCCGTCGATATGGACTCTTGGGGGTCATCAGCCTGTTATCCCCGGCGTACCTTTTATCCGTTGAGCGATGGCCCTTCCACACGGGACCACCGGATCACTATGACCGACTTTCGTCTCTGCTCGACTTGTCAGTCTCGCAGTCAGGCAGGCTTATGCCATTGCACTCAGCGAACGATTTCCGACCGTTCTGAGCCCACCATCGCGCGCCTCCGTTACTCTTTAGGAGGCGACCGCCCCAGTCAAACTACCCACCATACATTGTCCCGGACCCGGATAACGGGCCGCGGTTAGACATCCATAGTGATAAGGGTGGTATTTCAAGGGTGGCTCCACCTGAGCTGGCGCCCAGGCTTCAAAGCCTACCACCTATCCTACACATGCCACTACGAATGCCAATGTAAAGCTATAGTAAAGGTGCACGGGGTCTTTCCGTCTAACCGCAGGAACCCCGCATCTTCACGGGGAATTCAATTTCACTGAGTCTATGCTGGAGACAGCGGGGAAGTCGTTACGCCATTCGTGCAGGTCGGAACTTACCCGACAAGGAATTTCGCTACCTTAGGACCGTTATAGTTACGGCCGCCGTTTACTGGGGCTTCGATTCAGAGCTTGCACCCCTCCTCTTAACCTTCCAGCACCGGGCAGGCGTCAGACCCTATACGTCGTCTTGCGACTTCGCAGAGCCCTGTGTTTTTGATAAACAGTCGCTACCCCCTGGTCTGTGCCACCCTCCTCTGCTTGCGCAAAAAAGGGTCACGCTTCTTCCGAAGTTACGCGTGCAATTTGCCGAGTTCCTTCAGCATAGTTCTCTCAAGCGCCTTGGTATACTCTACCAGACCACCAGTGTCGGTTTCGGGTACGGTCTATAAGGAGGAGCTATTTCCTGGAACCACTCCGCTGCCCTTTCAATCCGATAAGATTGGACAACTTGTGTGATCCGTCACTACCTCCAGGCTCACGAATATTAACGTGATTCCCATCGACTACGCGTTTCCGCCTCGTCTTAGGGGCCGGCTAACCCTGCTCAGATTAACTTTAAGCAGGAACCCTTGGTCTTTCGGCGGGGGAGTCTCTCACTCCCCTTACGTTACTCATGTCAGCATTCGCACTTCTGATACCTCCACCGCCCCTCACGGGTACGGCTTCACTGGCTTACAGAACGCTCCGCTACCGCTCGTGATTGCTCACGAACCCTAAGCTTCGGTGTATGGCTTTAGCCCCGTTACATTTTCGGCGCAAAGACCCTTATTTAGACCAGTGAGCTGTTACGCTTTCTTTAAATGATGGCTGCTTCTAAGCCAACATCCTGGTTGTTTTGGGATCCTCACATCCTTTCCCACTTAGCCATAACTTGGGGACCTTAGCTGTAGGTCAGGGTTGTTTCCCTTTTCACGACGGACGTTAGCACCCGCCGTGTGTCTGCCGACTAGTACTCCCAGGTATTCGGAGTTTGGTTAGGTTTGGTAATCCGGTGAGGACCCCTAGCCCATCCAGTGCTCTACCCCCTGGGGTATTCGGTCGACGCTCTACCTAAATAGATTTCGCGGAGAACCAGCTATTTCCGAGTTTGATTGGCCTTTCACCCCTAGCCACAAGTCATCCCGAACTATTGCAACAGTTATGGGTTCGGCCCTCCAGTAAGTGTTACCTTACCTTCAGCCTGCTCATGGCTAGATCACTCGGTTTCGGGTCTAATGCGACGAACTGAACGCCCTGTTCAGACTCGCTTTCGCTGCGCCTACACCTATCGGTTTAAGCTTGCTCGTCACACTAAGTCGCTGACCCATTATACAAAAGGTACGTGGTCACCCGCCCATCAAAGCGCTTGCGCTCTTGATGGCAAAATCAAAAGTTCTTCAAATCGTCAAGCGATTTGAAGGACGGGCTCCCACTGTTTGTAGGCAATCGGTTTCAGGTACTCTTTCACTCCCCTTGTCGGGGTGCTTTTCACCTTTCCCTCACGGTACTAGTTCGCTATCGGTCATGCACGAGTACTTAGGCTTGGAAGGTGGTCCTCCCAATTTCAGACAGGATTTCACGTGTCCCGCCTTACTCAAGGACGATTGATCGCATTACGCGTACGGGGCTGTCACCCGCTACGGCCCAACTTTCCAGAAGGTTCCGCTTGTCTCTCAATCGCCGCTGGCCTGGTCCGGGTTCGCTCGCCACTACTTCCGGAGTCTCGGTTGATGTCCTTTCCTACGGGTACTTAGATGTTTCAGTTCCCCGCGTTCGCCACTTTATCCCTATGTATTCAGGATAAGTTACCTATTATCGATACTTGGAAACCACAGCAGCAAAAACAGCGCGATCCCAAAGAGATCGTCGCCCCACGCTCAATCCTTTTGGGATTGCCGCGTCAGTTGCCCTGCTGCTCTGATTTTCCAAGTACCTTAGGTGGGTTTCCCCATTCGGAGATCTACGGATCAAAGGGTATTCGCACCTCCCCGTAGCTTATCGCAGCGTATCACGTCCTTCATCGCCTGTGCATGCCAAGGCATCCACCAATTGCCCTTAAGACACTTGATCGTTCTCATTGCCAATACCC
>NZ_NSFZ01000025.1:2500-5000 GCF_002294915.1 Mesorhizobium sp. WSM3879 | reverse complement strand
AGTCTCGCAGTCAGGCAGGCTTATGCCATTGCACTCAGCGAACGATTTCCGACCGTTCTGAGCCCACCATCGCGCGCCTCCGTTACTCTTTAGGAGGCGACCGCCCCAGTCAAACTACCCACCATACATTGTCCCGGACCCGGATAACGGGCCGCGGTTAGACATCCATAGTGATAAGGGTGGTATTTCAAGGGTGGCTCCACCTGAGCTGGCGCCCAGGCTTCAAAGCCTACCACCTATCCTACACATGCCACTACGAATGCCAATGTAAAGCTATAGTAAAGGTGCACGGGGTCTTTCCGTCTAACCGCAGGAACCCCGCATCTTCACGGGGAATTCAATTTCACTGAGTCTATGCTGGAGACAGCGGGGAAGTCGTTACGCCATTCGTGCAGGTCGGAACTTACCCGACAAGGAATTTCGCTACCTTAGGACCGTTATAGTTACGGCCGCCGTTTACTGGGGCTTCGATTCAGAGCTTGCACCCCTCCTCTTAACCTTCCAGCACCGGGCAGGCGTCAGACCCTATACGTCGTCTTGCGACTTCGCAGAGCCCTGTGTTTTTGATAAACAGTCGCTACCCCCTGGTCTGTGCCACCCTCCTCTGCTTGCGCAAAAAAGGGTCACGCTTCTTCCGAAGTTACGCGTGCAATTTGCCGAGTTCCTTCAGCATAGTTCTCTCAAGCGCCTTGGTATACTCTACCAGACCACCAGTGTCGGTTTCGGGTACGGTCTATAAGGAGGAGCTATTTCCTGGAACCACTCCGCTGCCCTTTCAATCCGATAAGATTGGACAACTTGTGTGATCCGTCACTACCTCCAGGCTCACGAATATTAACGTGATTCCCATCGACTACGCGTTTCCGCCTCGTCTTAGGGGCCGGCTAACCCTGCTCAGATTAACTTTAAGCAGGAACCCTTGGTCTTTCGGCGGGGGAGTCTCTCACTCCCCTTACGTTACTCATGTCAGCATTCGCACTTCTGATACCTCCACCGCCCCTCACGGGTACGGCTTCACTGGCTTACAGAACGCTCCGCTACCGCTCGTGATTGCTCACGAACCCTAAGCTTCGGTGTATGGCTTTAGCCCCGTTACAT
This sequence comes from Mesorhizobium sp. WSM3879, assembly GCF_002294915.1. Taxonomy (NCBI): domain Bacteria; kingdom Pseudomonadati; phylum Pseudomonadota; class Alphaproteobacteria; order Hyphomicrobiales; family Phyllobacteriaceae; genus Mesorhizobium; species Mesorhizobium sp. WSM3879. The sequence continues at coordinate 3,902 of NZ_NSFZ01000025.1, read as the reverse complement.
TTTCGGCGCAAAGACCCTTATTTAGACCAGTGAGCTGTTACGCTTTCTTTAAATGATGGCTGCTTCTAAGCCAACATCCTGGTTGTTTTGGGATCCTCACATCCTTTCCCACTTAGCCATAACTTGGGGACCTTAGCTGTAGGTCAGGGTTGTTTCCCTTTTCACGACGGACGTTAGCACCCGCCGTGTGTCTGCCGACTAGTACTCCCAGGTATTCGGAGTTTGGTTAGGTTTGGTAATCCGGTGAGGACCCCTAGCCCATCCAGTGCTCTACCCCCTGGGGTATTCGGTCGACGCTCTACCTAAATAGATTTCGCGGAGAACCAGCTATTTCCGAGTTTGATTGGCCTTTCACCCCTAGCCACAAGTCATCCCGAACTATTGCAACAGTTATGGGTTCGGCCCTCCAGTAAGTGTTACCTTACCTTCAGCCTGCTCATGGCTAGATCACTCGGTTTCGGGTCTAATGCGACGAACTGAACGCCCTGTTCAGACTCGCTTTCGCTGCGCCTACACCTATCGGTTTAAGCTTGCTCGTCACACTAAGTCGCTGACCCATTATACAAAAGGTACGTGGTCACCCGCCCATCAAAGCGCTTGCGCTCTTGATGGCAAAATCAAAAGTTCTTCAAATCGTCAAGCGATTTGAAGGACGGGCTCCCACTGTTTGTAGGCAATCGGTTTCAGGTACTCTTTCACTCCCCTTGTCGGGGTGCTTTTCACCTTTCCCTCACGGTACTAGTTCGCTATCGGTCATGCACGAGTACTTAGGCTTGGAAGGTGGTCCTCCCAATTTCAGACAGGATTTCACGTGTCCCGCCTTACTCAAGGACGATTGATCGCATTACGCGTACGGGGCTGTCACCCGCTACGGCCCAACTTTCCAGAAGGTTCCGCTTGTCTCTCAATCGCCGCTGGCCTGGTCCGGGTTCGCTCGCCACTACTTCCGGAGTCTCGGTTGATGTCCTTTCCTACGGGTACTTAGATGTTTCAGTTCCCCGCGTTCGCCACTTTATCCCTATGTATTCAGGATAAGTTACCTATTATCGATACTTGGAAACCACAGCAGCAAAAACAGCGCGATCCCAAAGAGATCGTCGCCCCACGCTCAATCCTTTTGGGATTGCCGCGTCAGTTGCCCTGCTGCTCTGATTTTCCAAGTACCTTAGGTGGGTTTCCCCATTCGGAGATCTACGGATCAAAGGGTATTCGCACCTCCCCGTAGCTTATCGCAGCGTATCACGTCCTTCATCGCCTGTGCATGCCAAGGCATCCACCAATTGCCCTTAAGACACTTGATCGTTCTCATTGCCAATACCCATCATGCGCGATCCCGAAGGGATCGTCGCATAAGCGCGATCTCGCAGAGATCGTCGCATAAGCGCAATCCCGAAGGGATTGT
>NZ_NSFZ01000024.1:0-17788 GCF_002294915.1 Mesorhizobium sp. WSM3879 | reverse complement strand
CCTTGCGGGACGTCGATACCGGTGAAGCGGAGACCGACCGTCTGGCGGGTAGAGCCGTCAAAGCCCAGTTCCAGATCGCTGATGTTGGTCGAAATCGAGCCGGAACCCTTCTCCTCGACATCGTCGCCTGCGGCCGCCACCCTGGTTTCGAAGAGTTCAGCCATGATCGGTCTCCTTTCCGCAACTCCCTCGATTGAGAACGAAATCTCCGCTTGCCCAACCGGGCGTCAGTGACGACGCCTGATCGAACAAGCGGTGCGATGTTCCGCGTGCAAAACTTGCCGCAAATCCGCCCACGTCATTACGGTCACGCGGAGGCTCAACGGCGCCATGCGGAAGAAGTTGATCCCGAAGGCCGCGACGAACGAAAACCCGCCAAATACAAAGGCGACAGTCGGGTCTAACCCGACGCGCGTTCAATGCCCCTTGCGTCATTGCTCCGGGGCTCGACCCTGGCCGATAGGGCCACACGACAGCCTCGCGCGTAGCCCCGGACCACAACGGCCTATGTGGAAGCTGACAATAACCATGAGCCCCGAACCTGCTCCGTCCTGCCGGGCAATCGACCCCGTTCATTCGAAGCTGCCGCACCGAGCTCTGGGGGGCCTCGGCGCGCCCTGTAGACATTGCCAACTTCAGCCACAACGCTGCATAGTTCGAGTATTAATTCAGGCAATCCTCCCCATCATAACGGCTATCTGGTCCGACAAATGGCTTAGAATCGGGCGCTGTCGCCAGCTAAGCAACTGGCGGTTTCTCTCTCTCTCTCTCTCTCTCTCTCTCTCTCTCTCTCTCTCTCTCTCTTTCTTTCTCTGTGGCGCTGGTCTTACAGAACTACCCTCCGGCGGACACTGCTAGAAATGCCTTCGCTGACACGCAGCTGCAGCGGCAAGCGTGTCACGCTGACCTATTCGCCTGTCACCAGCCCGAAAGACCTCCGCAGCCGCCAGTAGCTGCCCGGAGCTGCTTTACAATCGCGACTTATTTCCGCGGCTTAATGCAGTGTGCGGGGGGCCGGCCAGAGCTGAGTGGGCCTGGGAGGGAAGAGGTCGCCTGGGCCGCCCCTGAAACTGGTCCGCACCATTCTTAAGCGTCCGCCAAGTTCGATCAGGCATCTATATTCAATGGCTCGCCATAGCATTTGCAAGGTCCACGCCCTGGCGGGAGCAAGGCGGAACAATCCGATTGCGGGTGAGTTTTCAAGATGAAGGGCGCATCTGTTTCGGAGGAAGACTGGGATGAAACGCGTCCTTGCCCAAAATGCGGTACGGCTGATGCTGGGCGGCGTAACCGCCTGTCTGCTTACGGTCGTTGATATCCCCAACCCGATTGCACCATTCTCGCTAGTGTCGCAGGCAAGGGCCGCCACCGAGGTTTCGATCAGCACATTCTACGAAGACCTGTCCTCCCATGGCGATTGGGTCTCGTATCATGGAGCGACCGTTTTCGTGCCAGTTGATGTACCTGACGATTGGCGCCCGTATACCTTGGGCCATTGGGTCTATACAGAGGAGTATGGCTGGCTCTGGGTATCCGACGAGCCATTCGGCTGGGCGACGTACCATTACGGCCGGTGGGGCTATGCCGACGATATCGGCTGGTACTGGGTTCCGGGCACTCGCTGGGCGCCAGCATGGGTGACTTGGCGTCGTGACAGGGAGCACATCATTTGGGCTCCGCTGCCGCCGCGCCGTGATCCGGACTTGATTTCAATCGAGGTGACCTTCGACACGACGCCGAATTATTACTGGGTGGTAGTCCCTAGCCGCGAATTCCTTGCTGCCGACGTTTCTGTCGCCGTTACCCGTGACAGGTCCGAGTTTGTGCGGATTGTCGAGGCGGCCCAGCCGGCCGGCGACGTGACCATCCAGAACAACGTGGTGGTCAACAAAGTCATTGATGTTGATGTGATCGAAAAGGAGACGGACCAGAAGGTGACTGCCGTCAAGGTCAGCAAGACCGACGCGCCCGAACAGTCCGGCAAATTGGAAAATGATACGGTCGCGGTGTTTGAAGGTGAGGTGAAAGCCGATCCCAAGGCCAAACCAGCTAAGCTCAAGGACATCGAGCAGGTGAAGCAGGTTCAGGCTGGCCGGAAATCGAAGCCAACCGAAGGCGCAAGCGCCGATCAGGCGGAGCCGAAAGAGACCGCCAAGCCTGAGCAGCCCGCCGCCGAGCAGCAGCAGGCCGAGCCGGAACAGGCGGCGAAGCCTGAGAAAAAGGGCAAGAAGCAGCCCGCCGCCGAGCAGCAGCAGGCCGAGCCGGAACAGGCGGCGAAGCCTGAGAAAAAGGGCAAGAAGCAGCCCGCCGCCGAGCAGCAGGCCGAGCCGGAACAGGCGGCCAAGCCTGAGAAAAAGGTCAAGAAGCAGCGCGCCGCCGAGCAGCAGCAGGCCGAGCCCGAGCAGTCGGCCAAGCCCAAGCCACCGAGCCAGAAAAACAAGGCGTGCGATCCGCAGACTGACGCGAACTGCTAGGCGCCCGCAAGGAAAGTGGCGAGGGTTCGCAGCTTTGCGCATCCAATGCTCGCAAGGCTCCGCCCCCGGCGCCGCGCACGCGCTCACTCCGGGTCACAGCAAGGCGGTCTTCGCTACCTATCTTAACGGCTCGTACGCCAAGGTGGCACGTGGCCTGCTGGTCTCAATCACCTTTTCCGTCACCCATGTCACGATCGCGGTGATCATCGCCATGCTCTCTCTGCCTTTGGTCTCGATCGCGCTTGGCACCGTCGGCCGGGCACCGCTGCTGGAGGATGTCAGCCGCGGGCTGCTCGGCCTGATCGGCGTTTGGATGATCTGGCGGGCATTCGGCAGTGGCCATCGTCATAAGCATGAAGGGGAAGCGGTTGGGTTCATGGCCGATCCCGTGCCCGTTAACGCTTTTCGTCATGACCTTCGCGATGTCCAGGGGCGTGCCGGTGGCGGGTCTTCTCTTTGCCGTAACGATGATGACCGGCGTTGCAGTGACCCTGTCCACCGTCGCGGTGTTGTCGATCCTGTTCCGCGAACGGCTTGTGCACATCTTTGAGAGCCGGCCGCGCCTGTTTGCTACTGTCCTCCCGCGGCATCGAGGGCGCTGCAGGGATCGTGCTCGCTAGCGTGGCTGTCTGGCAGATCGCAGCAGCTTGAGGGATTTGACCGCAGTCGCACAGGGATGTGCAGCTTCACCTTTCTTCAGGCGGCTTGATGTGGCGGAAAGCCCAAAGCAAGCTCAAATCGTAGACGATCTTGAGGATGCCGCAGATCACCAGAGGCCAGGCTTCGAACCCCGCGGCAAATAGCGCGCCGGCAATCGCGGGGCTCGCGGCGGCTGCGAGGCTGCGCGGCACTGAGGTCACGCTTGCCGCCGCAGGTCGCTCCGGTGGCGTGACGACCGCCATCACATATGAGGAGCGAGTCGGCACGTCCATCTGGGAGAGTGCTGCGCGTACAAGAAGAAATGCCAGAGAGGCATAGAGATTCGGCACCAAGGCGGCCAGGATCAGGCAAATGCTTGACGGGATGTGCGTGAACACCATCGTGTTCACAAGCCCGATGCGCCTCGAAAGCCATGCGGCGACCGGAAATGAAACCGCCGACAAAACACCCGACCAGAAAAAGAACGCCCCGGCGGTCGATAGCGAAAGTCCAAACCTGCTGAACAGCCATAAAGCCATGAGCGATTGCACGGCAAAACCGCCGGCGAAGGCATCGATGCTGAACAGCGCCGCCAGCTTGTAGACAATAGCGCGCGACGGCCCAAGTGCCTCGGCGGGCCGGTCCTGTGGAGACGTTTTCGGACCAGCGGGAATGCGCGCGTACACCAGGCCCCCCGCCACGCCAAGAACGGCATAGAGGAAAAACATTGCCTTGAGAGCGGTGAGCCGTGAGATCCCAATCGTCACCAAGAAATCGGGACTGGTTGCAGCAAGGGCGCCAAACGCAGCCGCCAGCGCACCTAACAGGCTATACCGTGCGAACGCCTTCGTGCGGTCCGGATCCGCGACAAGCCGAGACAAGACGGCGTGCTCGAGCGGAACGAAGATGCTGACGCTCCCGGACGAAGGATTGATCGTGCCCAGGAAAGCCACGAGCAGAACAGCTGCATAGGTGCTTGACTGCGTGTAGGCCACCCCGGTTGCGATCATCAGGCCGGACGCAGCCAAAAGCAGAGTGCGCCGGTCCGCCCGTACGGCCAGGAACCCAATGCCGAGCGTCAGCAGCGCCGAGCCAAGGAGTGCGGCGGTGGCGACAACGCCGATCTCGAGCGGTCCAAGCCCGATTGAAGCCAGGTATACCGGCAAGAGCACTGCGGCAAAGCCATCGCCAAAGTCTCGACAGGCCCGCGCCGCGTATATGTTCGCAGCGCGGCCGCCTTTCCTAAGGTCCTTGACGTCGCCAGGGCCAACGCAGTTGCCTTCGGAATTTCGAAGGGACTCTGTCAAAGATCAGCTACCCGTCTTGAGGTGTACTTGATCGAGCGCCAGGTCCTTTGGCCAACTTCCCGACAGTCGCCATTTGCCAGAAATCAATCGAGAACAGCCGGGGTTCGTCGTCGGGCTGATTGTGCACGGACGTGACCTCTATTCCGCTTTCTCGCAATGCTTTTAGCACTGAATTCACGTCGGAAGCGATCAAGACCAAGTCGCAAATCTGAGTCACGGCGAAAGGAACCAATTCGGCTTTGCGCCGCATACCTGCCGTTAAAGCTAAGTTTGCTTGGCCTACAAGTGGACCTCGGATAATCCGCCGTAAGGTGTTGCTTGAAGTAGGGTTTCGCCTCGCTTCGCCTCGGAAGGTGAGAGAAAGCGCACGACCATTCGTCGGACCGGCTGACGACCCAGATGAGCCGATTTTCCGCTCTCCCCTTGTCATTCGGAAAATCGTTCCTGTCTTATTCTATAAACTAAGTAGATTTTGAGCCGACGCTCTGGATGGAGCGCGCAATCGAGGGATGAACCCTCCGCTCAAAGGATCGATCTCATGCGAAAACTGATTTCCGCCGCCCTGGTCGCGCTCGCAGCGGCGGCCTCTTCTGGAATGGCTCATGCCGACGAGAAGAAGGTCGTCATTGCTTACCAAACCGGGGCTAATCCCTATAACCTTGGCATCGCCAATGGCGACCTTGCCAGGAAGACCGGATGGAACATCGAATTCCGCCGTTTCAATTCCGGTGCCGACATTTTCGCAGCCATCGCTTCCGGCGACGTCCAGATCGGCGATGTCGGATCGAGCCCGTTCTCGGCTGCCGTCAGCAAGGGCCTCGACGTGAAAGCGTTCTATATCTCGTCCGTCTCGCGCGACGGCGAGGCGCTGGTGGTGCGGCCAGAAATCAAGTCGCCGGCAGACCTGCGCGGCAAGAAGCTCGCCGCGGCGCCGGTCTCGACCGACCATTACCAGCTTCTGGCCGTGCTCAAGCAGGAAGGCATCTCCGAGAAGGAAACGCAGGTTATCGCCATTCCGCAGCCCGAGATCGTCGCGGCCTGGAAGCGCGGCGACATCGACGGCGGCTTCGTCTGGGATCCGGCACTTTCTGAACTCAAGAAGAACGGCAAGGTCCTGCTCACGGCCGGCCAAGTTGCTGATCGCGGCGCGCCGACCTTCAGCGCGCTGGTCGTCACCGGCGCATTCGCCAAGTCCAATCCGGAGTTCCTCGGCCAGTATGTCCGGCTGATCGACGGCTATAACCAGGCCTATCTGAACAACCCGGCCGCCTGGGGGCCGGAGTCCGAGAGCGCCAAACTGATCGCGAAATTGCAGGGCGGCACGGCGGCCGAGAACTCGGAGCAATTGAAGACGACCGTCGTCCCGCCGCTCGACGAACAGGTCTCAGACAAATGGCTGGGCGGCGGCGAGAAGAGCGCGGTGGCGAAAATCCTCAAGGACACGGCGAGCTTCCTCAAGGACCAGCACAAGATCACCTCGATCAATGACAGCTACGCGGCCTTCGCCGATCCGCAGTATGCGGCAGTGGCCAAGGCCTCGAACTAGCAATCCCTGAGGAAACGCCGATCTGGCTGGCACGCCAGCCAGATCGCCTGGAGGCCACCATGCTTCGAATCCGCGATGCCAGCGTCACCTTTCCGGGTTCCGACGGGCAGCACGTACACGCGCTCGATCACGTGTCGCTCGATATCGCTCCCGCTTCCATCGAGGTCGCGGTCGGCGCTTCCGGGTGCGGCAAGTCGACATTGCTGAACGCGATCGCCGGCTTCCTGCCGCTCACCGAAGGCACGATCACGCTTGATGGACGCGAAATCGCGGCGCCGGGCGGCGATCGCGGCGTCGTGTTCCAGAAAGACACCCTGCTGCCATGGGCCAATGTGCTGGACAACGTCGCGCTCGGCCTGAAGTACCGGGGCGTCTCGCGCATCGAACGCCATGAGCGGTCGAGGCACCTTCTTGACCTGGTCGGGCTCGCCGATTTCGCCGAAAAGCCACCCTACGAACTGTCGGGCGGCATGCGCCAGCGCGTCGGCATCGCCCGGGCGCTGGCCACCGATCCGAAAATCCTTTTGATGGACGAGCCATTCGGCGCCCTCGACAGTCTGACGCGCGAGACCATGCAGCAGCTTCTGGCCTCCGTCTGGGTCAAGACCAACAAGCAGATCCTGTTCATCACCCATTCGATCGAGGAAGCCCTCACACTCGGCACGACCATCGTCGTGATGTCGCCCCGGCCGGGCCGTATCGTTGCGCGCTTCGATGCCGATTTCGTGCGCGATTTCGCCGAAAGCGGCGATATCGGGCCGATCCAGTCCCACCCGCGCTTCATCGAGCTGCGGCAGGAAATTCGCTCGCTCATCCACCAGCCGGAAGGCGCCCGCAGAGGAACCTTGCAATGACGCTCGCCGCCAATTCCCAAACCCCGTTCCCTCCCGCCACGGCCCAGCTGAGGCCGTCTCCCCCGCCGCGCAGCTCAGCATCGGCAGGCACGTTCGGCATCAGCCTGGTGACGTTGGCGGCGCTGATCGCATTGTGGGTACTCGCCGCGCAACTCGGCTGGGCGTCGCCGCTGTTCCTGCCGGCGCCGGTCGATGTGCTGACCCAGTTCAACGCCGTCGCGGCGGACGGCTATGCCAACGGCACTCTGCTCGACCACACGCTGGCAAGCCTTGGCCGGATTGCCGCGGCCCTCGGGGTCGGCATTTTCGTCGGCATTCCGCTTGGCCTGCTCATGGGCCTCAATCGCTGGGTCAAGGGCATCTTCAGCGTGCCGATCGATCTCTACTGGGGCTTGCCGCCGCTGGCCTACCTGCCGCTGCTGATCATATGGCTCGGTATCGGCGAAACCTCCAAGATCGTTCTCCTGTCGCTGTCGACCTTCGCCCCGATCTGCTTTGCGGCACAGGCGGGCGTGCGATCGGTGCCCGTCGAACGTATCAACGCCGCGCTGTCCCTCGGCGCCAACCGGCTGCAACTCTTCACCAGCATCATCCTGCCGTCCGCTTTGCCGGAGATCTTGACCGGCCTCAAGATCGCCATCGGCGCAGGATTGTCGACTCTGGTCGCGGCCGAGCTGATCGCAGCCCAGTCCGGGCTCGGCTACATGATCATGTCGGCGGCCAATTTCCTCGCGACCGACGTCGTGTTCGTCGGCCTCATCGTCATCGCCGTGCTCGCCTTCGCCTTCACCAGCGGCATGCGCTGGCTGGAACATCGCCTCATCCCGTGGAAGGGCAAGCTCTGAGGCTTGCTCCCATAGATTCCGCAATCATTGAAGGAGACAATCCGATGTCCGGCAACAGCACCCGCCCGCTCGATATCTACTGGTACCTGCCGACCCATGGCGACGGCCCCTATCTCGGCACCGACGAGCGGCACCGGCCGGCAACCTTCGGCTATCTCAAGGAGATTGCGCAAGCCGCCGATCGGCTTGGCTTCAAGGGCGTGCTCCTGCCAACCGGAACACGGTGTGAGGACGCCTGGATCGTGGCCGCCGGGCTGATCCCGCTGACCGAACGGCTGAAATTCCTGTTGGCGCTGCGGCCGGGCAGTGGGACGCCGGCACTGTTCGCGCGCCATGCAGCCACGCTGGACCGCATTTCCGGCGGCCGGGTGCTGCTCAACGTCGTCACCGGCGCTGATCCGGCCGACCTTGCCGGCGACGGCAACAAGCTCGGTCATGACGAGCGCTATGCCCAGACTGATGAATTCCTCACGATCTGGCGCCGTATCCTGTCCGGAGAGCCGGCGGACTTCGAGGGCAAGTATCTATCTGCTCACGGCACCGACATTTCTTTCCCGCCGGTCCAGCAACCCTATCCGCCACTTTGGTTCGGCGGGTCTTCGGAGGCGGGCATCGAGGTCGCTGCCAAACACACCGACGTCTATCTGAGCTGGGGTGAACCCGTCGAGCAGGTGGAGGAGAAGTTCGATAGAGTCAGGGCACGAGCGGCGGCTCAAGGTCGCAAAATCCGCTTCGGATTGCGCATAAACCTGATCGTGCGTGAAACGGAGGAGGAGGCCTGGGCGGCGGCGGATCGACTGATCAGCCGCGTCACCGACGACGTGATCGCTGAAGCCCAGCATCAATTCACCAAGGTTTCGGAGTCGGTCGGGCAAAAGCGCATCTCCGCTCTGCACCAGGGACGCCGCGACAAGCTGGTTATAGCTCCCAATCTATGGGCCGGATTGGGTCTCGTCCGAGGGGGTGCCGGCACCGCGCTTGTCGGGAGTGCGGAAAGCGTTGCCGCCCGTATTCGCGAATATCAGGAAATAGGCGTGGAGACGGTTATTGCCTCGGCCTATCCGCATCTGGAGGAAGCTTTCAATGTTGCCGAGCTGCTTTTTCCACGGCTCGGACTGCAGGGTGAATTGCCCCTCAAGGAGCGCGGCTGGGATCTGGAGTTTGGGCGCGGCCGGGGCGCCGGTGTCCGAGTAGCGGCGTCTTAGGCAGGTCGATTTCTTGCCTAGAGGAGAGAAGTGGTCACGCAGCATCGCTGGTGCCGTGCCAGGCCCGCTTACGTCTGAGTTTGACCATCGGAGTTCGGCTTATGTCAAATCCATCAATCGTCGGTTTTTCGGGGAACTGCAGCCGACCCTCGAAGACCCGCGCTTTCGTCGACCTCATCGTTCAGAACATCGCCAGCCGCCATCGCCTGTCCCATCAAACGTATGATGTCGAGGATGTCGGTCCCTCGCTGGGGGCCGCCAGATGGCACCGTGACCTCGACGCTCAAGCCCAGACCGTAGTTGCACATGTTGTCGCCGCGGACGTGCTCGTCGTCGGCTCTCCGACATACAAGGGCAGCTATACCGGGCTGTTCAAGCATTTTTTCGACTTGCTTGATCCAAGGGCCTTGAGAGGTAAGCCCGTGCTTCTCACAGCCACCGGGGGCGGCGAGCGCCATGCCCTTGTCGTTGAGCATCAACTCAGGCCGCTATTTGGCTTCTTCGAGGCTTTCGCGCTGCCCACAGCCGTATACGCGACCGATAAAGACTTCACCGATGGTGTGCTTCGGTCCGAACTGATCCTGAAGCGGGCGGCACAGGCGGTTGATGAAACCGCGGTTCTGCTAGCCACCAAATCCGGTCTCAGAATAGACCACTTGGTTGTTGGTGACGACCAAGGTTTGAGAGCGCACTAGGTGTTTGATCCCGAGCGTTAATGACGGCATGATCGTTATCCGCTCGAACCGAGAACGCTCAAAGGATTTCAAGGTTTAGTCGGTGGCGAGGCCCATCCCGGCGCAAAGCCGCCTACAGCCATGATGGTCGGAGAGGCTTGCGTCGGCGGCAATTCAAGCCTATATAACTGCAATCGATGTTTGCTGTTGAACTTGTTTTTGCGCTCCGGCGCCCAACGATCTTCCTCTCAAATCTCGACTATATGACGTTTGGCATGTCGCCAGACGCGAATTTCTATGCCGATTTGAAAGGAAATCGCTATGAACACTGGAACCGTAAAGTTCTTCAATTCGACCAAGGGCTTCGGCTTTATCGCTCCTGAAGCGGGCGGCGCGGACGTGTTTGTCCATATCTCCGCTGTGGAGCGTGCCGGTATGCGCACAATCCTAGAAGGCCAGAAACTGAGCTTCGATGTCGTGCAGGACCGCCGCAATGGCAAGAGCGCGGCCGAGAATCTTCGGGCCGCCTAAAGGATACCGCTTCTGGCCCTTGACCACGGATGTACTGGCACTGGCCGTCGAGGCGTTTTGGAAAGGTCGGGCCCGCCCGGCCTTTTTTCGTTTAAGGAACCTATGATGCGCAATGCAATTGCTGAAGCCGTGTTCAAGCCGAAGCCGACAGCTAGGGAGAGCAAGGGCGACGCGACCACACAAGCCGCACGAGAGATCATGGACAAAGAGACCGAGCGCGAGTCAAAGACGCAGCGGCTCAGACTGGCTCGGCTGGCCAAAGAAGCTGCCGCCCCCGCCGGTTTGCCAAAGGCTAAACGTGCATCGGCAAAGCGGCGCGTTGCAGCCTGACCGCAGGGAAGGCACGCGGCTGGCCAGAAGGCTCTCTGGCCGAGCATAGTGGAACATCCGACGGGACGGCGACGAACCCAATCCTCAATCACGACCGGCGGTGACCGATGGTGGAAAAATATTCAAACGCGCGAGGGCATTTCTTCGCAGCCGTAAGGGCACTGGCCGCGTCGTCGGATGGCATTCAAACGCGGCTGATCGAAGCGAACGAGAGTATCCTCAACGTGACCCTCGACGAGTTCGCGGGCGACCTGGAGTTGAAGCTTAAGTTTGCAAGAATTTTGGACCTCCTGGCCGTCGATCAGGACGACTTGGTCACGGCTGCGGTTGAGACAGCGGCACACATGACCGATTTTGAAGCGGTAAAAGTTGCGGACCTGATCTGCGATTTCTGTTTTGAGCTCACTTAGGCCGACTGCGACCAACTCTTGATGGATCGCGACCGCGGTAATAGGGAGATCAGCCCACTTTCTGAATGGCGCCTGCGCTCATTGCGTCTGCAGCGCATCAGCGCTCCAGCAGGTGCCGCTCGCGCCGGTTTGCCGGGGTCGGGTATGCCCGCCAGCACGTTGCCACCGACCGCTCCGGCTTGTCATAGGCGCGCCGAGCCCCCTGACCAGTTCACCCCGAAGGTTCATATCGAGGATCGAACCTGATGCGTTTCGGTCTCAAGCAGCACAAGCGCTCCCTGACGGTCGAGCAGAGGCCCAATCACCCTGCCAGCCGCGACCGTTGCGATCAGCGCGCCATGCGGATCGCTTTGGCGCCGGTCGTCAGGCACGTGAAGCCTGTCGGGCATCACCGCAAGAAGCTCTTCGACCTGGCCCAGAGGCCCCACGCTTGACCAGCCACCAGCGCCTCATGCGGACGTCGCGACAGACGCTGGCACACCCGAGACACAAAGCCTCATAGCGCGGGTTCTTGCATGAGAGGCTTTCGTAGGCCTGACGGCAACCGAAACCCTTCAGCATGTTGGTCATACAAGGCTCTGATCTCGCCTAAAAACCGGCGAAGGCTGACACGAGGAACGTCGCAAACTCGGCTAGGCAGCAACTCGTAGTTCTGATCGCATACGCAGAGCGCTCCTACTCATCCGCGTCACTTGCTTGCCAAGGTGCGAGATCGGAGCAATTCGCAGGCTCATGCGTTGGTTTTTCAACCCTGCTCGAGAGGATCTCATCATTGGACCCCACCACCGAGCTAGCCAAGTTGCGCCGACATGTCCGCATTCTCGTGGACCTTGGCCGCGTAGCGGGCGAGCAGACTCCGCTCGGCCGCTTCCTCGATCAGGCCTGTGTGCAGGTAGCCCGGGCTGTTGAGATAGACCACGCAAAAATCCTTCGCTACCGCCCGCGCACCGCGGACCTGTTCATGGAGGCCGGCTTCGGGTGGAAGGAAGGGACTGTGCGGAACGCTGTTTTTTCGGCGGATCTGCGATCGCCGCCCGGCCGGACTTATCAGACAGCCGAGCCTTTAGTGATTGTCGATGGCACGGCCGCTGAGCAGGATGGCGAATACGTCTTTTCAGATGTGCTGAGAGAGCACCACATCAAATCGCTGGCGAACGTGCCGATCCTCATCAAGGGTGCTGCCTGGGGCGTGCTGGAGGTGGATTCCTCGGTCACGCGCAACTTCAGCGAAGATACCGTCGACTTCATGACGGCTGCTGCTGCCCTCATTGCTTCGGCAATGCGGCGACCAGAGGTGGACCGAAGCAACCTGGAATCGACCACGGCTCTAGTCCAGGCGCAACAACGCGAGGTGCTGCTGCGGGAGATGCAGCACCGCGTAAAGAACAACTTTCAGCTGATCCTGGCCTCGATAGCCATTCAGAAGCGCCGCCTTGAAAGGCCGGAAGTGCACCGGGCACTGGAACACGTGGCTAACCGAGTTAATGCCATTTCGCTTGCTCATGACCAACTGGCACCGGGGCAGGACCTCCGAACGGTGGACGTCGCCGGTTACTTGCGGGCGCTCTGCGCTTCGCTGCAGACGCAGGTGGAAATTGCAACGATCGAGATCGCGGCCGACGAAGTCGAGCTCTCGATTGAACGCGCGGTGCCGCTCGGTCTTATCTTGAACGAAGCCGCGATGAACTCAGTCAAGCATGCGTTCGGAGCGGAGGGCGGGCGTATCGTTGTCAAGCTTGAGTCCGGGATAGGCTACGGCGAGGCACGCCTGACCGTTGCCGACAACGGTCGTGGCATTCAGAATCCCCGGCCTGGCGGGTCGGGACAGAAATTGATCCAGGCGCTCGCCCGGCAGATGGGCGGTAATGTCCAGCAAGAGAGCTCCGCCGCGGGCACCACAATAACCGTGATCTTCCCTGTCATTGCATAACGCTCGCTCCTGTCGCTGTTTGCATTGGCTTCGCAGGCGGCACAAACCAATCTAGGTAGCGTCCGCTGATCCCACGCCGCCCATAACGACCGCTGTCGAATATTTGTAGACTGAAGCTGCCAGTCCGCTGTCGGCCCCAACGATGCTTGTCTGGAAAGCGCCGCATGTCCGCCGCCGATGGCTCCTTCGTCGTTTCCCGAACGCAGGCATTCGGCTCAGGCGGCATGATGTCCGGGTTTGACCAAAAACGGGTCATCGAAACCCAGTCCTAGACAGGCTGTCCCCCTTGGTGGATCATGCGTGGCTAGGCAAGCCAGGGGCGCCGCCATGGACGTCGAAGGTTGGCTGCGGAGGCTTGGCCTCGAACAGTATGAGGCCTCCTTCCGCAAGAATAAAATCGACGACACAGTCCTGCCGAGGTTGACGGCCGAGGACTTGAAGGATCTGGGTGTCGGACTTGTCGGACATCGTCGTAAGCTGCTCGACGCCATCGCAGCCTTGCGCGCTCAAGGAAGCGTATCAAAACAGCTGTTATCCGATGCGCCTCCGGCAATCGACAACGCCGCAAAGGACACCGCCGAGCGCCGCCAGGTCACGGTGATGTTCTCGGACCTTGTCGGCTCGACATCACTCTCCGCGCGAATGGACCCTGAGGATTTGCGTGAGGTGATTGCGGCCTATCACAACTGCGTTGCCGAGGCGGTGCGTCGCTTTGGCGGGTTTGTGGCTAAATACATGGGCGACGGTGTGCTGGTGTATTTTGGCTATCCGAAGGCGCATGAGGACGACGCAGAGCGAGCCGTGCGCGCGGGGCTGGCGGTCATTGATTCGATCGCAAGGCTCGCGACCCCGGCACAAGCGGAGCTGGCAATACGTGTCGGCATCGCAACGGGGCTGGTGGTGGTGGGCGATCTCATCGGCGAAGGAGCGGCGCAGGAGGAAGCGGTGGTCGGAGAATCGCCGAACCTTGCGGCGCGGCTGCAAGCATTGGCGGCGCCCGGCCAGATCGTGATCGCGCTCGCGACGCGCCGACTGCTCGGCGGGCTGTTCGAGTTCGCCGACCTGGGCCTGCACAACCTGAAAGGTTTCGACGCCCCCATCCGCGCTTGGCGCGTGCTTCGCGAGAGTGCCGCCGAGAGCCGGTTTGAAGCGCGCGCGACGAGCGGCCTAACGCCCACGGTTGGGCGCAAGCACGAGCTTGCTCTGCTCGCGGAGCTCTGGAGCAAGGCCGCGGCCGGCGAGGGGCAGGTGGTCCTGCTCTCCGGTGAGCCTGGCATCGGCAAGTCGCATCTGATTCAGGCGCTCTGCGGGCGTCTGCGGGACCGGCCGCACATCCGCATACGCTGCCAGTGCTCGCCGTTCCACGCAAATAGCGCCCTTCGCCCGTCGATTGTCCAACTCACCCGCGCGGCTGGCTTCCATCCGGACGATTCACCGAGCGCAAAACTCGACAAGCTGGAGCGCCTCTTGGCGCGGTCCACAGACAAGGTCCGGGACGTCGCCCCTTTGTTGTCGGCGCTTCTCTCGCTCCCGGCAGGCAGCCGCTATGCACCCCTGAACCTCAGCCCTCAGCGCCGGAAGGAACTGACCCTCGAGGCTCTGGCCGGGCAGCTAATTGGCTTGGCGGCCCGCCAGCCGGTGCTGATGGTTTTCGAGGATATCCACTGGATTGATCCAACGTCGCTGGAGCTTCTCGACCGATTGGTCCCGCAGATCCCCCGTCTTGCAGTATTGGCGATCTTCAGTTTCCGCCCTGAATTCGAGCCGCGGTGGACCGGCCACCCTCAGGTCACCTCGCTCACGCTGAAACGCTTGAGCCGCCGGCAGGGCGCAACCCTGGTGGAGCGGTTGACCGGGGGCAAGGCGCTTCCGGGCGGATTGCTCGAGCAGATGGTGGCCAAGACAGACGGCGTGCCCCTGTTCCTCGAGGAGGTGACCAAGGCCGTCATTGAATCTGACGTGCTGACCGATGAAGGCGACCGTTACGCACTCTCGGGCCCGCTGCCACCGTTGGCGATCCCTGCAACCCTGCAGGATTCTCTGGTGGCGCGCCTCGATCGGCTGATGACGCCAGCGCGGGAGGTCGCGCAGATTGGCGCCGCCATCGGCCGCGAGTTCTCGTATGAGCTGCTGGCGGTAGTCGCGCAGCGCAAGGAACGGGAACTGCAGGGCGCTCTCGACCAACTGATCGGCGCCGAGCTCGTGATCGCACGCGGTCGGCCGCCGCACGCGACCTGCATCTTCAAGCACGCATTGGTGGGAGATGCCGCCTATGCCACCTTGCTGCGGAGTCGCCGCCAGCAGCTGCACACCCGGATCGCCCATGCACTGGAGCAGCAATTCGGCGAGGTCGTCGAACACGAGCCCGAGATCGTGGCTCAGCACTACACGGCCGCGGGCCTCTCGATTCAGGCCATCGGCTATTGGCAGCGCGCGGGAGAGAGCGCCAACGACCGTTCGGCCAACGATGAGGCCCAAAACCATCTGCAGAAAGCGCTGAACTTGATCGAAACGCTGCCTGCGGGCCGGGAGCGCCAGCGGCGCGAGCTCGCAGCGCTAACGGTGCTGGGCCGCGTGCTCACCGCCAAGAATGGCTACGCAAATGCCGAGGTCGAGCGGGTCTATTCCCGCGCGCGCCGCCTTTGCGAGCTGATGCCGGAAGATGCGGCTGTCTTCCCGGTTCTGCTCGGCCTGGCCATCTACTCGGCCACGGGCGCCCAACTCACGTCGGCGCACGACCTGAGCGGACGGCTTCTCGACCTTGCTCTGCAGAGTAACGATCCCGTGTGGGTGGTCGAAGCCCATTATGCCCGGGGGGTAAGCTCTTCTTGGCGCGGCGACTTCAGGGACGCACGCAAACATCTGGAGCTGGCCTCCGAAGCCTATCGCCCACAACGACATCGAGCACATCTCGCCCTCTACGGCCAGGATCCCGGACCGATTTGCCTATGTCGTGGGTCAGCGGTGCTTTGGCACCTCGGCTACCCCGACCAGGCGCTGACCCGGATGGAAGACGCCCTTGTCTTGGCCGAGCGATTGGCGCACCCCTTCAGCCGCGCTTACGTGCTGGTATGGGCAGCGTGGTTACGAATATTCCGGCGCGAGGTGGCCGAAGCCGAGGAGCGGAACGACCGTGCGCTCACCTTCGCGACCGAGCAGGCGTATCCGTTCTGGATTGCCATGGCCGCCCAGCAGCAGGGATGGCTCTTGGCGAAGCAGGGCCATAAGGAGCGAGCGATCGTCCAAATCGAGGAAAGCCTGGCGCGGATGCAGGCCGTCGGAACGCAAGTGACGCAGGCGTACACGATGGGATTCCTCGGGGAGCTGCTCGGGAGTGTCAATCGCGCGTCGGACGGCGTGTGCCTGATCGATCGGGCTCTCGACCAGGTGAACCGGTCCCGCGAGCGGTGGTGCGATGCCGAATTGCTGCGGCTCCGCGGAGCCATATGCGCTGCCGCGGAACCAAGCGACTGGCACGAGGCTGAAATCTCGTTCCGCCAGGCGATCCAACGGTCTCGTGAGCAAGGTGCCAAATCCTGGGAGCTCCGCGCCGCCACATCGCTTGCGCGCCTTTTGGCCGAACAGGGCAAGCGCGCGGAGGCCCACGACCTGCTCGCGCCGACCTACGGCTGGTTCACCGAGGGCTTCGACACGCTCGATCTGAAAGAGGCCAAGACCTTGCTCGACAAGCTCGGGGCATCATGACGCACATGCTAGCGATGCAATGTCCGGTCCTTGGCGCAAAATAGCCGCCAATGTGCTGGGCGCGAAGGTCAGCTTTCAGTTCAATTATTCCACAAGCGGTTCTACCCCTTCCGGCCCCCTTCCAGGCATTTACAGGCCTCCAATTGCCGAACTAGGCCAAAGCTGCTGACGTCGAAACTAAGCGCTAATCTATGCTTCGAAAGCCAACACTAAGCGCTAACCTATGCTTCGAAAGCCAGGACCTCGAGCTCATGCGACAGCTTTCGGCCCAGACGAACGGCGCTTGCCGCCGGTCTTGGACTCGCGCTTGCGCTTTGAAAGGTGCGCAAGCAGGGCCGCCGAACCCATCGCGTTGAGAACCCGCGTCCTAGGCACGCCCCCCTTGCGCGCCATCTCGACACCCCAATGCATGTGGTCGAGTTCTCGGATCGAATGAGCGTCCGGATTGATGCTGAAGATGCAGCCGTAGTCGAGTGCCTTCTGATGCCACCGCCAGTCGAGATCGAGCCGCCACGGATGCGCGTTGATTTCGACAGCGACGCCATATCTTGCGCACGTTCTGAGGACCTTGTCGACGTCGAGATCATAGCCGGGTCGACGCAACAGCTGGCGACCGGTCATGTGTCCGATGATTGTCGTGAAGGGGTTCGCGATTGCCTCAATGATACGCTCCGTCTGCTCTTTCTTCGGCAACTTGAAGCGGCTGTGCACGCTCGCCACAACGAAATCGAACTGCTCCAAGACGTGGTCCGGATAGTCAAGCGAGCCATCAGCCAGGATGTCTGCCTCAATGCCCTTGAGGATACGGAATTTTCCACCATACCTCTTGTTCAGCCGATCCGCTTCGCGGTGCTGCTCAGCAATCTCCTGCAATGTGAGGCCGCCCGCGTAGTGCGCAGACTGCGAATGGTCGGCGACACCATAATACTCGAACCCGCGCTCACGGGTCGCTTCAGCCATTGCCTCAAGCGTCTCGGTGCCATCGGATGCGGTGGTGTGAGAATGCAGGATGCCATTGAGATCTTCATCCCGGACAAGGGTAGGGAGTTGCCGCCTCGCTGCCCGCTCAATCTCGTCCCTGCCTTCGCGCAGTTCGGGTTCGATGAACTGCAGGCCCAGCGCGTCGTAGATTTCCACCTCTGTCAATGATGCGATCAGCTTTCTCCCGCGGTACAGACCATCGGGTCTGAGGGCGAACCCTCTCTCGGCAGCGTATATCTTCAACTGCTCAAGATGGGCTGCCGAACCGGTAGCTTCGAGGAAGCTCGCGCCAAAGTGCTTCTTGTCCGTTACGACAAGCCTGAGGGTGGACTGCTCGATTTCGGTCCGGTTCTTCCC